>NZ_JAIUIH010000011.1:0-228512 GCF_020165515.1 Mesorhizobium sp. BR1-1-13
GCGGGGCGCCGGGCGCGCTGCGACAGGCGCCTCCATGCCGCCGCCCTTCTTCTCCGCCGTCAAGGCGACGACGGCGCCGGCGACCCCTGGAATAGCCTTCACGACACGCTCGGCCGCGGTGCGCAGCGGCTCCATCTCCTGCGCCCTGGCGGCCGGAACGGTGATCGAGAAGAACACTTTCGCATCGGCGATGAAAATCTCGGAAACCATGCCGAGGTCGACGATGTTGCCGGTGAAATCGGGGCCATTGACCGTTTTCAGGCGCTCGATGACGGTTTCCTTGGTAACGGACATGGCTGATGTTTCCCTGACGTTCGGCTGCTGTTCACATAGTGCAGATCGCCGGCGGCTCCAAGCGCCAGGCCGCGACGTCAGCCTGCCAGGCGAACCGCCAGATAGGTCAGTGCCGAAATCGCCGCCGTCGCCGGCAAGGTGACGACCCATGCGATGACGATGTTGCCGGCTATGCCCCAGCGAACCGCCGAGACACGGCGGGCGGCGCCGACGCCTATGATGGCGCCGGTGATGGTGTGCGTGGTCGAAACCGGAACACCGAGCCATGTCGCGGCGAAGAGGGTGATGGCGCCGCCGGTCTCGGCGCAGAATCCCTGCATCGGGTTGAGCCTGGTGATCTTGGAACCCATCGTGTGGACGATGCGCCAACCGCCGAACAGCGTGCCCAGCGCCAATGCCGACTGGCAAGTCAGGACCACCCAGAGCGGCACGTAGAAATCCGTTCCGAGCATGCCTTGGGAATAGAGCAGCACGGCGATGATGCCCATGGTCTTTTGCGCATCGTTGCCGCCATGACCGAGCGAATAGAGGGATGCGGAAAAGAACTGCATGACACGGAAGGTGCTGTCGACGGCGAACGGCGTCTGGCGCACGAAAAGCCAGGAAACCACCAGGATCAGGAGAAGCGCCAGGACAAAGCCCGTCGCCGGCGACAGAACGATGGCGGCGACCGTCTTGCCGAGCCCCGCCCAGACGATGGCACCCGTCCCGGCCTTTGCGACGCCTGCTCCCACCAATCCGCCGATCAACGCATGCGAACTGCTCGACGGGATGCCGGCGATCCAGGTGACGATGTTCCAGACGATGGCGCCGACCAGGGCGGCGAAGATCACCGCCGGGGTGACGATGCTTGCATCGATGATACCCTTGCCCACGGTTTCGGCGACATGAAGGCCAAAGAACATGAAGGCGATGAAATTGAAGAAGGCCGCCCAGAACACCGCGTAATGCGGTCTCAGCACCCGGGTCGAGACAATGGTGGCGATCGAGTTGGCGGCGTCGTGCAGGCCGTTGAGGAAATCGAAGAACAGCGCGACGGCGACGAGGCCGACCAGCAAGGGAAAGGCGATCGCGACTTCCATCGCCTAGACGTTCTCGATGACGATGCCGCTGATCTCGTTGGCGACGTCCTCGAAGCGGTCGACCACCTTCTCCAATTGGCCATAGATCTCCGAGCCGATCAGATAGGCCATCGCGTCGCTGCGGCCGTGCCGCCTGAAGAGATCCTTCAGGCCCTGCTCATGCAGATCGTCGGCCCGGCCTTCGGCACGCATGACTTCCTCGGCGAGTTCATTCAGGCGCGCGCTGTTGGCGCCGACCTTGGCCAGCAGCGGGATCGCCTCGGCGACGAGCCTGGCGGCATCGACAATGACGGCGCCCATTTCCTGCATCAGCGGATCGAATTCCCTCTTCTCGAACAGCCGCACCGTCTTGACGGTCTTGTGCATCATGTCGATGGCGTCATCCATCGACTGGATCAGGTCCTTGATATCGCCGCGGTCGAAAGGCGTGATGAATGAGCGCCGCACGGCAAGCAGGACTTCGGCGGTGATATGGTCGGCCTCGTCCTCGAGATCGACGATCTTCTGGCACCAATGCTCGATGTCCTTGCCCAGGAGGAGCTCCTGCAGGGCCTCCGCGCCGCCGACCACCGTGCGGGAATGCCGCTCGAACAGGTCGAAGAAGCGATCTTCGCGCGGCAACAGCTTGCGGAACCAGCCCAGCATGTTCGTCCCTCCCGGCGCACCAGTTCCATCCACATAGCGCCGCATGCGCCCAGGGGGAACAGTAAGCCGGCTGAAAGATGTGGATGCAGCCAATTGCAGGCACCGCTCGCAATTGGCTGGCCGCCGGCAAAGCGGGGCTCGTCAAGCGACCGGCTCGACCTATTTCCAAGGAGACGCCGGGGACGACAAGCAGCGAAGGAGAAACGATCATGCTTGCAAACAGCAACGCAACGGCCAACCTCGCGGTGAAAGACCTGGCGAAGGCAAAGGCTTTCTATGAGGGGACGCTCGGCCTGAAACAGGTGCATGACGAGGGTGGCGAACTGATCGTGTACAAAAGCGGCGACACCACGATCAATGTCTATCGCTCTCAGTTCGCCGGAACCAACAAGGCGACGGCGGTGACGTGGACGGTCGGCGATGAGATCGACACCGTCGTCAGCGGGCTGAAATCGAAGGGCGTTGCCTTCGAGCACTACGAGATGCCCGGCCTGAGCCTGGAAGGCGACATCCATGTCGGCCAGGGCATGAAGGTCGCCTGGTTCAAGGATCCGGATGGCAACATCCTCAATCTCGTCGACCGATAGGTTTCTGCGATCAAGCATCGGCTTGGGGCGATCGACATCGCAGTTGGCGGCAGCCCTCTGGCGCGGTGCGGCGGGGGCGGTTAGCTTCAGACATGATCGACAAGCTGGAATTTTTCATCGCGCTTGCCAAGGAAGAGCATTTCGGCCGGGCGGCGGAAGTGTGCGGCGTCACCCAGCCCACCTTGTCGGCCGGCATCAAGCAACTTGAAGGTCAGCTGGGTGTAATGCTGGTCCTGCGCGGCTCGCGCTTCCTGGGCCTGACCCCGGAGGGCAAGCAGGTGCTGGTGTGGGCACGCCGTATCGTCGGCGATACCAGGACCATGCGCGAGGAGATGCGGGCGGCGCGGCACGGCTTGTCGGGACGTATCCGCATCGCCGCCATTCCCACCGCGCTCGCCATGGTGGCGCGGCTGACGACGCCATTCCGCGAAAAACACCCCGGCGTCACCTTCTCGGTATTGTCCCGGACCTCGATCGAAGTGCTGTCGCTGCTCGGCAATTTCGATATAGATGCCGGCATCACCTATCTCGACAACGAGCCGCTCGGACGAGTGACCAGCGTACCACTCTACGATGAGCGCTATCAGCTGATCACCGCCATCGGAAACCCCTATTCCGACCGCGACAAAGTGACATGGGCCGAGATCAGCCACCTGCCGCTCTGCCTGCTGACCCCAGACATGCAGAACCGCCGCATCATCGACCAGCACCTGGCCGAGGCCGGCGTCGAGGTGCGGCCGACGCTGGAATCCAATTCGATGATCGTGCTGTTCTCGCATATCCGCACCGGCAAATGGTCCTCGATCATGCCTCTCAACCTCACGGAAACGTTCGGCTTTTCCGAGCCTATCCGGGCCATCCCGATCGTCGAGCCGGACGCCAGCCACACGGTCGGGCTGGTGGCCGCGCTGCGCGAACCGCACACGCCGCTGGTTTCGGCGCTGCTGGACGAGGCGATGGCGCTCGCAGACGATTTCCGCACCCACCGCTAGGTTAGGAAATGCAGGTGCTGGAGCTCGATAGAAAATTTCTATCGAGCGACGGATCAGCTTTATTGATTTCGGGGGTTTCTCCTGATTTTGTAAAGACTTAGCGATAAAGCCACCGACCAGGGAGGGCGCTGCGTGACGATGCAGCCTGCAAGTACCGAGATCGCATCGCGCACGGCCGCGATCATCCAGGATCTGAAAGACCTCGAAGGTCCGCTGCTGCCGATCCTCCACGGCATCCAGGAAGAGTTCGGCCATGTGCCGCAGGCAGCACTCCCGGTCATTGCCGACGGGCTGAACCTTTCCAGAGCAGAGGTGCACGGCGTCGTCACCTTCTATCACGATTTCCGTGCCCGCCCGGCAGGCCGGCATGTGCTCAAGCTCTGCCAGGCCGAAGCTTGCCAGTCGATGGGTTCCGATGCGGTAGCCGCCAGGATCAAGCAATTGCTCGGCATTGATTTCCACGAGACGGCGAAAGACGGTTCGGTGACCCTGGAGCCGGTTTATTGCTTGGGACTGTGCGCCTGTTCGCCCTCGGCGATGCTCGATGGCGAGGTGATCGGGCGGCTCGACAACGAGAAGATCGAAGAGATCGTCGCGGAGGTGCGCTCATGATCCCGCGCATCTACATTCCCGGCGATTCCGGCGCGCTGGCGCTCGGTGCCGAAAGGGTCGCCAAGGCTGTTCGCGCTGAACTCGCCGAGCGCGGCGTTGAGGCCAAGATCGTCCGCAATGGTTCGCGCGGCGCCTATTTCCTAGAGCCTATGGTCGAGGTCGCCACAGCAAACGGCCGCGTCGCCTACGGGCCGGTGAAGCCGTCCGACGTCAGGAGCTTGTTCGACAGCGGCTTTCTCACCGGCGGCCATCACAAGCGCTGGTTGGGCGCGCCGGACAAGATCCCGTTCCTGGCCAAGCAGACCCGTCTGACCTTCGCGCGCTGCGGCATCAACGACCCGCTGTCACTCGACGCCTATAAGTCGCTTGGCGGGCTGAAGGGCCTACAGAACGCGGTGGCCATGGCGCCGGCCGAGATTGTCAGCCAGGTTACGGAGTCCGGCCTGCGCGGCCGCGGCGGCGCCGGCTTCCCGACCGGCATCAAATGGAAGACCGTGCTCGATACGACATCCGAGCGCAAATACATCGTCTGCAACGCCGACGAGGGCGACAGCGCCACCTTCGCCGACCGCATGATCATGGAGGGCGATCCCTTCGTGCTGATCGAAGGCATGGCGATCGCCGGCATCGCCACCGGCGCGACCAAGGGGTTCGTCTACATCCGCTCGGAATATCCGCATGCGGTGGCGGTCATGAACAAGGCCGTCGAGGTCGCCCGCAAGGCCGGCGTGCTCGGCGTCAACGTGCTCAGTTCGCCCAATGCCTTCGACATGGAGATCCGCCTCGGCGCGGGCGCCTATGTCTGCGGCGAGGAGACCTCGCTTCTGAACAGTCTGGAAGGCAAACGCGGCGTGGTGCGCGCCAAGCCGCCGCTGCCGGCAATCCAGGGCCTTTTTGGCAAGCCGACAGTGATCAACAACGTCATCTCGCTGGCTTCGGTGCCTGTCATCATGGACAAGGGTGCCGCCTACTACAAGAATTTCGGCATGGGCCGCTCGCGCGGCACGATCCCGATCCAGATCGCCGGCAACGTCAAGCGTGGCGGCCTGTTCGAGGCGGCGTTCGGCATGACACTGGGCGAAATCGTCGACGATATCGGCGGCGGCACGGCCACCGGCCGGCCGGTGAAGGCGGTGCAGGTCGGCGGTCCGCTCGGCGCCTATTTTCCGCGCGCTTTGTTCGACACGCCGTTCGATTATGAGGAATTCGCCAAACGCGATGGACTGATCGGCCATGCCGGCATCACCGTGTTCGACGACACCGCCGACATGCTGAAGCAGGCGCGCTTCGCCATGGAGTTCTGCGCCATCGAAAGCTGCGGCAAGTGCACGCCCTGCCGCATCGGCTCGACGCGCGGGGTGGAGACCATCGACAGGCTCGCCGCCGGCATCGAGCCGGAGAAGAACCTCGCCCTGGTCACCGATCTCTGCAACACGATGAAGTTCGGATCGCTCTGCGCGCTGGGCGGCTTCACGCCTTACCCGGTGATGAGCTCGATCACGCATTTCCCCGAGGATTTCAAGCCCGCACCGGCGCGCGTGGCTGCTGAATAGGAGCTGGCAGATGAACATCAAGGCCGACTTCCCGACGCTCATCGAAGAGATCGACTACGGAACTCCGCAATCGAAGGCTGAGAAGCGGATCACGCTGACCGTCGACGGCCGCAGCATCACCGTGCCGGAAGGCACGTCGATCATGCGCGCCGCGATGGAGGGCGGCGTCGAGATCCCGAAGCTGTGCGCTACGGACATGCTGGACTCCTTCGGCTCCTGCCGCGTCTGCCTGGTCGAGATCGATGGCCGCGGCGGCACGCCGGCGTCCTGCACGACCCCCGTCGGCGAAGGCATGGTGGTGCGCACGCATTCGGAACGGCTCGACGCCATTCGCCGCGGCGTCATGGAGCTCTATGTCTCCGACCATCCGGTGGGCTGGGACCAGAAGGCCGGCACCGGCGCCAGCGAGTTCGACGCGGTGGCGAAGTCGGTCGGCCTGACCGAGAACCGCTACGGCGTCGAAGGCCGCAACCACGTCAAGGAGGATGGCGTCGCGCCCGGCCACGGCTCGCTGGCCGTCGACTACATCGCGCGTGACGAATCCAACCCGTATTTCACCTATGATCCGGCGCAATGCATCGTCTGTTCGCGTTGCGTGCGGGCATGCGAAGAGGTGCAGGGTACGTTTGCGCTGACGATCGAGGGCCGCGGCTTCGAATCGCGCATGGTCGCCGGCATGCATGAGGATTTCATCGCTTCCGAATGCGTGTCCTGCGGCGCCTGCGTGCAGGCCTGCCCGACCGATGCGCTGCGCGAGAAGACAGTGCTCGCCAAGGGCCTGCCGGAACGCTCGGCCGTGACCACCTGCGCCTATTGCGGCGTCGGCTGCTCGTTCAAGGCCGAAGTGAAGGACGACGAGGTCCTCCGCATGATGCCCTACAAGGAGGGCAAGGCCAATCACGGCCATTCGTGCGTGAAGGGCCGCTTCGCTTATGGCTACGCCACCCACAAGGACCGCATCCTGTCGCCGATGATCCGCGAGAAGGTCAGCGATCCGTGGCGCGAGGTGAGCTGGGAAGAGGCGATCGCCCACACGGCCAAGGAGTTCCGCCGCATCCAGTACCAGTACGGACGCACCGCGATCGGCGGCATCACCTCGTCGCGCTGCACCAATGAGGAGACCTATCTCGTCCAGAAGCTGGTGCGCCAGGGCTTCCGCAACAACAATGTCGACACCTGCGCGCGCGTCTGCCATTCGCCGACCGGCTACGGGCTCGGCCAGACCTATGGCACCTCGGCCGGCACGCAGGATTTCGATTCCGTCGAATTCACCGACGTCGCCGTCATCATCGGCGCCAATCCGGCTTCCGCACACCCGGTTTTCGCCTCGCGGCTGAAGAAGCGGCTGCGCGAAGGCGCCAAGCTGATCGTGCTCGACCCGCGCCGCACCGAGATGGTCAAGTCGGCGCATATCGAAGCCGACTACCACCTGCCGCTGAAGCCCGGCACCAATGTCGCCGTGCTGACGGCGCTGGCACATGTCATCGTCACCGAAGGCCTGTTCGACGAGGCCTTCATCCGCGAGCGCTGCGACTGGACGGAATTCCAGGACTGGGCGTCCTTCGTCGCCCTGCCGGAGAACAGCCCCGAAACCGTCGGCAAGCTGTCGGGCGTCGATCCCGAACTGATCCGCGGTGCGGCACGTCTCTACTCCAAGGGCGGCAACGGCGCGATCTACTATGGCCTCGGCGTCACCGAGCACAGCCAGGGCTCGACCACGGTGATGGCGATTGCCAATCTCGCCATGGCCACCGGCAATATCGGCCGCCCGGGCGTCGGGGTGAACCCGCTGCGCGGCCAGAACAATGTGCAGGGCTCGTGCGACATGGGCTCCTTCCCGCACGAACTGCCGGGCTATCGCCATATTTCGGGCGACGCGGTGCGCGACATCTATGAAAGCCTGTGGGGCGTGAAGCTGGACGACGAACCGGGGCTGCGCATCCCCAACATGCTGGATGCAGCCGTCGACGGCTCCTTCAAGGGCATCTACATCCAGGGCGAGGACATCCTGCAGTCCGATCCCGACACCAAGCATGTCGCCGCCGGTCTGGCCGCGATGGAATGCGTGGTCGTGCACGATCTCTTCCTCAACGAGACGGCGAACTACGCGCATGTG
Organism: Mesorhizobium sp. BR1-1-13; assembly: GCF_020165515.1. Lineage (NCBI taxonomy): Bacteria > Pseudomonadati > Pseudomonadota > Alphaproteobacteria > Hyphomicrobiales > Phyllobacteriaceae > Mesorhizobium > Mesorhizobium sp. BR1-1-13. The sequence continues at coordinate 7,882 of NZ_JAIUIH010000011.1, forward strand.
TTCCTGCCGGGCTCGACCTTCCTCGAGAAGGACGGCACCTTCACCAATGCCGAGCGCCGTATCAACATGGTGCGCAAGGTGCTGGAACCGAAGGCGCGCTACGCCGACTGGGAAGCGACGCAGGAGCTTGCCCGCGCCATCGGGCTCGACTGGAACTATACGCACCCCTCCGAGATCATGGACGAGATCGCCAAGACGACGCCGAGCTTCGCCGGCGTCTCGTTCGAGTTGCTCGACCGCGTCGGGTCGGTGCAATGGCCCTGCAATGAGAAGGCGCCGCTCGGCACCCCGATCATGCATGTAGACGGCTTCGTGCGCGGCAAGGGCAAGTTCATCCGCACCGAATATGTGGCGACGGACGAGCGAACCGGGCCGCGCTTCCCGCTGCTTTTGACCACCGGCCGGATCCTGTCGCAGTACAATGTCGGCGCGCAAACGCGGCGCACTGATAATATCATGTGGCACTCCGAGGACCGGCTGGAGATCCATCCGCACGACGCCGAGAACCGTGGCCTGCGCGACGGCGACTGGGTGCGGCTGACCAGCCGCTCCGGCGAGACGACGCTGCGCGCGCAGGTCACCGACAGGGTGTCACCGGGCGTGGTCTACACGACCTTCCACCATCCCGACACGCAGGCCAACGTCATCACCACGGACTTTTCGGACTGGGCGACCAACTGTCCGGAATATAAGGTGACGGCGGTGCAGGTCGGTGCCTCCAACGGGCCGTCGGAATGGCAGCGCGACTATGACGAGCAGGCTCGCCAGAGCCGTCGCATCGCTCCGCTGGAAGCGGCGGAGTAGGAGGCAAGGTCGCAATGTATGCCTTGCCTGCCTATCTGCTCGCTGTCCTTACCGCTTCAGTGGTAATTCCGTTGGAGTTTTTGGCGGTTTCGATATCGAAAGACCTGATCGCTGGAAAAGGTTTCTCGTTGGATCCATTTCGGGACGGACTGCTCGCCGGCGTGTTCCTGTTGCCGTTCATCGTCTTCTTTTTCGCGATTGTGATATCGGTGGTGCCGTTCGCGTATTTCCAGAGCGCCTATAAGCAATTGAATGGAACTGCTGCCAAATACGCGGCTATTTTGTTTGGTGTCGCAGTTGCCTTCTTCGGATTTGAAGTGATGGGCCAGCTGTTGCCGCCGTTCCCCCGACATGATCATTTAGCAGCAGCACTATTGAGCATTGCGCCGGGAACCGTGAGCGGTTGGGTCTTTCACAGGACGAAGAAGCTTTCTTCCGAAGAGCTTACCGCGAAGGAGGATAGCTGATGTTGCCTCGTCCGCCTGCCACTACGCCGGCCAGCCGTATTGCCAGACGCGCGTCCGGCACAATTTCGGCAACCCGTATGGTACCGGAGGAGACGCCGGTGGCGTTCTCCTTTGCCGGCACGACGCACGCGGTGATGATGGCGAGCCCGGCCGATTTGAAGGATTTCGCGCTCGGTTTCTCGCTGACCGAAGGCATCATCGCTTCACCCGACGAAATCGAGGCGATCGAGGTCGAGGATCTCGGCGCCGGCATCGACATCCAGATTCGACTGAAGGACCAGGCCAACACGCGCTTCGAGGCGCGGCGGCGCAGGCTCGCCGGACCGGTCGGCTGCGGGCTCTGCGGCATCGAATCCATCGAGGAAGCGATGCGCTCGGTCGATACGGTTGGTGCGCCTAAGCTTACGCTTGATGCCGGCGACATCGTCCGTTCCGTCAAGCTTCTCGCCAAGATGCAGCCGCTGCACAGCGAGACGGGCGCGGTGCACGCCGCCGGCTTCTATATTCCCGGCAAGGGCACCGTCATTGCGCGCGAGGATGTCGGCCGTCACAACGCACTGGACAAGCTGGCCGGCGCATTGGCCAAGGCCGGCATCGACGGCGCGACCGGCGCGGTGGTGGTGACGTCGCGCGTCTCCGTCGAGATGGTGCAGAAGACGGCGGCGATCGGCTCGGCCTTCATCATCGCCGTGTCGGCGCCGACCGCGCTTGCCATCCGCACCGCCGAAGAGGCCGGCATGACGCTGGTGGCGTTGGTTCGCGGCCACGATTTCGATATTTTCACCCACCCCGACCGGGTGGCTACCGGAGCTGCCAAGCATGTCGCATGACGAAGACCATATCATGAGCACCGGCGAGAAGCTGGTGCGGATGGCCAACCAGATCGCGGCCTTTTTCCACTCCAGGCCGCGCGAAGAAGGCGTGGCCGGCGTGGCCGAGCATATCAACAAATTCTGGGAACCGAGGATGCGGCGTCAGTTCTTCGAGATGTTGGACAGCGGCGGCGATGGCTTCGATGAACTCGTCGTGGCTGCCTCGACCAGGATCAAGCGGCCGGTCACGCCCGCCGAAGCTGATCTGAAGCTCGGGCTCAAGCTTCCCCCAGGCGACGTAGCCGCCTCGCAAAAATAGCCATTGGTTCGCGTCCGCTTATATTTCCTTCCGCTAAAGTTTAAGCTGCCGCAAGCGACGCAGCTCTGCTATGGTCGGCGATCCGAAATCGTCAGGCCGGGCGGAACAACTCGTGAGGCCGATCGAGACCCGATATGCCCGTAGCGGCGACGTGCGGATCGCCTATCAGGTGGTCGGCCAGGGCGCGTTCGATCTCGTCTTCGTGCCGGGCTTCATCTCCAACCTCGATCTGCATTGGGAAGATGAAGGCTATAGCAGGCTGCTGAAACGGCTTTCCGCCTTCTCAAGGCTGATCCTGTTCGACAAGCGCGGCACCGGCCTGTCCGACCGCGTCGATGCCAACCACCTCCCCAGCCTCGAAACGCGCATGGACGACGTGCGTGCGGTGATGGACGCCGCCGGCAGCGGCCGCGCGGCCCTGCTCGGCGCCTCGGAAGGCGCTCCGATGGCCATGCTGTTCGCGGCTACCTATCCGGAGCGGACGCGCGCCCTGGTGCTCTATGGCGGCTATGCCCATTTCCACCGATGGGTGATGCCGCCGGAACGGCTGGACGCATTCATCGCGACGACGGAAACCGCCTGGGGCACTGGCGCCACCTTGCCGCATTTTGCGCCCGGGCGCGTGGAGGACAGTCACTTTGCCGCCTGGTGGTCGCGGTTCGAACGGTTGTCGGCAAGCCCGACGGCGGCGGCGGCACTGGCGCGCATGAACGCCGGCATAGACGTGCGCGGCATACTCTCGGCGATCAGCGCGCCAACGCTGCTGATCCACCGCCGCAACGACGCGCGCGTCGATCCCGATGCCAGCCGCTTCCTCGCCCGGAAGATCCCGAACGCCCGGCTTGTCGAAATCCCCGGGCGCGACCACCCGGTATGGACCGGTGACGTCGACCGGGTCGCCGACCTGATCGAGGAATTCCTGACCGGCGAGCCGGCCGTGGCCGACAGCGAACGCGTGCTCGCCGCATTGCTGGTGACGCGTATCTACGACACGGCGCGCCTCGGCGACCGCATGTGGAGCGAGCGCAGCCAGCGCTTCCAGGAGACCTGGCGACTGCTGGTTGGGCGCCATGGCGGACGGCCCGCGGGCACGCATGGCGAACTGATGGTCTCGCGCTTCGACGGTCCGGCGCGCGCCATACGTTGCGCGGCCGCATTGCGCGAAGCGGCGCAGGAGATCGGCGTGGCCAGCGCGCAGGGCGTGCATGTCGGCGAGATCGAGATGCGCGGACCGCCGGTCGGCCTGACCGCACGCGTCGCCATACAACTTGCCGCCCATGCCAGCCGCGGCGACATCCTGGCGTCGCGGCTGGTTGCCGACCTGGCGACCGGCTCAGGCCTCCATTTCATCGATGGCGGACGCATCGCGCTGGACGAATTGGACGAGCCGCTGGCACTTGTCCTTGCGACGTCCGAGCAGCATCTGGAACCCGCCTGCCGATCCAAGCCCAGGCCTGCCGAACCGGCTGTGCTGACGGCGCGCGAAAGCGAGGTGGTGAGCCTGATCGCCGACGGCAAAAGCAATGCCGCGATCGCTGCCGAGCTCAACCTCAGCGAGCATACGGTCAAGCGTCACGTCGCCAACATATTGCTCAAGCTCGACCTGCCATCGCGGGCGGCGGCGGCCGCGTTTTCGGCACGGAACCCTGGCCCGCACGGGCCATGAAGGCCATGGCGCTTTCGGGCGAAGCGGCCGAAGGCGTCGGGGACTATCAATTCTTCCGCATGCAGGCCAGGCGATATCGCCATGACGGCACTGCGAAGGGAGGATGAAATGGTGGAATCAAGTCGCAAGACCAGATTGCTCGTCATCGCGGCGGGCGCCGGCGCCTTGCTGGCCCTGGCTCCGGCGCGGGCCGAGGATGCCTCCGCGACGGCAGCATACAAGGACATAGAGGCCACGCTCGGCTCCGTACCGGACATGTTCAAGACTTTGCCTGACGTGGCGGTCGCCGGCGCCTGGGCCGAGATAAAGTCGATGCAGCTCAACCCCAAGACCGCACTCGACGGCAAGACCAAGGAACTCATGGGACTTGCCGTCGCCTCGCAGATCCCTTGCCAATACTGCGTCTACTTCCACACCGAGGCCGCCAAGCTCAACGGCGCGACCGACGAGGAGATCAAGGAAGCGGTGGCGATGGCGGCGATCGTTCGCCACTGGTCGACGATGCTCAACGGCAGCCAGGTCGACCTCGCAGCCTTCAAGAAGCAGACCGACGACGTGTTCGCGGCCGTGAAGGCCAAGTCGCAGTGACACTATCGCTGCACGGCGATGACCGCCGGGCAGCACTTTGCTCATCAACCGCCCGATCGGGAAGACAGGCCCATGGAGGATAAAAATGCTGACCAAGACACAGACCGTTGACGGCGCGGCAATCAAGAAAGCCATCGAAGGGCGCGACGGACAGATGCTGTCGAGCTTTTACGCCGACGATGCGGTGTTGCGGGTCGTCGACCGCAACAATCCGCCGAGCAAGCCGCGCGAGATCCGCGGCCGAGCGGCGATCAGCACGTTCTGGGACGACATCTGCAGCCGGGCAATGACCCACAAGGTCGACACCACCATCGCCGATGGCGACAACCTCGCCTTCACCCAGGCCTGCGCCTACCCGGACGGGACCAAGGTGTTCTGCGCGGCGATGCTGGAACTCAAGGGCGGGCGGATTGCACGGCAGACCGTCGTTCAGGCCTGGGACGAGTAATCAATCGCGGCATCAGCCGCACCTTCGGAGGAGGAAAAAATGTTCAGCGCCAGATGGCAGATCGATGCCAGGTTCGGACACAAGCAGACCGTGCTCGACCTCATGCGGAAATGGGAATCCGAGATCGGTTCGCAGGTCGGCGTCGCCGACCTGAAGTTCCAGATCATGACGGGTTCGGTCGGCGCGCGGGAGGGGACGGTCGAATCTCACCACCAGGTCGAAAGCCTGGCCCAGTTGGAAGAGTTCTTCGCCAGGATCGGCAAGATCGACGCGCACGCCAAATGGGGCAAGGAGATCGAGCCTTACGTCGTGTCGGGCACCAGCCTCTGGCAGATTTTCCGCATCGTGGAATAATGCATGTCGCCCAAAGGTGCCCATAGAACGACGATCTGAAGCGCGCCGCATCGGTCCCTTTCGGCGCGACGCGCTTCGCTACCATGACGGCTTCCGCCTGCCCACTATGGCTCTCCTGGGCCATTTCCCCACTGGCCCTTTCGGGCGAAGCAGCGAGGAGCCGGATCGGTGCAATGTGCTCTCCTGCACCATCCTGCGCACCCGACGGATGGACGGCACAAGCAAAGCAACAAGATCAATCGTCGCGTCGAGCCATATGGCGCAGGCGCGATCAGGGAGGAAACCGATGACCGACGAAACCTATGCAAAACTGCGTGAAGGCTTGCGCGGAGAGCTGATCCTTCGCGGCGAAGCCGGCTATGAGGAGGCTCGCAAGGTCTACAACGGCATGATCGACAAGAGCCCGGCGCTGATTGCACGCTGCGTCGATGTCGCCGACGTGATCACCGCCGTAAGGTTCGCGCGCATAAACGACCTCCTCATCGCCGTGCGCAGCGGCGGCCACAACGGCGCGGGATTGGGGATTTGCGACAACGGTCTCGTCATCGACCTGTCGATGATGAAAGGCGTCCATGTCGACCCGAAAACCCGGACCGTGAGGGTCGCGCCCGGCTGCACTTCGGGCGACGTGGACCACGCCACCCATCCTTTCGCGCTCGCCGTTCCGTTCGGCATCGTTTCGACCACGGGCGTCGCAGGTCTAACCCTTGGTGGAGGAACGGGCTATCTCACGCGCAAATACGGTCTCACCATCGATAATCTGATCGAGGCCGATCTTGTGCTGGCCGATGGCAGCATGGCGAAGGCCAGCAAAAGCGAGAATCCCGATCTGTTCTGGGCACTCCGGGGCGGCGGCGGCAATTTCGGCGTGGTGACCAGCTTCCTGTTCCAGGCTCATCCGGTGAACATGGTCTTCGGCGGTCCGGTATTCTGGGACGCCAGGCACGCACCGGCGGTGATGCGTACCTATCGCGACTACCTGCCGAAAGCGCCGGAAGACCTCGGCGCTTTCGTCGGCCTGAAATCCGTCCCTTCGACCGATCCGTTCCCGCGCGAGCATTGGGGCAAGCGCGCCTGTGCCATCATCTCGTGCTACAACGGCACGGAGGAGGATGGGCGCAAGGCCATGGCGCCGCTGCTGGACACCTTGCCGCCGCCAATGTTCAACTGGATGGGCGTAATGCCGTTCCCGGCGATGCAGTCGCTGTTCGACCCGCTCCTTCCGAAAGGCCTGCAATGGTACTGGAAGGGCGATTTCGTCAAGGCGCTTCCCGACGAAGCGATCGCGACCCATATCGCACAGGCCGCCCAGGCGCCCAGCGAATTGTCGCTTATGCATCTATACCCGATTGACGGCGCCGTCCGCCGCGTCGGCAAGGACGAGACCGCCTGGAACGCGCGTGACGCAAGCTGGTCGATGGTCATCGCCGCCATCGATCCCGACCCGGGCAAAGCCGCCGACCTGACCGCGTGGGCCCGGAACTACTGGGCGAACGTCCATCCCCATAATGGCGAGGGCGGCTACGTGAACTTCATGATGGACGATGAAGGGGACGCGCGCTTGCAGGCGAGCTATGGCGCGAATTACGAGCGGCTGAGCCAGGTTAAGCGAACCTACGACCCATCCAATGTCTTCCGGGTCAACCTGAACATCAAGCCCGCGACATCGGCGATGCAGGGCCGGACGGCCGCGTAGTGCGGGGGTCTCGCCACTGATGCCGTTCGGCGGCCGTGCCTGTCAGATGCAGTGCAATCGCGAAGTGGAATGACGCTGACGACCCTCTCAAGCGGGGTCGCCGGCGCCGGCCACAGCCATATAAGATCCGCCTTTGCCGGAAGCAGACAGATTATCCGTGCGCCACCATCACATGGCGCACGGCTGTATAATCCTCCAGCGCGTAGAGCGACATGTCCTTGCCGTAACCGGATTGCTTCAGCCCGCCATGCGGCATCTCGTTGGTCAGCATGAAGTGGGTGTTGATCCAGGTGCAGCCATATTGCAGGCGAGCGGCGGTCGCCATGGCGCGCGAGACGTCCCTGGTCCACACCGACGATGCCAGGCCATAATCGCTGTCATTGGCCCAGTTCACCGCCTCATCGACATCCGAGAAACGGGTCACCGAGACGACCGGACCAAACACTTCGCGGCGCACGATCTCGTCCTCCTGCAAGGCGCCGGCGACGACGGTCGGCTGGTAGTAGAAGCCGGTGCCCTCGCCCGGCTTGCCGCCGGTGGTGATCTCGATGTGCTTCAATTCCGAGGCGCGCTCGACGAAACTCGAGACACGGTCGCGCTGGCGGCGCGAGATCAATGGTCCGATCTCGTTTTCGGTATCGTCGGGACGGTTGTATTTGATGGTCGAGACCGCCGAGGAGAGGTCCGCGACAAGCTTATCGTAGACCTTCTTGCCGGCATAGATGCGGCAGGCGGCGGTGCAGTCCTGGCCGGCATTGTAGTAGCCGAAGGCGCGCAGGCCATTGACCACGGCGCCGAGGTCGGCATCGTCGAAGACGATGACCGGGGCCTTGCCGCCGAGTTCCAGATGCGTGCGCTTGACCGACTTGGCGGCCGCCTGGAGCACCTTCTTGCCGGTGGCGACATCGCCGGTGATCGAGATCATGTTGACCTTGGGATGGTTGATCAGCGTGTTGCCGACGCTGTCCCCGCGTCCGAGCACGACATTGACGACCCCTTCGGGCAGGATTTCGGCCAGGATCTTCGCCAGTTTCAGCGCCGTCAGCGGCGTCTGCTCCGACGGCTTGAAGACGACCGTGTTGCCGCCGCCGATCGCCGGCGCCAGCTTCCAGGCCATCATCATCAAGGGGTAATTCCACGGCGCGATGGAGGCGACGATGCCGATCGGATCGCGTCTGACCATCGAGGTGTGGCCCGGCAGGTACTCGCCGGCCACCTGGCCCGGCATGGAGCGGACGGCGCCGGCGAAGAAACGGTAGCAATCGACGATCGCCGGGATTTCGTCCTTGAGCACGGCATTGATCGGCTTGCCACAGTTCAGCGCCTCGAGCGCCGCGAATTCATTGGCTTCCGCCTCTATGCGGTCGGCGATCTTAAGAAGATAGCCCGAGCGCTGCGCGGGCGTGGTTCGCGACCAAGCCGCGAACGCCTTGCCGGCCGCCGTCACCGCCGCCTCGATCTGCGCCGGGCTTGCCTCGGGGAGATTGAGAATGGTCGCCCCGGTCTTCGGATTGAGGACCGGCTCCTCGGTCTCGGTGCCTTTCTCGAACTTCGAGCCGATCAGCATCTGGGCGTCCATTGGTTTCTCCTTGAAGAGGAGCGAGTAGCGAATAGGGTTTGGCTAACGATTTCCCTATTCGCTACTCGCTATTCGCTGTTTTCATTTCCCGCTGCCGGCGATCTGGTCGCCGTCGCGGGTCAGGTAATAGGCGGCGAGGATCGGCAGCAGCGTCACCAGCACCACCACCATGGCCACGACATTGGTGACCGGGCGCTGGCGCGGGCGGATCAGTTCTTCAAGCATCCAGATCGGCAGCGTCTGCTGCTGGCCGGCGGTGAAGGTGGTGACGATGACCTCGTCGAACGACAGCGCAAAGGCCAGCATGCCGCCGGCCAGCAGCGCCGTGGCGATGTTGGGCAACACGATATGCCGGAAGGTCTGAAAACCATCCGCGCCGAGATCCATCGAGGCCTCGATCATCGAGCCGGAGGTGCGACGGAAGCGGGCAACGGCATTGTTGTAGACGACAACCACGCAGAAGGTGGCGTGGCCGAGCACGACCGTCCAGAACGAGAACGGAATGTCGGCCAGCGCGAAAGCCGAACGCAGCGCAATGCCGGTGATGATGCCGGGCAGCGCGATCGGCAGGATGACCAGAAGCGAAATGGTTTCACGGCCGAAGAATTTCGTCCGTGACACCGCGGCGGCGCACAGCGTGCCGAGAACCAGCGCGATGGCCGTCGAGATGGCGGCGACGCGCACCGAGAGCGACAGCGCTTCCCACACGTCCGGCCGGTTCCAGGTGACGGCGAACCACTGCGTGGTGAGCCCCGGCGGCGGCCAGACGAAGCTCTTCTCCTCCGTCGTGAAGGCATAGACGAAGATCAGCAGAATCGGCAGATGCAGGAACAGCAGCCCACAGGCGGCGGCGACTTTGAGGCCAAGCGGAGCCGATTGGGCACGGTCAGAGCGCATCGAAAGCCCCCATGCGTTTGGCGCCCCAGAGGTAGAAGCCCATGATGACGATCGGCACCACTGTGAAGGCGGCGGCGAGCGGGATGTTGCCGGCGGTGCCTTGCTGCGAATAGACGGCCTGGCCGATGAACAGGCGCGACGTGCCGATGATCTGCGGGATGATGTAGTCACCAAGCGTCAGCGAAAAGGTGAAGATCGAACCGGCGACAATGCCGGGCAGCGCCAGCGGGAACAGCACATTGCGAAAAGTCTGGCCTGGCGAGGCGCCGAGGTCGGAAGAGGCCTCGACCAGGTTGCCGGGCACGCGCTCGAGGGCAGCCTGCACCGGCAGGATCATGAAGGGCAGCCAGACATAGACGAAAACGATGAAGGTGCCGGTGAACGACACCGACAGCGAGTTGCCGCCGACGACCGGCAGCGACAGCCACGCATCGAGCAACCACAACAGGTTCAGCTTGGCGAGCAGCCAGGTGAGAATGCCTTCCTTGGCCAGGATCAATTTCCAGGCGTAGATCTTGACCAGGTAGCTTGACCACAGCGGCAGCATGACGCCGAGATAGAACAGCGCCTTCCAGCGGCCGCGCGCATAGCGCGCCGCGTAATAGGCGATGGGGAACGCAACGACGGCCGCGGCCAGCGTCACCAGGGCCGCCATCGTCACCGTGCGCAGAATGATGTCGAGATTGGCGGCCTGCAACAGGTCGCCATAGGTCTTCAACGTGAACTCACGGTTGATGAGGCCGGAGAACTCGTCGATCGAGAAAAAGCTCTGCGCCAGAAGCGCGAACAACGAACCGATATAGACGATGCCGAGCCACAGGACCGGCGGCAAAAGCATGAGCAGAAGGAGCAGTTGCGGCCTGCGCCAGAAGAGGTCCGACAGCGCACCACGCAGGCCGCCGCTGCCGGGCAGGATGGCAGGGGCTGGATTGGGGTTGAGCGCGGCAATGGTCATGACGCGCCTACGTTCTCACCGGATCAAGGCCAGCAAGGCCGCGCTCTACGGCGCCCCCCTCTGGACTGCCGGCCATCTCCCCCACAAGGGGGGAGATCGGCAGCTTGGCCCGCGGCGCCTGTTCTGCGACGTTGGTGATTGGCGAAAGCCGAGGTGAAATCCAATCTCCCCCCTCGTGGGGGAGATGTCCGGCAGGACAGAGGAGGGCCCCGTAGAGCACCTCGGTAAGCCTATTAGCCATCACACCGCTTCGTCCATCAAATGCAGGCTCTCCCGGTTGAAGGTGAGCACCACCGCCTCGCCTTCCCCGGGCAGGGCGGTGCCGGCCGGTACGATGGCGTGCAGCTTCAGCCCGTCGGCGTCGAGCGCCAGCCTGGTCGTGGCTCCAAGATAGTTCGTGCCGACCAGGCGCGCGGCCACGCCGTCGCCTTTCGCGGCGCGGCCGACGCGGATCGATTCGGGTCGCAGGCTGCCCCAGCGGCGCTGGCCGCAATAGCGCTGGACGAAATCCGGCGGCAGCACGTTGGAGGAACCGACGAAATCGGCGACGAAGCGGGTGCTCGGCCGCTGGTAGATATCTTCCGGCGTGCCGATCTGCATGATCCTGCCGTCGTTGAAGACGGCGACGCGATCGGCCATCGACAGCGCCTCGCCTTGATCGTGGGTGACGAAGATGAAGGTTATGCCGAGCGCCTTTTGCAGCGACTTCAGCTCTTCCTGCATGTTCTCGCGCAATTTGAGGTCGAGCGCGCCGAGGGGCTCGTCGAGCAGCAGCACCTTGGGCTGGTTGACCAGTGCGCGGGCCAGCGCGACGCGCTGGCGCTGGCCGCCGGAAAGCTGGCCAGGGCGGCGAGCGCCGTAGCCGGGCAGCCTGACCAAAGACAGCGCCTCTTCCGCTGCCTTGTGCCGCCCGGCCTTGCCGATGCCCTTGACCATCAACCCATAGGCGACATTGTCGAGCACATCGAGATGCGGGAACAGCGCATAGTCCTGGAAGACGGTGTTGACGTTGCGGCGATAGGGCGGAACACCCTCGGCGCGCTCGCCGAAGATCGAGATCGAACCCGTCGTCGGCTGCTCGAAGCCGGCAATGAGACGCAGGCAGGTCGTTTTGCCGGAGCCCGACGGCCCGAGCATGGCGAAGAACTCGCCAGGCACGATTTCGAGGTCGACCGTGTCGACGGCGCGCACGCTGCCGAAATGGCGCGAGACTTTCTGAAAGGAAACGGCTGAGGTCATGGGGTGTCAGTCTCTTGCCGATTGGGTTCTGTTCGGTCGCCCGCAATCGTGGCTGGACGGCGAACGCGCGCGCCACTTACCTCGCCCTCGATGCGGGAGGTCGCGGCGAAGTCGCGGGTGGGGGTGCTCTGGCATGGACCGCCGCGCCGCCCCCACCCCGACGCTGCGCGTCGACCCTCCCCACAAGGGGGAGGGTAAAGAAAATCACCGCCCGCCGATGACGCCGATATAATCCGACACCCAGCGGTAATAGGGCACGCACTGGTCGTTCTGGGTGGCGCATTTGGTCACCGGCGTCTTCCAGAACTTGATCTTGTCGAAATTTTCGTAGCCGTTGGTCTTGCAGCCTTCGTCGGTCAGCAGCTCGTTGCCCTTGCAGGCGGCGGGGACGACCGGCAGCGAGCCGAACCAGGCCGAGACGTCGCCCTGCACCTTGGGCGAAAGTGAGTGTTCGAGCCACATATAGGCGCAGTTCGGATGTGCCGCGTCGGCCTCCATCATGGTGGTGTCGGCCCAGCCGGTGACGCCTTCCTCCGGCACGGTCGAGGCGACGGGCTTCTTGGCCGCGATCAGCGTGTTGACCTGGTATGGCCACGAGCCGGAAGCAACCACGCCTTCGTTCTGGAAATCGTCGACCTGGATGGCGGCGTCGTGCCAGTAGCGGCCGACCAGCGTGCGCTGGACGCGCAGCAACTCAAGCGCGGCCTTGTACTGGTCCTCGTTCAATTCATAGGGGTCCTTGATGCCGAGCTCCGGCTTGTGGAACATCAGGTAGTTGGCGGCATCGGCAATGTGGATCGGACCATCATAGGCCTGGACACGGCCCTTGTTGGACTTGCCGTCCGGCAGCTTCATCTCCTCGAAGACGACGTTCCAGCTCTTGGGCGCTTCCTTGAAGACATCGGTATTGTACATCAGCACGTTCGGCCCCCACTGGTAGGGAATGCCGTAATGCACCTTGTCGACGGTGAACCAGGGGGCGTCCTTGATGCGGTCGTCGACCGTCTTCCAGCTCGGGATGAGATCGGTGTTGATCGGCTGCACGCGCTTGCCGGCGACGAGGCGCAGCGACGCGTCGCCCGAAGCGGTGACGAGGTCGAAGCCGCCCTCGTTCATCAGCGAGACCATCTCGTCCGACGTGTTGGCGGTCTTGACGTTGACCTTGCAGCCGCTTTCCTTCTCGAATGCGGTGACCCAGTCATAGCCCTTGTCGGTTTCGCCACGCTCGATATAGCCCGGCCAGGCGACGATGTTGACCTCGCCTTCACCCTTGCCGAGCTCAGTGACCTGAGCGACGGCCTGGCCGGCGAAGGTCAGCGCGACCGTCAGTGCAGTGCATGACTTCAGGAATGAATTCATCGTCTATCTCCCATTGATAGGGCCCGCGCTTCGGCGGCTTTGTTCCCTGAAACGAAGTTGCTGTGAAAATCCCGGTTTCGCAAATTCATTTATCAGAAGGGGGATATCGGTTTTTCCGATAGATCAGCGGCCGTTCTTGTCGGGGCGCTGGCGAACCATGCGCTGCGACTGCGCGAGGCCGATGAAATCGCGCGCGGCCTGCGGCAGGCCGGAGCCGCGGCGCCAGACCATGCCGACCTGGACGACAGGCAAGGCGCCGGAGACGTCGCGCGACTCGATACGGTCGCCTTCGAGCGACCACGGCCGGTAGACGAGGTCGGGCAGCAGCGCCACGCCCGCGCCGGTGGCGACAAGGCTGCGCACCGCTTCGACCGAACGGGTGCGGAAGGCGACATGCGGTTTGGCGCCGATTGCCGTCAGCAGCTTGCCGGTATTCTCCTCGATCTCGTCGACGGTCAGCATGATCAGCGGCTCCGAAGCGATGTCGCCGATGCCGATGATGTCGGCGCCGGCGAGCGGATGCCCGAGCGGCAGCCACAGGCGGTAGGCCGAGACTTCGAGGATTTCGGATTGCAGCGCGGTTCGGTCGCGCAGATTGGAGGTGACCATCACGGCGATGTCCAGCTTGCCGCCGATCAGCAGATGCTCGAGATAGTCACCATTGTCCTCGATGGCGGAGACCTCCACGCCGGGATAGGCACGACGGTAGCGGGCAAGCAGGTCCGACAGCACGTAGCCGGCGACCAGCGAGGTGACGCCGAGCTGCAGCCGGCCGCCCGCTGTCGCCTGCTCGCCGAGGAAGGCGCGGCGCGCATCGGACACATCGGCCAGGATCTTGGTGGCATGACGCAGGAACTGGTGGCCCTTGTGGGTGATGTTGAGGCCGCGAGGATGGCGGTCGAACAATTCGACGCCGAGATCGCCTTCGAGCTCCTTGATCGCTTCGGTGACCGAGGATTGCGAAATGGAGAGGTTCTGCGCGGCACCCGACACCGTGCCCTGCTCGGCGACGGCGATGAAGAACTGCAACTGGCGGATGGTGAAAGCCATGGCCCGACTAAACACGGCGGAGACGGCGCTGGGAAGTGGAAACGGATCGGCAACTTGACGGCTTCCGAACTCGTAACTAAATAAGTTACATGAAACGCAACAGCCGGCTGTCGTCCACCTTGCACATTCTGGTCCACATGGCCGAGAAGCCCGAGCAGGCGCTGACTTCGGAGCAGCTTGCCACCTTCATCCACACCAATCCGGTCGTGGTGCGCCGCACCATCGCAGGGTTGCGGGACGCCGGCATCGTCACCTCTTCACGCGGCCATGGCGGCGGTTGGCTGCTCGGGCGCCGGCCCGACAAGATCTCGCTGGCCGAAATCAGCGCCGCGCTTGGCGAGACGCTGCTGCCGTTCGGCACCGAGCCGGAGAGCCCCGGCTGCCTTGTCGAGCAGGCCGTGATCGCCGTCCTCGACGATTTTCGCATCGCGGCGGAGAAGCTGCTGGCGGAGAAGCTCAGCCGCATCACGCTGGCCGACCTGACCGCCGACTTCCGCCGCCGTTACGACCTCATCGGAGTCTCCAGCCATGCAGTATGATCTTGCCGTCGTCGGCGGCAGCTTTGCCGGCCTGTCCGCCGCCATCCAGGCGGCCCGGGCCCGGCGCAACGTCCTGGTGATCGACGCCGGCCAGCCCCGAAATCGGTTTGCCACGCATTCGCACGGTTTCCTCGGCCAGGACGGGCGCACGCCCGGCGCCATCCTGGAAGAGGCAAGACGGCAATTGCTGGCCTATCCGACAGCCCGGCTTGTCAAGGGACGTGCGGACAAGGCAGTCGCCAATAGCAGCAGCGACTTCGAAATCAGCACAGAGGGCGGCGAGACCTTCGGCGCCGCGCGGGTGGTTCTGGCCACCGGCGTGCGCGACATCCTGCCGGAGGTTCCCGGGCTTGCCGAGCAGTGGGGCAAGACCGTGCTGCACTGCCCCTATTGCCACGGCTACGAAGTTTCCGGCAGACCGCTTGGCGTGCTCGCGACCGGGCCCATGTCCCTGCATCAGGCGCAGTTGATCGCCGACTGGGGCGACGTCACGCTGTTCGGCAACGGCCTGATCGAGCCCGATGCTGAACAGATGTCTCTCCTGGAAGGCAAGAATGTGAAGTTCGAACCCGCTGCGGTCGCCGAACTGCGGGAGGATGGCGCGGGCGGCTTGACGGTGATCCTCGACGGCGGCCGAAAGGCCGGGGTTCGCGCGATATTCACCGCGCCGCGCAATAGCATGGCGAGCCCGGTGGCCGAACAGCTCGGTTGCGGCTTCACGGACGGTCCCCTCGGCCCGGTGATATCAGTCGATGACAGGCAGCAGACGACGGTTCCCGGCGTCTACGCCGCGGGGGACGCGTCACGCGCGATGCACAACATCGCCTTCGCCGTGGCGGGCGGCGCCTTCGCCGGCATATGCGCCCACCAGTCGCTGGTATTCGGTTAGGTCAGGCTGCGTCGCCCGCGATGCTGAGCCGCGCGCCGGCCTGCGCCAGGCCAGCAGCGATGTCGCGCGGCGGCGGCCGGTCGGTGGCCAGTTCAGAAAAGCCGTCGAAGCCGCAGACCTGCACCAGGCCCTGGCGCCCGAACTTGGAATGATCGGTGACGACGAGCGAACGCTGGCCGCGCGACAGCACCATGCGGGCGAACTCGGCCTCGTCGAGGTCGTAATCCATGACACCCGTCACCGCATCGACCGCGCCCGTCGAGATCACCGCATGGCTGACCGAGAAGCGGCTGACGAAGTCGATGGCCGAGGCGCCAAAGGCGGCGCCGGAATCGCTACGCAGCTCGCCGCCGGCCATGTAGACCTTGTTGCCGTTGACGGTGGCCAGCGTGCGGGCGATGTCTGATGAGTTGGTGACGACCGTCAGCCGCCGATGGCCGAGCAGTTCACGCGCCAGGAACGAGGTGGTCGTTCCCGTGTCGAGCATGATCGATTCGCCGTCGCGGATGGTGGCGGCGACCATGCGGGCGATGAGACGCTTGGCCTCGGCGTTCTCGCGCATGCGCCGTTCGAACGGCGCTTCGCCGATCGTCGACGGCAGCCCCACGGCGCCATGCATCTTCAGGAGCGAGCCGTCGCTGGTGAGGGGCTTGACGTCGCGGCGCACGGTTTCCAGCGAAACGCCCAGGCGGTCGGCCAGACTCGCGATGGTGACGGTGCCTTCCTCCTGCAGAAACCGCAGGATTTCGCCGTGTCGCTTGGAATGGCTCATCGGGTCATTTCCGGTCGCGCCATGATGCAGTGACCGCTTCTATGGCAAATCTGCCGCATATTACACGGAATCTCGAAAGAATACGGGCAGGAAAGCAGAAAAAGCCACAGAATCTCGTTGACAACATGGCTTACCCGGCGTGACACTGATGCCGTGTCAGGCTCGCACTGCCACGGAAGAGCGATAGCGGAGCCTGATCTGAATTTGTGTGCCCCAAGGTCTGGAAACTGCCTGACGCGAGGGCGACTGGAAGAATTTTCTCATCCGCGGGGGCGGATGCCGGCCTCGAAGAGCCCGGCACGTGGGGCTCGTCGGTGCGGCGCGGGATACCGATCCCGAATGCCGCGCCGGCGAGGTCTTTGCCAGAACGAGCGTCCGGACAAACGGCGGGCCGCCGCGGCGGCGCCGCTCCGTCGGCGCCTTGCCGGACGAAGGGCGAATTCATGACGGCCGAGGACCGCATCCGTGCCCTGCCTTGCTGGACAGGCAGCGTCGAGATCGAGCCGCTGCCCGGCGGACTGAGCAATGCCAACTACTTGGTCAAGGACGCGGCCGGGAGACATGTCGTGCGCTTTGGCAGGGACTATCCCTTCCACCACGTCTTTCGCGAGCGTGAGGTGATGACCGCACGCGCCGCGCATGCCGCCGGTTTCGCGCCTGCGGTCCGCCATGCCGAACCTGGCATTCTGGTGACGGAGTATCTCGGCGCCAAGACCTGTCTGGCTGAGGACGTGCGCGCCAATCTCGGCCGTGTCGCCGCCCTGATGCGGGGCTTCCACCGCGAGATGCCCAACCACGTCTCCGGTGCCGGCTTCATGTTCTGGGTGTTCCACGTCATCCGCGACTATGCGCGCACGCTGGAGGACGCCGGCAGCCGCAAGGCGGGCGACCTGCCGCGCCTGCTGGTGCTGGCCGACGAACTCGAACGCGCCCAGAAACTGCTGCCTATCGTGTTCGGCCACAATGATCTTTTGCCGGCGAATATTCTCGACGACGGCAGCAGGCTATGGCTGATCGACTTCGAATATGCCGGCTTCAACACCGCGATGTTCGACCTTGCCGGCGTCGCCTCGAACGCCGGCATGAGCGACGAGGAATCCTTCGCCTTCCTGACTGCCTATTTCATGAAGGAGCCAGATGAGGCGATCCGCCGCTCGCATGCGGCCATGCAATGCGCCTCCCTGCTGCGCGAGGCGATGTGGAGCATGGTTTCGGAACTCTACCTCGACGTGCCCGGCATCGACTACGTCGCCTACACGGAAGAAAACCTGACCCGGCTCGACGCCGCGCTGGAAAACTACCGGACAAAATACGGGACCTGAACCCATGACTTTGCCAACCCAGGCAGCGATCGTCGTCATCGGCGGCGGTATTATCGGCTGCTCGACGGCCTACCATCTGGCGCGCGACCACAAGGCAGATGTGGTGCTGCTCGAACAGGGCAAGCTGACCTCGGGTTCGACCTGGCACGCCGCCGGGCTGGTCGGGCAGCTGCGCTCGTCGGCCTCGATCACGCGCGTGCTGAAATATTCGGTCGACCTCTACAAGGGGCTGGAGGCCGAGACCGGCCTTGCCACCGGCTGGAAGATGAGCGGGTGCCTGCGCCTTGCCACCAATGCCGACCGCTGGACCGAGTACGAGAGGCTGGCGACGACGGCGAAGAGTTTCGGCATGGACATGCAATTGCTGTCACCGGCGGAGGTCAAGACCATGTGGCCGCTGATGGAAACCGGCGATCTCGTCGGCGCCTCCTGGTTGCCGACCGACGGTCAGGCGAGCCCATCCGACGTCACCCAGTCGCTGGCCAAGGGAGCGCGCATGCATGGTGCAAGGCTTTACGAGGATGTGCGCGTCACCGGCTTCGAGATCAAGGACGGCCGCATCCTTGCGGTGAAAACCAGCAAGGGTGACATCGCCTGCGACAAGGTGGTGAACTGCGCCGGACAATGGGCGCGGCAGGTTGGCGCCATGGCCGGCATCAACGTGCCGCTGCAACCGGTGAAGCACCAGTTTATCGTCACTGAGAAGATCGACGGGCTGGCGACCGATGTCCCCACCATCCGCGACCCGGACCGGCGCACCTATTTCAAGGAAGAGGTCGGCGGGTTGGTAATGGGCGGCTATGAGCCGAACCCGCAGGCCTGGACGACTGATCTCCCCGGGGGCGACGTGCCCAACGACTGGGAGTTCAGGCTGTTCGACGACGATTATGATCATTTCGAACAGCATATGAGCCAAGCGATCGCGCGCGTCCCGGCGCTGGAAACCGTCGGCGTCAAGCAGATGATCAACGGGGCCGAGAGTTTCACGCCGGACGGCAATTTCATCCTCGGCGTGGCGCCCGAATGCGCCAACATGTTCGTCGGCGCCGGCTTCAACGCCTTCGGCATCGCTTCGGGCGGCGGCGCGGGCTGGGTGCTGGCGCAATGGGTAGTCGATGGCGAGGCGCCGTTCGATCTGTGGGTCGTCGACATCAGGCGTTTTTCCAGCCTGCATCGCGACCGGCACTGGGTCCGCGAGCGCACGCTGGAAGCCTATGGCAAGCACTACACGATCGGCTTTCCGCATGAGGAGTATCTTTCCGGCCGGCCGCGCATCGTTTCGCCGCTGTACAACAGGCTGAAGCAGCACCGCGCCGTGTTCGGCTCGAAGCTCGGCTGGGAGCGGCCGAACTGGTTCGCCCCCGAAGGCGTCGAGCCGCGTGACATCTATTCCATGGGCCGGCAGAACTGGTTTTCGGCCGTCGGCGACGAACATCGCCATGTGCGCGAGCATGTCGGCATCTTCGACCAGTCGTCCTTCGCCAAATACGAACTGAGCGGGCCCGACGCGCTGAAGGCGCTGGACTGGATCTGCGCCAATGACGTCAACAAGCCGGCCGGCCGGCTGACCTATACGCAGCTTCTCAACACGCGCGGCGGCATAGAGGCCGACCTCACCGTATCGCGGTTCGGCGAGGAAAGGTTCTACATCGTCACCGGCACCGGTTTCCGCACCCATGACCTGTCCTGGATCGGCGACCACGTCGAAAAGGAGCTCGACGTCACGCTCACCGACGTCACCGAGGATTTCGGCACGCTGTCGCTGATGGGACCGCGCGCCCGCGAGGTGCTCGCCGGCGTGACCGATGCCGACGTTTCCAACAGCGGCTTCCCATTCGGCCATGCCCGCGAGATTGTCATTGCCGGCCACACCGTGCGGGCGTTGCGCGTCACCTATGTCGGGGAACTCGGCTGGGAGCTGCATGTGCCGATCTCGGCAACCGGCGAGATCTTCGACGCGTTGATGGCGGCAGGCAAGCAACATGACATCCGCCCGGTCGGCTACCGGGCGCTGGAATCGCTGCGGCTGGAAAAGGGCTATCGCGCCTGGGGATCCGACATCACCCCCAACGACACGCCGCTGGAGGCCGGCCTCGGCTGGGCGGTGAAGCTTCGCAAGAATACGGATTTCATCGGGCGACGCGCCTTGGAGAAAATCACTGGCGGTGCACTGAAGAAGCGTTTCGTCGGCTTCACGGTCGACGATCCTGAAATCGTGCTCGTCGGGCGCGAGACGATCCTGCGCAATGGCGAGCCGGTCGGCTATCTCAGCAGCGGCGGCTATGGCTACTCCGTGGAGAAGAACATCGGCTACGGCTATGTGCGCAATGCCGACGGCGTGAGCGACGATTTTCTCGCCTCGGGCCGCTATGAGCTGGTCGTGGCGATGCAGCGCACGCCGGCAGAAATCCATCTCAAGCCGATGTATGATCCGGCGGGGATCAGGATCAAAGCGTAATCAGGTCACACGCAAGGCTAGGCAGCGGCTGGGCACCGTATCGGCCTCGCCCGGCATCGAGACGTACGGGCGCGTTTCCTCGATGCGGGTGACCAGCCCCTGCGCCTCCAGCTCCGCGACACGCGCGGCAAAGCCCAGATCCCAGAGCGTGTTCTTGACCGTCAGCACGATCACGCCGCCCGGCCGGCAGATGCGGATCAGTTCGTCCAGTCCTTCGGCACCGACATGGCCCGAGGTAAAGACGCCGGCCGAGATCACCCCGGCATAGGCGTTGTCGGCAAAGGGTAGCGGCCCGCCAAGCGCCAGACAATGCAGGGCCGAATAGACGCCCTTGCGCGCGGCCTGATCCAGCATGCCTTGCGAGATGTCGAGCGCCTCGACCTCGGGGTAGCCGGCAATGTCAAGCCATTCGCCGATGAGCCCCGTGCCGGCCCCCGCATCGAGCAGCGGGGCCGAACCGCGCGGCAGATGGCGGGCCAGCAAGGCCAGGCAGATGGTGGGATGGCGATAGCCGGCGGCCGACATGTCGCTGTCGTAGGTCTGCGACCAACGGTCATAGAGCGCCGCCACTTCTTCCGGGCGCTTGGCCGCGTAGGCAGCGCCAAGCGCGCCCTTATGCTTGCTGTCGGTCACTTCTGTCCTGTCCGCCATGCCCTAAATTGGTCTCGTACGGATAATAGCCAAAGCACGAATTTTGTGGAACCGTCGCTGCGACAAATAACAGCGGGGGAGCAGGCATGACAATGGACGAGGCACGGACAGAACTTGCCGCTATTCCCATGCTGGCCGGCTATAGCGGGCCGCTGGAGCGGCTTGGCGGCCTCACCAACCTGGTTTTCAAGGCCGGGGACTTCTGCCTGCGCATTCCAGGCAAAGGGACCGAGGAATACATCAACCGCGCGAATGAGGCGGTGGCAGCGCGCGAGGCGGCTAAGGCAGGCGTCAGCCCCGAGGTGCTGCATGTCGATCCGGGTACGGGGGTGATGGTGACGCGCTTCATCGCCGGAGCGGTGACGATGTCGCCGGAAAAATTCAGGGTTCGGCCGGGCAGCCCGGCGCGTGCCGGAGAGGCCTTCCGCAAGCTGCATTCGTCCGGTGCTGTGTTTCCGTTCCGTTTCGAACTGTTCGCGATGATCGACGACTATCTCAAGGTGCTGTCGACCAAGGAGGTCGCCCTGCCCGCCGGCTATCACGACGTGGTGCGCGAGGCCGGTGGCGTGCGCGCGGCGCTGTCGGCCCACCCGCTGCCCGTCGTTGCCTGTCATTGCGACCCGCTGTGCGAGAATTTCCTCGATGCGGGTGACAGGATGTGGATCGTCGACTGGGAATATTCAGGAATGAACGATCCGCTCTGGGATCTTGGCGACCTTTCCGTCGAAGGCAGGTTCGATGCCGCGCAGGACGAGGAGATGATGCGCGCCTATTTCGGCGGCGAGGCGAAACCGGCGGAGCGCGGCCGCATCGTCATCTACAAGGCGATGTGCGACCTGTTGTGGACGCTGTGGGGACTGATCCAGCTCGCCAACGACAACCCCGTCGACGATTTCCGGGCCTATGCCGACGGCCGCTTCGCGCGCTGCAGGGCGCTGATGGAGACGCCGGAATTTTCGCGCCACCTGGCAGCGATCCGCGAGGGCTAATTCACACCCTTCGGCACGTTTTCAGGCGGCACCGTCGTGTCGACCACCTTCTGGCGGTGGAAGATGAACAGGCCAGCCAGTACGACGATGCCCGAGCCGATGAGGATGCGCGGGCCGGGAACGTCGCCGAAGAACACCAGCCCGAAGACCACCGCCCATAGAAGCAGCGTGTAGTGCAGCGGCGCCAGCGTCGAGGCCGGCGCCAGCTTGAGCGCCCGCGTGATCATCAGATGGGCGCCGCAGGAGACGATGCCGAGCAGCAGCATGGCGCCGAAATCGAGCGCCGACGGCGTCTGCCAGGCGCCGATGGTCAGGGCGCCGCCGACCAGCAGCGTGCCGACGGTCTGCCATGTCACCAGATTGGTGTCGCTGGTGCCGCGCAAACGCCGGTTGAGGATGATGGCGAAGGCGAAGGCAATGCTGCCCGCCAGCGCGAAGCCCGACGACAGCGAGAAAGCCGCCGAGGAGGGCTGGAGCATGATCAGCACGCCGCAGAAGCCGAGCAGGATCGCCATCCAGCGGCGCCAGCCGACCTTCTCGCCAAGCAGGAGATGCGAGAGTGCCGCCACATAGATCGGCCCGGCCATGTAGAAGCTCATCACATCCGCAAGCGGCAGATAGACAACGGCGGCATAGAAGAGCCCGGTATCGAGCGTGGTCATGATGACGCGTAGGACCTGCAATTCGGGCCGTTCCATGCGGAACAGCTTGGTGGCGCCCTGGTGGGCGATCATCGGACCGAGCACGAAAAACGCGCCGATCGACCTGATCAGCACCACCTGGCCGACGGAAAAGCTGGCGACCAGCCATTTGCCCATGGCGTCGTTCAGCGCAAACAGGAAGTCGCCGGCCAGCATCAAAAGAATGCCGGCCAGAAGCACGTTCCTGATTGTGGAATTCTGCGCCACGGGTTGCGTCATGCCGATCCCGATTCCTTGCCTGTCTAGGGCGGTTCACCGTTTTACGAAAACGGCGAACCGCTCTATCTCTTTATTTCGCGCAATTCCGGACGGAAAACCGTACACACTTTCCTGAAATTGCTCCAGGCCGCGTCGTAGACGGAAGCGGCCGTTTTGACGAGGAGAAATCCGGGAATCGGCAAGGCCAGTGCCGGGAATCGGCTGGGTCTAGGGCGATACGTGCCGCCGGTTCACCAATGCCGGCCTGCCGGGGATGGCAAGCCGGGTGTCCTGCCTGGTTCGTTCCGCCACAACCTTGCCCCTGGCGATGACGCAAATGCGTTCGGGGCGCAGGCGAATGGCCTCGACCGGATTGCCGGCGTCGAGGACCACGAGGCTTGCGCGCTTGCCGACGGCGAGGCCCAGATGATCGAGCCCCATGATGGCGGCATTGACGTTGGTGACCATGTCGAAACAGCGCGCCATGTCGGCCGGGCTCGACATCTGGGCGACGTGAAGCCCCATGAAGGCGACGTCGAGCATGTCGGCGGTGCCCAGCGAATACCAGGGATCGAGCACGCAATCCTGGCCCCAGCCGACGCGGATGCCCAGCGCCAGCATCTCCTTGACCCGAGTCATGCCGCGGCGCTTGGGAAACGTGTCGTGGCGCCCCTGCAGCATGATGTTGATCAAAGGATTGGGGATGGCGGAGACGCCGGCCTCGGCGATCAGCGGCAGAAGCTTCGAGACGTAGTAATTGTCCATCGAATGCATCGAGGTGAGATGCGAGCCGGCCACCTTGCCCTGAAGGCCGAGGCGCTGCGTCTCATAGGCCAGTTGCTCGATGTGACGCGACAGCGGGTCGTCGGTCTCGTCGCAATGCAGGTCGACCATCAGGCCGCGTTTTGCCGCGATTTCGCAAAGCTCGGTCACCGAGCGGGTGCCGTCGGCCATGGTGCGCTCGAAATGCGGAATGCCGCCGACGACATCGACGCCCAGATCCAGCGCGCGAATGGTGTTTTCCCGTGCCCCGGGCGAGCGGTAGAGCCCATCCTGCGGAAAGGCGACCAACTGCAGGTCGATATAGGGCGCCACCGTCTTCTTGACGTCGAGCAGGGCTTCGACCGCCAGCAGCCTGTCGTCGCAAACGTCGACATGGGTGCGGATGGCGAGCAATCCCATCGACGCCGCCCAGTCGCAATAGGCGAGCGCGCGATCACGCACCGCCTCATGCGTCAGAAGCGGCTTCAGTTCGCCCCAAAGAGCGATGCCTTCGAGCAGCGTGCCCGAGGCGTTTATCCGCGGAATGCCGTAGGAGAGCGTCGCATCCATATGGAAGTGCGGGTCGACGAAGGGCGCAGAGACCAGATTGCCCCGCGCGTCGATCGTCGTGCCGGCGTTGCCATCGAGCTTCGGCTCGATCGTCGCGATCGTCTCGCCGACGATGCCGATGTCGGCAACCCTGCCGTCAGGCAATGTGCCGCCGCGCACAATGAGGTCGAAGTCCATCTGTGTCATCCCCGAAGAATCAGCGCCTGTCGGCTGCCGCAGTGATCGCGGCGGGCGAAAAATCTTGCCACGTGGCGCCGCCCCTCATCCGCCTGCCGGCACCTTCTCCCCGTATAGAGACAGGGAGAAGGGAGATGCTGCGACCTCGCCGCCATTTTTGCAACGTCTACAATTGGCGAAATCTTTGGTTATAGCCCTTTCTCCCCGTCACTTACGGGGAGAAATGTCCGGCAGGACAATGAGGGGCAGCACGAACCTGGCCGATTCGAGCCCTACTCCGGAACGTGCCTCACCGCACCTTTGTCAGCGCTGGTGGCGAAGGCGGCGTAGGCACGCAATGCGGTCGTCACCTTGCGCTTGCGCTTCTCTTCGGGCTTCCAGGCCAGAGCGCCCTTGGCCGCCATTGCCGCCCGGCGGCTGGCGAGCTCCTCATCGCTGACGGCGAGGCGGATCGAGCGGTTAGGGATGTCGATCTCGATCGTGTCGCCTTCCCGCACCAGCCCGATCGTGCCGCCTTCGGCGGCTTCCGGCGAGACATGGCCGATCGAGAGCCCCGACGTGCCGCCGGAGAAGCGCCCGTCGGTGATCAGCGCGCAAGCCTTGCCCAGGCCCTTCGATTTCAGATAGCTGGTCGGATAGAGCATTTCCTGCATGCCGGGGCCGCCGCGCGGTCCTTCATAGCGGATGACCACGACGTCGCCGGCCTTGATCTCGTTCGAGAGAATCGCCTTGACCGAGGCATCCTGGCTTTCGAACACCCGCGCCGGGCCGGTGAATTTCAGGATCGACTCGTCGACGCCGGCCGTCTTCACGATGCAGCCGTCGAGCGCCAGGTTGCCCTTGAGCACGGCAAGGCCGCCGTCTTTGGAAAAAGGCGTCTTCGCCGAGCGGATAACGCCCGTCTCGCGGTCTAGATCGAGCTCGTCCCATCGACGGTCCTGGCTGAAGGCGACCTGCGTCGGCACGCCGCCGGGCGCGGCGAGGAAGAAATCGCGCACGTTCTGGCTGGAGGTGCGGGAAATATCCCAATGATCGAGCGCTTCGCCCAGGCTTGATGTGTGCACGGTCGGCAGGTCGCGGTTGATCAGTCCGGCTTGGTCGAGCTGGCCGAGAATCGCCATGATGCCGCCGGCGCGGTGGACGTCCTCCATGTGCACGTCGGACTTGGCCGGCGCCACCTTGCACAGCACGGGCACCCGCCGCGACAGCCGGTCGATGTCCTCCATGGTAAAGTCGACCTCGCCCTCATGCGCCGCGGCCAGGATGTGCAGCACGGTGTTGGTCGACCCGCCCATTGCGATGTCGAGCGTCATGGCGTTCTCGAACGCGCCTTTTGAAGCGATGCTGCGCGGCAGCGCCTTTTCGTCGTCCTGCTCGTAATAGCGCTGGGCGAGATCGACGATCAAGTGTCCGGCCTCGACGAACAGCCGCTTGCGGTCGGCGTGTGTCGCCAGTGTCGAACCGTTGCCCGGCAGCGACAAGCCGAGCGCTTCGGTCAGGCAGTTCATCGAATTGGCGGTGAACATGCCCGAGCAGGAACCGCAGGTCGGGCAGGCGGAGCGCTCGATGACCTTGACGTCCTCGTCGGAGATCTTGTCGTCGGCGGCGGCGACCATGGCGTCGACCAGGTCGAGCGCCTGCGCCTTTCCGGCGAGCACCACTTTGCCCGCTTCCATCGGCCCGCCGGAGACGAAGACGGTCGGGATGTTGAGGCGCAGCGAGGCCATCAGCATGCCGGGCGTGATCTTGTCGCAATTGGAGATGCAGACCATGGCGTCGGCGCAGTGGGCGTTGACCATGTACTCGACGGAATCGGCGATCAGCTCGCGCGACGGCAGCGAATAGAGCATGCCGTCATGGCCCATGGCGATGCCGTCATCGACGGCGATGGTGTTGAATTCCTTGGCGACGCCGCCGGCCTTCTCGATCTCGCGCGCGACCAGCTGGCCGAGATCCTTCAGGTGGACGTGGCCCGGCACGAACTGGGTAAAGGAGTTGACCACGGCGATGATCGGCTTGCCGAAATCCGAGTCCTTCATGCCGGTGGCGCGCCAGAGGCCGCGGGCGCCGGCCATGTTGCGGCCATGGGTGGTGGTGCGGGAGCGATAGGCAGGCATGAACTTTCCTTAGCTGGCTGGCTGCGCCCGATGCGGAGCGTCGCGGCCCTGAATATGGATCGCAGGCGTTATAGACCGGCAAATATGGTCTGGCCACATTTTTGCTATGCGCCAGATTCTCCAGAAAAATTCAGAGTTTGCGAAAAAGATCGCCTCCCGTGTCGGATCGCCTGCCGGACGCCCGTCCTTGGATCAACGGCAAGGGAGTGGGACCATTTTCTCAGACAGCCGTTCCATTGTAGCAGCAAGAAGCAACCGAGGAGCACGACATGCAAAAGATCACCACCTGCCTGTGGTTCGATGGACAGGCCGAAGAGGCGATGAACCACTATGTCTCCATCTTCAAGAATTCGAAGGTGCTGAGCGTCATGCGTTGGCCCAAGGGCCACGCCGATGAAGGCAAAGTGCTGCTGACCACGTTCGAGCTCGACGGCGTGCCGTTCCAGGCGCTCAACGGCGGACCGCAATTCAAGTTCAACGAGGCGATGTCGCAGTCGATCGACTGCAAGACGCAGGAAGAGGTCGACTATTTCTGGGAGAGGCTCACCGAGGGCGGCGAGCCCGGCCCGTGCAGCTGGCTAAAGGACAAGTTCGGCGTCTCCTGGCAAGTGGTGCCGGAACAGCTGCCGCGCCTGCTACAGGATCCGGACCGGGAAAAGGCCGGCCGGGTGATGAGTGCGATGATGAAGATGGGCAAGATCGACATCGCCAAGATCGAAGAGGCAGCGAAGGGGTGAGAAGTGGTCCGCGTAGCGGACGGAAAGCCAATTCCTTGGCTTTCCGAGCTTCGAACGCCCTGAGCCCGCGAAGGGCAGGGCTGTCCATTGATTTTTTGAGGCCGGCGCTGCCCCTCATCCGCCTCTCGGGCACCTTCTCCCCGTGAACGGGGAGAAGGGAAGACCGCGCCTCAAGCCGCCTTGTCGCGGACTTGATAGTCCTTGATCGTGGCGAAGCGGATCGCCTTCCAGCGCTCGGCTTCGTAGTTCAGCGAAAAGGCGTGCTGGGCGAGGAACACCGGGTCGTTATCGAGATCGCGGGCAATGTCGCCGCGGTGGGCTTCGATGAAGCGCTGCACTTCCGTCTTGTCGTCGGCCGATATCCAGCGGCAGACCGAAAAACGCGACATCTCGAATTCGACCGGCAGCGTGTATTCGAAGTTCAGCCGCTCCTTCAGCACGTCGAGCTGCAGCGCACCGACGACGCCGACGATGGCTGGCGAGCCGTCTTCGGGCGAAAACAGCTGCACGACGCCCTCCTCGGCCATCTGGTGCAGCGCCTCCTTCAGCTTCTTGGCCTTCATCGCATCACCGAGGCGCACACGACGCAGGATTTCCGGGGCGAAGTTCGGCACGCCGCGGAACAGGATTTCCTCGCCCTCGGTCAGCGTGTCGCCGATGCGCAACGTGCCGTGGTTGGGGATGCCGACGACGTCGCCGGCAAAGGCCTCGTCGGCGGTGACGCGGGTGCGGGCGAAGAAGAATTGCGGCGCAGACAGGCTCATCGGCTTGCCGGTGCGCACCAGCTTGGCCTTCATGCCGCGCTCGAGCTTGCCCGAGCAGACGCGCACGAAGGCGATGCGGTCGCGGTGGTTGGGATCCATGTTGGCCTGGATCTTGAAAACGAAGGAGGTCATCTTCTCCTCGGTCGCCTCCACCATCCGGGTGTCGGCATCCTGCGCGCGCGGCGGCGGCCCGAAAGCGCCGAGCGCCTCGATCAGGTCGCGCACGCCGTAATTGCGCAGCGCCGAGCCGAAATAGACCGGCGTCAGATGGCCCTCACGGAAAGCGTCGATATCAAGGGGCCTGCAGGCTTCTCGCGCGAGCTCCAGCTCCTCGATGAAGGCCTCACGCTCGTTTTCCGGCAACAGGCCGGCGACGCGGTTGGAATCGGGACCGTTGACCGGCGTGCGCTCCTTCTCGTCGTCACCCTTGCGCACGGCGTTCAGCGCCAGGTGGTAAGTGCCTGAAAACGTCCTGCCACGGCCGATGGGCCAGGTGATGGGCGCGGTATCGAGCGCCAGCTTCTGCTCGATTTCGTCGAGGATCTCGAAGGGGTCGCGGCTCTCGCGGTCCATCTTGTTGACGAAGGTGATGATCGGGATGTCGCGCAAGCGGCAGACCTCGAACAGCTTCAGCGTGCGCGGCTCGATGCCCTTGGCGGCGTCGATGACCATGACCGCCGAGTCGACCGCCGACAGCGTGCGGTAGGTGTCGTCGGCGAAATCCTCGTGGCCGGGCGTATCGAGCAGATTGAAGACATTGTCCTCATACTCGAACGTCATCACCGAGGTGACGACCGAAATGCCGCGTTCGCGCTCGATCTTCATCCAGTCCGACCGGGTCTGGATGCGGTCCTTCTTGGCCTTGACCTCGCCGGCAAGCTGGATGGCGCCACCGAACAGCAGCAGCTTTTCGGTGAGCGTCGTCTTGCCGGCGTCCGGGTGGGCGATGATCGCGAAAGTACGGCGGCGCGATACCGCCTGTTCGATGTCTTCAGCCAATTTATGAAATCCTGTCTGTGGCGCGGGCTTCTAGCAGCGCTTTCCCGGCCTGTCGACGGTTTTGGACCGACGGCGACTGGCGTCCCTGTCGCCGAACCAGGTGATGACTGGATTTCGGAGCGGTTGATGCCGATGTCGCGCAGCAGGTAATCCGGCAATTCCCAGAGCCGTGCACGGTCGCGCCGAATTCGGATGATGCGAGCGATGGCGCGCAGGACGGAAAGACACAATTCGGTGGCGGCTGTGACGAGCCGCGAGCTGATGGGATGATCGACGATGAGATCCGGTTTTATATGTCCTGTTGTCATGGCTGTATTTCCTCCGTTCAAGTGATGGGATAAGCGCACGCTGCGTTGGCGCGGCGACGGGTCGCTGTAGGCATGAGCTGTTTGCAAGGACCGCGAGCGGTGGTCGCATGGCGTTTGTTGGCGAATGCCCGCTGCTCAGGCCGACTTGCGCCAGGGGATGAGCATCGAGACACGCTCGCGGTAACGCCGATATTCGTCGCCAAACATTTCGATCAGGTCGCGCTCTTCGAGAAAGATGCCGACCAAGATGTAGGTCGTGGTCACGGCGGCAAAGAAGAGGTGGCCGAAAGTCATGATCGGCGCCATCCAGAACGCGATGATAAAACCCAGATAGATCGGATGGCGGACAAATTTGTAGAGCACCGGCGTCTTGAAACGCACCGAGGGCATGTCGCGACCGATGAGGTTGTTGGCGACCTGATGCAGGCCGAACAGCTCGAAATGGTTGATCAGAAAGGTGCTGGTGAAGACCAGCACCCAACCGACGAATGACATGCCAAGGATCACCGTGGCGACGGTCGGATCGGTGACCTGCCACGCCACGGCCGGTATCGGGCGCCACTGCCAGAACAACAGGTCGAGCGCGAGGCTCGCGAGCAGTACGTAGGTGCTGCGCTCGATCGGCTTCGGAATCCAGCGCACCCACCAGTTCTTGAACGGCTTGCGGGCCATCACGCTGTGCTGGACGGCGAAGAGAACCATCAACAGGAGGTTGACGGTGAGAGCCTCGGCAAGCGGAGCAACCGCTCCGGTATCGATGGCCTTGGGAACGACCAGGCCGCTTACGAAGCCGATGGCGTAGACAATCGTACCGAAGAAGACGAGATATGCGGCCAAGCCGTAGGTGAATGCGAAAATGCGACCCATGGTCGATCTCCCTCCAAGTTGATGGTTGTTGGCCGCGTCGGTCGGACGACGAGCCCCTCGACGAGAGCAACGAACCCTCCGGCGACCATCCAGATCGCCGCGAGATACCTGGGAGGGCCACGCAATGCCCCTCCCAGGCGCTGCCTGATGCCCCTCAAGACATGTCGTGTTTGCAGCTCACATAAGGGTTCCAGTCGGCGAACATGCCGGCCGGGTTATGCCGCCAATGCCAGACGTGAAGCTCGTAGTAGGGGTCCACCGGGTGGACACCCACCGTGGTCTTGCGCTGGAGGGTGCGGCCGAGGAACTCGGGAACGCCCTTCCCCTTCCAGTCCTTCTCGAAGACGATGTATTCCATGCCGACAAGCTGCATGGATCCATCCTGTTCCGGCTCGTAGGTCAGCACGTCCGGCTCGCCCAGCACCAGCTTGCCGTCTCCTGCCCGCGCGGGGTTGATGAAATGAACGCCCATCGTGCCGTGCTCGTCATGGGTGGTGCATTCGAACAGCTGCTGGTAACCCTCGGCCTTGGCGACCTCGATATTGACGTACCTGGACGCCATTTCCCGGGACCGGTTAAGCGCCGGATCTGGCGTATCGTGGGCATCCGCGGTGCCGCAGGCGAGCGCGGACGCCCATATGCCTGCGGACAAAGCGGTGCCGAGGATCAGATTTGCGAGGAGTTTCACGACAGCTCCCTCCCCGTCAGGCGCCGGCATGTGCCGTCGTCGGATCGAACAGGCGCTTGACCTGCGTGATCTTCGTGGCCGGGAAGCCGCTCATCTTCGCGTGGCGCTGGATGATCTCTTCATCCTTGGCGAGATAGACGCAGAACGTCTTGTCGTCGGCGACGAAGGATTCGACCCACTGAATTTCCGGGCCGAGTTCGGCGAGAACGGTGTTCGAGGCCCTGGATGCTTCGCGAAGCTGCTCGCGCTCGAAAGTACCGACCTTGGGAATTTCGCGTTCGATGATATACTTTTGCATGTCCGTAGTTCTCCTTGTCTGGGTTCAAATGCCGCCGGACGGGCGATCGTGTCGCTACCGGTGACATTCCTGGGATCACTGCGCTAAAGTGCAGCTTGGCTCACCAGGCACACGGAGAATTACGGGAGGGGCGGCCAACAGTCCTTACGGCGCCCTTACCTTGTTCTGATCCTTTGCCTATTGTCGCAGGAGGAAATGCTGTCGATGGGGGTCTATAGTTTCGGCGATTTCGAGCTGAACGAGGAATCGCGCACCCTTCGTCTCACAGGCAGAGAAATCGAGGTGCAGCCGCTGGTGTTCGATTTCCTGGCTGTTCTGCTGCGGTATCAGGACCGTGCCTTGAGCAAGGACGAATTGCTCGAAACACTGTGGCCGGGAGTCACGGTAACCGAAGCCTCGTTGCAGCGCGTTGCCAGCCTCGCTCGCACCATCCTGCGCCAAGGCGGCATGGAAACGGCGATGCGCAACCTGCCACGGTTCGGCTACCGGATTTGCCTCGACAGACCGGCCTCTTCCAATCCAAACTCGAGCCCGGCCGACCCAGTTGCCGCGATCGCCGGGTCGCAGATCTTGCGTGCACGCGCGGCAGCCACGGCCAGGAAATGGCAAGAGGCCGTGGCCTGTTTCGTCGAAGCGGATGCCCAACAGGAGGTTCTCACCGCCGACCTTGAGGAATGGGCGCTGGCCCTGGAGTGCATGGGGCGGCCATCCGAAGCCATTCCGCAGTTGACGCGTGCGGTGGCGGCCCATAGCGTCGCCGGAGACCGACTGCGGGCGGCTTCCCCGGCGATCACCCTTGCGCGGATACACCTTGAAAGAGGCGAACTCCCAGTGGCGAAGGGCTGGCACAAGCGTGCTGCACAGTTGATCGATGCGGCCACCGACAGCCGGGAGCATGGCCTGTGGTGCTGGATGGGCGCGCGCATCATGGGCGCGGAAGCCCAGCCCGAACAGGCGCTGGCGTTGGCCGAACAGGCGTTCGAAGTCGGCAAGCATCTCGAAGATCCGGTCGTGGAATCGCTCGGGCTGATCTATCGCGGCTTCTTCAAGCTCTGCCTTGGGGAAACCAAGGCCGGAGAGGAAGACCAGGACTTCGCGGCTGCTCTTGGTCTGTCGAGCGACATTGATCCCATCGTCGGCGGCATTCTCTATTGCAATATACTGTGGGCCTGCCGGAGTTTCGGCGACTGGACGAGAGCCAATCAATGGACGCTCGGCTACGAAAGCTGGTGCAAGGGACACGGGCTCGACGACCTGTCGGGCTCGTGCCGGCTGCACCGCGCAGAAGTGCTCGGAGTGCACGGAACGCTGAAGGAGGCCGAGGCGCTGGTGCGCGCGGCTATCGACCAGCTTGCGCTTGACGCGCCTTGGGCAACGGGCGATGCATTGCGTGTTCTCGGCGATATTCATCTGGCTGCCGGTGATCTCACCGAGGCGGAGGTGGCCTATCGTGCGTCCCATGCCGCAGGCTGGGATCCGCAGCCGGGCCTTGCCCTGTTGCAACTGGAACTGGGACAGGCCGAGGCCGCTTTCGCCGCTCTCGAGCGTTCCCTTGTCGGCAGCAGCTGGCCGACCCTGCAGCGCAAGGGGCTGGTTCTCGCCACGCTTGCCAAGGTGGCGGCAAGGACAGACCGGCCGGAGCGGGCGAAGGAAGTCATCGCCGAGTTGGAGAGTCAGCCACAGCGTTGGCCCATGGCATCGATCCGGGCGCTGACGGCGGAAGCCAAGGCCGAGCTGTTTTCACGCGAAAACCGTTTGGCCGATGCAGCCCGCGAACTGCAGATCGCTTGCTCGCGCTGGAGCGAGATCGGTTCGCCGATCGGTGCCGCCGATGCCCGCCTGTCGCTGGCGGCGCTGCTTATCCAGCTTGGGGATCGCACAGGCGCCGAGCTGGAACTCGGCACCGCGCTGGCCGCTGCAAGGAAAGTAGACTCCTCACGGCTCATGCGGCGTCATGACGAGTTGAAGCGACTGCTCGCCGACGTGCAGGAAGAACGGCTGGACAGCGCGTAGCTCTCGCAAAGCGGATCGTCATATCCGCAACCGGTGCCAGTCCTGACCTTACCCTTGAGATCGAACCGATGCGATGGCATGACGGGACAACTCCCATCAAGAGCCAGAGCATGAGCAGCGCGAAGGAAGTCATCGTCATCGGCGCCGGTATCATCGGCGCTTCCATCGCCCGGCACCTGGCCAAGGCCGGGGCACGGGTCACCGTCGTTTCCGAGAGCGGCGCCGGCGGGATCGCCACGCCGAATTCCTTCGCCTGGATCAATGCCAGCTGGGGCAATCCGGAAGTCTATTTCCGGCTGCGCACCCGCGCCATGGCGGAGTGGAAACGGCTGGCAAACGAGCTGCCCGGCCTTCCGCTCGCCTGGTGCGGCGGGCTGTGCTGGGACTTGCCGGCGGACAAATTGGAGGCCTATGCGGCGGAGCATTCGTCCTGGGGTTATGGCATCAGGCGCGTCGACGGTGCCGGCGCGGCTGGCATCGAGCCCAATCTCGCCGAGCTTCCCGACTTTGCCTTGCATGTCGCCGAGGAGGGCGTCGCCGAGCCGGTCGCGGCAACAAAAGCGCTGCTGGCCGACGCCGAACAGCGCGGTGCGCGCATCGTCTCCAGCACGGTTACAGCGCTTGTTCAGACCGGGGGCAGGACGACGGGCGTGGACACCGCCCATGGCCTGCTCGCCGCCGATGAGGTGGTGATCGCGGCCGGCGTCGGCTCGCCGGAGATTGCCGCGACGGCCGGCATAAAGCTACCGATCGAAATGCCGCCCGGCCTGATCGTCCATTCGCGGCCTTACAGAAAATTGCTAAACGGGCTGGTGCTGGCCGAGCGGCTGCACATGCGCCAGACGGCGCAAGGCCGCATCATCGCCGGGTCGGATTTTGGCGGTGCCGATCCGGGGGTGGATGCGGCGGCGACGGCGCGCGAGCTGTTTGCGGCGCTGCAAGCGATGCTGCGCGGCGGCGACGGCCTGGAGCTCGATTTCCATACGGTCGGTTACCGGCCGACGCCGATCGACGGCTTCCCGATCATCGGCCGCGCCGAGGGCATGGACGGCCTCTATATCGCGGTCACGCATTCCGGCATCACGCTGGCGCCGGCGGTCGGCTTGTTCGCCGCGCGCGAAATCCTCGACGGCGAGCGCGATCCGCTGCTGGCGCCCTACGGGTTGGATCGGTTCGCTCAATAGTTTGGTGGACGGCTGAAGCCGCCGGTCAACGGCGCCATAGCCCCGGCAATAGCGAGCAGCCGTGATTCCGACCAGCGTTTGCCGACCAGTTGCAGACCGATCGGCAGGCGGTCTCGGTCCTGTCCGTACGGCATCGAAAGTGCCGGATGGCCACTGTAATTGAACACCGCGCCATAGGCCGGGAGCATCCAGTAGTCTTGGTCCTTGCCATCGACCTTGACCGGTGCGCCGGGCTCGCAATGAGGAAACGCGCTAGTCATGGCCACCGGGCAGAGCAGCGCGTCGCAACTGTCGAAGAAGGCGTCCCAGGCGAGGATGGATTTGTCGCGACGGGCGAGCGCTTCGAACCAGCGCGAGACGGGGGTCGGCTGTTCCGGCGGCCCGGGTTGCGTCGCCTCCATCATCATGCCAATCAGAGCTCCGCCGTGCCTTAGATCATCACGCAGATCGAGCTTGGGCAGTTTCGCTTCCTCGACAATGGCACCAGCCGATTGCAACTGCCCTGCAAGGTTGTCGACCGCTGCACTGATGTCGCCAGCCACCGGGAAGCCGGGAAACGACGACGCGAAGGCGATGCGTAGTGTCTTGAGGTCGAGCTTCGGCATGTCTTCGACCGGCACCGGGGCGACATCGGTGTCGCGCCCGTCCGCTCCGGCGATGATTTGATAGATCAAGGACAAATCGTCCACGCTGCGCGCCAGCGGCCCGAGACAGGACATCAACCGGACGCTGCGCGCGGCGTCGCCCGGGTCCGGAAAAGCGCCGGCCAGCGAGACGCGATGCTCCGTTGGTTTCAGGCCATAAACACCGCAAAACGCGGCGGGGAGACGGATCGAATCCTGCATGTCGGTGCCGACATCGAACGGTGTCATCCCGGCGCAAATCGCGGCCGCAGCGCCGCCGCTGGAACCGCCTGCGGTGCGCTCAAGATTCCAGGGGTTGCTGGTCCGGCCGAACAGCGGATTTTTCGATTGCCAGTCGGACAGCATGCTGGCGACATTGGTCTTGGCCATCAGCACGCCGCCGGCCGCCTTCAGCCTGGCAACGACCGGGCTGTCTTCTTTCGCCGCATAATCGGCGAAAGGCGGGAAGCCGACCGTGGTCGTCATGCCTGATGTCTGGTGCATGTCCTTCAGGGCGAACGGGATGCCGTGCAGCGGTCCGAGCGCAGCGCCGCTTGCGAGTGTCGCATCGGATTGGTTGGCGCGTTCGCGCGCACCTTCCCTGTCGAGCGAGACGACCGCGTTGACTGCTTCGTTATGACTGTCGATCTGCGCCAGATGGGCATCGAGCGCTTCAACGGCGGAGATTTCGCGCGCGGCGATGGCGGCGGCGAGGTCGACGGTTGAGGAGAAGACGAGTTCCATGGTGAATGCTCCGACTTGGCCGCGCTTGTCCGTCAAGATGGCGGACAACGGCACGGTTTCAAGCGGAGTTGAGCGTTTGAGGATCGGCTGTGCCTGATCGGAATTGTGCAGGCTGCACTATCGAGGTCAGCGCTTTACGGCGAGCCCTTTTGTCCCGCGACGTTGCAGTTTGACGAAGACTACCCGGCCAGCGCCAACTTCGCCGGGGCCGGCGCAAACGGCTGAATACTCACGCCGCGCCTGGTCATGGTGACGAAGCTCGATGGCGGGATCGCCTGCCAGTCGCCGCCTTCACGGTCGAAGGGTTCGGAGACGATGCAGCGGCCGCCGCCCTTGGCGGCGGTATAGAGGGTGGGCGCGTGGTCATCCGTGGCGTAGCGGACCGCGTGGAGCGCCTGCCCGTCGGAAAAGGCGGCCGTCAGCTTCAGCGCCGGCTCGATGCCGGCACGCCGCGAAGTCTCCAGCACGCGGCTGGTGGCACGGGCGACGGCGCCTTGCGGATCGGCGGCCAACCCTTCGTCGATCATCAGGAGAAAAAACAGCTCGGAATCGGTAGTGCCCTCGCGCTGGTCGAAGACGGCGTCGGACAGCGAATTTTCCAGCGCGCGGCGGATCTTCTCGAAGCCGCCGATCTGGCCGTTGTGCATGAACGACCAAGGGCCTGAGATGAAGGGATGGCAGTTCATGCGGCTGGTGGCGCCGCCGGTCGAGGCGCGCACATGGGCGAGGAACAATCCGGATTTGATCTGCCGGCACAGGCTCTTCAGGTTGGGATCGGACCAGGCCGGCAGGATGTCGCGGTAGAGGCCGGGCTCGGACCGGTCGCCATACCAGGCAAGGCCGAAACCATCGCCATTGGTCGGCGACTTGGCTTCCTCGGCGCAATGGCTCTGGGCGATCAGCGAGTGGCAGGGCGCCGTGAGGATGTCTTCGAGGAAGACCGCTTCACCGAGATAGGCCGCCCACCGGCACATCGCTTCTTCCGTTCCTAAGCGCGATCGAGAAGGGCCTTGGGCTCCGTGACCGCGTGCGAACCTCTGTTGTGCGTCCGCTCGTAAAGCTCGCGGACGATTCGGCTGGCGGTAGTCTCGAACAGAAATGGCAAGAAAGCGTGAACGAGGGCGGCCCCGGCGGCCGTCAGCAGGCGCGAGGAAAACCAGGCGGCAAAGGCCATGTGACCGAAATAGGTTTCGCCGACCTTGGCCGGATGGGAGGTGAAAATCCTTGCAAACGACATGCTGCTTCCCCTTCAGCGCTTAAAGTTCCTGATATCGGGTATCCTGGCACGGTTCGTTGGTTCATCGGTCTCAAAATATCCTTGTATTTTGCTTGTTCATGGGACAAACATCCCACATGGCTATCGAGATCGACGAAATTGATCGGAAATTGCTCGCCGAATTGCAACGCGACGGCACGTTGTCGGTCGATCAGCTGTCCGAACGGGTGGCCTTGTCGCGCAACGCCTGCTGGCGGCGCGTCAAGCGGCTGGAGGAGGATGGCGTCATCACCGGCCGGGTGGCGTTGGTCGATGCCGAGAAGCTCGGGCTCGGCCTCTCCGTGTTCATCCTGGTCCGAACTTCAAATCATGATCCCGAGTGGTTGCAGAAATTCCGGGCGGCGGTGACGGGGTTTTCCGAGATCACCGGAGTCTACCGCATGTCCGGCGACCTCGACTATGTCCTGCGCGCCCGCGTCGCCGACGTGAAGGCGTATGACCGGCTCTACCAGCGGCTGATCGCCAAGGTGGCGCTGTCGGACGTTTCGGCATCCTTCGTGATGGAGGAGATCAAGGAGACGACGGTGGTGCCGATGGAAGTGCGCTAAGGGTTGGCTCCGGCCATAGTGATGCCCGAAAGAAAGCCGTTGATAGGGTTGCGGGCGAATTGACCGAATCGGCAATCGCGCCGATAGGATCGATTTTATGCGCGCAGCCATCCAAAATTCCTCCGTCATCGGTCCGACTGTCGGCTTCGTCAGGTTGCCGCATGCGGAAGGACTCCCCCTTCCTGCCTATGAAAGCACCGGCGCGGCCGGCATGGATCTGCGCGCGGCGGTGCCCGACGATCGGCCGCTGCTGATCCTGCCGGGAAAACGCGCTCTGGTGCCGACCGGACTGATCCTGGAAATCCCCGAAGGGATGGAAGGCCAGGTGCGGCCGCGCTCCGGCCTTGCCTTCAAACACGGGCTGACCGTCCTCAACACGCCGGGCACGATCGACAGCGACTATCGCGGCGAGGTGAAGGTGCTGCTGGTCAATCTCGGCGACGAGGATTTTGCGGTGACGCGCGGCATGCGCATTGCCCAGATCGTGTTCGCCGCAGTGACGCAGGCGGGCGTTGAAGAGCGCGCCCTGGCAGGCGGCACGGCGCGCGGTTCGGGCGGGTTCGGCTCGACCGGCACGGCCTGATGAACATACCGAAACTTGTCATCTTCGACTGCGACGGAATTCTGGTCGATACCGAGAACCTGGCCAACCGGCGTCTCGCCGAATGGCTGAGCGAAGCCGGGTATCCCACCAGCTTTGAATATTGCCGCAAGAACTTCTCCGGCCGCAGCATGGTCTCGGTGCAGAAGCAGATCGAAGAAGAGACCGGCGTCAGGCTCGGCGCCGATTTCGTCGAGCGCTGGAACGCAGGGCTGCCGGACCTGTTCGCCCATGGGGTCGAGGCGATTCCCTATGTCCGGGAGTTCGTCGAGGCTGTCCGCGCGGCCGGCATCGCCTATTGCGTCGCCACCTCGGCCAGGGTGTCGAAAATGCACATCACGCTTGGCCAGACCGGCCTGCTGCCGCTGTTCGAACATGCGATGTTTTCCTCGACCATGGTCGCGCGCGGCAAGCCGTTCCCGGACCTGTTCCTGCATGCGGCCAAGACGATGGGCTTTGCGCCTGCCGACTGTATCGTCATCGAGGACAGCGTCGCCGGCACACAGGCCGGCATCGCCGCCGGCATGCGGGTATTTTCCTATCATGGCGATCCCTACAGCGACCGTGACGGCTTGGTGCGAGCCGGCGGCATCCTGTTCGACGACATGCGCACACTGGCCGGACTGGTGCCGATCCACTGATCGGCGCCGATTTTGACGGGGTTGCATGGACGCGCCGGACGAATTGTCAGCAGAGAAGGCGAAACGCTTCTGAGCCAACTGCATTCGTTTGCCCGGGCAAGGCGGGCAAGCTAAAATCCGCGCCATCGCACTCAACATGATGGGGGAACTTCCATGGACAAGGGCAAGATCTTTCGCGACCTGCATGCCTCGACCTTCGTCATGCCCAACCCTTGGGATGTCGGCACGACGAAGCTGCTTGGATCCTTCGGTTTCAAGGCGCTGGCGACGACCAGCGCCGGTTTCGCCTTCTCGCGCGGCCTGCCGGACGGCGCGGTGACCTTCGACCAGATGATCCATCATTGCCGCGAGGTGACGGCGGCAACCGAACTGCCGGTTTCGGCCGACCTCGAACGCGGCAAGGGCGACAGCGCCGAGCAGGCCGCCGAAACCATCTTCGCGGCTGAAGCCGCCGGCCTTGCCGGCTGCTCGATCGAGGACCACACCGGCGACCCGAACAAGCCGATCTATGATTTTTCGCACGCGGTGGAGCGCGTCGCGGCGGCGGCGGAAGCGGCCCGCGCGCTGAAACGCGATTTCGTCTTCACCGCGCGAGCGGAGAACTTCCTCTGGGGCAAGTCCGACCTCGACGACACGATCAAGCGGCTGCAGGCATTCGAGAAGGCGGGCGCCGACGTGCTCTACGCGCCGGGCATCGGCGACGTCGAGATGGTGCGCAAGCTCTGCTCGGCAGTGAGCAAGCCGGTCAACGTCATGGCAAGGCCCGACTTCACCATCGCCGATCTGACCAAGGCCGGGGCAAAGCGCGTTTCGCTTGGGCCTTGGTTGACCAATTTCGCCTATGGCATGCTGGAAACGGCGGCGCGCGAGATCCAGCAGGACGGCACGTTCGGCTTCACCCGCGCCGCCATGCCCTTCGGCAAGTTGCAGGCGCTGTTTGGCAAATCGGGATAAGCGGGCCGAACACATGACGCTGACCGTCGTCGACATGCACACCGGCGGCGAGCCGCTGAGGATCGTCACCGGGGGTTATCCCGATATCCCGAAGGGCACGATCCTGGAAAAGCGCGCCTATGTGCGCGACCATCTCGATCATCTCCGGAAAATCCTGATGTTCGAGCCACGCGGCCATTACGATATGTATGGCGCGCTGCTGGTCGAGCCCGATTTGCCGGGCGCCGACCTTGCCGTGCTGTTCATGCACAATGAGGGCTATTCGACCATGTGCGGCCACGCCATCGTCGCGCTCGGCCGCTATGCCGTCGACGAAGGGCTGGTGGCCAAGCAGGAACCGGTGACGATGGTCAACATCGAGGCGCCCTGCGGCATGGTCGTCGCCTCGGTCGAGGTGCGCGACGGCAAGGCCGGTGCTGTGTCGTTCGAAAGCGTGCCGGCTTTCTTGTTCGCACGCGACCGCAGGATCGAGCTACCGGGCTACGGCGCGATCGGCTTCGACATCGCTTATGGCGGGGCTTTCTACGCGCTGGCCGACTGCCGCCAGTTCGGGCTCGAATTCGGCCGCGACCGCGTACGCGATTTCGTCGATGCGGCGACGGCGCTGACCGAAAGGCTGAAGAGCGGGTTCCCCTTGTCGCATCCCGACCATGCCGACCTCGCCTTCCTCTACGGCACCATTTTGACGGATGGGCGGGACGCGTTTTCGGATGAGCCGACGAAAAACGTCTGTGTCTTCGCCGAGGCGCAGGTCGACCGCTCGCCGACCGGTTCCGGCGTCAGCGCCCGGCTGGCGGCGATGCATGCCAAGGGCGGGATCGCACCAGGCCGGACACGCACTTTCGAGAGCATCGCCGGCTCGCGCTTTTCCGGCGCGGTGGCGCGGACGGCGAAAGCCGGACCGCATGAAGCGGTCATCGCCCAGGTGGGTGGCCGCGCCTACTATTGCGGCCGCGCGGAATTCATCGTCGAGCCCGACGACGAACTGGGGCGCGGCTTTCTGCTGCGGTAGGGATTGACGCATCAACGGGACGGCTTGCTCCGCCGATCGGGCCGGGCCGAGATCGCCTTGTGCAGATGCACCATCATGGCTGCGGCGAAGAGCGGCGTCACCAGGTTGAGCACCGGCACGGCAAGGAAGGCCGCGATGACCAGGCCGGCGAGAAAGACCGTCCCGGCATGGTGCCGGCGCAAGGCCCTGGCCTCTTCTTCCGGACGGAAACGCATCGCGGCGAATTCGAAGAATTCGCGCCCGAGCAGGTAGCCGTTGACGATGAAAAAGGCGGCGATGTTGACGCCCGGCACCAGCAGGAGCAGCAGGGCGACGATGTTGCCCAGAACGACGACGCCGAAGAACTTTATCGCCAACGCCAGCGAGCGCAGCGCCGGCATGGCGCGGCCGGGCGGATCGCCGGGATAATCGGTACGCTCCACCACGTCGGCGACATCGTCGAGGAACAGCCCGGCGACGACAGCCGTGACCGGCGCGACGAGCAGCGCCATGCCGAAGGCAAGCGCGATGGCCGCGATGATGCCGCCCAGCCAACCGGCCCAGGACGGCAGACCGGGAAACAGCGTGTGCAGCCACGGCAGCGCCAGCCACTCGACGAGGCTGGTCAGCCCGAACCACAAGGCGACCAGCGCAAGCACAGTCAGGCCCAGCGTCTTAAGGAAGACGGCGCGGAATTCGGGCGACAACAACTGGCCGGCGGCGGCACGGGCGGCGCTGGAGATCACGGTGCTTCCAACCTCACTTCGAACGCCGTGAGGATAGGCAGCAGGTCCACCCGTCACAAGCGTCTGTTGCCATGGCAATCGCTTGAGGCTCGAATTCTCCGCATCCACCCTCTTGCGAGCGTCGGCGCCATTTGGTCTGAAGCGATTGCCTGGCTGCCTATTGTGCGAGCGCCGGCTTGCGGGTGGGAATGGTCATGGCCGCGACACCGGCGACGACGAACGCCATGCCGAGCCAGGCCGTCGAACCCAGGCTTTCGCCGAGGAAGACTGCGCCGATGCCGACGCCGATCGGCACGCGCAGATAGGCCTGTGACGTCGTGCCGACCGAGCCCAGCGTGTGGATCAGGCGGAAATAGATGACGAAGGCCAGCGCGGTCGAAAACACCGACAGGCCGAGCAGGGCCAGGATCGAGGCCGTCGACGGCGCGAGCGTCCAGGGCTGGTCGACGGCGAGGCTGAGCGGCACCAGGATGACGGCGCCGCAGAGCATCGAGCCGGCCGCGGGCAGCATCGGGTCGAGGCCCTTGAAGCCTCGGCCGAAGATCGCCGCCCCCGCATAGCAGACCGTTGCAAGGACGATGGCAAGCTGCGCCCAAAGTTCATGGCCGAGACCGCCCAGCGCCTGTGTGCCCACGATGAGGCAGATCCCGGCAATGCCGGCGCCGACGCCGATCAGTTTGCGCAGCGTCACCGGTTCATGGCGGGTGATGAGCGCGGTCAACAGAAAGGTGAAGATCGGCGACGTCGCGTTGAGAATAGTGGCGAGGCCGGCATCCACCGAGCGCTCGGCGGCGGCGATCAGGGTGAACGGGATGACGCTGTTGAGGCACGCCTGGAAGGCGAACCGGCGCCAGCTCGCCGCATCGCCCGGCATGGCAAGCCCGCGCCAGCGGATGACGGCGAACAGGATGCCGCCGGCGATCAAGGTGCGGGCGGCGATGAACGTCACCGGCGGGATCGTCTCGACGCCGATCTTGATGAAGGTGTAGGAGGCGCCCCAAAGCACCGCCAGGACGCCGAGCAGCGCCAGATCGGTGTTCATGTCGTTTCTTGCAGGCATGGGCTTGCCGCCTTCGGGCCGGGATCGAAAGGCCCTTCTTAGGCAAAGCCGAGGTGAAATGCTTCGGCCACGACCGAATTGTCGTAGCGCCTAGGCATCACGCGGTATGAACATGGCCTAGGCAAACCGGTTGCAAATCGCTAGACCCGCGCCCGGCCGGCATGGCAAGAAGCCGGCGCGGATTTTGGCGGAGACATTGATGCCGGACTATGACGTGCTTTGCATCGGCAACGCGATTGTCGACATCATCGCCCAGTGCGAAGAGGAATTCCTCAAGACCAACGGCATCATCAAGGGCGCGATGAACCTCATCGACACGCACCGCGCCGAACTGCTCTACAGCCGCATGGGCCCGGCGATCGAGGCGTCCGGTGGCAGCGCGGGCAACACGGCGGCCGGCGTTGCCTCCTTCGGTGGCCGCGCCGCCTTCTTCGGCAAGGTCTCCAACGATGCTTTGGGCGAAATCTATGCCCACGACATCCACGCACAGGGCGTCGCCTTCGACACCAAGCCGCTTCAGGGCGAGCCGCCGACGGCGCGCTCGATGATCTTCGTTACCCCCGACGGCGAGCGCTCGATGAACACCTATCTCGGCGCCTGCGTCGAGCTCGGACCGGAGGATGTCGAGGCCGACAAGGCGTCGGGCGCCAAGGTCACCTATTTCGAGGGGTATTTGTGGGACCCGCCCCGCGCCAAGGAGGCGATCCGGCAGACGGCCAAGCTGGCGCACGCGGCGGGCCGCGAAGTGTCGATGACCTTGTCGGATTCGTTTTGCGTCGACCGCTACCGTGACGAATTCCTCGACCTGATGCGCTCGGGCACCGTCGACATCGTCTTCGCCAACAGCCATGAGATCAAGTCGCTCTACCAGACCTCGTCCTTCGACGAGGCGCTTGCCCAGATCCGCAAGGACTGCAAGATCGCAGCCGTGACGCGCTCGGAAAAAGGCTCGGTCATCGTGCGCGGCGACGAGACCGTGGTCATCCAGGCGACCGCCATCAAGGAGCTGGTCGACACGACGGGCGCCGGCGA
This sequence comes from Mesorhizobium sp. BR1-1-13, assembly GCF_020165515.1. NCBI lineage: Bacteria > Pseudomonadati > Pseudomonadota > Alphaproteobacteria > Hyphomicrobiales > Phyllobacteriaceae > Mesorhizobium > Mesorhizobium sp. BR1-1-13. The sequence goes on from NZ_JAIUIH010000011.1 coordinate 51,334, forward strand.
TCTCTACGCTGCCGGTTTCCTGCATGGCTACACGCAAGGCCGCGCCCTCAAGACCTGCGGCGATCTCGGCTCACTGGCCGCCGGCCTGGTGATCCAGCAGATCGGCCCCAGGCCAAGGCAGAATCTGCGCAAAGAAGCCGAATTGGCGGGGTTGCTGTAGAGGGCGGTGCCTCGTACCTCTCCCCTTGTGGGAGAGGTCGGATTGCCCCGATTTGTCCTTAGCAAATCGGAAGGCAATCCGGGTGAGGGGTAACTTAGCGCCAAGCTGGAACACCCCTCATCCGACCGAGCTTCGCTCGGCCACCTTCTCCCACAAGGGGAGAAGGTAAAAGCGCCCGCCGTTCACCGTCGCGCGGCTGTCACACATCGCACCTACACGCAATCTGGGCGTCCTTGACTGACATTTGGGCGCCCTCAGCCAGTTGGGGTGCCAAGATGCAAGACAGCAAGCTGTCGGGCGGCCGGATTTGTTGCCGCCGCGATTTCCGCTTTCTACATTAGAAATTCAGCAACGGGCCGCGATCGGGGAGGAGCGCTCGCGGCCAGAAGACAGATGCATGAACAGATTTCACATAACCGGTCCTAAACAAGACGACTTCGCGGACATGGTCGCGGAGAAGGTCGAGCGGGCGCTCGCCCACTATGACGAGGCCATCAACAAACCCACCATGGTCTCGGTTGGCAAGATCGCGGGCAGCATAGCGTCCGCCGTCACCTTGCTGTCGCCGAAGCACCAGCGCGCCATCGATGCCCTCCATGCCGACCTTCCGGGGCTGGCGTCGAAATTCGTGCGTGCGCTGGCCGCGGAAGCCGCGCGCCGCAGCGAAACCGGTACTGCGGGCGCCACAAATCCGTCGGCGGATTTCGACGGCCCCGCCTCCCCGCTTCCGCGCACCCAGTCCGACGACCTCGAATCGATGCTGATCGAGGACTGGGCCGGCCGCGTCGCCGGCTCGACCTATCTGGAAGAAAACTTCCGCATTGCGCGCTCGACCCTGCACCGCTGGCAGAGGCGCGGCGAGGTGGTCGCCTTGCGTAAGGGCGGCCGCAAGCACGTCTTCCCGCTGGCGCAGTTCGTCGATGGCAGACCGGTGGCGGGTATTCGAGACGTGCTGTCGTTGATCGGCAATCCGAGGCTGGCGTGGCTGTGGCTGACCCGCCCCTCCGCGCTGCTCGACGAGCGCATTCCCATCGACCTGCTGAGGCAAGATCAGGTTAAGGAGGTCGTTGAGGCGGCGCGGGTTTTTTCCGCGGGTTAAGCGCGATCAGATCCGCCGCTGCTTCGCGTCCGACGCGCGAACCCCTTCCTCAGGTCCCCGCCGTGTAGGCCGCGATCGCCGCCATGTTGACGATATCGCTGTCCTTGGCGTTCAGCGAGACGATCTGCACCGGCTTGTTCAGCCCGACCAGCAGCGGGCCGATGACCGTCGAGCCGCCGAGTTCCTGGAGCATCTTGGTCGAGATCGAGGCAGAGTGGAAGGCCGGCATGATCAGCACATTGGCCGGGCCGGTCAGCCTCATGAACGGGTATTGCGCCATGGCGCGGGCGTTGAGCGCGACGTCGGCGGCCATCTCGCCGTCATACTCGAAATCGACGCGGCGCTTGTCGAGGATGCGCACGGCTTCCTGGATGCGCTCGGAGCGCTCGCCGTGGGGATGGCCGAAGGTGGAATAGGCGAGCATGGCGAGCCTCGGCTCATAGCCCATGCGGCGGGCAAAGCCTGCCGCCTCCTCGGCGATGTCGGCGATCTGCTCGGCGTTCGGCATGTCGTGCACGGCTGTGTCGGCGACGATCACGGTGCGGCCGCGCGCCAAAACGATCGACACGCCGATGACGCGGTGGCCGGGCTTGGCGTCGATAACGCGCCTGACATCGTCGAGCGCGGTGGAATAGTTGCGGGTGACGCCGGTGACGATGCCGTCGGCATCGCCCAGCGCCACCATGCAGGCGGCAAAATGGTTGCGGTCGTTGTTGATCAGGCGCTGGCAGTCGCGGAACAGGAAGCCTTTGCGCTGCATGCGCTCGTAGAGATAATCGGTATAGACCGAATTGCGGCGCGACAGGCGCGCATTGATGATCTCCAGGCCCTGCTTGTCGAGATCAATGCCGGCGTGCCTGGCGTTCTCCTTGATGACGTCGTCACGGCCGAGCAGGATGGCGGTGCCGAGCCGCTGGTTCACATAGGAGACGGCGGCGCGCATCACCTGCTCCTCCTCGCCCTCGGCGAAGACGATGCGCTTGGGCTGGCGGCGCACGCGGTCGTAGATGCGCTGCAAGGTCGAGGCGATCGGGTCGCGGCGGGCCGACAGCTCCTGCGCGTAGCGGTCGAGATCGAGGATCGGCTTGCGGGCGACGCCAGAATCCATCGCCGCCCTGGCGACGGCCAGCGGAATGGCCGAGATCAGGCGCGGATCGAACGGCACCGGGATGATGTAGTTGGGGCCGAATTTCGGCCGGTTGCCCTGGTAGGCTGCCGCGACGTCGTCGGGCACGTCCTTGCGTGCCAGGTCGGCAAGCGCACGCGCGGCGGCGATCTTCATGTCGTCATTGATGGTGGTGGCCCGCACATCCAGCGCACCGCGAAAGATATAGGGAAAGCCGAGCACGTTGTTGACCTGATTGGGATAGTCAGAACGCCCGGTCGCCATGATGGCGTCGGTGCGGATCTCCGCCACTTCCTCGGGCGTGATCTCGGGATCGGGGTTGGCCATGGCGAAGATGATCGGGTTCTTGGCCATGGAACGCACCATGGCGGTGGTCAGCGCGCCCTTGGCGGAAAGGCCGAGGAAGACGTCGGCGCCATCCAGCGCTTCGGCCAGCGACCGCGCGTCGGTCTTGACCGCATGCGCCGACTTCCACTGGTTCATGCCTTCCGTGCGGCCCTGGAAGACCACGCCCTTGGTGTCGCACAGGATGATGTTCTCGGGCGCAAAGCCCATCGCCTTCATCAGCTCGATACAGGCGATGCCGGCCGCACCGGCGCCGTTGCAGACCATCCTGGTGGTCTTCATGTCGCGGCCGGTGATCTCCAGCGCGTTGATCAGGCCGGCGGCCGAGATGATGGCGGTGCCGTGCTGGTCATCGTGGAAGACCGGGATGTCCATCAGTTCGCGCAGCCGCTGCTCGATGATGAAGCATTCCGGCGCCTTGATGTCCTCCAGGTTGATGCCGCCGAAGGAGGGCCCAAGGAAGCGCACGCAGTTGATGAACTCGTCGGCGTCCTCGGTGTCGACCTCGAGATCGATGGAATCGACATCGGCGAAGCGCTTGAACAGCACCGCCTTGCCCTCCATGACCGGCTTGGAGGCCAGCGCGCCGAGATTGCCCAAGCCCAGGATGGCGGTGCCGTTGGAGATGACGGCGACCATGTTGCCGCGCGACGTGTAGTCGAAGGCGCGGCTGGGATCCTCCGCGATAGCCAGCACCGGCACGGCGACGCCAGGCGAATAGGCGAGGCTCAAATCGCGCTGCGTGGCCATCGGCTTGGTGGCGACGATCTCGAGCTTGCCGGGCCGCCCCATGGCGTGGAATTCGAGCGCTTCCTGCGCGCTGACGGACGGACCGCTGTTTTCGGTTTTCCTTGCCATGATGCTTTTGATTTCCTCGCCATGCGGCACCTCCTTGAGGCGGGTGCCTTGTGTGATTCCGAATTAAGACCACGCGCCGCCGCGTGTAAACCGCCAAGCGTTGCCGAACTGGCGTCGGAAGGACGCATGGCGTTCAATGGTGGTTGATCTCCGTTCTTCCCCTGCTTTTCCAATGGCCGGCATTAAACCCCGCCGCCACATCTGCTAGCGTGAGCGCATGAACATGCACATTCAAAACGAACCGGACGCTCCCGAGGCGATCACGCCGGCAGCCGCTGGCGGCGTGACCCCGATGATGGAGCAGTTCATCGAGATCAAGGCGGCGAACCCGGATTCGCTGCTGTTCTACCGGATGGGCGATTTCTACGAGCTGTTCTTCGAGGATGCGGAGAAGGCGAGCGGGGCGCTCGGCATCGTGCTGACCAAGCGCGGCAAGCATCAGGGCCACGACATCCCGATGTGCGGCGTGCCGGTGCATGCGGCGGATGACTATCTGCAGAAACTGATCGCGCAGGGTTTCCGTGTCGCCGTCTGCGAGCAGATCGAGGATCCGGCCGAAGCCAAGAAGCGCGGCTCCAAATCGGTGGTGCGCCGCGATGTGGTACGGCTGGTGACGCCTGGCACCATCACCGAGGACAAATTGCTGGCGCCGTCGGAATCGAGTTTCCTGATGGCGCTGGGACGGGTGAAGGGCGGCGGCGATGCAAGAGGCGGGGAGCGCGGCGGCGCGACCGGGAACCAAGGAAGCTTTGCCCTGGCCTGGATCGACATTTCGACCGGGGCTTTCCGGGTCACCGACACCACCGCCGACCGGCTGCTCGCCGACATTTTCCGCGTCGATCCGCGCGAGCTGATCGTCGCCGAGCCGGTGTTCCACGATCCCGAATTGCGACCGGTATTCGACGTGCTCGGCCGCGTCGCCAACCCGCAGCCGCCGAGCCTGTTCGATTCGGCCTCGGCCGCTGGGCGCATCGCCCGCTTCTTCGAGGTGGCGACGCCGGACAGCTTTGGTGCGTTTTCGCGTGCCGAACTGTCGGCGATTTCGGGCGCCATCGCCTATGTCGAAAAGACGCAGAAGGCCGAGCGGCCGCCGCTGTCGCGTCCCGAGCGCGAGGAGGCCGGCTCGACTTTGTTCATCGACCCGGCGACGCGCGGCAACCTGGAGCTGCTGCGCACGCTGTCGGGCAGCCGTGAAGGCTCATTGTTCAAGGCGATCGACCGCACGGTGACCGGCGGCGGCGCCAGGCTGCTCGCCGACCGGCTGATGGCGCCACTGACCGACCCGGCGGCAATCGCCGCGCGGCTGGATTCGGTGTCGTTCTTCCGTTCCGAGACGCAGCTTTGCCAGGCGGTGCGGGCGAGCCTGAAGAGCGTCGCCGACATGCCGCGCGCGCTGTCGCGGCTGGCGCTCAACCGCGGCGGCCCGCGCGACCTCGGCGCGCTGCGCGCCGGCTTCGAGGCCGCCGGCGCGATCGCGGAGATCTTTGCCGCGACCGCCCTGCCCCGTGAATTGGCGGCGGCGCTCGCAGCGATCCGGGCGCTGCCGCAAGCGCTTGCTGGGCATCTGACGCATGCGCTTGGCGAGGAACTGCCGCTGCTCAAGCGCGACGGCGGCTTCATCCGAGGCGGCTACAACGCCGAGCTCGACGAGATGCGGGCGCTGCGCGACGAGTCGCGAAAAGTGATCGCCGGGCTGGAGCGTTCGCTGATCGAGGAGACCGGCATTCGGTCCCTGAAGATCCGGCACAACAATGTGCTCGGCTACTATATCGAGGTGACCGCCAACCATCACGCCGTGATGACCGGCAGCGATGGCGCCAAGGCGCGCTTCATTCACCGCCAGACCATGGCCAACGCCATGCGCTTCACCACGACGGAGCTGGCTGAGCTTGAAACGAAGATCGCCAATGCCGCCGACCGGGCGCTGAGCATCGAGCTTGCCGCCTTCGACGCGCTGACGGCGGAAGCGGTCGGCGAAGCGGAGAAGATCCGCGCCGGGGCCGATGCTCTCGCCGTGCTGGACGTGTCGGCGGCGTTGGCGCTTTTGTCCGAGAGCGAGGCCTGGTGCCGGCCGCTGGTCGATGCCAGCCTTGCCTTCGAGATTTCGGGTGGGCGCCATCCCGTGGTCGAACAGGCGCTGCGGCGCTCGGGCGAAGGGCCGTTCGTGGCCAATGACTGCGACCTGTCGCCGGAGGGCAGCGCCAAGAACGGCGCGATCTGGCTGCTGACCGGCCCCAATATGGGCGGTAAATCGACATTCCTGCGGCAGAACGCGCTGATCGCTATCCTGGCCCAGACCGGCTCTTTCGTGCCGGCGACATCGGCCCATATCGGCGTCGTCGACCGCCTCTTTTCCCGCGTCGGCGCCTCGGACGATCTGGCGCGCGGCCGATCGACCTTCATGGTCGAAATGGTCGAGACGGCGGCGATCCTCAACCAAGCCGGCGAACGCGCGCTGGTGATCCTCGACGAGATCGGCCGCGGCACCGCCACGTTCGACGGCCTGTCGATCGCCTGGGCCGCGGTGGAATATCTGCACGAGAAGAACCGCTGCCGGGCGATCTTCGCCACGCATTTCCACGAGATGACCTCGCTTGCCGGTAAGCTGGCGCGGCTCCACAACGTCACCATGCGGGTCAAGGAATGGGAGAACGACGTCGTCTTCCTGCACGAGGTCGGCAAGGGCGCGGCCGACCGCTCCTACGGCGTCCAGGTGGCGCGGCTCGCCGGCCTGCCGGAGGCGGTGGTGGACCGTGCCAAGGAAGTGCTGCACCAGCTCGAGGAAGGCGAGGTTTCGGGCAAGACCAACCGCCTGGTCGACGATCTGCCGCTGTTTTCCGTGGCGGTGAAGCGGGAAGCGCCAAAGCCGGTCAAGAGCGACGCGCTGGGCGCCGCACTCGGTGACATCAATCCCGATGAGATGACGCCGAGGGAAGCGCTGGAAGCGCTTTATCGATTGAAGGGGCTGGCGGGAATGTAGATTGAACCTGCTGGCATGGCGGTATCGCCGAAACCGCCAATCTCCCCCCTCGAGGGGGGAGATTGGCAGCTTCACCGACAACGCTCAGATCATCTCCAGCCCGCGTTTGCGGCTCGGCGGCGGGAAGGCGCGGTCGAGGTCGGCGAGGTCCTCGCCTGTGAGCTCGATGTCGAGCGCCGCGACATTCTGGCGGACATGGTCCTGGCTGCTGGCCTTGGGAATGGCGATGACGCCATCCTGGTGCATCACCCAGGCCAGTGCGATTTGTGCCGCGGTCGCACCGTGGCGGGCGGCGACCGCGTCTAAACTGGCATTGCGCGCCAAGGCGCCCTGCTCGACCGGCGAATAGGCCATCAAAGGGATGCCGCGTTTCCGGCTCCAAGGCGCCAGATCGAACTCAAGGCCGCGCCGGACCAGATTGTAGAGCACCTGGTTGGTCTGGACGTTACCGCCGTCGGGCAGGCCGACCAGCTCTTCCATCTCCCCGGTGTCGAAATTGCTGACGCCCCAGTGGCGGATCTTGCCGGCTTTCTTCAGCGCCTCGAAGGCTTCGACGGTTTCGGCCAGGGGCACGCTGCCTGGCCAATGCAGCAGATAAAGATCGATACGGTCGGTGGCGAGGCGCTTCAGGCTGTTCTCGCAGGCGCGCTGCACACCGGCGCGCGAGGCGTTGGACGGCAGCACCTTCGAGACCAGGAAGACCTCGGCGCGCTGCCCGGCGATGGCTTCCGCCACCACCTCCTCGGCGCCGCCGCTGGCGTACATCTCGGCGGTGTCGATCAGCTTGACGCCGAGATCGAGACCTAGCTTGAGGGCATTCACCTCCTCGGCGCGGCGGCGCGAATCCTCGCCCATCTTCCAAGTGCCTTGGCCGAGAACGGGAACGGCTTCGCCGGAGGGCAGCGTGGTGGTTCTGACGCTCAAGGGCATGGCAGGCTCCAGTTTAGACCGGATCGCGTCACAGTCTGGGGCAATTCCAGGAAAAGTGTGTAGCGGCTTTCCGTCCGGAATTGCGTAAACAAGATTTAGAGCGGGTCGGCGATTCCATCACGCTGAACCGCTCTGGGCGAGAAATCCGGAGGCGTTCTCGCCCGAGCCGCGAAAGCTTACTTCACCGGATGGGCGGCGAGCCAGTCCTGCATCTGCTTGATCTCGGCTTCCTGCGCCGCGATGACGGCCTCGGCCAGCTTGCGGATCTCGGGATCCTTGCCGTTGGCGAGTTCGACCTTGGCCATGTCGATGGCGCCCTGGTGGTGCGGGATCATGCCGCGGACGAAATCGACGTCGGCATTGCCGGTGTATTTGGAGGCCATCATGTCGGCGTGCATCTTGTCCATCGCCGCCTTGTAGCCTGCGGTCGATGGGCCTTCCGCCCCCGTCGCCATGCCGGCCATGTCGTGCTTCATCTCCTCGCTCTGTGCGGGAACGCTTTCGAGGAAGACGGCAACCAGCATTCCAGCCGCCATCAGCAGCAGTACGATTTTCTTGGCCAAGGTCATTGACGGTCTCCTGTTCATTGGGTTTTCGTATTTGGGGGATCGGCTCAAAGTTTCAATGTCCTCAGCCGCAACGCGTTGGCGATCACTGAAACCGAGGACAGGCTCATCGCCGCCGCTGCCAGCATCGGCGACAACAGCGTGCCGGTCAGCGGATAGAGCACGCCGGCCGCGACCGGCACGCCAAGCACATTGTAGAGGAAGGCGAAGAACAGGTTCTGCCTGATATTGCGGATAGTCGCCTGAGCCAGTGTGCGGGCACGCACGATGCCGTTGAGGTCGCCCTTGACCAAAGTGATGCCGGCGCTTTCGACGGCGACATCGGCGCCGGTGCCCATGGCGATACCGACATCGGCGGCGGCCAAGGCCGGTGCGTCGTTGACGCCGTCGCCGGCCATGGCGACGCCGGCGCCCTTGCCGCGCAATTCCTCGACCAGCGCGCCCTTCTGTTCCGGCAACAGGCCGGCGCGGACTTCGTCGATGTCGAGACTCCTGGCGATCGCGTTTGCCGTGCGCTCATTGTCGCCGGTCGCCATGATGATCCTCAAGCCGCTGTCGTGCAGGGCCTTGATCGCCTCGGCGGTGGTCGCCTTGACCGGATCGGCGACGGCGACGATGCCGGCCAATTTCCTGTCCACGACGACGAACATCGCCGTCTTGCCATCGCCTTGCAGCGCCTCGGCCGCGGCCGAAACGGTGGACACGCCGACGCCGAGATCACGCATCATCGCGGCGTTGCCGAGCGCTACATTCCTGCCCGAAACGGCACCGGAAACACCCTTGCCGGTGACCGCCTCAAAGCCGCTGGCTTCGGCGACCCTTACACCGCGGGTCGCGGCGCCTTCGACAATAGCCTCGGCCAGGGGATGCTCCGAGCCCTTCTCCAGGCTCGCGGCGAGGCCCAGCAATTCCTCCTCCGAAAACCCATCGGCGGCTACGACATCCGTCAGTTTCGGCCGGCCTTCGGTCAGTGTCCCCGTCTTGTCGACGATCAGCGTATCGACGGAAGCGAAGCGTTCGAGCGCGGCGGCCTCCTTGATCAGCACGCCGGCGTGGGCGCCACGTCCGGTGGCTGTCATGATCGACATCGGCGTGGCGAGGCCGAGTGCGCAGGGACAGGCAATGATCAACACCGAGACCGCCGAGACGATGGCGAAGATCAGGCTGGGCGTGGGCCCAAAGATCGCCCAGGCGACAAAGGCAGCGATGGCGACCAGAACGACAGCCGGGACGAAGTAGAAGGAAACGCGATCGGCCAACCCTTGTATCGGCGCGCGCGAGCGTTGCGCCTTGGCGACCAGCTCGACGATGCGCGAGAGCGTGGTCTCGGCGCCGATGCGCTCGGCGCGCATGATCAGCGAGCCGTTCTTGTTGAGCGTGCCGCCGGTGAGGGTATCACCTTCGGCTTTCTCGACCGGCAACGGTTCGCCCGTGATCATGGATTCGTCGATGGAAGAGCGGCCTTCGAGCACGGTGCCGTCGACCGGCACGGCATCGCCGGGCCGGATGCGCAGGCGCTCGCCGGCCTTGACGCTGTCCAGCGGCACATCGCTCTCGGAACCGTCCTCTCCTATGCGGCGGGCGGTCTTGGGCGCGAGATCTAGCAAGGCGCGAATCGCCGAGCTGGTCTTTTCGCGGGCGCGCAGTTCCAGCACCTGGCCGAGAAAGACCAGCGCGACGATGACGGCGGCGGCCTCGAAATAAACCGGCACCGCCCCGCCATGGCCGCGGAACTGATGCGGAAAAATGTCCGGGAACAGCGTCGCGACGACGCTGTAGAGATAGGCCGCACCGACGCCGAGCGAAATCAGCGTCCACATGTTCGGGCTGCGGTTGCGGATCGAGTCCCAGCCGCGGTGAAAGAACGGAAATGCTGCCCAAAGCACGACGGGGCTTGCGAGCGCCAGCTCGATCCAGACCTTTGTCCGGTCATCGACCAGCTTCTCGAACGACAGACCGATCATCGGCGCCATGGCGACGATGAGAAGGGGCACCGAGAGCACTGCACTGACCCAGAACCGCCTGGTAAAATCGACCAGTTCGGGATTTGGCCCCTCGTCACCGGTCGGAACGCCCATCGGCTCGAGCGCCATGCCGCAGATGGGACAGGAGCCGGGCTTGTCGCGGATGATCTCGGGATGCATCGGGCAAGTGTATTGCGTGCCTTTCGGCATCGCCTGAGGCGCCGGCCTGTCGCCGAGATAGGTTTGCGGTGCCGCCTCGAACTTCGACTTGCAGCCGGCGGAGCAGAAATAGAAGCCCTGGCGGTCATGGCGCAGAAAATGCTTTGCCGTGGCGCGGTCCACGCTCATGCCGCAGACGGGGTCGGTTGCGGTCAGGTATGCTTCCGGCTCGGCCTGGAATTTCGAACGGCAGCTTTCGCTGCAGAAATGATAGTGACGGCCGCCATGCTCCGATGTCGGCTTGCCGGCGGCTGGATCGACGGTCATGCCGCAGACCGGATCGCGTGTGACGGCGCCCGCATCCACGGCCGCACCTTTTGCCGCGCAGCAACCACCATGCGCGTGATGATCGTGATCTGAATGCGTCATTTCGAATGCCTCTATCAAACTGCTTCGAGCCGGAGGTAGTCCTTCCAGTAACTGGAAGGTCAAGGACTGGTTTGAATTTTATTGCCGCGGGTGTCCCGCACCATGGAAACGCGTCAACCCGCCCCCATACCCAGCGCCGCGGAAACGCGCTATAGACGCCGCCCAAAAGGCAAGGCCAACCGGTACCATGGCGAAAATCTCCCTGAAGCTCGATGAACTGATCGACGGCGACGCCTTGCGCCGCGAGATGACCGCTCTGACGGCGGCCACGGCCGGGGACGGCTCCGGATCGGCCGCCCGCGCCGGGGTTCTCCAGCTTCTCAAGGGCCGGCTCGCCGCGGGCCGAAAGGTCGCCGAGGCCATGCTGAAACAGGATGGCGGCGGCAATGCCTGCGCCGAGCGGCTGTCGCATCTGATGGATGAGCTGATCCGGGCGCTCTACGATTTCGCCGCGACCCATGTCTACCGGGTGAAAAACCGCTCGGTCGCCGAACGCATGGCCGTCGTCGCGGTCGGTGGTTATGGCCGCGGCACGCTGGCGCCGGGATCCGACATCGACCTTCTGTTCCTGCTGCCCTACAAGCAGACGCCGTGGGGCGAACAGATAGTCGAATACATGCTCTACATGCTGTGGGACCTGGGGCTGAAGGTCGGCCACGCGACCCGCAACATCGAGGAATGCCTGCGGCTGTCGCGCACCGACATCACCATCCGCACCTCGATCCTGGAAGCGCGCTTCCTGTGGGGTGAGCAGAAGCTCTACGACGAACTGATGCTGCGCTTCGACCACGAGGTGGTGCGCACCACCGGACCGGAATATGTGCAGGCCAAGCTCGCCGAACGCGATGAGCGCCATGCCAAGGCCGGCGAAAGCCGCTATCTGGTCGAGCCCAACGTCAAGGACGGCAAGGGCGGCCTGCGCGACCTGCAGACGCTGTTCTGGATCGGCAAGTATTTCTACCGCGTGCGCACCGGCGAGGAGTTGGTCGAGAAGGGCGTCTTCACGCAGGCCGAATACCGCGAATTCCAGAAGGCCGAGGATTTCCTGTGGGCCGTGCGCTGCCACATGCATTTCCTCACCGGCAAGGCCGAGGAGCGGCTGCATTTCGATATCCAGCGCGAGATCGCGGAGCGGCTGGGCTACACCACCCATCCCGGCCTGTCGGCGGTCGAGCGCTTCATGAAGCACTATTTCCTCGTCGCCAAGGATGTCGGCGACCTGACCCGTATCTTCTGCGCCGCGCTCGAAGAGGAGCAGGCCAAGCATGTGCCGGGCTTCAACCGCATCTTTCTCACCTTCCAGCGCCGCAAGCGCAAGCTTGCCGGCACGTCGGATTTCATCGTCGACAACCACCGCATCAACATCGCCGACGACCAGGTGTTCGAGCGCGACCCGGTCAATCTCTTGCGGCTGTTCTGGTTCGCCGACAAGCACGGGCTGGAATTCCACCCCGACGCGCTGAAGCTGCTCACCCGCTCGCTCGGCCTGGTCAACAAGTCGCTGCGGCGCGACGAGGAGGCCAACCGGCTGTTCCTCGACATCCTGACCTCGGACCGCAATGCCGAGCTCAATTTGCGCCGCATGAACGAGGCGGGGCTGCTCGGCCGGCTGATCCCCGATTTCGGCAAGATCGTCGCTATGATGCAGTTCTCGATGTACCACCATTACACGGTTGACGAGCATCTGATCCGCTGCATCGGCGTGCTGGCCGAGATCGAGCGCGGCGACGGCGAGAAGGTGCATCCGCTGTCGCATTCGCTGATGCCGGGACTGAGAAAGAGCCGCGAGGCGCTCTACGTCGCCGTGCTGCTGCACGACATCGCCAAGGGCAGGCCGGAGGACCATTCGGAAGCCGGCGCCCGGATCGCCCGGCGCATCTGCCCGCATATGGGACTTTCGACGGCGGACACGGAAACGGTGGCCTGGCTGGTCGAGAACCATCTGGTCATGTCGATGACGGCGCAGACGCGCGATCTCAACGATCGCAAGACGATCGAGGACTTCGCCTCGATCGTGCAGTCCGTCGAGCGGCTGAAGCTGCTTCTCATCCTCACCGTCTGCGACATCAGGGGCGTCGGACCGGGAGTCTGGAACGGCTGGAAGGGCCAGTTGCTGCGCACGCTGTACTACGAGACCGAACTGCTGCTCACCGGCGGCTTCTCGGAAGTGTCGCGCGCCCAACGCACTTCCGCCGCGCGCGAGCGCCTGGCCGAAGCGCTCGCCGGCTGGCCAGACAAGGTCCGCGAGCGCTATGTCGGCCTGCATTATGAGAACTACCTGCTGACCGTAGACCTGCCGGACCAGCTTCGCCATGCCGAATTCATCCGCGAGGCGGATGCGGCCGGCAACAAGCTTGCCACCATGGTCAAGACGCACCAGTTCGAGGCGGTGACCGAGATCACCGTGCTGGCGCAGGACCATCCGCGCCTGCTGTCGGTGATCGCCGGCGCCTGTGCGGCGGCCGGCGGCAACATCGTCGACGCGCAGATATTCACCACCTCGGACGGCCGCGCGCTGGACACGATCCTGATCTCGAGGGAGTTCGACCGCGACGAGGACGAGCGCCGGCGCGCCGAGCGCGTCGGGCGGCTGATCGAGGACGTGCTGTCGGGCAAGAGCTGGCTGCCGGAGATGATCGAGAAGCGCACCAAGCCCAAGCGCGGCGCCAAGGTCTTCCGGATCGCGCCGCGCGCCGAAATTCGCAACACGCTGTCGAACCGATTTTCGGTGATCGAGGTCGAAGGGCTGGACCGGCCGGGTCTGTTGTCGGAGATCACCGGAACACTGTCCGACCTGTCGCTCGATATCGCGTCAGCCCACATCACCACCTTCGGCGAAAAGGTGATCGACACGTTCTACGTCACCGATCTCACTGGCCAGAAGATCGACAGCCCCTCACGCACCACGACCATCCGCAACAGGCTGACGGCGACGCTCGAGGGCACGGCCTCCGAACGCGGCAGCAGGACCAAGGCGGCCGCCGAGTGAGCGCCACCATCACTTTGTCCCAATCGCGCAGGCAGTCTCCAAACGCATGAGCCTCGTCAAGAAATTCGCAACGGTCGCTTCCGGCACGCTGATGAGCCGCGCGCTCGGTTTCGGCCGCGAGATGCTGATGGCGGCGGCACTGGGCACCGGACCGGTGGCCGACGCCTTCAACGCCGCCTTCCAGTTTCCCAACACCTTTCGCCGGCTGTTCGCCGAAGGCGCCTTCAATGCCGCCTTCGTGCCATTGTTCGCCAAGGAAATCGAGACGCACGGCACCGACGGCGCCAAGCGCTTTTCAGAGGAAGTGTTCGGGGTGCTGTTCACGGCGCTGCTGGCGCTGACCATCGCCATGGAACTGGCGATGCCGCTGATCGTGCGCTACCTGGTGGCGCCGGGTTTCGCCGACACGCCGGGCAAGTTCGAGACGACCGTCACGCTGGCGACGATCATGTTCCCGTATCTCATCTGCATGTCGCTGGCCGCCATGATGGCGGGCATGCTGAACTCGTTGCGCCGCTATTTCGCCGCGGCGGTCGCGCCTGCCTTCCTCAACATCATCCTGATCAGCGTGCTTGGCTATGCCTGGTATCATGGGCTGGATGCGCAGGCCGTCGGCTTCAGCCTGTCCTGGGGCGTTCTGGCGGCGGGCCTCGTGCAGCTCGCCATCGTCTGGGTGGCGGTTCGCAACGCCGGCATCTCGATCGGTTTCCGCCGGCCGAAGATGACGCCGAACGTGAAGCGGCTCCTGATCCTGGCGCTGCCGGCGGCGATCACCGGCGGCATCACCCAGATCAACCAGCTGATCGGCACCGCGATCGCGTCGGCGCAGGACAGCGCCGTCTCCTCGCTCGCCTATGCCGACCGCGTCTACCAGCTGCCGCTTGGCGTGGTCGGCGTCGCCGTTGCGATCGTGCTGTTGCCGGAACTGTCGCGGGCGCTGAAGTCGGGCAATCTGATCGAGGCGGCCAATCTGCAGAACCGCTCGGTCGAATTCACCTTGTTCATGACCTTGCCGGCTGCGGTGGCGCTCTGGGTCATGTCTGAACCGATCGTGCGGCTGGTCTATGAGCGCGGCGCGTTCGCCGCCAACCATTCGACGCCTGTTGTGGCGGCGATCCTGGCGATCTTCGGGCTCGGCCTGCCGGCCTTCGTGCTGATCAAGGCGTTCACCCCGGGCTATTTCGCCCGCGAGGACACGCGCACGCCGATGATCTTCGCCGCCATTTCGGTGGCGGTGAACGTCGCCACCGCGCTGACGCTGTTTCCGAGGATGGGCGCGCCCGGCATCGCCGTGGCCTCGGCGGTGGCCGGCTGGGTCAACGCGCTGATGCTGCTCGGGGTGCTGATCCGGCGCGGCCATTGGGGCCGCGACGTGCCGCTCTTGAAGCGCATTCCGCGTCTGGTGCTGTCGGCGGCGGTGATGGGCGTCGCCCTCTATTTCGCCGAACACTGGCTGAGCGCCAGGCTCGGCTCCGGCTCGCCGCTGGTCGTCAAGGCGACGACGCTGCTGGGGCTGGTGGCCGGCGGGGCGCTGCTCTACTTCGTCACGGCCTTTGCCAGCGGCGGCGCCGATTTCGGCATGATCCGCCGCAATGTGAGGCGCGGCTCGGGCAAGGCGACACCATCAGCCGCAAAGGCCGAGTTGGACGAGTAGGCCGGCTGCAATAGCAGTCTTGATCGCAGCGTCATGTTCGTCCATAAGCGCGCCGTCGCAAGACTTTCGCCGCACGCGGTTTCCAGCCGCGTGATTGGCTCCGAAAAGTCTGCAACTTTTCGGAATCACGCTTATACGGCCCTCCACAAGCCACGAGGAAACCATGTCCGCCTTCAAGCCACTCGTCTTCTCCGGTGTCCAGCCGACCGGCAATCTGCATCTCGGCAACTATCTCGGCGCCATCAAGAAATTCGTCGCTCTGCAGGACACGTCCGACTGCATCTACTGCGTCGTCGACCTGCATTCGCTGACGGCCCAGCTGGTCTATGACGATCTCAGGGACCAGACGCGCTCCATCACGGCGGCATTCCTGGCCTCCGGCATCGATCCGAAGAAGCACATCGTGTTCAACCAGTCGCGGGTCATGCAGCACGCTGAGCTCGCCTGGATCTTCAACTGCGTGGCGCGCATCGGCTGGATGAACAAGATGACGCAGTTCAAGGACAAGGCCGGCAAGGACCGCGAGAACGCCTCGCTGGGACTGCTTGCCTATCCCTCGCTGATGGCGGCCGACATCCTGCTCTACCGCGCCACCCATGTGCCGGTCGGCGAGGACCAGAAGCAGCATCTGGAACTGACGCGCGACATCGCCCAGAAATTCAACAACGACTTCTCGGACCGCATCGCCGGTCTTGGCGTCGGCGTCGAGATGAGGATAGGCGAGGAGACGGTGAACGGCTATTTCCCGATCACCGAGCCGGTCATCGGCGGGCCGGCGGCGCGCATCATGAGCCTGCGCGACGGCTCCAAGAAGATGTCGAAATCGGACCCGTCGGATCTGTCGCGCATCAATCTGACCGACGATGCCGAGGCCATCTCCAAGAAGATCCGCAAGGCCAAGACCGATCCGGAAGCGTTGCCGAGCGAAGTGGATGGCCTCGCCACCCGGCCGGAAGCGGAAAACCTGGTCGGCATTTATGCGGGCCTTGCCGACATATCGAAAGAGGCGGTGCTGAAGGAGTTCGGCGGCCAGCAGTTTTCGGTGTTCAAGCCGGCACTGGCCGACCTGGCAGTCGAAAAACTGGCGCCGGTCGCCGCCGAAATGCGCCGCATTTCCGATGACCGCGCCTATGTCGACGCGGTGCTTAGGGACGGCGGCGAGCGCGCCGGCGTACTGGCGGAAGCGACGATGAAGACGGTTCGCGACATCATCGGGCTGCTGCAGGACTGATCCGCATCGTTATGCCCCGCACCATACCGGCCAAAGACCGGCGGCTTGCCGCCGGTCAGCCGCAGTGGCAGATTGCGGCCGAAATGACATCGAGTAAATAGACATGGTCTCCAAACGCCTCAGCCGCGAAGCCGGACATCGCCGCAAGTTCCTGGCGATCATCGACGATACGCCCGAATGCGAGCGCGCCGTCGCCTACGCCTCGAAGCGGGCGCTGAGCACCAGCGGCGTGCTGGTGCTGCTCTACGTCATCGAACCGGACGATTTCCAGCACTGGCTGGGCGTCGAGAAGATCATGCGCGAGGAGGCGACCGCCACCGCACGTACCGCGCTCGACAGCTACGCCAACAAGGTGCGCCAGAAACTCGGCATCGAACCGGAGATGGTGGTGCGCGAGGGCAAGCCCACCGAAGAGATCCACAAGCTGATCGAGGAAGACCAGGATATCGCCATCCTGGTGCTGGCGGCCGGCGCCGGCAAGGAAGGGCCCGGGCCGCTGGTCGGCGCCGTGGCCGGCAAGGGCGCCGCCTTCCCTATCCCGGTGACCGTGGTGCCGCAAAACCTTTCGGACGAGGAAATCGACAGCCTCGCCTGAAGCCCGCCAGGGATTTCGATCCCCAGCCAGCAAAAACATTCCGCCAGCCAGCCATTCGGGCGATGCGTTTCGCTTGAATGTCCAGCCGATAGAGCTTATTTAGAATTATTCCAAACTATCTGCCCGAGACGGGCACGGAGACGGCCATGTTCATCCAGACCGAATCGACGCCAAACCCGGCGACGCTGAAATTCCTGCCCGGCAAGGAAGTGCTCTTGGAAGGCACCGCCGATTTCCGCGATGCCGGTAGTGCGGCGACGGCCTCGCCGCTGGCCGGCCGGCTGTTCGAAATACCGGGCGTCACCGGCGTCTTCTTCGGCTACGACTTCATCACCGTCACCAAGGACGGCCCCGACTGGCAGCATCTGAAGCCGGCGATCCTGGGCGCCATCATGGAGCATTTCATGTCCGGCGCGCCTGTCATGGCCAATGCCGGCCCGGCCGCGGAGACCAGCCAGACCGGTGAGTTCTACGACAAGGCCGACGAGGAACTCGTCATCACCATCAAGGAGCTGCTTGACACGCGGGTGCGCCCGGCAGTGGCCCAGGATGGCGGCGACATCACCTTCCGCGGCTTCGAGAACGGCACCGTGTTCCTGCACATGAAGGGCGCCTGCGCCGGCTGCCCGTCATCGACGGCGACGCTGAAGCACGGCATCCAGAACCTGCTCCGCCACTTCGTTCCCGAGGTCCAGCAGGTCGAACAGGTCGCCTGACCGCGCGTTCGCCGAGCGCGGCGACGTTTCTCAAATGCAAGCAACAAAAAACCGGGCCGAATTGCCCGGTTTTTTGTTGGGGACGTCCGTTGTTGCCTGGACGGTCCGCGTACGAACGGTTTTGACCATGAACCTCGCGGTCACGGTCAGAGAACGATGACCTTGGCGCCGACCTCGGCGCGGTCGTAAAGGTCGATGATGTCCTGGTTCATCAGCCGGATGCAGCCCGACGACATCGCCTTGCCGATCGAGTTCCATTCCGGGCTGCCATGCAGGCGATAGCCCATGTCACCGCCCTTGTTGAACAGGTACAGCGCGCGCGCGCCGAGCGGGTTCTTCAGGCCCGGCTCCATGCCACCGGCGAACTTGGCGAGTTCTGGCTGGCGCTTGATCATCTGAGACGGCGGCGTCCAGGTCGGCCATTCGCGCTTGATGGCGACACGGGCGGTGCCATGCCACTCGAAGCCCTCGCGGCCGACGCCGATGCCGTAGCGAATTGCCCGGCCGTCACCCTCGACGAAGTAGAGGAACTTGTTCTGCGTATCGACGATGATGGTGCCCGGCTTTTCCTTGGTGTCGTAGTTCACCTCCTGCCGGTGATACTTCGCGGGCACCTTTTCGATCGGGATGCGCGGCAGCTGGTAGCCGGCGTCGGTCACCGCGCCATAGTCGTTGGAGAATATCTGCCCGCCAATGGTGCTGCAACCGGCGAGTGCGGTGGACAGCGCCAGTGCGGCAATGACTGCAAGCGACTTCATGCGCATGAGGTGATCCGTGCCCCGCCAAACATCCGCGGCACGAGTCGGCCGCTTTCTTGCCATCATTCATGCTGGCATTTGCTTTGCTTGCCAAGTACGCGATGCCTATATGCAAGACCTCACCTGCCGGTAAGCCAGCAACTGCGGCATTTCGGCAACAGCCTTCACCGGATTGTGAAGGAAATTCAATGGCCATGACTCTCGGGCCAGCAGGAATCGAGGAACAACCATGAATGTCGGCGACGCCGCCCAGCGTTCCGGTCTGCCAGCCAAGACCATCCGCTACTATGAGGAAATCGGCCTGATAGCGCCTGCGCGTGCCGGCAACGGCTATCGCGACTATTCGGGCGACGACATCCATCGGCTGACCTTCCTGCGCCGTGCCCGCAACCTGGGCTTTTCCATCGACGATTGCCGCCAGCTGATGGCGCTCTACCAGGACCGCGGCCGCGCCAGCCACGACGTGCGCGAGATCGCCACCGCCCATGTCAGGGCGATCGAGGAGAAGGTGCGCGAGCTGCAGTCGATGCGATCGACCCTGCAGAAGCTCGTCCAGGCCTGCCATGGCGACGACCGGCCGGACTGCCCGATCATCGATGACATTGCGGGAACCGCGCCACTCGGCGATAAAGCCGCCACGGTCGCATAGATCCGTGCTGGTCGAAGGCACCGAAGCCTCTCGACTACGGGGGAGGATGCCGATGGTCTCGATGACTGTCGAACTGCGCAATGTCGAAGGTACCGAAGCCGCCATGGGCTGGGCCGGCGGCCACACGATCGTCGTCGACCGACCCGAGGGCAAGGCCGGCGGCATGGGCCTGGGCTTCAATGGCGGCCAATTGCTGGCGCTGGCGATTGGCGGCTGCTTCTGCAACGACCTTCGCTATGTCGCCGACGAGATCGGCGTGAAACTCGGCAGGATCGCCGTCTCGGTGAGGCTTGATCTCGACGGCAAGCCCTTGCTGGCGACCGCGGCAAGGATGACGGTTTCCTGCGAGACCTTGGATGGATCCGACCCCCAAAGGGTCATTGACCATGCCAGCGTGGTTTCGACGGTCAGCAACTCGTTGCGCCAGGGCGTGCCGGTTACGATCGAGAGGACGGGGCCTGGCCGCTCATAGGCGATTATATGGTTGACAAACCCAAAGTTTCATGTTACACAATTACAACTCGTCGAGACAGAACGGCCTGCCCTTCCATAAGGTGGGCCGTTCGCGCATTGTGTTTGAGACAGTTGTTAGAAGTCTCGTTCTAAGTTACATGATCGCTCATGACAGGAACCAGCAATACGGCGATCATTTCCCAGCCCAACCTGGCTGAACGGTTCGGCGTTGCCCGTGCGCCGAGCCTGATTCGCGACTGGGAAACAGAAGCAAAGCCCAAATCGCTTGTGAAGATGACGAGAGAGGTTGGCGCCCATTTGCGATCTTATCGCGACTTGGCGCAAAACGACCTCTTTTGGAACGTGTCCCAGTGTTCTTCGTTTATTTGGGCTATGGGCGAAAATGGTGAAGTCTTCGTCGCGTTTGAGGAAATCGTGGTTGAACCCGATGGCGATGCCTTGGGATTGAAGGAAGGATATCCACGCCGTCGCGGGTATCCTACGCACCCGGCTGACGAAAAGAAGCTTGGACATCCCACCCTGATTGGCAATGGTCATGCGCGAATTGCGGGGGAGCTATTCCTTGACGTGGCTGAGGAAAAGCTGCATTGGTTCGTTAATTGCGGGTCCGGACGGTATTGCCGGGACGTGAGGCCGAATGGAGATCAGTCCAAAGCCATACATGAATTTTTCATGGAATTAATCGATGATGCGGTTCGCTTTGACGACCCATTTCGATGAAATTCCAGATGAATCGGAGGGATGAATGGCCGGGAAGATGTTGGATATGGATAAGGGTCATACTCGCCTGATGTATTTGTTCGGTTCGTTCAAGCCGTCTGAACGCGCGATCCTTTTGGATTCGGCAAACACCAACGCAAAGCCATTTATTGAAGCCCTCGATCTGTTCCTTACAAAGTGGGCCGCTGCGCCGTGGGTCGAAGAATATAATGTCGAACGCGTTGGCGAGTGGATTGCCGCTAAATGTCCGCCCTCTATCCGGAGGTCTGCGAAGCAGGTCGCCGAACGCGGCCTAGATCGCGCAGAAGGTAACGAGGCGTCCATACGCACCAAGACATATCGCGCTTTTCTTGATGGGATGAAGCGTCACCCTCAGCCCAAGAGCGCGGTAGTCCTGTCCCTGCACGCGTAATTCTCAGTCTTCAATCCGTTTGCGCTGACGCCGCACCAGATCCTTTATCTGGTCGGCAGTCAGTTTTGGCGCGTGGGCAATCTTGTCTATCGCCTTTTCGAAGGCGGCTTCGGACTGGTCCGTTTTCAGGTCCTTCGCGGCTTCGCGAAACTTGTCGATCTGAGGTTTGTCCTTGGTCATGATCCCGAACTCTAGACGGATTCGATGGCATCATATATATAGAGGCCCGCTGGTGAGGTAACTCACCAGCGGGGCAACCCGAGCCTTAGATGCGATGCAGAGCTTCGGCCCTCATCAAACTATTATGCGGGTTTGCCACACGGGATACTCTCTTTCTCATGCGCCTGTCCGGGCTGGGTTAAAAGGGGATCTCGTCGTCTGGTTCGGGCGACCGATGTCTTACGGCATCAATCGCGTCGCTCAGACTCAGAGAAGCGGTGGAGCCGGAGGGATTCGAACCCTCGGGAGCAGAAGGTGGGTAGCCCCTCTCCCGTCCAACCGGACCCAATGCTGGATGATTAGAAGGCTCTGGCGCTTCCGCGCCGGAGCCTTCTGCTTTCTTGACAACGGTCCAGCCTTGGCCGTCGTTGTCAATCAAACCGTCGTTCTTCATTTTCGATAGACGAGTACTGACCGAATTTTTGCTGGTATCGATCTGGCGTTGTTCGGTGATGAAATCGAAAATCGCCGCCGGCGTCGTGTTGCCCTGCGAGATGGCGTCGATGATCGCATTGTTGATCGGGCTGGCACCCGCCGGCAGAAGGCTGAAGTTGGCGTTGCCAGTGTAGATTGTGCCGGCAACTGTTCTTGTCTCGCCGCCCAAGACTTCCAGCGCAGCTTCGATCTCGCGAATGTCCTTTCGGATTTCGGCGACCTGCGCCAGCAATTCTTGCCGCTTCTGTTTCAAAATTTCTTTGGCGATGGACATGCCGAATCGACCTGTTCTGCTTCCGTTAAGGAAACAGTATGGGTGTTGGACACCAGAGTCAAACCCAAAGGGATTTAGGGTTTGGTGTTGTGATCACCTATTGGGAATAACCGGCCTTTAAGGATCGCGCCTGCGCTTGAGCGGCTTTCGGAGCCATAGCGCTAATTCCAGTTGAACCGGCCTACGGAAGTGGAGTGCCTTTGCCTCAATTAGGCCCGCGATAGGTGAGGCGCTTGCCAGCGGCACCCTTCAACGCGATGAAAGCGCGAGTGCCGTCATCCACGCCCATGGCAATGCGGTTGCTGTAACGGAAATCGAACTCGGCAAGGTAGCGGTGCAGATGGTGTTCGCCGCAGTGCTGATACACGCCCTTCATGCCGCGCTTGAAGATCGAATAGAAGCCTTCGACGGTGTTTGTGTGGACGGTCTTTTCGCCTTCGTGGCGCACATATTCGTCCTTGGAATGCGTGACGACATCGTGAGAAGCGAATTCCTGGCCAACGCGGCGATACATGCCAGCTTCATCCGTCATCAAGGCGCTTTCCTTGGCGATGTTGGCGCGAACGATAGGCATCACGGTGCCAATGCGGGCGGTATCGACATGAAAGGACCGAGCGCGGCCACCGCGCTCGACAAGCGTAACGACAGTGTTCTTATGAGCGCCGCCGCCGCGCTTAACCTGAGTGCCAGCAAGACGGCCTGTGTAGGTCTCGTCAACTTCCACGGTCTTGCCATTGCCGCCAAGCGGCGACAGGTCGCCAGACGCCATTGCAAGGCGAATGCGGTGGCACAGGAACCAAGCGGCCTCGTAGGTGCATTCGAGTATGCGGTGCATCTGGTGGGCGCTGATGCCCTTCTTTGAGGCGCACATGAGGTGGATAGCCTGTAGCCACTTGGTGAGCGGCAGATGGCTTTCCTCGAAAATGGATCCCATGCGCACGGTGAACTGCGAACGGCAAGCGCTGCACTTGTACAGGCCGTGACGCTCAACGCCATGAGGGTTCTTTTTGGAAGGCTTGGTGCGAACGCCCTTCAAGGCGTAGTGGCGATCAACGCTACCGCACTTGGGGCAAACGGGACCATTCGGCCAGAGTATGGATTCCACATGCTCGAAAGCCTTGGCTTCGTCGTGGAACTCGGGGCGGGACAGAATGGACATAGCGGTAACTCCTTGGAGTCGTTATCGCTTATCCATTTGGGTTTGTCAACCAGATAATCGCCCGCTCATAACGGGTTCAAACCATGAACAAAATCTGGCATGGTGCCGTCATGCCAATCATCTCACCGATTCCCCTGAACCCGCTCATCGACGGTCGCCAGTCCGAACGCGCCATGCTGGTGCGGCGCGGCGTGCAGCGGCTGCTCCGCGAAATGGGCGCGCATGTGCTGCCCGAACTGTCGCTGGCCACCGGCCGCCGCGCCGACCTTGTCGCGCTGACCCGCCAGGGCGACATCTGGATCATCGAGATCAAATCCTCGATCGAGGATTTTCGCGTCGACCGCAAATGGCCCGACTACCGGCTGCACTCCGACCGCTTCTTCTTCGCCACCCATCCCGGCGTGCCGGCGGAGATTTTTCCCGAAGAATGCGGCTTCATCCTCTCCGACGGCTATGGCGCCGAGATTTTGCGCGAGGCGCCCGAGCACCGCATGGCGGCGGCGACGCGCAAGGCGCTGATGCTGCGCCTTGCGCGGGCCGGCGCCGCGCGGCTGCTGGCGGCGGAACTCGCCGGAGTGGCCGTGCCGGCGCTGGAGGGGGAGAGCGAATAGGCTGCCTCACAGGACCTGCGCTTGTGGACCGCCCTACTCCTCGCCCTCATCCGCCCCACTCGCCGCCGGCGCCATCAGCAGGACCGCCGCTCCGAGCAGCGCCGCGACCAGGGAGCCGGCGAGAATGCCGACCTTGACGGCGTCCTGCAGCGCCACGTCGCTGGCGAAGGCGAGCAGGCCGATGAACAGGCTCATGGTGAAGCCGATGCCGCACAGCAGCGAGATGCCGATCATATGCAGCCAGCCGGCATTGGCAGGCAGGTCGGCGAGACCGAAGCGGATGGCGAGCGCGGAGGAGCCGAACACGCCGACCAGCTTGCCGACGACGAGGCCGGCGGCGACGCCGAGCGTCAGCGGCTCGAACAGCGCGCCGACGCTGAGGCCCGCCAGCGAAACGCCGGCATTGGCGAAGCCGAAGATGGGAATGACGACGAAGGGCACTATTGCGTGCAGGCCGTGCTCGAGCCGGTGCAGCGGCGAGTGGTCGAGATCGTGTTCGATGCCGGCGGTGCGTTCGAGCGGAATGGTCAGCGCCAGCGCCACGCCGGCAAGCGTGGCATGCACGCCCGACTTCAGCACCAGCACCCACAGGATCGCACCGAGCACGAGGTAGGGCACGAGGCTCATCACCCGCATGCGGTTGAGCACGACAAGCGCGGCGATGACCGCGAAGGCGGCGCCCAAATAGGCAAGCGACAGGCCGCTCGTATAGAAGATCGCGATGATGACGACCGCGCCGAGATCGTCGATGATGGCAAGGGCGGTGAGAAAGATCTTCAGCGAGGCCGGCACGCGGCTGCCAAGCAGCGATAGCACACCGAGCGCGAAGGCGATGTCGGTGGCGGTCGGGATCGCCCAACCGGACAGCGCGCCCGCATTGTCACGGTTGATGGCGACATAGGCCAGCGCCGGCACCACCATGCCGCCGGCCGCCGCGATGCCGGGCAGCACCCTGCGCGGCCAGGTCGAGAGCTGGCCGTCCAGCATCTCGCGCTTGATCTCCAGGCCGACGAGCAGGAAGAATACCGCCATCAGCCCGTCATTGACCCAATGCGACACGCTGAGCGGGCCGAGATAGGCGTGGAGGACGGCAAAATAGGTTCCGGAGAGCGGTGAGTTGGCGACGATCAAGGCCAATGCCGCCGCTACCATCAGCATGATGCCGCCGGCCGCCTCGCTGTCGAGAAATTCGCGCAAGACGGAAACCGGCCGCTGTTTCAAGTCCCGCATGTCACCTCCGTTGCCTTTCCAAACGCTGGCGCTGCCCCTCACCTGCCTGCCGGCATCCTCTCCCCGTATAGTGACGGCGAGAGGGGCGCTCTTCGCCGGTTTCGCCAATCACCGGCGTTACGGAATGGGCGCCAGCGCTGCGGCCAGCCTCTTTCTCCCCGTCACTATACGGGGAGAAATGCCCGGCAGGGCAATGAGGGGCGGGGCCGAGTTCGACAATGGATGCTCCCCCGTAAGCAGAAACCGGTCCGAAGGAATTGCTCAGCGCGCGCACTCCTAGCGCGGCGCGCGCTTGGCCAGGATGCGCTGTAGGGTGCGGCGATGCATGTTGAGGCGGCGCGCGGTCTCGGAGACGTTGCGCTCGCACATTTCATAGACACGCTGGATGTGCTCCCAGCGCACGCGGTCGGCCGACATCGGATTTTCCGGGGGTGCGGCGCGCTCGCCGGCCGTGCGGGTGAGCGCGGCAAAGACGTCGTCGGCGTCGGCCGGCTTCGACAGATAGTCGACGGCGCCGAGCTTCACCGCCGTCACCGCGGTGGCGATGTTGCCATAGCCGGTCAGGATGATCGCGCGGGAATCCTCGCGCTTCTCACGGATGGCGGCCACGACGTCGAGGCCGTTGCCGTCGCCAAGCCGCATGTCGACCACCGCGTAGGCGGGCGGATTGGCGCGTGCCTTGCCGACGGCCTCCTCGACGCTCTCGGCCGTTTCGACCACGAACCCCCTGGTTTCCATGGCGCGGGCCAGACGGGTCAGGAACGGTTTGTCGTCATCGACGATCAGAAGCGAGGTGTCCTCGCCCTCAACCATTGCGCCACTGTTTTCATCGCCTGTCATCGTCTTGAAATTCCTGCTGCCTTAATTTTACGCAGATATAGTTTTGCGTGGCGATTGTCCAATTTACGCGGTGTCAAACATCGTCGCGGGCGCCGATTCCGGGTTCAGGAAAACACTTCTGGGCCATGAAATCCGCACCATGGCCCCTTCGCCCAGTCCGCTCGAATTGCGAAAGTCGAGCGTGGCGCCCGATCGTTCGAGCAATGTCTTGGCGATGAACAGGCCCAGCCCCAGTCCGCCGCCGGCCTCCGTGCCCTGGCGTGTCGACATATAGGGTTCGCCGATGCGATCGATGATCTCGGGCGGAAAGCCGGGACCGTCATCGATGATCGAGAAGGTGACGGTGGCCTCGTCCCAGCTCCAGCGCACGGTGACGCTCTCGCGGGCGAAATCGACGGCGTTCTCCACTAAATTGCCAAGGCCGTAGATGACGCCGGGATTGCGGCGCCCGACCGGCTCGGGGCCGCTGCGCTCGCCCGGCCTGAGCTTGATCGAGATGCCGAAGTCGCGGTGCGGCGCGGTGACCTCCTCGACCAGCGAGGTCAGCGGCAGGCGGGACAGATGCGCCTCGCCCTCGGACGACAAGCTGGTCAGGCGCTTGAGTATCTCGCGGCAACGCTCGCTCTGGGAGCGCAGCAGCGTCACATCCTCCCCGTATTTGGCGTCCTTGCCGAGCGCCTTTTCCATCTCCTTGGCGACCAGAGCGATGGTGGCGAGCGGTGTGCCGAGCTCATGCGCGGCGGCGGCGGCCAGCCCGTCGAGCGCCGACAGATGCTGCTCGCGCTGGAGCACCAGTTCGGTGGCGGCGAGCGCATTGGCCAGGAGGCGGGCTTCCGCGGCCACGCGGAACGCGTAAATGGCGGTGAAGGCGATCGAAGACAGCACCGCCATCCATATGCCGGCAACATAGATGAAGGGCATCGCCAGCGGCCCGCCTTCATGCCAGGGCAATGGCAAGTGGAAAAAGACCAGCAAGGTCGCAGCCGTCATCACCAGCCCCCCAAGCACCGCGGTCAGGCGCAAGGGCAGCGACGTCGCCGAAATAACCACGGGCACGGTCATCAGCAGCGAGAACGGATTGGTTAGCCCACCGGTCATGTAGAGCAGGCCGGCAAGCTGGAGGCTGTCGAAGATCAGGATGCCGAAGGCCGCGAACGGTGTGAGCCGATGCGCGGCCGGGAACCGGAAGGCAAGAAACAGGTTCATCCAGGCCGAGCAGGCGATCAGGGCAAAGCACAGGCTGACCGGCAGCGGGAATTTCAGGCCATAGGCGACGAAAAGCACCGTCACGCTCTGGCCGACAATGGCAAGCCAGCGCAGCCGGATCAGCGTGTTGAGGCGCAGTCTCTGGCTCTGCTGGAAATCGGGAGAACGCAACACGTTGATCATGGCCATGAAATACAGCCGCGGGACGGCGAGCGCTAGGTGGTGCTGCACCGTGATCGAAGGGGCGAAGCTTCCCCGATTTCGTCATCCCAGGGCGGAGCAGCCGCGCAGCGGCGCGAAGACCCCGGGATCCATGCCGCGAGCTTGGCCGGAGAGTGCGGCGGAGAAGAATTTCTGCACCGCAGCAGCACGCGGAAGTCTCGGCGTGGATCCTCGGGTCTGCGCTGCGTCGCCACGCTCCTTGCTCCGCCCGTGGATGACGAAGCGATGGGGTTTGCGCCGATCGGCAAGCAACTACGTCCCGCGCGGCTTGGCGCGGCTGGTGGCGGCGGCGAGCAGCGGATTTTCCGGCCATACATGCTTGGGGTAGCGACCGCGCATGTCGGCGCGCACATCGGCCCAGGAGCCGCGCCAGAAGCCGGGCAGGTCGCGCGTCGTCTGGATCGGCCGGTGCGCGGGCGACAGCAGTTCGAGCGTCAGCGGCACGGTGCCGCCGGCGATTGCAGGGTGCCGGTCGAGGCCGAACAGTTCCTGGACGCGGACGGCCAAAACGGGCCATTCCCCGTCATAGCGGATCGGCACGCGGCTGCCGGACGGGACGTCGAAATGTGTCGGCGCAAGCGCCTCGATCCGGCGCTGCAAATCGTGCGGTACAAGTGCCGTCAGCCCGGCCGAGACAACACCCGGATCGATGGCGGCGAAGGATGCCGCGCCGGAGAGGAACGGCAGCAGCCAGTCGTCGAGGCGATCGAGAAGTGCCGTATCCGACATATCGGGCCACGGCGTCCCAAGTCCGCGGTGCAGCCACGACAGACGCTGGCGCAGCGTCTCGGCCTCCTTGCTCCAGCTCAGCAGCGAAAGTCCATGTTCGCGCAAGGCGTCAAGCATGGCGCGGTCGGCCTCGGCGCCGGCCGGCGGGGGCAGCATGCGTTCGGCGAGCATGATGGCGCCCAGGCGCACGGTTTCGCGCACGCGCACGGCGCGGCGGTCGCGATCGAAGCTGGTTTGCCTGCGTGTTTCGATCCTGTCCGCCAGTGCTGAACGGATATCGTCCTCGCTGATCGCCGCCGCCGCCGCGATGCGTGCATTCTGGGCCTTGCCCTGCAGGTCGGCGACAACCAGAAACGGCTCGCCGGCAAGCGGATCGGCAGCGTCGAGCATGGCACCGGAGCCGTTGGCCAGCACGAAACGCCCGCGCTCGCCGCGCGCCTTGGCGACACGATCGGGCCAGGCATGGATGAGGAGAGGACCAGCGGAAACGGCTTCGCTGTTTTTCGCTCCGCCCAGCTGCCTCGCCAGCCGCTCGGCGAGTTGCCGCGCTGCGGTGGCGCGCGGCGATCTTTCCTGGCGAAAGCGCATCAGCCGGCGTTCGAGATCGGCGCCGTCACCGCCCATCCCGCGCTCGGTCAGCAGAACCGCGAGCATGGCCGCCTCGCCGGCATGGCCGCCGCGGGCCGCCTCGGCGACCATGTGGGCCAGCCGCACCGGCAGGGCGAGCTTGCGCATCGCGGCGCCCGCTTCCGTCAGCCGCCCCGCCTCGTCGATGGCATCGAGCGCGCGGAGCAGCGCCCTTGCCTCGTTGAGCGCCGGGGCCGGCGGCGGATCGAGGAAGGCGAGACTCGTCGGATCGGCGACGCCGAAGGCGGCGCAGTCGAGCAGCAGGCCGGAAAGGTCGGCCTCGAGGATTTCCGGCGGGGTGAAGGCGGGAAGTGCTGAAGTCTGCTCGGCCCGCCACAACCGGATGGCGACGCCGGGTTGCGTGCGTCCGGCACGGCCGGCGCGCTGGTCGGCGGAGGCCTTGCTGACGCGCACCGTCTCCAGCCGGGTCAGGCCGCTGGCCGGCTCGTAGCGCGGCAGGCGCGACAGGCCGGAATCGATGACCACGCGGACGCCATCGATGGTAATCGATGTCTCGGCGATCGACGTGGCCAGCACCACCTTGCGGCGGCGCGCCGGCGCCGGCCTGATCGCCGCGTCCTGCGCCTTGCCGTCGAGCATGCCGTAGAGCGGCACGATATCGGTGTCGGCGCCGACCTTGCCGGCCAGCCGCTCGGCGGTGCGCTCGATCTCGCGCTGGCCGGGCAGGAAGGCAAGCACGCTGCCGCTTTCGTCGGCAAGAGCGTCGCGGATCCCCTTGGCCATGGCATCTTCGATTGCGATACCGGGCGGCCGTTCGTCGTAGCGGATGTCGACGGGAAAAGCACGGCCTTCGCTTTCGATCACCGGCGCACCCGACAACAGCTTCGCGACACGGGCGCCGTCCAGCGTCGCCGACATGACCAGCAGACGCAGGTCCGGCCGCAGCGCGCCTTGCACGTCGAGCGCCAAAGCGAGGCCGAAATCGCCGTCGAGCGAGCGCTCGTGGAATTCGTCGAAGATCACGGCCGAGATTCCGGGCAGTTCGGGATCGTCAAGGATCATCCGCGCCAGCACACCTTCGGTGACGACCAGTATTCTTGTCCGGGCCGAAGTGCGGTTCTCCATGCGCATGGCGTAGCCGACCGTGGCGCCGGGTTCCTCGCCCAGAAGTTCGGCCATGCGGCGGGCGGCGGCGCGGGCGGCGAGCCGGCGCGGCTCCAGCAACACGATCTTGCCCGTGCCCAGCCATGGCGCATCGAGCAGCGCCAGCGGCACCAGCGTCGTCTTGCCGGCGCCTGGCGGCGCGACCAGCACGGCGCTTTTGCCGGAGCCGAGCGCCTCGCCCAACGCCGGCAGCACGGCGGATACCGGAAGCTCCGGCAAGGGTTTTGTCGTCATCAGGCCCGCATATCAGCGCTCATGGTCGCCATGCAACCGGCGCCAGATCAAAGCCGGGTGCGCGAAAACGGGTTCCAGCGCACCGTGCCCAACCGTACTTCCTCGCGAACCATGGTGAACAGGCCGGACCCGCCGACGACCGCGAGACCGACCAGCGACAGCCAGTCGGGATATTCCCGGAAGAACAGCGCACCGAGGATGACCGCCCAGACCATCTGCGAATAATGCGTCGGCGCGATCCGGTTGGCTGGCGCGTATTTGACGGCCAGCAGCTGCAGCAACTGCCCGCAAGCGGTGAAGGCGCCGGCCATTATCAGCCATGCAAGCTGCCTTGCGTCGGGAAGCGTGAACGACGTGGCGGCGATGCCGATGCCGTTGAACAACAGGCCGTAGCCGATCAGCACGCCGAGCATGGTCGTGCGCTTTTCCTGCTTTGCCAGCGAGCGCATCAGGATGACGCTCGCGGCAGCGAGGAAGGCAACGCCGAAAGCGGCGAGGTGTCCAAGATTGAGTTCGCGAAAACCCGGTCGCACCACCAGCATGACGCCGGCAAAGCCGGCGACCACCGCCAGCCAGCGCCAGGGCCCGACCTTTTCCTTGAGGACGACCGTGGAGAGGATGGTGACGCAGAGCGGCGCCAGGAAGACGAGGGCGTAGACTTCGGCCAGCGGAATGGTGGTGAAGGCATAGACGCTGAGCACGCCCGAGGCGATGCCGGCCCAGGCGCGCGCCTGCACCGCCCAGGGACGTTTGGTGCGCCAGAAATCACGCCAACGCTCGTCCGCCGGCCGGGTGAAGAAGAGAAAACAGCCGGCAAACAATATCGAGAAGAAACCGATCTCGAACACCGTGAACTGCCCACCCAGGCTTTTGACAACGGCGTCGCTGCCCGAATAGCTTGCATAGGCGATCAGGGCGAGCAGGATTCCGTTCGTCACGTTTTTCCATTTCCGGGGAGAGAAGCGTTGAAAATACTGGCGCTCGGCGCGCATCCAGACGACATCGAGATATTCATGTTCGGTACGATGGCGGCCTATGCGGCGCAAGGCGCAGAACTGACTTTTGCCGTGGCCACGGATGGTGCCAGGGGCGGCAAGAGCGATCCCGCGGTTCTCGCCCGTGTCCGTCGCGAGGAGGCAACGGCCGCGGCCGCGCTGCTCGGGGCAGCGCCGCGCTTCCTCGACTTTCCCGACGGCGGGCTGGTGGCGGATGCCGCGCTGATCGGCGCGCTGAAGACGCTGATTGGCGAAACTGGACCGGATCTGGTGATCACACATGCGCCCAACGACTATCACGCCGACCACCGCGCGCTGTCGGATGCCGTGCGCATCGCGGCCTCGTTCGCCGTGCCGGTGCTGCATGCCGACACGATGGGCGGCACCGGATTCTCCCCGACCCACTATGTCGACATATCAGCCCGGGCCGAGATCAAGGCCAAGGCGATCCGCCTGCACCAGTCGCAGGACCCGGAGCGCTTCGTCGACATCGCCCGCACGCAGAATTTTTTCCGCGCGGGCCAGTGCAACGGCGCGCCGGGATCACAGGCGGAAGCCTTCCGCTTCGAGCCGATGTTTCCCTTCGCCGACATTCGCGACCTGCTGCCGCCGGCGCCGCCGATCCGGCCGGTGATGGTGAGCACAAAAAGGATCGACTGACCCGGAAGACGGCTGCTCGATCGCGGTGACCATGCCCGACGACGAGACCACCGGCGGACGCGCCGGTGCACACGGCCACATAGGAACGCCCGGGCCGGACCGTTGCTTTTCCTTCCCGGAGGGCCACGATGTCGCACCTTTGCGGCCAGGACCGGACCGGATCAGACGAATTGAGGGAAGACATCGCCGGAAAAAACAGCATAGGCTATTGCCTGGACGGCAAATCTTCCTGGGGAGGAAACGGATGGCTTCACGCTATCACGAGGTCTATGAGGGCTGGAAGCGCGATCCGGAAAAGTTCTGGGCGGACGCTGCTGGCGCCATCGATTGGTACACGCCTTACGACAAGGTGTTCGACGCGGAAGCCGGCGTTTATGGCCGCTGGTTTACCGGCGCCACCTGCAACACGTGTTACAATGCCCTCGACCGGCATGTCGCCGGCGGGCGTGCCGACCAGATCGCGCTGATCCATGACAGCGCCATCACCGGCAGCGTGAAGACATTCACCTATGCCGAGCTCAAACGCGAAGTGGTGGCGCTGACCTCGGTGCTGAAGAACCGTGGCGTCGGCAAGGGCGACCGCGTCATCATCTACATGCCGATGGTGGCGGAAGCGGCCATCGCCATGCTTGCCTGCGCCCGCATCGGCGCCGTGCATTCGGTCGTCTTCGGCGGTTTTGCCTCGCATGAACTCGCCACCCGCATCGACGACGCCAGGCCGAAGCTGATCATCTCGGCCTCCTGCGGGCTGGAGCCCGGCCGCGTCGTTGCCTACAAGCCGCTGCTCGACAAGGCGATCGAGATATCCCGCCACAAGCCGGACGCCTGCCTGATCCTGCAGCGCGACCAGCTGCGCTGCGAGCTCAGGGACAATTACGACATCGACTATGCGGACGCGGTCGCGCGCGAGCGGGCGGCCGGGGCCAATGTTGACTGCGTTCCGGTGCTTGCCACGGACCCGCTCTACATCATCTACACGTCGGGCACGACCGGCCAGCCCAAGGGCATCGTTCGCGACAATGGCGGCCACATGGTGGCGCTCGAATGGACGATGGAAAACGAGTTCGGCGTCAAGCCCGGCGAAGTGTTCTGGGCGGCGTCCGATGTCGGCTGGGTGGTCGGCCATTCCTACATCGTCTACGGGCCGCTGCTGCATGGCTGCACCAGCATCCTGTTCGAAGGCAAGCCGGTCGGCACGCCCGATGCCGGCACCTACTGGCGGGTGATCGCGCAGCATGGCGTGGTCGCCCTGTTCACCGCGCCGACGGCGTTCCGCGCCATCAAGGGGCAGGATCCGAAAGGAGAATTCGTCGGCAGATACGACCTGTCGAAATTCCGCACGCTGTTCCTCGCGGGCGAGCGCGCAGACCCCGAAACCATCAAATGGGCGGAGCAGAAACTGAACGTGCCGGTCATCGACCATTGGTGGCAGACAGAGACCGGCTCGCCAATGACGATCAACCCCGCGGGGCTCGGCCTGCTGCCGGTGAAATACGGCTCACCCGGCGTGCCGATGCCCGGCTACGACATCCGCGTGCTCGACGATGCCGGCCACGAGGTGCCGCGCGGCACGCTCGGCAATGTCGTGGTCAAGCTGCCGCTGCCGGCGGGCTGCCTGCCGACGCTGTGGAACGCCGACGCCCGCTTCCGCCAGGCCTATCTCGACGAGTTCCCCGGCTTCTACAAGACCGCGGACGCCGGCATGATCGACGAGGACGGCTACCTCTATGTGATGGCCCGGACCGACGACATCATCAATGTCGCCGGCCACCGGCTGTCGACCGGCGCCATGGAAGAGGTGCTGGCAACGCACCCCGATGTCGCGGAATGCGCCGTCGTCGGCATCGCCGACGCGATGAAGGGCCAGGTTCCGCTAGGCTTCGTGGTGCTCAACGCGGGTGTCTCGCGCGAGAGCGGCCTCATCGAGAGCGAAGTGGTGGGGTTGGTGCGCGAACGCATCGGCCCGGTCGCCGCCTTCAGGACGGTGGTGACGATCAAGCGGTTGCCGAAGACGCGGTCGGGAAAGATCCTGCGCGGCACCATGCAGAAGATCGCCGACAAGGAAGACTGGACAATGCCGGCGACGATCGACGACCCGGCCATCCTCGACGAGATCACGGCGGCGATGAGAGCGCGCGGGATCGGGGTTTAACAGGCTGTTCAATCACGTATGGCAGCGCCGGGCGCCATACCCGATTGAGTGAGGCCGTCCGGAGCAGATGTCTTACCTGCGGCGCGCAATCTTTTATTGTGCAATGCAGCAATGCGCCCTACAGTCGGAGTGGGGGGCCTTCGACGAGGTCGCATGGCTCAGCAGACAAAAATCACATTCGGCGGCGTCGACATATTGCGTTTCCTGGCCGCCGTCATGGTGATGTTCTATCACTATGGCTTCTGGGTATGGGCATTCCCTGACGGCGTTTCGGCGCGCGCGACCGGCGGCATCCCGCCCCATCCCGAAATGGCCTTCGTCGGCTCCGGCTGGGTCGGCGTGCAGATATTCTTCGTCATCAGCGGTTTCGTCATCGCCTTCAGCGCCGAGAATTCGACGCCGCTGCGGTTTTTCGAGGCAAGGGTGAAGAGGTTGGCCCCGGCGGTCTGGATCTGCGCACCGGTCACCGCGGCGGTGCTGCTGCTCATCGGTCTGAGCTGGCCGACCGATGCCGTGGTCAGGCTCGTCCGCACCGGCCTTTTCGCGCCCTATGGTCCCTGGGTGGACAGCGTCTACTGGACGCTCGGCATCGAGATCGCCTTCTACGCAGTTGTCTGGATCCTCTTGCGGCTTGGCCGCTTTCACCTGATGGAGACGGTGGCGGTCCTGATCGGCCTTGTCAGCACGCTGTTCTGGTGCCTGTATTATCC
The DNA here is from genome assembly GCF_020165515.1 of Mesorhizobium sp. BR1-1-13. Classification (NCBI taxonomy): domain Bacteria; kingdom Pseudomonadati; phylum Pseudomonadota; class Alphaproteobacteria; order Hyphomicrobiales; family Phyllobacteriaceae; genus Mesorhizobium; species Mesorhizobium sp. BR1-1-13. Next base: position 85,576 of record NZ_JAIUIH010000011.1, read on the forward strand.
GCTCGGCTGGTCCGACCTCGCCGAGACGCGCTGGCTGCAGCTCGTCCTGGTGCACCATGGCTCTTTTTTCGCCGTCGGCGTGCTTATCTGGCTGATGCGGTTCAAGGCGGTGACGGCCTCGCGCCTGGCCTTCTGCATGCTGTTCCTGGGCGGGAGCGTGCTGCAAATCGCCAGCTCGGTCGATGTCCACAGCGCCAAGGTCGGCGCCGCGATGCCCTATGCGCCGCCGATCCTCGTCTTCTTGGTCGCCATCGCCCTGATGGCGTGGTCGCTGCGGCTCGACCTCAGCTGGAGCGGCTGGCGCCGGATCGGCCTGATGACCTACCCGCTCTATCTGATCCACGACGTCATCGGCGCGGCGATGCTCGGCGCGATGGTCCGCGCGGGATTTCCCTATCTCCTGTCGATGGCAACGGTCGGCGCGACCATGATCGCGGCAAGCTGGCTGGTGGCGACCGAAGCCGAACCGCGCATCCGGCTGCTGCTCGACCACACGGTGTTCCGCTACCGGCTCAAGGCCGCGTAGAGGCGGACTATCGCAATGGCCGCGCCGTCCAGCGGCAGCAACGCGGCTTCATCGAAGTGCATCGTCACGGGCTACCATGGCGTCTTTGGATCGGGCGTGGCTGCTTGAATGCCCGTACTTGTTTCGCCGGCTTGTTCGCTTTACGAACGGCAATGACCCTTATCTCTCGCATTGCCGCCCTTGCTTTGCTCGCCGTCATTGTCTTCGCGACGCTGTCGCCAATTCAGATGCGGCCTCATCTGGGTGACGCAAATTTCGAACGCGCCCTCGCCTATGTTCTGTTCGGCGTGGCAATGGGGCTCGGCTTTCCAAACCGCCTGGCTGGAACTGTCACTATCGTCGTTGTCGTAGCCGCTACGCTGGAGCTGATGCAACTCTTCGAACCCGGTCGCCATGCGCGCCTTTCAGACGGCTCGCTGAAGGCTTTGGCAGGCATCCTCGGAATAGTTGTCGTCCATCTCAGCCTTTTGGTGGCCAGCCGCTATTGGCCGCGCAGGCTGACACTGCCTGCCGAATGAATGCCCGGGTTTAGACCCCCACTGTAGCCCGCCGCGGCCGCATGGGCGATGACCTGCCTCGTCACTCAGGCACGGAAATCGCCACGGCCGATGTCAGACGGTTGTCTTGCTGCGCACTTCGGTCTTGTCGAGATAATAGCTCGAGTACTGGCCGAAGAATTTTTCAGACGCTCCGAACGAGCCGTATTTGGCGAGCTTCTTGAGATCGACCTTGTTCAGCACCGCGCCGACGATCTTGTTGGCGACATAGGGTTCGGATTCGAGCATCGACCTCACCATCGCGCGCGGCGTGCGGCCCCATTCGGTGACCAGCACGAAGCCGTCGACAAGCGGCGCGAAGGCCTTGGCGTCGACTACCGGCCCCAGCGGCGGCAGATCGACGACGATGTATTCGAACGTCTCCTTGGCGTTGTCGATGAAGCGCCGCATGCCGGCCGAGGAGAGAAGCTCGCTGGTATGCGAGAAATTGCCGCGCAGCACGGCCGGAATGATCGCCAGCTTGGTCTGCCGGTCGATCTTGCCGACCGACTGCCAGGTCTGGCCGCTCACCACCGCTTCCATCAGTCCCTGCTCGGCCTCCATGCCGAGGCTGCGGCTCAAGCCCGGATTGCGCAGGTCGCCGTCGATCAGCAGCGTCCTGGCCCCATTGGCGGCGAGCAGTCCGGCCAGATTGGCCGCGACCGTCGACTTGCCTTCGCCGGGAAGGACCGAGATGACACCGATGACGCGGCTGCCTTGCCCTTCCATGACGACGTCGAAGGCGATCTTTGCGCTGCGCAGCGTCTCGGAGAACATCGACGCCGGAGCATCGACGCTGACGCGCATGCGCGCGCGCTTTTCGACGGCGGCCGGCGTTTTGGCGGTTTTGAGATCCGGGTCGGCCGGCTTTTCCTCCCTGGCGGTCTTGCCGCCGATGACAGGCAGGTAACCGAGGAATTTGAGGCCGACGCGGTCGCGGACATCCTCGCCGGTCCTGAAGAAACGTTCGTTGAATTCGTTGAGGCCGCCGAACCCCGCACCCATCAACGTGCCCAGCACAAGCGAGAGCGCCAGCACCACCATCGTGCGCGGGCTGGAGGCGCTGAGCGGCATCGATGCATCCGAGATGATGCGGATCTTGCCGACCGGGAAGGATTGCTGCTGGGCGGCTTCCTCGTAGCGGCCGAGGAATGTCTGGTAGAGCGTGGAGAGCGCCGTCGCCTTCTGGTCGAGTTCACGCAGCTTGACCTGCGACTGGTTGTCGATGGCGCTCTTGCCTTGCGCCGCGGCGACATTGGCCCTGAGCGCGGTCTCGCGCGCCAGCGCCACTTCATATTCGTTGCGATAGCTTTCGGTCAGTTGCTTCAGCTCGCCGAATATCTGCGCCGATATGTCGGCCTTCTCCTTGGCGAGCGCCACCGCCTGCGGATGCTGCGGCCCGAAATTGGCCTCGACATCCTGCTGCCGCTTGGCGACGGCGAGATAGCGCGTCTTGAGCGCCGCGATGACCGAGCTGCTCGGCTGGTCGCTCGATATGGCGGCATCCTTGAAGGCGTTCTCCGAGCCGCTTTCGACGATGGACTTGTACTGCTGGTAGCGGGCGCTGGCCCGGGCCGTATCGGCCTGCGCAACGATAAGCTGGGCGTTGAGGTCGGCAAGCTGCTTGGCGCTCATCAGCTGGCCGTCGCTGTTGGCGGACAGTCCGTGCTCGGCCCTGAATTTCTCGACCGCTAACGATGCCGCCTGCGAGCTTTCGCGCAGTTCCGTCAGCCGGCCCTGCAGCCAGACCGCGGCGCGCTCGGTGGCATCGAAGGAGGCGTCGAGCTGGTCGGCGAGATAGGCATCGGCATAGGCCTTGGTAATCGCGGTCGCCAGTGCCGGGTCCGTCGCCTGGTAGCCGAGCGCGATGACATAGCTTCGCCCGATGCGCTCCGCCTGCACCTCGTTCTGCAATTTGAGGATCGCGTAGTCGCGACGTGAGGTCGCGATCAGCGCATCGCGGGTGGCGGGGTCGAGCTTGGTGACGTCGCCGACGCCCGGCATGGGAGGACTGGGGCGAACATACTGGATCAGGCCGCGGATCAGGCCGATGCCCTGGGCGAGCGCCGACTGGGGCGGGTTCATGAACGCGTCGTTGCGGTCGAGCTTCAGCTTGTCGACGACCACGGCGGCAAGCCGCGTCGAGGTCAGGATTTCAATCTGGCTCAGGATGGCCGAATCGGTCTGCATGGTCGTCGACGCCGCCGAAATGTCGTCGACGATCTTGTTCAGTCCCTCATCGATCAGCACGCTCGAGACCGACTGGTATTTGGGCGGCGTGGTCTGCAGATAGAGCAGGCCCAAAACAAGACCAATGACCGCGCCCAGGACAACCACCTTGGCCTGCCGCGCTGCCATGCCAAGCAGCCGCTCGACATCGATGAAGTCTTCGCCGTCTCCTGCTTCCGAATTCGGCAATGGCATCCTCTTGTCGAGAGGAAAGTTGGCATAGTTCATCTTCGGTCCAATTCCAGAGCCCGTCCATCCCAATCATCGGGATGGGCTCTATCTCACTGTTTGAACATGATCTTTTCCGAAAACCGCCTTACGCTTTCCGGGATCATGCCTTGGCTCCCAGGCACTTCGAAGATCGGGAGCATTGCCAAAAAGCAACGCAAGTTCCATGCCGGACGCCACCGGGCCTTCCGCGCATCGCACCGTCAGCCGTCTGACAATGCTCCCGAAACATGGGCATTATGCGGCTTCTTCCTGTCGTTCATGCGACCGGACGAACTCCTGGAGCATCTCGAAAACCGGACCCTTCATGTCGTCGCGCGCCAAGGCGAAGGCGATATTGGCCTGGATGAAGCCCTCCTTCGAGCCGCAGTCGAACATGCGGCCCTTGAAAGGCTGGGCAAAGAAGGACTGCTCCTGCGCCAGGCGGACCATGGCGTCGGTCAGCTGGATCTCGTTGCCGGCGCCGCGCTGCTGGTTGCCGAGCAGGGCGAAGATCTCGGGCTGCAGGATATAGCGGCCGTTGATGTAGAAATTCGACGGCGCATTGGCCGGCGCCGGCTTCTCGACCATCGCCGTCACCTCGAAACCGCCGCCAATATCGGCGCCGCGGCCGACAATGCCGTATTTGTTGGTCTCGGTCGGGTCACAGCGCTCGACCGCAATGACGTTGCCGCCGGTTTCGGCATAGAGGTCGGTGACCTCGGCCAGGCAGCCGCGGCCCCCGAACGAGACCATGTCAGGCAAAAGCAAGGCGAAGGGCTCGTTGCCGATGACCTCGCGCGCGCACCAGACGGCGTGGCCAAGGCCCTGCGGGGATTGCTGGCGGATGAAGCTGGTGGCGCCGGCCACCGGCAGCAGGCTTTCCAGCGACTGCAACTGCGCCTTCTTGCCGCTCTGCTCCAGCGTTCCGATTAATTCCGGATGCAGGTCGAAATAATCCTCGATGACCGCCTTGTTGCGGCCGGTCACGAACACGATGTGCTCGATGCCGGCCTCGAAGGCCTCATCGACGGCGTATTGCACGACCGGCCGGTCGACGACGGGGAGCATTTCCTTCGGCATCGACTTGGTCGCCGGCAGGAACCGCGTTCCAAGCCCCGCCACCGGTATCACGGCCTTCCTGATTTTCTTCATCGCAAATTCCTTCTGAGGAGATCGACTTCAGTCCATTCGCAGGCCAGGAAAATCCCTCCATGTGCCTGCATCTTCACCTCCCCGCCCCTACGGCAAATTGTGCCGCTACTCGTCGCAACCGCACGGCGATCGGCATGCCCATATGCCTGACCGCCGCCGGATCGCTGAGCGCCGTCCGGATCGCCTTGAGCGGGGACCGCGCCTTGATGTGCTGGACCATCGACAGGAACGAGGCTGCCTTGCGCAGGCTGCGGCTGCGCCTGGCGAAGGCCGCTTGCGCGGCTGCGTCCATCTGATGGCTTTGAGCGAAAATTGCATCGGCCTTGCGCATCGCCTCGACATGATGAGGCTCGAGCACGCGCGAAATGGAGCCGCTGCGGATGTGATAGGCATAGCCGATGTCAGGCTCGACCACGCACCTGCCGCCCCTGGCCAGAGCGTTGGCCAGGAATATGTAATCCTCGCCGATGACCAGGTCCTCGTCGTAGCGAAGTCCGTTTTCTTCCAGGAAGCGGCGCTCGAAGATTGGTTTGAGATAGCCGAGATTGAACTTCGATTCGAAGACGACGTTGCCGGCGATATAGCTGGCCAGCGAGATCTCGCCCAATTCCTCCAGATAACGTGTCGGGAACATCGCATCCTCGATCACGCCGTCCTCGCGGACGACCTGGAGGTTGTCGACGGCGATTTGCGCGCCCGCCCTTTCAGCCCGCGCGATCATGGCGGCGATGCGGCCGGGATAGACCGCGTCGTCGGAATCGAGGACCGCGACCCAGCGGCCTCGGGCAACCTCGAGCCCGGCATTCCTGGCGCCGCCGGGCCCCCTGTTCTGCGCAAGCGCCACGACGCGCACGATATCCTGCGGATAGGCCCTTGCCACGTCGAGCGTCGCGTCGCGCGACTTGTCGTCGACGACGACGACCTCGACGCTGACACCCTTTTGCGCGATGGCGCTGGCGATCGCCCGGTCGAGGGTCGCCTCGGCGTTGTAGGCTGCGATGACGAAGGAAACGTCCGGGACGAAGCTGACGTCAGGCTGCACGCTTGCCTCCTTGCTGTGGCGAGGGCTGGCCGTAGAGACGGATCTCGCGGATGCCGACAAGGCCGCTGACCACGCCGACATGCATAATGCCGCGCAGCACGCTGCGGTTCCGCCGCACGGGGCTGGCAAGGAAGGGAAACGCCGCGGCGAAGCAATAGGCTGCCTTTGCTGAGGCAATGCCGACCTGTTTGAGCAGGCCAATGCCGCTCGCATTGCGCCCGAGGAGATGGCCATGCGTCTGCCCGACGCGGAAGCGGCGGCGGCCAAGCCAGTCGAACGCGGCCCTGGTCCGCGGCACGACCTCGTCCACCCAAGCCTCCGGAGAAAAGGCGATCGTGCCGCCTGTCTTGTGCATCTGGTCGAAGAACTCGGTGTCCTCGCCGCCGGTCTGGCCACGCGCCAGGCTGAAGCGGCGCCCGCGCAGGCTGTCCGAACCCATGTCGAGCAGCACGTTGCAGGTGTAGCCGGTGCGGATTTCGCCGCGCACCCATACCGGCAAGGTCGAATGGAAATCGCCACGCCGCATCCAGTCCGGCGCATCGGCGCCATAGCGCGCCTTGACCGGGCCCAGCACGGCGGCGGCGCCACTTGCCTGGGCTGTTGCGACGAGCTCGGCAAGCCAGCGTGGCGAAGCCGTCTCGTCGTCGTCGATGAAGGCGACGAAATCCGACGTGCTGGCGTCAAGGCAGGCGTTGCGGGCGATCGAGATGTTGCGCGCCGGGCAGTGGTGATAGCTGATCGGCAGCGTCAGTTCCCGCGCCAGCGCCGTCACCAGATCCCTGGCGCTCGGCGTGTCGTCATTATCGGCGACGATGACACGGACATCGAAACCGGCCGGCCTGTCCATGGCATCGAGCGAGCGCAGCGTGTCGGCCAGTTCCGGCCGGCGGAACGTGCACACGCCGATGTCGATGCGGCGGTTCTTGCCTGCAGCCGCCATCACGCGACCCCGCGTCGTGCACCGAGGCCGAGAAGCTGCAGCCAGAAACCGACGGACCAGCCGAAATGCATGACCATCGCCGAGACGCCGGCAAGCGCGATGTCGGCATTGCGTTGGCTTACCGCCGTCCACAGGCCATAGCCGAGGCACACCGACGCCCAAATCAAAAGCGGCATCGCCGCCAGCCAGTGCACGAAGGAAAAGGCCGCGAGCACCACCACCGGGAACACCAGCAGCGGCACCATCTGCCGGACCTTCGGGATGACGCGGTGCTTCAGGACATTCTTGGCGCGACCGCGGCCGTAGCCGAGATACTGGAAATAGAGGCCGCTGAGCGACGCGCGCGGATAGTAGACCATCTGCGTCCTGCCGCTCATCCAGATCCTGTAGCCGGCCTGCCTCAGCCGGTAGTCGAGCTCGGCGTCCTCATTATGGCTGAACGTCTCGTCATAGCCGCCGACGGCCTGGAAGGCAGAAATCCGCATCAGCGCATGATGGCCGTGATCGACCCATTCTCCGGCGGACAGATGCCGGTGCTTGGAACCGCCGGTGCCGAGCTTTGAGTTCTGCGCCGCCGCGGCCGCCTTCTGTACGGTGCCGCTGCCGCTGGTCAGCATGGAAACCACGACCGAATCGGCGCCCGTGGCCAGCGCGTCCTCGACCAGCCGGTCGCAATAGTCGGCGGGGTAGCCGCCATGGGCATCGATGCGGATGAGATATTCGGCACCATCGCCGAATCTGGCGACGGCAAGATTGATCGCCGCGCTCTGGATGCGCTTTTCGTTGTGGAGCAGGATGATGCGGGGATCCTCTTTCGCGCGTTCGCCGACAATGGCCGGGGTACCATCGGTGCTGCCGCCATCGGCAACGACGATCCTGGCGCCGAGCCTCGCCGCCGCGGGGCTGAGCTGGTCGAGCAGCACACCGATATGGGCTGCCTCGTTGAGGCAGGGAATCACGATCAGGCTGGAGGGGAGCGCATGCATCATCGGGCGATCTCCATCCTATGCCAAGGCCTCGGCCGCGAAGGGTTCGCGTATGGCCGCCAGGCTGCGAAGCTTCTCGACCAGCGCCCGGCAATCGCTGCGATCATAGCTCCATATCTTGGGGTTGCGCGACAGAACGCGCTCCTTCAACGTGGCGAAGCGGCGTTCCTCCATCTTGCCGATGGCGGCCTGGAGTGCGTCGGGTGAGGCTTCGGGCAACAGAATGCCGATGCCCTGCCGGCCGAGGAACCGCCCGGTTTCCGTATTGGCCATAGAGATCGGCACCGCGCCGAAACGGCAGCCTTCATAGAGACGGTTGGGCAGCAGCCATTCGGAATTCTGGCCTGCCTCGAAGAAATCGATCGCCCAGGAGAAATGCACGTCCCGGTAGATCGCCGCCATGTCCTCCGGGTTGCGGTAGGGTCCGCGAAACGAAAGCCAGGGCTCCGCCTCGACGAAGGCGTGGAAATCCGGGAATTCGGTCAATGCCGGGCGGCCGCGCAGCACGATCTCGAACCGGCCGTCGGCGCGGCGCGAGAAATCGGCCAGGAGTTCGAGCGAGCGGCGGCAGCGCAATGCCCCGAACCAGCCGATGCGCCAGGGTGGTGCGACAGGCGCCTCGGCCATCTCATGCTCGGCCGGCAGGATCGCCGCTGCCTCGAAATATTTGTTTTCGACCAGTTCGACCGGCGCCGCCACCTGGCCGAACGGCTCGAAATAATTGGCGGTGAATGCGGGCGAACTGGTCACCAGCAGCTTTACGTCCCTGGCAAGGTAACGTTCCGTGGCGCGCAGCGCCTTGCCGACCGCATCGCTGCGGAGCATCAGGCGATGGATGTCGAGGCATTCATAGACGATCGGCACCGCGGCGCCGAATGCCGTGTTGGCGCGGCGGGCGAGCGCCAGCATTTCCAGATTGCGCGCGATGATGAGATCGGGCCTCGGCATGCCGCGGAGCCTGGTGCCGATCGAAACCGCCACTTTGGCGACTGCCGTCAGACGCTGGGCGAATCGCCCGTCACGCGTCGCGCCGAGATCCAGCGGCCGCAATCCCTCGACGTCGGCAATGGGATTTGCCGTGCGACGGAAGCCTGCGAGCGTGACCTGGGCGCCACCTGCCCTGAGCATTGTAATCCGCCGGCGCACTGCCGGGTCGGAAACGTCATGCACAAGGTACAAGACATTCAGCATGAAAACTCGACCGCTGTTGGCCCACCCACGGGGAACCTAGTACAGGTCTTGCTGCATCGCAACATTTTTGGTGCAGCGTAGCAAAATCCACGTTTTTTGTTGCACTGCAAAATAAATGCCGTAATTTGGCCGCGGCGGCGGTTGCAGGGTTCCTGGTCGGAACCTGCACAAGAATCAGGAATCCTGAATTTGGAAGCCAATCCATTCGATCCGCCAGAAGGCTCGCTGCGCAAATCGGTCGGGCGTGGCGCGGTCGTGACGGCCTTGTCGCAGTCCGTGCGGGTCGCCACGCAGATCATTTCCGTCATCGTGCTGTCGCGTCTCCTGTTGCCGCAGGATTTTGGCGTCGTGGCGATGTGCGCGCCGGTGCTGGCCTTCATCGCGCTGTTCCAGGATTTCGGCCTCACCCAGGCGACCATCCAGAAATCGGGCATACGGCACGACGAGGTGAACTACCTGTTCTGGATCAATGTCGCCGTCAGCGCGATCCTGGCCTGCGTGCTTGCCGGCGCGGCACCACTGGTCGCCGCCTTCTACGGCGAACCGCGCGTGGCTGGCCTGGTGGCGGCGCTGGGGCTGCAGATCATGGCCTACGGCCTCGGTGCGCAGCATCTGGCGCTGCTGACCCGCCGCATGCAGTTCGGCCGCCTGGCCGTCATCGATGTCGCAGGCGCCGTGGCCGGTCTTGCCGTGTCGATCGCCTGGACCTTCATCGACCGCTCCTACTGGGCACTTTTCGCCGGCACGTTGACCGGAGCCGTGCTGCCGACGCTGTGCTACTGGGCCAGTTCGCGCTGGCGGCCCAGCCTGCCGCGCAAGGTCGCCGGAATCAGCGAGCTGATCAATTTCGGCGCCGGCATAACCGGCTTCAACTTCGCCAACTTCTTCGCCCGCAATCTCGACAACGTGCTGATCGGAAAATACTGGGGCGAGGCGCAGCTCGGCCTCTATGACCGTGCCTACAAGCTGCTCCTGTTCCCGCTGAGCCAGATCACGAACCCGCTGTCGAAGGTGATGGTGCCGGCTCTTTCCAGGCTGAAGGACGAGCCCGACCGCTACCGCAGCGCCTATCTTCGCGTCATGCCGCTGATCCTGCTGGTGGCGCTCCCCGGCGTCGCTTTCGCCACCGCCATGTCGGACATACTCATCCCCTTCGTGCTCGGCGAGCAGTGGCGCGCGAGCGCCGGCATTTTCTTGGCGCTTGGCTTCGCCGGGCTGCTGCAGCCGCTCAACAATCCGGCCGGATGGCTGTTCGTCAGCCAGGGCCGTTCCGGCGACTTCATGCGCTGGGGCATCATCACGGCGGTGACGTCGGTGCTCGCTTTCGTGCTGGGCTTGCCTTATGGCGCGCTCGGCGTGGCGATCGCCTATGCCGTCAGCGAATATCTGCGCACGCCTTTCCTGTGGCTCTATGTCGGCAGGAGCGGGCCGTTGCGGGCAAGCCACGTTCTTCGCGCCGCGACGCCGTTCGTGCTCGGCGCGCATCTGGCGCTGGCGGCGGTCTGGTTGGTCAAGCCGCTGCTGCCGCAGCAGCCTGTCATTGCCTTGGCCAGCGGCGCCATCCTTGCCTATCTCATCACCATCGTCATCGCGCTGGCCTTCGCAGCCGGCCGTGAAGCCTTGCGCGAGGCCTTGAAAATGCTGCCGGCACGGCCGCCGGCGGCAGCACCGCGCGAGGCGCAATAATTTCGGCGCTTTCGACCCTTACCGTTCACCCGAGCAGGCCTGATCCATGCATTACCGATCGATCTCAGACATGAACGACGCGATCGTGAGCAACCTTCACCGGTTGCCGCGCGACATCGACCTGGTGGTCGGCGTCCCCAGAAGCGGGGTGCTGGCAGCGACGCTGGTCAGCCTCGCGGCGAACATACCGATGACCGACCTGGACTCCTTCCTCGAGGGTCGCGTCTACACATCGGGCATCACCAAGCGCCGTGCGGTGCTCGACCGCAAGGTCGCGGAAATGCGCAAGGTGCTGGTGATCGACGACAGCGTCTCCGGCGGCAACGCCATGCGCGACGCCCGCGCCCGCATAGAGGGTGCCGGCATCGAGGCCGACTACATCTTTGCCGCCGTGTTCGGGCTTGAGCCGCAGCATGCCGAGACCGATGTCGTCTTCGAGGTCGTGCCGCATCCGCGCATGTTCCAGTGGAACTTCATGCATCACAAATTCCTGGCGCAATGCTGCGTCGACATAGACGGGGTGCTGTGCCTCGATCCGACCGAGGCGGAAAACGACGATGGTCCGGCCTACGAGAAATTCCTTAGCGAAGCGCGGCCGCTCCATACAGCGACCCGCAAGATCGGCTGGCTGGTGACCAGCCGGCTGGAGAAATACCGCGCGCTGACCGAGGCATGGCTGGCCAAGCACGAGATCAAGTACGATCATCTGATCATGCTCGACCTGCCGAGCAAGGCGGAGCGCCAGCGGCTTGGCGCGCATGGCAGTTTCAAGGCCGAATTCTACCGCAAATCCGATGCCATCCTGTTCATCGAGAGCGAGCACGAGCAGGCGCTGAGGATCACCGAGCTGTCGGGCAAACCGGTGCTGTGCGTCGAAACGCACATGGTCAGCTTTCCCAACGCGCTGTCGCTCCCGGCGCTCGGCCAGGCGGCGCGCAACCTGCCGGCCAGGTTGCGACAGGCCAAGTCACAGGAAGGCCGCAAGGGCGCCGCCAAGGCCCTTGCCCGCGCCCTGCTCGGCGCCCGCGGCTACGAGACGCTGAAAAGCCGGGTCAAGCGCCTGGCCTGATCCGCCAAGGCTTCGAGTCCAGATTAACGGGTTCCTTCGGAGTGTTCGCCGGCGCGCCGGTCGAGAAGCATCAAACGAAAAACCCGCCTGTGCGGCGGGTTTCCGGCGCAACTCAGCACCATGACCAAAAATCTACCATAGCTGCCTTCACCCTGTCAAGAAAAAATTCCTATTACAGGGCTGCCGGGGCCGGTGCCAGCCTGAGCCTTGGCTACGCCGCTTGTCGCGAACGCCGCTGTGTGGCCTTGTCCAATATGGAAAAGAAGGTGAGGAACTGGCGGTCCGGATCGAGCTCCGGACGCTCGGAGAAGCTGCGCGCCGTGGCCGAGAGCCGGTCATATTCCTGGCGGTCGTTCCACAGCAGCCTGACGGCCGCGATCCAGTCGGCGAGCGGCGCATCGTAATCCAGCACCACGCCGCCCGGGCCGATCGCTTCGGGCAGGCCGCCGCGCCGCGAGCCGATGACGGGAATGCCGCTGCAATGGGCTTCCGAGGCCACACGGCCCCAGGCCTCTTCCCATTTGCTGGGCGCCAGCAGGATCCTGGTCCGGCCATAGACGGTCTTCATGTCGCCGGTGCGGTTCTCCAGCCTGATGTTGGAGAACGGGGCGATGGTTTGCTCGATGCGGGCGCGATGATCGTCGGCAAGCTTCCAGCTCTCCACGAACAGGAACGGAATCTCGGGGCAGGCGCCGGCGATGCGCACGGCGAGCTCGAAGCCTTTCTCCTCGTACGGATTGATCAAGGTGACGAACTGGCCCGTGGTCGGCGTGCTGTAGAGGGCGGCATTGATGGTCGGCGGCAGCACCGCCGCATCGATGCCGAACTTCTGTTTGTAGGCGCGCGCGGTGAATTGCGAATTGGCGATGTAGAGCGCCGAATGCAGCTCGCGCAGATCGCCGCCCAGTTCATGGAACTCGACGTTCCTGAGATAGACGACCAGCGGCACCCCTTCGGCCTGGAGCGCCTTGCCCACCGGAACCGACTTGTGGCACTGGACGACGGCCACGTCCGGCTTCAATCTGCGGACGGCAAAGTCGGCCGCCTTCCACGGGAACCAGGCCCGCACCACCGGATAACCGGGAAAACTGTCGATGACCGCCGGCTGACGCAGCAGCTTCATCTTGGCGCGCGCCTTGAAGCCGAAGACACCGTCGCCGAACAGGGCGGCCAGTACGGCCGCCTCATGGCCGTGCTCGATCAACTGCTCGGCCAGATGATGGGTGCTCGACTGGACGCCGCCGCTGAATTCGGGCGTGTATCCGTTGCCGCCTGCAAAAAGAACTTTCATGGTCCTGGCTCCTGGTTCTTTCGCGTTTCGTTCAATGTGGCCCGAGAGCTTGCTCCGGCACCGCCTCAGGCACTCTGTTGCTCGAGATTGGCGAACGGATTGGTGCATGGCTGCCATCCGGTGAACCGGATCGGATCGCCCGGCGAACTGCGCCAGGCGTAGTCGGTCAGCATGTGGAATTCGGCGATCAGCCAGCGGTCGAAATGCAGCAGGTCCTGCTTCTTCTGCTCCGGCAGCAAGGCGCGGGCTTTGCCCAGCCTTGTCTCCTCGAGCAAGGTGACGGCGTCGCTGAGTTTCTTGCTCGGGAATATCCATGGGTTCCTGTCGCGGAACGCCAGGACGAACTGCTGCAAATGCTCGATGCGCATGTTGAGCTTGCCGAAATATTTCTCGAGCGTGACGCGCACCAGATCCTCATCCGAAAACGAGGACACTGCCGCGTAGGCAATGCCGGTCGATACCACCCCGCCCGCCATGACGGCCAGTGCGGAGCGTCGCGAGATCTCTATCATCTGGTTTGCTCCTCTCACGCCATCCGGCTCGCCGCCCGCAGGGACAGCGCTGCCGCGGTCAGGCTCGGATTGGCGCATGAACAGCTCGGATATGTGCTGGTGCCGACCACGACCAGGTTCCTGAGCTGGTGATGAATCATGCCGCTGTCGACCACCGAATCGGCCGGGCCCGTTCCCATCCGGAGCGTACCCTGGACATGCGATTCGGTTGGCCGGATGCCGCGATCGAAAAGCTGTTCGACCGGCAGCGGGGCGAGCAGCCCGGGCAGTTTCTCCAGCGCCCGCGCCATGCCCTTGACCGCGTAGTCCGACGGCGCCTTGAAGCTGACGAAGGCGTTGTCGTTCTCGTCGAGCGTGACGAAATTCTCATGGTCGAGCAGGTTCTCGGTCACCACGACAAGCGGCAGCGCCTGGCGCAACCGCCCCTTCTCGGCGCGCATGCCGTGTTGCCAGCGGTTCTCGAAATAGACCAGCGCCGCGGCGTGCTCGGACCGGTGCGGACCGTCATAGAGGCCGAAATTCAAGCCGGTGGTGATGGTGCTGCCGTCGAAATTGTCGACACCGTCGAGGTAGACCTCGAAATTCCAGCCATAGGATTCATGCAGGCCGCGGCCGACGAATTCGCCTCCCAGGCCGGAGCGCAGCATGATCGCCGCGCTCTGGATGGCATTGGCGCCGAGGACGAAGAGGTCGCCGCTGACCTGATATTCCTTGCCGGCGTGGACGAAGGTGACCGAGCGGACGGTCCCGCCGACATGGTCGAGCCGGCGCACTTCCGAACCGAGGCAGACCGACACGTCGGGATGTTCGAAGACATGCATCAGGCCGTTATTGGCGGTGAATTTGGCATCGACCGGGCAGAGCCAGCATCTGAGGTTGGCGCAGCACGAGGTGCGCTGCGCGGTCGGCACGCGGGCGCGCGCGGTCGGCATGACGAAATGCTGGCCGGGCTGCGCCGCCTTCATCATCCGGTCGGGCGTCGACATGCGGTGCGGCGGCTGCGGAAAGGGCTTCGAGCGCGGCAGCATCGCCGCCATGTCGGGATCGCCCGAGATCGACATGATGTCTTCGGCGTCGCAATAGAACGGCTCGACGTCGTCATAGCCGATCGGCCAGTCATTGCCGATGCCGTAAGTGCTTTTCAGCCTGAAGTCGTTGGGATGGAACCTCGGCGTCTGCGCGAACCAGCAGTTGGTGCCGCCGCCCAGCCCGATCGTGTAGTTCCAGGGCTTGTCGGAATTGGTCTTGTAGGTCGACTCGTCCTCGATGTCGGTGTTGACGTTCTGCTTGAGCTGCCATTCATGCGTGTTGTGGCGGCCCCATTCCAGGAGCAGGATACGCGCCTTGCGCCGCTTCGTGAATTCGTGCAGGAAGAAGGCCGAACCGAAACCGGAACCGATCGCAACAACGTCAAAGTGGTCCTTCGTGATCTGCTCCGGCTTTACGTCCAGCACCATCAGCCGCAACTCCTTTCCGGGTCTTTCGCGTTCGTCATGGCCATCGCACCGGCCGATCGCGGCGATCCCACATTGGATTGTCCAAACCCGCCCTCATGCCGCGATCCTGCCGATCGAGTGATATTCGATGCCATGGCGGGCGATGACCTTGGGATCATAGAGGTTGCGGCCGTCGAAGATGATCGGCGTGGTCAGCGCGTCTTTCAGCGCGTCGAAGGACGGCGCGCGAAAACTCTTCCACTCGGTGGCGATCAGCAGCGCATCGGCGCCGCGCAGCGCCGCTTCCTTGGTGCCGCACAGAAGCAGGTCGTCGCGCAGCCCGTAGATGGCCTGGCATTCCTGCATCGCCTCGGGATCATAGGCCTGCACGGTCGCGCCGACGTTCCAGAGTGCCTCCATCAGCGTGCGGGCGGGCGCCTCGCGCATGTCGTCGGTGTTGGGTTTGAAAGCCAGGCCCCAGAGCGCGAAGGTCTTGCCCTTGAGGTTGCCCTTGAAATAGCGGTTCACCTTGTCGAACAGCACGGATTTCTGCTCGTTGTTGCGCTCCTCGACGGCGCGCAGCAGCTTGGCGTCGAACTTGACGCCTTCGGCGGTCTTGATCAGGGCGCGCACGTCCTTGGGAAAGCAGGAGCCGCCATAGCCGAGGCCCGGGTAGATGAAGTGGTAGCCGATGCGCGGATCGCTGCCGATACCCTTGCGCACCTCCTCGATGTCGGCGCCGAGCTGTTCGGCCAGGTTCGCCATTTCGTTCATGAAGCTGATCTTGGTGGCGAGCATGCAATTGGCCGCGTATTTGGTGAATTCGGCGCTGCGCACGTCCATCACGATCATCTTCTCGTGGTTGCGGTTGAAGGGCGCGTAGAGCTCGCGCATCACCGCCTCGGTGGCCTCGCTCGATGTGCCGACGATGATGCGGTCCGGCCTCATGCAATCGGCGACGGCCGACCCTTCCTTGAGGAATTCCGGATTGGAAGCGACGTCGAAGCTCAGGTCCTCGCGGCCTCTTTTCTTCAGCGTTTCGGCGATCCTGGCCTTGATCTTCTCGCAGGTGCCGACCGGCACGGTCGACTTGCCGACGACGATCTTGGGCGCATCCATTTCCCGGCCGATCGCCTCGGCGACCGCCAGCACGTATTTGAGATCGGCCGAGCCATCCTCGCCGGGAGGCGTGCCGACCGCGATCATCTGGATTTCACCATGCGTGACGGCGGCGGCCGCGTCGGTGGTGAACTTGATGCGGCCGGCGGCGTGGTTCTCCCTGACGATGCTTTCGAGGCCCGGCTCGAAGATCGGGACGAGACCTTGATTGAGCCGCTCGACCTTGTTGGCGTCGATGTCGACGCAGACGACCTGGTGGCCCACTTCGGCAAGCACAGCAGCCTGCACGAGACCGACATAGCCGATACCAAACACCGTCAAATTCATTCTGTTTTGTTCCTGTCCAGGGCAGCGGACCGTGGTCGGCCCGGCCGGTTCAAATCGACTTTCCCGATAGGTTCTACTTTACGCTGCATGCCAGCGATTCCGGAAACTGGCAGGGTTCGCCCTGCGCGGTGAAGGCGACGCGCTCGATCTGCAACGAAAGCCTGCGGCCCGGATCGGCGAATGCGCCCAACCATCCGGTCATCGTATCGCTGCCCCAGAGGCTGAAGAAGATCTTCTGCGCATGGCTGGGCAGCTTTGCCGGATCGGTGATGGTGTTCACCAGCTGGCCGTTGACGTACCAGCGCAAACTGTCCTTCTGCCAGACGAAGGCGTAGTCGTTGAAGGCCTTTTCCGTGCCGCCCGGCACGTCGACCAGCTTCTCGTTCTTGCCCTTGCCGGCGATGTAGGCATTGACCTGAACCTTGGACGTGTCCTTGGTCAGGATCTCGAAGTCGATCTCGTCCCAGGGCTGCTTGTCCGACGGGCCGATATAGGAGAAGAAAGCCGCGTTGAGGCCGGCGCCGGTGTCGGTCTTCATGCGCGCCTCATAGGTGCCATAGCCGAAGCGCTGCTTGGTCTGGATTTCGCCGCAAGCGTAGTCGCGGTCCTTCGTCTTCTGCTTCTCGAAGCCCAGCGACAGCACACCGTCCGCTAGGCTGACCTGCCCCTTCGCCCAGGTGCAATTCTGATGGCCGCCATTCGTCCAGCCATCGGAGACATACCAGCGCTGGCGGTTGAAACTGGTGAAATCATCGACGAATGAGGGCGCCGACTTCAGATCCTGGGACCAGGATGGCGCCGGCCCGGCGAACAGGCCAGCGAGAGCGGCCAGCGCGACCAGGGCAGCCCTGCGTCCGGTGGAACCCGGGCGGGCTTGCCTGGCCTGGCGCGTTGACGACATGCCGCGAACTGCGACGGTGAACGTGGTTCTCGGATCCGCATTCATACGAAACTCAACCTTTGCGCTGTGCATCCCCAACCCAAAGTAGCCATTCGAGCCGTTGCCAAACGGCGCTTTCTTTCTCTCGTCAGCCCCTCCCCAAGCTGCTTTCCCGCCTCGCGCCAAATCCACCGTTCAGCCTTCACCCTCTGCCGGCGCCTGCCGGTTTGGCGAGCCTCTGGCTGGCCGTCACATCGGACGACCCATCCTCATCGAAAACCATATCCAGCGAACGACGAAGCTCCCGGACCATGCCGTTCTGGCGCGACAGCGCCGCGATGCGGCGCTCGCAATTCAAGATCGAGGTCGTCAGTTCATCGACCTCGGCGGAACGGCGCGCAGACGCCGAGCCGTTCTCCATGGCCTCGACCAGAAAGGCGGCGTTGGCGGCCGTCGCCTTGTAGCGATTCTCCAGCCCGTTTCGCTCCGCCTCGATCTCCGCCGCGATCTGCTCGAACAGCTTCGCCAGGCGATCGAGGCGCGAAATGTCGGTCTGCCGGTCGCGGGCCGGATTCCTTGATCTGAAGCCGAATATCGAGGCCATGCGTTCAAAGTCCTGTGGTGGTCCGACCGTCGGCCGAGCCCCTTACCGGTTCAATATCGGGCAGCCCGATCGGAGGCCAGCTCATTGGCCATCTTAATTGCTGCACCGCAACATAGACTGCCATCCCCGGGCCGCGTAGGCAACCACCCAATTCGTAAACTCATAAATCCGCCCGAAATGGTTTGCGCGATGCACTGACAAGAGCGCGGCCGGACGCCCGCATTCAAGGCTCTTTGCCCGTGCTGGTGCCGGCCATGAGAAAACGCATTGGCGGCACATGTTGACGCCGGGAGGCGAACCCGACGCGGCGAAACAGCGCCTCGAGCTTGTCGGACGCCACGCCCTGGACGATGGGAACCAGGTTGGATTGGCTTGCGAAGGCATAGGCCGCGGCCGACGCCAGGCCCCGCTCTGCCTTGACGTCGAGGAAATTGCGCAGCCGGTATTTGTCGCGCACGTGGCGCTCGTGGCGGCGCAGCACCGCTTTGGAGCCCTCAGGCAGGCTGTCGATCGCCAGCAGCGCCAGGTCGGCGTCGGCCAGACGCTTCAGGTCCTGCGTCTTGTGGCGGCCGCTCAGCGAGTCGGCCCGCACGATGGCGCCGTAACCGCAGGAGCGGATGACCTTGAAACGCGCGCCGCTGGCGACCGCGCGCGCGTAGAGCTCGTAATCCTCGCCCAGACGCAAGCTCTCGTCATAGCGCAAGCCGTGCCTGTCGAGAAAAGCGCGGCTGATCACCGGCTTGAGGAACCCCAGTTCGCCTCTGCGCACGTTGCGCCTGGAGATGTTGCCTTCGACGAAACGCTGGAGGTCGAGGAATTCCGGCTCGGCCGCGAACTGCGGTGCGACGATCTGGGTGACATCGCTCAAGGCGTCGTCCCTGATGAGCATGATGTTGTCGGCCGCGAAATCCCAGTCCGCGCCGGCAAAGAGATTGTGAAACCTGCCTGCGAGAAAGAAGTCGTCGGCGTCCAGAATGGCGATGAACGGCGATTGCGAGGCCGCGATGGCGGCGTTGCGGGCGAAGGAGGGGCCGCGATTGACGTCGAGACGGATCACCGCGAGCCGGCCGCTGCCGTCATCGGCGGCGCGGGCGACGTGGGCCGTGTCGTCGGTGGAGGCGTCGTCGACGACGACGACTTCGGCCACTTCCGGTTCGCGCAGCGCGGACGCGATGGCGACAGCGATTGTTCGCGCCGCGTTTCGGGCCGCGATGATCACGCAGACCTTTGATTTTGTCATCGACATGAATTTGCCTCTTGCACAGGTTCCGTTCTGCCCTCGCCCTGTACGTGTTCGACGTCCGACAGGCTTCCCGTCACGGGCTGCCCTGCCGTTCGAAGATGCGGCGGCTGATGTCGGCCGATGCCGCCCAGCCGGCTTCCGCCAGATAGCGGACCGGCGCACGACCGCACAACTCCCACAACACGGTGCGCCGCTGCGGCCATCGCAGGGATGACAGCCACGGCGCGATGACCATGTTGAGCAGGTCCTCATTGCCGATGCGCGACAGCATCCGCGCGGCGCGCTGCGACAGGAGCGTGCCGGCGCCGCCGAGGAGCACGTCGGCGGCGCGCAGGCCAAGCAGCAGCGTGTCGTCCAGCCCCTGCGCCGCGGCGGCGTCGAGCAGGCGCTGCTGCTCGGCTGCGTCCAGGCGGTTGGCGCTGGCGCGCACGTCGCAGACATAGCCGGCGCAGGGTTCCCGGTTGAAAAGCGCCTTGGCGACGCTGATGCAGGATAACAGCAGAGTGTCGGCCGCCGATATGAACGGCACCTCGACGCCGGTGATCTCGACCTGCCGTTTGCGCCGCAGGAAGCCATCCGCGTCGCGTGGGCTGGGCGAGCCGGGTTGCTGGAGCCGATAATGCAGATCGACAGTGGATTGCGTCGGCGCGTCGCCGCGGATCATGTGCTGTTCGCCGAGGAAACGGACCCACCAGACGGAGCGCGACTTGCCGGCAATCTCGTATCCGATCGAGCGGAGCGCCTCGCGCGCCCTGAAAAACCCGGCCGGCGCCACCAATATGTCGACATCGCCCGAAGGCTTCATGAAATGATCGTCGTAAAGCAGAAGCTGCTGGAAGGGACCTTTCAGGAAAACGAAATCGATCTGCCTGTCGCGCAGCGCCGCCTGGATCGCCATCGAATCCATGATGCAGGACGCGTTCATCGAAACGGTCTTCCGGCGGTAGGCGTCGAGCCATTGGGAGAGCTGGGCCGGCGGCCCGTTCGCGGGTGCGCTCGACAGCACCTTGAGGATAAAGGTCGCGACCTTGTTCAACCTGGCTATGTCGGTGACATTGGCCACAGAGAGGGCGGAGGCATCGCCGGGCGCGGCGCCGGATCGCGCCGCGAAGAACAGCCGCAGACAGGCCTGCACATAGGCGATCTCGCTGGCGCAATCGGCGGCGCGCA
Source organism: Mesorhizobium sp. BR1-1-13 (assembly GCF_020165515.1). NCBI lineage: Bacteria > Pseudomonadati > Pseudomonadota > Alphaproteobacteria > Hyphomicrobiales > Phyllobacteriaceae > Mesorhizobium > Mesorhizobium sp. BR1-1-13. Next base: position 105,725 of record NZ_JAIUIH010000011.1, read on the forward strand.
GTCGCTCATATGAACGTTCGGTCAGGGCCATCGGGCGCACGGTTCTCCAGAAGCGATCGGCGCGACGCCTATGCTGCAGGTGCGAAGCAAAGCATCGCCAAAAACCTTGGCGCCGTCCAGTTTTTCCTTTTGCAGCGCAAAAATCCAGCCACCGACCTTTATCGAAACCGGCTCGGGAGAACGGTCAGGAGAACCACTGGACCACAAGGGACCAGTGGCTTTTTCGGCGTTCCGTAGCAAACCTTACCGGGAGACCCGGTGCTACGGCATTATTGGCGCTATGCCTTGAAGTGACAGGGCCTAAAAAGTTTATATATGCAAATCAATTTCTTATGCTGACCTAGTGCATTAGGCCCATATGCAGGGATGTCGAGGCGATGAAGGCAAAAGCTTGAGATCGTTACTCACGGCTGTGTCTGCGCGCGCGGTCCATAATTGATTAATACGCGGTAAATCAGGCTTGACTCATAAATGCTGCCATGCAGCTATTGCATCGCAGCATGAAAGTGCCGCCGGCAATCGACAGGCCGTTTCCAGTCCTTGATGGAGTGTAAAATGGAACAGAATGTTGAAAAGCAGGAGTACGAAACGCCCAGCCTGACGGTTCATGGTTCGATTGAAACCATCACTCAGGGCGGTGGCGGCAACACGGCGCTCGACGCAGCATTTCCTGCGCACACGCCGATTGGCGACCTGACGTTCTCCTGAACCTGTCCTGATTCTGGAGGGACACGTTGGGCCTCTGGAATCCAAGAACCATAAAGGGAGTCGGGGTGAAAATCCCGGCTTCTCTTCATTGCCTGACCCGGCCTTTCTTCATCGCCAGAATTGTCGGCACGCATTGCGGACAGTGTGTAGCAAACGAGGTTTTCGGATGAACTGGAACCCATCTGACCACGATCGCGTAAGTGCGACCAAGGAAGCGGTTGCCTGCGAATTCGGCAATGGCCTGGCGCTTCTCAACCTGAAATCCAACATCTACTACAGCCTCAACGGGGTAGGCACGTTCATCTGGGAGTTGATCCAGGAGCCGAAACCAGTTGCTGAAATCCGCCGTGCCGTGCTCGCGCGCTATGATGTCGACGCCGAGCGCTGCAAGGCCGATGTCGACGCGCTGTTGAAAGGTCTGGCCGATAGCGGACTTGCGAGGCTGCATCATGAGGAACCTGTCTAGGCAGGTTCCGCAAAAGCGGGTCACGGTTTTGCGGCAAGAACCTGCGACAGAGAAAAGTCCCGGCCAGACGAAGCACCGGCGGCGGCTTCGGGCTCTCTCCCTGAGCGGCCCGGAAATGCTGTTCCTCTGCCGCTGCCTGCTGGTGGTCGCGGCCGTTCGGCTGGGGCTGACCCTGTTCTCCTACAACCGCCTTCGCGGCATCGTCACCCGGCTGGAGGCACGTGAATGCGCCAGCACGGGAGAGCTGCGCCGTGTCGCCTGGGGCGTTGCCGCTGCGGCCCGCCTGGTGCCGCGCGCGAGCTGCCTCACCCAGGCGCTCGCCGGCCAGTACATCCTCGCCCGCCAGGGCAATGCCTCGAAGATCCGCATCGGCATCGAGCGCGACACCGGCCAGCAGCTGAAGGCGCATGCATGGCTGATCAGCGGCAACCATGTCGTCCTTGGCGGCTCGATAGACAGGTTCGTCCCTCTCGTCGACTATGGTCAATGACCGATGAGTGGCGTGGCCGGTATCCTGCACGGGCACGAGGCGCCGGAGCCCGCAGCCGAGATCCAGCGCATGCTGGCCCGCATGCGTCATCGCGCCCGCGACGGCAGTTCATGGTGGACCGACAAGGCTGTCGCGCTCGGCCATGCCTGGCTCAACACGACCGATGAAGCCGGCCCCGGCCCGCTGACGATGGCGGGCGGCAAACTGGCCGTCACCGCGGATTGCCGCCTGGACAATCGCGACGAGCTGATGGCACGGCTCGGCGTCCGCGACGCATCGGCTGCCGACGCTGTGCTCCTGATGCGGGCCTATCTGCGCTGGGGCGAAGCCTGTCCCGTGCACCTGCAAGGCGATTTCGCCTTCGCCATCTGGGATGCCGAGCGGCAGGTGCTGTTTTGCGCGCGCGATCATTTCGGCGTCAAACCGTTCTACTATCACGCGGACGGGCAGCGCTTTTTCTTTGCCTCCGAGATCGGCCCGATCCTTGGCGTCACCGGCGCCGGCGCCCGCCTCAGCGAACATCAGATCTCGGGTTTCCTGGCCGGGCTGCCGGACGATCCGCAAGCGACGCCTTACACCGATATTTTCCGCCTGCCGGCGCGCCATAGCCTCACTGTGACGGGGCAGCGCGTGACGCTGCAGCGATACTGGCAGATCGAGCCGTCGTCGCGGCCAATGCGCGCGGACGCCGCCGAGGAATTCGCCCACCTCTTCTCGCAGTCCGTGCGCAACCGCATGCGCGGAAGCGCCGCGGTCGGGGCCATGCTGAGCGGCGGCCTGGACTCCTCCTCGATCGCCTGCGTGGCGGGCCGGCAAAACCTGTCCGAGGGAAAGCCGAGGCTGCCCACCTTTTCGCTGGTTTTCGAACGCGGCTCGGCGATGGACGAAACCCCCTTCATCGACGCGGTGCTGGAACAAGAGCGCGTCGATGGCACGCTGATCCCGGTCGGCAACTACGCGCCGTTCGCGGAATTCGAACGGGTGCTGGAAGAGCAGGAAGGAACGTTCCTGGCGCCGGGCCTTACGCTCACCCGGACCGTCTACAGGACGGCGGGCGCCAACGGCGTCAAGGTGCTTCTCGACGGCCATGGCGGGGACGAAGTGGTGTCGCAGGGCCACGGCCATCTGCACGAGCTTGCCAATGCAGGCAGGTGGCTGGAGCTGTGGCGCGAGATCCGCAGCGCTTCCAACACCTATGGCGACGGCATGCTCGGCATGTACTTCCAGTTCCTGACCATCTACGGACCCGCCTGGCGCGTGGCCAGGCTCAGGCACAGGGCGAACCGGCTCCTCCAGAGGCTGCGAAAGCCGGCCCAGGCTTCGCAAGGCGGAAGCTGGCGCGACCTGATCAATGCCGATCTTGCCGGCCGCACCGAGCTTATCGAGCGGGTTCACCGAGCCGGCTACAAGCCGCCCGACGTCAGCGCCAGCGAGGCGCTGACCCACCGCTGGATCGTTTCCAACGGCTATGTGCCGCATGCTTTCGAAGTCCTCGACAAGGCCGCCGCCAATTTCGGGGTCGAGCCTCGTTATCCCTTCTGGGACAAGCCGCTGGTCGAGTTCTGCCTGGGGTTGCCGGGCAAGGAGAAGCTCAGCCGCGGTTTTGGCCGCTACGTGCTGCGCCGCGCCATGCAAGGCGTGCTGCCGGCGGCGGTCCAGTGGCGGCGCGACAAGATCGATTTCACCGGCAATCTCGTCAACGGCATGCTGCGCAACCACCGCGACCTTCTGGAACAGGTGCTCGGCCCGGATGCCGGCCGCATCGAGCCCTATATCAACCTGCCGGCCGTGAAGGCTGCCTATGCCCGGCTGCTCAGCCGGCCCGACCGGCCGGCGCCGCTCGATGTCCAGTATGTCTGGCGCTCGGCGTCGCTGTCGCTCTGGCTGCGGCAGGTGCAGCGCGCCGGGAGTGCCGCATGACGCCGTTGAACGAGCCGCTTGTCCTCGGCCCGCACGCGCAAGGCTGGCCGCGCGGACAGCGCCGTTTTTATCGGGCCTACGGCCTGACCATCGCTTCCGAGGTGGCCTTGCCAGAGCTGGAGCCGGCCGAACCGGCAGCGGCGGATGTCCTGATCAGCGTCGGCGCGATCGATATGCCGAAGCCTTCGCCCGAGGCCGCAACCATTTTCCGTTTCGAACCGGATCGGCAATATCTGGCATGGCACGCCGTCGGCGCGTTCCTGATCAGCGACGCCTGCCGCATCGAGGTCGAGCCGGCGCCCGGCATCGACGACGCGCTGATCGCGTTCCCGCTGCTGGGACCGGTGATGGCGCTCATCCTGCACCAGCGCGGCCTGCTCGTGCTGCATGCCAGCGCGGTCGCGATTGCCGGCAAAAGCGCCATCTTCATGGGCGACAAGGGCGCCGGCAAATCGACGACGGCAAGCGCCATGATCCGTGCCGGGCACGAACTGCTTACCGATGATGTCGTGGCGCTCGATCTCAGCCATCCGGACGAGCCGATGATCGTGCCGGGTTTTCCCCAAATCAAGCTGGCGGCCGATGCCGCGGCCACGATTTCGCTCGAAGGGGCACAAGTACGGCCGCCGGTGCATCCGGCCATCAACAAGGCCCAACACCGCTTGCACGGGGCATTTTCGCGCGACAGGGTTCCGGCGACCCGCATCTACATTCTCGAGCGCGGCCAAAAGGCCGAGATCTCGCCCATGCCCGGCATCGCCGCTTTGCCGGCCGTGATCAGATTTTCATACGTCACGCGCTTCGGCCGAGCCGCCCTGGTCGGCGATTTCGCTGCGGCGCATCTCGGGCACTGCGCACGGCTCGCCGATCGCGTCGGCGTGTGCAGGCTCGAAGTGTCGACGGGGCTCGACAGGATCGGCGAGGTCGTGAGCCTCGTCGAGCATGACCTGATGGCCGGACAGGGGTAGCAGGAGATGTCGAAATCATCGTTCCTCCGCCCGTCATTGTTTCGGGAAATCGCCGGGTTCGGCGGCGTTATCGCCCAGATAGGCGGGCGGCGGGCCTGGACGGCACTGCTCTTCCTGATCCTGGGCAGCCTGACCGAAGGCATCTCCATCCTGTTGCTGGTTCCGCTGTTGCAGCTGGTCGGGCGCTCCGGCCAGGACTTCGCGATCCGGCTGCCCGACAATGATTTCATGCGCTGGCTGGTGCCGGACGGCACGCTGAAGCTGACCACGATGCTGTGCATGCTGGTCGCGCTGGTCGTGCTGCAGGCCGCCTTCAACCGCTTCAAGTCGGTCTACATGGCCAGGCTTCTCTTCGACTTCATCAACCGCCTGCGCATGAACCTGTTCGAAAGCATCGGCAAGGCACGGTGGGGCGTCTTCACGCGCATGCGCGGCTCCGACCTCGACCATGCTCTGACCGGGGACATAGACCGCGTCCAGGGCGCGGCCTTCTCGCTGCTGATGCTGGTGCAGATCGCCGTGCTTTTGGCCGGCTATCTCGTGATCTCCCTATTCATTTCGCCGGTCATGACGCTGTTCGCCGTGATCATCGGCATCCTGATGTTCCTCGCGCTGCGGCCATTCCGGTCGCGGGCCACCGCCTTTGGCCAGATCCTGACCACCAACCGTCAGGATCAGTACCGGACGGTCTCGGAATTCCTCGGCGGCATCAAGGTGGCCAAGAGCCTGAACGTCGAGGCGACCTATTTCGCGCAGTTGCAGGCGACACTTGAAAGGATGAAGGCCGACAACATCGCCTATGTACGCAACAGCTCGACCGGCACCGCCCTGTTCCAGGTGGCGAGCGTGATCGGCTTGAGCCTGTTCATCTATGTGGCGCTGGTTCGCTTCGACCTCTCACTGGCCGAGATCGTGGTGCTGCTGCTGGTCTTCATGCGCATCGCGCCGCGCTTCATGGACATGCAGACGCAGGCGCAGCAGGTCCTGATCAACCTGCCCGCCTATGCCGCAATGCGCAGCCTGCAGATGCGTTTCGACGCCGAGCGGGAACCTGGCCATGCCGGGATCGAGGACGCTCGAAAGCTGTCGCTCGATTTCGGACTGAATATTCGCGGCGTCTCCTTCGCCTATGAGGACGGCACCGCCAAGACGGTGGTGAGCGACATTACCTTCGGCCTTCCGGCCGGCAAGGTCACCGCCCTTATCGGCCCTTCGGGATCAGGCAAGAGCACGATCGCCGATATGCTGCTCGGCCTGCTCGAGCCGACAGCCGGCACGATCCTCGTCGATGGCGTCGAGATCGACGCCGCCAATCGCCGGGGCTGGCGCGACCAGGTCGCCTACGTGCCACAGGACGTGTTTCTCTTGCACGACACGATCGCGGCGAACCTTCGCCTGGCCGCGCAGCAAGCAAGCGACGATGAATTATGGGCCGCATTGCGATCGGCCCATGCGGCCGAATTCGTCGAACGGCTCGACCTCAAGCTCGAAACGGTGGTCGGCGACCGCGGCGTGCGGTTGTCGGGCGGCGAACGCCAGCGGATCGCGCTGGCGCGCGCCTTGCTGCGCAAGCCCTCGCTGCTCATCCTCGATGAGGCGACCAGCGCGCTCGACTGGCAAAACCAGGCGCTGATCGCGCAATCGATAGACGGGCTGCGCGGCTCGATGACGATCCTGACCATCGCGCACCGGCCATCGATGATCGCCTTCGCCGACTGGGTGGTGGCGATGGAAAACGGCCGTATCGTCGAAGTCGGGCACTATCGGCAGCTGAAGGCGAAAGCCGGAAGCCGGCTGTCCCGGATGCTTTCGGGCGAACAATCAGAGTCCGAACCCGCCGACGTTGCCTGAGGCCGGCCCGGCTTGGTCAGTGAAGGCTTCGCCCGGCGCCGCCCAGCTTTTCACCCTCGGCCACCTCGGCCGAACTCAGCTTTCTTTCGGCCTCGCGTGTCCTGTCGGCCGGTGTCGGCGCGCTTCTGACGACCATGGCATAGACGAGCACGAAGTAGCCCGCCTGGATGACCACGGCACAGATGATGACGCGCAACAGCGTCGTGCCTATTGAAGCGCCGCCCAGCCATGACCAGCCAACGACGATCGCAAGAGCGAAAATCATCCCAACGATGAATTTTGGAAGCGACATACCCAACAGCCCACAAACCGGCCCGGGTATATCAAATCATTGCCCCACCCGAGCGTCGTCCCTTGTCATGCGGGCTTGTTAAGTCGCCCGCTCCCGACCGGTTGCTTCCGGCCTTTCAACCTGCCGCCACTTTGACAGGTATAATTTGCAATTCTATTAAGGCGGGCAAATGGCCGCAAGGGCAACCGAATTTATTTTTAGGTGAGCTTTTGCGCTCGACTCGCTCGTGCTGCAACGCACACGGGGGATTATGTGCAACTTCGGCACTTCGGTGCTTTTCAGTAAAATCTACAATATTGAATAGTATTTTATATGAATACCCTCGAATATCGTGTCACGATAAAGCACCAACGGGCTCGGCTCAGGGGCATAAAGAACGCGCCGCCCAGAAGTTGCCCCAAAAGGGCCTCTATTTTTCCGGCTATGCCCATTTATTGTCATAAATGTGCTAAATATTCCGAAATTTGTGCAGGGCTCGCTTATTATTTAGTCAATTCATGACGTGACTATTTCAAGGGTACGGGAAATTGTGTGTTGCGCTGCAACATTTTTTTGATATCGTGCGGTAAACCATCCGGTCAACGCATGGAGTTTTGGCATGAGGGACGTTGCCAAGTCGGCCACAGCGGAGTTTTCGCAGGCTGGCGTCGATTTTCCACCGCCGATCGGCGGCCTTATCAAGCGCAGTTTCGATATTGCCGGTTCACTGGCCGCCCTGATCGCGCTCAGCCCGCTGTTCGTGATGATAGCGCTGCTCGTCAAATTCTCCGATGGCGGATCGATTTTCTACGGTCACCGGCGAATCGGGCGTGGCGGACGGATTTTCCCTTGTCTCAAGTTCCGCACCATGGTCCCTGACGGTGAAAGGGTGCTGGCCGCCTATCTGGCGGCCAATCCGGAAGCCAAGGCGGAATGGATAGCCACCCGCAAGCTGAAGAACGATCCGCGCGTCACCAGGGTCGGCGCGGTCCTGAGGAAACTCAGTCTCGATGAGTTGCCGCAGGTCATCAACATCCTTCAGGGCGACATGAGCCTTGTCGGACCGCGTCCGGTCGTGCGCGACGAACTGGAGATCTATGGCAGCGCCGCCGTGTATTACCTGAAGTCCCGCCCCGGCCTGACCGGCCTGTGGCAGGTCAGCGGCCGCAACGACGTCTCCTATGACAGCCGCGTCGCGTTCGATCGCCACTATGTCGAGAATTGGTCACTTTTTGAGGATATTCGCATCATCATCAAGACAGTTCCGGCTGTCTGGATGTCGCGCGGCTGCTACTGAGCGGTCGCGAACCGGATCGCACGCGGGGAATCTCTCCCGGCAGGCATCGGGCGCAGGCTCATCGGGCTGGTGGGGCCAAAGCGGATCGGAACGTTCAGTTGAAGATAGACATGTTCGAAGTTTTTTGCAGCGGCCCGCATTCGGGCCGCTCGCGGCGTTTGCGGCTCGTGGCCAGCTGCCTGGCCCTGTCGCTCGCCCTGCCCCGGATCGCCATTGCCGACGAGTACCATCTCGGATCGCAAGACAAGCTCACCATCCGTATCGCGGAGTGGCAGACCGTCGAAGGCACGTTCCGTGACTGGTCGGCGGTCAATGGCGTATACACGGTCGGGCCGGCCGGAATGCTGTCGGTGCCTTTCGTCGGCGAACTGCCGGCATCCGGCAAGACAACGGCCGAAGTCGCGGCGGCGATCGGCGAGGCGCTGCAGCACAAGCTCGCTTTGTCGGACCGGCCCGAGGCATCGGTCGAAATGGCGCAGTTCCGGCCGTTCTATATTTCGGGCGAGGTGCAGAACCCCGGCCAATACCCCTATGTGCCCGATCTTACGGTGCTGAAGGCGGTCAGCATCGCCGGCGGCATCCGGCGAAGCGCCGACTACGGCCCGCAGCTCGGCAAGGACCTGGTCACCGCCAAAGGCAATTTCGACATATATGACGATCAGCGCGTTCGACTGATCGTCAAGCGCGCGCGCATCGATGCCGACCTTGCGGGCAAGTCGAGCTTCGACGTGCCGAAGGAGGTGGAGGGCGATCCGAGACTGCAGGCCATCGTCGCGGACGAGATGACGATCCTCACGGCTGACCAGAAGGCGCTGAAGCTGAAGCTCGAGGCGCTCAGCGATCTGAAAGGGGTTCTGCAGGCCGAGATCGAATCGCTGCAGAAGAAGATCGTCAACCAGCAGAAGCAGGTCGATCTGGCGCAGCAGCAACTCACCAGCATCGGTCCGCTGGCCCAGAAAGGCCTGGTCGCCAACGCAAGACTGCTGGATTCGCAGCAGTCCGTCACCGACCTTCAGGGCAAGATCTTGGACTACGAAACGGCCATCCTCACCGCCAAGCAAGCGATCAGCAAGGCAACGCAGGATGCCATCGATGCCCAGAACACGCTGAGCTCGAGCCTCGCCGCCGACCGGCAGCAGACCGAAGCCGACCTGAACGAGGCCGCGCTGAGGGTCAACATGCAGAAAGGATTGATGGCCCAGGCCACCGATCCCGCCACCGTGGCCGCCAGCGCAACCAACGAAGAGCCCACCCTGATCTATTCACTGCTGCGCGCTGCCGACGGCAAGACGAGCGAGATTGCGGTCAAGGAAGACACGCCCGTGCTGCCGGGCGATGTGATCAAGGTCAAGCTGGCTCCAATGGCGAGCCAGTAGGCAGCTTGAAATAGGGCAGTTCACCGTTTCACGGAAACGGCGAGCTCTCTATGTCATTGTTTTTGCGCAATTCCGGACGGAAAGCGCCGCGCGCTCTTCCCGGCGAAGCCGTACACACTTTCCTGAAATTGCCGGAGCGGGGCGGCGTTTGAGCGAATCGCCATCCGCTCTATCGCCTTGTTTTGACGCAAGCCCAAACGGGAAACCGATCCGCATTCATCGAGCCGCGTCGGTGCCGGGCTCGGGGCCGCTCCAGCCTCTGGCGGCATTCGCCTCCTCGATCCTTGCCGCAGACCGGCGAGGACGGGCAACGGGCAGCCGCGCCAGCTTGAAGAAGCTGAAATACATCAGGAAGGAACCCATGATGTAGGGGTTGAGGATCTCGACCTCGACGAAGGAGCGGATCAGGAGCAGCACCATGACGCCGGCGAGAACGACCGAATCCGCCCGCCATGTTCCGAACGCCACCGTCGAGACATGGCCGTAGAGCGTGCGCAGGATGACTAGCGAAACCAGCGTCGCCCCGACGAAGCCGAGTTCGACAAGGGCTTCGATGTAGGTATTGTGGAAGTGGAAGCCGGTGCGGGTTGTGATGTAGAACTCGTTCCACAGGCGCTCGGCCTCGGCAAAACCCTGGACCCAGTATGCGGCATAGCCGACGCCGAGCATGGGCGCCCTCTGCGCGGCGTTCCAGCCCTGCTCCCACAGATAGGTGCGCCCGGTGAGCGTCGAATCCTTGCCGAACAGGCCGAGGACGAAGTCCATGAGGCCGAGGTTCAGCGCCACTAGGATAGTGACGACCAGCATGCCGGTGCCGACCAGGAAGATCACCCGGCGGTAGCGTCGCGACAGCACCTTGCTCATGGCAAGCAGCATCACCAGCGCCAGCACCGCCGGTGTCGAGGCCATCGAGGTGGCCGAATGCGAGATGACCAGCAGATAGGCCGACAAAAGCACCACCGGCACCGTCAGGAACAGGCTCAGCCGGCCATGCCTGAGGAAGGCTATGAAGACGACGCTGAAATAGATGCCGAGCGAGGCGACGAAGCCTATCTGGTTCTTGGAGGCGAAGGCGCCGACGAAATTGTAGGTGCCGTCAAGGACGTCCTCGGAATAGGCCCCGACCTTGAGAGAATAGAGCAGGACGACGAATATGCCGACCAGCGCGCCTATCGTCAGGGTCCGCACACTGACGGCTCGCGCCGCGACATAGGCGCAGGCGATGTGGGAAAAGTACTGGACGGCCGTCCTCGCGGTGATGCCGGGAGCGTCCGACCAAAAGACGGAGAAGCATACATAGGCCGCGAACGACAATGGCAGCCAGGCGCTGGACAGATGCCGCAGAAACCGCCTGTAGTCGACCATGATGAGGGGCAGCCACACCGCATAGTAGGCCAGGATCAGCACCTGGCCGAATATGACGGAGTAGGAGAATGCCCAGACCGAAACGGCAACGGCAAAACTGCCGTAGACCGAGTTCCTCTCGGGATCGACCAGCAAGGACTTTGGAATCTTCATCTCAGGTTCTCGCCGAGCCTACCCCGGACCGCCACGTAGCCGGCAAGCATCTCCGTAAGAAGGGTGCAATCGACGGCATCTCCATTGTGCAGTGCAATATAACCTATCGCGCCCTGCGCTCAATGGCAAATCCGGTCACCTTGTCTTACAGCCAGGCGAGCGCCGAGAGATCAAGTCCGGGACAGCCGGACGGAATTGGAGTTCTCGTTCGGTGCCGGCCTCCTCCACCGAGGCCCATAGCCAGCCGTGCGCGCTACCAAAGTGCTCCGCCGGTGATCTGTATGTTTTCCATGGTGATGCCCTTGGCCATATCGGAGCAGAGGAACACGGCCAGCGCCGCGATCTCCTGCGGCTGGAGGATGCGCTGCTGGGGGTTGCCCCTGGCGATCTCGGCCATCGCGTCCTCGGCCGTGCGGCCCTTGCCCTCTCGCTCGACGACCTGCGCCACGTTGCGGCGCATCAGTTCGGTCTCGACCCAGGTCGGGCTGATCATGACGCAGGTAACGCCATGCGCAGCCCCTTCGAGCGCCACGCAACGGGTGAGGCCGAGGAGACCGGCCTTGGAGGCGCAATAGGCAGGATTGTCCTTCCAGCCGACCGAGGCGGCGGTCGAACCGATGTTGACGATGCGACCCCAGCCGCGCTCGATCATGCCGGGCAGCACGGCGCGCGTGGCGCGGAAGGCGCCGGTGAGATTGGTGTCGACGATCTTGTCCCACAGCGCGTCGGAATGGCCGCAGACCGGCTGCTCGGCCGTGGTGCCGGCGGCGTTGACCAGGATGTCGACAGGGCCGACCGCCGCCTGGGCGTCGGCCGCGAAACGGTTCGTTCCGTCGCTGTCGCGCACGTCGAGATGGGCGGCGTAAATCCTCGTTCCATGGGCGCCGAGAGCCGAACGCACCCGCTCTATCTCGTCGGCGCCGGGATAGTAGGCGGCGTCGGATCTCTCGGCGCCGGCAGGAGCGATATAGGAGCCGACGGCGACATTGGCGCCGGCCTGCGCCAATGCCGTCGCAATCGCAAGGCCCATTCCGGAGAACCCGCCGGTGACGATTGCGCTGCGGCCGGAAAGGTTTGTCATCGGGCATAGGCTCCGCACGGTACGGGACGGTCCATCAGTCCCGAGAGGATCTGAACTTCATACGGCAAGATAGCCTCGATCGAGGCCCATTTCGGGGCCGGTGACGAATCTCGTGTCCTTGCCATCAGCTTTCCTTGTCCATCGGCTCCAGCGGCTTGCCCAGCCAATCGCGGTAGAAACCTTCCAGGTCGGGTTCGAAATCGTGGACGATGGGATAACCCGGCGCCGCTGCCTCGACCTCGTGCAGCGTGCCGCATTGCGGGCAGATGAACTCGCGGATTTCCATCCATTCGGGATCCGGCAGGTCGCTGTTGGGATAGATCTCACGCAGCGCCTCCTCTGTGTCGCGCACGATGATCGAAGCCTTCAGCTTCCAGTTCTTGCGGTAGTCGCCGAAGGAATGGCCGCATTCGCAACGGGTTACCCGCTCGTCGCCGCTCTGGCAGATGAAGAGGTGGTCGCCCACGGGGAGCAGGATGGGATCCTTCCAGCCGACGCGGTTCTGAAGCACCGCGACGTATTTAAAGAAACGGTCGTCGTCCTTGTAGGCACTCATGATGCGGCGCGTCTGCGGCCAGGGCAGCGTGCCCGCGACCAGATCGGCGATGACTTCCTTGCTGTACGAGGTCATGATCCCGACTCCACGCCGAAGGTCGATTTGGCATCGACATCCCAGAAGCTTGAAAAATCCCTGGCGAAGCGCGGCGAAAGCTTGAAGGCGCTGGCATACATCTTCTTCACCTCGGGCGCGAAATCGGCCGCCTTCACCCGCTCGCGCTCCCTGGCCATCCACTCCGAGACCGGCCTGGCCCGAACAAGCCGGCGCGACCGCATCTCGGCGCGGTGGCGCTTGGTGGCTTCGAGATTGGCGACGGGATAGCCGTCCTCGTCCTCGTCAAGCACGATCCCGAAGACATTTTCGGCGGCTTCTCTGGTGAGATAGCCGTTCTCGACGTCCGATGCCGTCTTGAGCGGGTCGCGCTCCAGCACGTCGCCATAGCCGCCACCGCCATTGTAGGAATGGGTGAACACGTCGCCGGTCTTGTGGGGCGCGGTGATATAAGGCCCTTCCATCGTCACGTGCTGGCCTTCGAGCCGGACCTCGAGTTCGGAACGATAAGGATTGGTGCCGGTATGGTGCGCCAGCGGCGCACCCTTCTGCGCAAGCTCGAAGATGTTGCTGTCGCGCACCGCGCGGTGTTTTTGGCAGGTCGGCGCGGGATAGCCGCCGCAGAGCCCGCCATTGTCGAAGACGCGCGAGGAGTGTTCCGAGGTTACCAGCCGGAGATGGTCGGTCTTCGAAACCAGCCAGGTCGACAGGAAGGCGCAGCCGCCGCGATATTTGCCGGCGCCGCCGGAATTGGCAACGATCGAGCGGCCGATATAGACCATCGGCATGTTCTGTTCCCAGATCTCGATGTTGCCCATGTCGGATTCCGGGTTCCAGCCGACATAGGCGGTGTCCAGCCCGTCCTTGATGGCAAGCGCGCCGGAACCGGCGGCCGCGCATTCGAAATGCGCCATGCCGAACAGCGTGCCGTACTGGCTGGTGCCGCCCATCTCGATCATCGGGCTGTTGACCTGGCCGACGAAGGCCTCCTCGACGAAGCCCCGGGCGATGAATGATCTCGACAGGAGCCGCTGGAAGACGCCATAGGCCGGCAGGAGCAGCGCCCAGGACGTGGCGGTGGCCACCATCTCATTGTCGGGATTGGTCCAGGTGCCATGCGGCAGCTTCAGCTCCGTTGCCATCCAGGCGCCGTCATTGACCAGGCCCTCGAAATTCATGTGCTGGGTCAGCGTCACGAACATGCCGCCATCCATGCCGGCCGGCGTGCAGTTCATGGAATGGTAGCCCCAGGGCTGCGTGCCCTCGAAATCCATGATGATCTTGCCGCCTGACGTGATCTCCATTTCGATCGGAACGTTGTAGAGCCAGTCGGGATCGCCGAGCGGCTGGTAGCCCGGCTTGCCCCTGGTGACGTGACCGTAAAAAGTATGCCCCCGATAGATGCCGGGAACGGTCAGTTGCCGCGTGCGGGCGAGCTGCGCGCGGCGGCCCTCCTCGATGAACTCCTTCGACACCTTCATCCAGTAGTCGAGGCCGATCTCGTCGATCAGCGCCTTGACGCTTTCGCGCATGTCGATGCAGGAGGCGACCTTGGCCTTCTCGTCCAGCACCCAGTAGATGGGCATGCGCAGATTGCGCTCGCAGCGGATCACGTAGTCGCGCCGCAGTTCGTCGTTCTGGCCGACTTTCTCGGCGCAGACGAACAGGCCTTCGGTGAAGCGCTCCTGTGCGAGCGCCACGTCGCCGCCCGGCGTGATACCGCCGGCCTCGAGTTCGTGGCAGACCGCGCCCGCCCAGCCGACGAGTTTGCCCGAGTGGAAGATCGGCACCACGTCCATCACGTCGGGCACCTGCACGGTGCCGATGAAGGCGTCGTTGTTGGCAAAGATGTCGCCGTCGACGATGCGGGGATTTTCCTCGTAGCCTTGTCTGATCATCCATTTGATAAAACGGCTCATCGTGTGCACATGCACCATGATGCCGTTGGAGAGCGCGATCGCGTCGCCCTCGGGCGTGTAGATGGCGACGACCATCTCGCCGACCTCGCGCACGCCGGGCGAAGCCGAGATGCGACGCGCCATCTCGCGCGCCGAGACGCAGTAGGCGCGCAGCTTGGTGTGCAGCGTCTCGAATTTCAGCGGATCATGGTTGCGCAGTTCGAGATCGGTGATGCCGTCATAGCAGCCGGTCTCGTCCATGAGCCGTTCGGATTCGATCAGCCGCTCGCGCAGACGCAGGGCGGAGGCGGGTTTGTCCAGCATGGCGTTCGCCCTCTCAAGCGTGGGAGTAGTGGAGCAGCGTCCATTCGTCGACGAAGACACGGTCCTGCGGATGGACGACGAGCGTGGTGGCGGGGTGTTCGATGATGGCCGGGCCGGTCACCTCATGCCCGGGCAGCAGAAGATCCATCTCGTAGAGATCGGCCTTGTGCCAGCGGCCGCCAATATAGGCCTCGCGCACGCCCTTGTGCGCGGATGCGGGGCTGGAGCGGCCGAGCGGGCGCTTGAGCAGCACGGGCTTGACCTTGTCGGCGGTGGCGATGAGGCCGAGCTCGGTGATCGAGAAGCCGGCTTCGCCATAGCGCGAGACGCGATGGTTGACCTTGGCGTAGACCGCTTCGAACTCGTCGATGATCTTGCGCATCTCGTCGGCCGAATGAACCGCCGAGAGCGGCGCCATCACCTCGACATCCTCGAGCTGGCCAGTGTAGCGCATCATCAGGAACGGCACCGTCTTGATTTTGCCGAGCGCATGGCCGTCGGCGACCATTTCGTCAACAGCGGCCTTGGTCAGGTCGTTCCAGACGGCGGTGACCTTGCTGCCGAAGGCGACTAGCTCGTCGTCGCTTGCGCGGGCGCCGATGTCGATCTGCGTCGACACCGAATGGCGGCGCATGAAATCCGCCGTGGTACAGCCGAAGGCGGAGAAGGCGGCTGCGAACTGGAAGGTGATGATATCCTTGAAGCCGATGCCCCTGGAACAGCCGGCCAGATGCAGCGGCCCCGAGCCGCCATAGGAAAGCAATGTGAACTCCGAAGGGTGAATGCCCTGGCCGGAGATGACGCGGCGCAGCGCGTTGTTGGCGTCTGCCTCCAGCATCTCGATCATGCCTTCGGCGGCCTCTTCCACGCCGACGCCGAGCAGGCTGGAGCACTTCTCCTCGAAGGCATGCCGAGCCTTCTCGACCTGCAGCACGACCTTGCCGCCGAGGAAATAATGCGGGTTCAGCCGGCCGAGGATGGCGTCGCAATCGGCGATGGTCGGCTCGGTGCCGCCCCTGGCGAAGCAGATCGGGCCGGGATCGGCACCGGCGCTTTCCGGCCCGAGCGAGACTTTCTTCGTCAGCGGATCGACCTTGAGGATCATGCCGGCGCCGGCGCCGATCGTGTCGAGATGCAGCGTCGGCACGTTGAGCTTGAACCGGTCCATCAGCGGCTCGTTCTCGATCCGTGTCTGGCCGCGCGTGATGACGCCCATATCGAAGGAGGTGCCGCCCATGTCCGAGCAGATCAGCGAGTCATTGCCGATCAGCTTGCCGACATAGGCCGCGCCCAAAATGCCGCCGATCGGGCCGGAGATCATGGTTTCGTGCAGGCGCGGATGGTTGATCGAGGTGAGGCCGCCGAAGGAGAGCAGCGTCTGCACGCCATATCTGAAGCCGTATTTCTTCGAGACGTCCTCGATCCCCTTGAGCTGCTTGCGGCCGCGCGAGGTGGCGTAGGCCTCGATCAGCACCGAGTTCAGCCGCGACTGCTCGCGGATGACCGGGCGCACCTCATGGCTGCTGTAGACGAGGATATCGGCGCCAGCGGCGGCGATCTCCTCACGGCAGATCTCGGCGATGCGCTTCTCATGCACTGGATTGACATGCGAGAAGATCGTCATGATGCAGACCGCCTCGACCTTGTCGGCGATCAGCTTTTTGGCCGCGGCACGGACCTCATGTTCATAGAGCGGCAGGATGATGTCGCCGAACTGGTCGATACGCTCGGTGACGCCGTGAGTGCGGCGGCGCGGCACCAGCGGATCGGGGTGATGATGCGTCACCGCGTGCAGCCGGTCGGCATAGGAATAGTCGGCCCAGGCCTGGAGGCCGCGACCCATCAGGATCATGTCCTCAAGGCCCTTGGTGGTGATCAGGCCGAGTTTCCTGCCGGTGCGCGACAGCAGCGTGTTGAGCATGCCGGTGCCGGAATAGAGCACCACATTGACGCCCGAGAACAGCGCCTCGAGCGAGATGCCCCAGGCGTCCGCCGCATCCTCGGCCGAGGCGAGGAACCCCTCGGCCTCATTCTTCGGCGTCGTCGCCGACTTGCCGATCTTGAAGCGGCCATCCTGATCGACAAGGATGGTGTCAGTCATGGTGCCGCCGGCGTCGATGCCGATGACGATGGGATTGGTGATATGGTCCACGGGTCGCCTTCCCTTGCCGAGCATGACCACAGGCTAGATTCGCGGTACCGGATCGCGCCATATGCCTAAAGGCACAATGACGGGCGGGAGCTCGTCACCGAAAAAGAGGCATGCGCATGGGCAACATCTGGGCGCCGCTCGCCATGGCGATCGCCGCCACCGGCACCGACAGGCATGTCGACTGCCTGATCGACCTGATCGGCGCCGACATCGCGCATGACCTGGTGACGGTGACGCGCTACTCGGCGACGCAGACGCCGCAATTCGTCAAGCACCGGCGCTTCTCCGACGAGATGGTGCGGCGCTACCTTGATAATTATTACGTGTTCGACCCCTTCTACGCTTCCTGGCGGCGCGAGCGCCGGCTGGGCATCATGCCGCTCAAGCGGCTGGCCGACGACGAGGCCAAACGCGGCCAGTACATAGCCGGCTTCCTCGCGCAATCGGAGATCTGCGATGAAGTCGGCATCATGCTGGCCGATGGCGGCGACTGGTGCCTCGGCATTTTCCTCGATCGTTCGACCACGGCGTTCAAGGACAGCGAGATCGCCCTGCTGGCCGAGCGGCTGCCGGCATTCGAAGCCCTGCACGCGCTCGACATCAAGACGCGTGGGAGCGATTTCTCGCGCAGCTCGGCGCCCTCCAGCCCCGGGGCCTCGCCGCGCCAGCAACCCACAATCCCGGCGAGCCTATGGCCGGAGCTGTCGCTCCGAGAAAGGGAACTCGTGCAATTGATCCTGGCCGGCCATCCGACCGCCAACATTGCCGAGCGGCTCGGCATCACCGTCGGCACGGTCAAGAACCATCGCCGGCGCATCTATGAGAAACTCGACATCACCACCGAGCGGGAATTGTTCCTGCAGTTCTTCCTGTTCCGCTCGGACAGATAGGCCCGGCGCTGGCGATGGGCAAGCGCTGGAGAGGCAGCTCGAGGAGAACCCGGCATAACGCGTCTCAGGGATTGGCCCAGACGATCGAGTTGCATGCCGGCTTGAACTTGGCCAGCGGCGACCTCACAGTCTCCCCCGAACATGGTTTCGCCGGGCGGAGCCGATTTGCGCCAGGACAGGGGAAATGAGATGCCGACGATTTTCGCGGAACGGTTTGCCAAACGCTCGGCGGTGATTACGGGCGGCGCATCCGGCATCGGCCTCGCCGTCGCACAGAGGCTGGTCGAGGAAGGCGGGCGCGTTTCGGTTTGGGACCGCGATCCCGCCCAGATCGAAGCGGCCAGGGCTTCGATCCCGGCGCTGCATGGCCAGACCATCGATGTCGCCGACCCGGCCGCGGTGGATCGCGCGGCGCGGTCGACGATCGAGGCGCTTGGCGGGGTCGACATCCTGATCACCAGCGCGGCCATCACCGGTCCCAACATGACCGCCTGGAACTATTCGGTGGAGGACTGGCGCCGGGTCATCGATATCAACATCAACGGCGTCTTCTACTGCAACAAGGCGCTCGTCCCGCACATGCTGGAGCGCAATTACGGCCGCATCGTCAACATCGCCTCGATCGCCGGCAAGGAAGGCAATCCCAATGCTTCCGCCTACAGCACATCCAAGGCCGCCGTGATCGGCCTGACCAAGTCGCTCGGCAAGGAACTGGCCAAGACCGGGGTAACCGTGAACTGCGTCACGCCGGCGGCGGTGCGCACGGCGATCTTCAAGCAGATGAGCCAGGAGCATATCGATTTCATGCTCTCCAAGATACCGATGGCGCGCTTTGGCGAGGTCGATGAGGTGGCGGCGCTGATTTGCTGGATCGCCTCGGAGGAATGCTCGTTCACGACGGCTGCCGTCTTCGACGTCTCGGGCGGCCGCGCCACCTACTGATGTGGTGCGCGCTTTCCGGCTGGCAAGCAACTACAATTGCGCGTGAGGGAGCAACCAACGGAGCTGGACAAGCGTACAATGGCCGAGGCCCGAATCGGCAACGGCAACAATGAGGGCGAGACATGACAAGGCGTGACAGTCCGGCCCGCGCGCAATTGCTGCACCTTTCCCCGGCAATCGCGACGATCAGACCGGAGCTTGCCGCATTTGCTTAAGGTCGAGCCTGCCATCCTGTCGGACGACGACCTCCTGGATCGTTTTCAGCGCGCGGCCTTCGGCTATTTTCTGGAAAACGTGAATCCCGAAAACGGGCTGGTCGCCGACACGTCGCGGCCGAATTCACCGGCCAGCATCGCGGTCGTCGGCTTTGCGCTCTCCTGCTATCCGATCGGGGTCGAGCGTGGCTGGATGACGCGCGAGACGGCGGTGAAGCTGACGCTCGCCGCGCTGCGCTTCTTCTGGACCAGCACGCAAGGCAGCGGCGCAGATGTCACCGGCCACAAGGGCTTTTATTATCATTTCCTCGACATTCGCACCGGATTGCGGGTCTGGCGCTGCGAATTGTCGATGGTGGATACGGCACTGCTAATGGCCGGCATTCTGGTGGCGGGTGCCTACTTCCGCAGCGACGATGACGAAGAGGGGGAAATCCGCGAGCTGGCCGAGGCGCTCTACCGGCGCGTCGACTGGCGATGGGCGCAAGGCAGCAGCCCGACCTTGCGACAGGGCTGGAAGCCGAAGAGCGGCTTTCTCCACTATGGCTGGGAAGGCTACAATGAGGCGACTATCCTCTATATCCTGTCGATGGCCTCGCCCGACAGCCCGACGTCCGACGACAGCTACACAGGCTGGACGGCGACCTATCAGTGGGAGAACATCTATGGCTACGACGTGCTTTATGGCGGTCCGTTGTTCATGCACCAGTTCTCTCACGCCTGGATCGATTTCGCCGGCATCCGCGACGCTTTCATGCGCGAGAAGAATTCGGACTATTTCGAAAACAGCCGCCGCTCGACATACCTGCACCGCGACTATGCTCGGCACAACCCCTATGGCTATGAGGGCTACGGAGAGAACCTCTGGGGGCTTTCGGCCGGGGACGGACCCGGCGGCTTTCGCAGCAGCATACAACGGCGGCGGCGGCGGTTTTCCGGCTATGTCGCGCGCGGTGCGCCCTTCGGGCCGGACGACGGCACGATCGCGCCGTGGTCCTATCCGGCGTCGCTGCCCTTCGCGCCTGACATCTGCATGGCGGCGTTGCGCCATCTCGCAGACCGCTACCCCCAGGTGATCGACAATTTCCGGCTGCCAAGCGGCTTCAATCCGACACTGGCCAACCGGCGAAAATTCGGCCGCGACGGCTGGGTGTCGGAAGGCCATTTCGGCCTCGACCAGGGCATCGTGGTGATGATGATCGAGAACCACCGCTCGCGCCTGGTCTGGGAGCTGATGCGTTCCAACCAGCACATCCGCCGCGGCCTGAACAAGGCGGGGTTCACAGGCGGATGGCTGTCGCAGCCGGCAAGCCCGGATGGCCGCGATGTCGCTTGAAAGGACGAAAGCTGCCGGTTTCCCGGCCGACCACAATGATGTCGAGCTGGTCAGGGGCGCCCATCCACCGCATTGGCGAAATCCGCGCCCCACGGGACCATACAATCTCGTCGTCGTCGGCGCCGGGCCGGCCGGCCTGACGGCGGCGAGCGAAGCGGCAAGCCTCGGCGCGAAAGTGGCGTTGATCGAACGCGGGTTGATCGGCGGGACGTGCATCAACACCGGCTGCATCCCGTCCAAGTCGATCATCCGCACATCCAGGCTCTATGCCGACATGCGCGATGCCGAGAATTTCGGAGCCGATGCGCCAGACCATCTTCGCGTCGATTTCCAGCGCGCGATGACCAGGATGCGGCGCATCCGGCAACGGATCAGCCATGCCGACAGCGCAGAGGCGCTCGCTGCGCTGGGCATCGACGTTCATTTCGGCGAAGCCCGGTTCGAGGGAAGCGATTGCGTGACCGTCGCGGGAACGACGCTGCGCTTCCGCAAGGCGCTGATTGCGACAGGCGCGAGACCGGAGTTTCCATCGATTCCCGGCCTGGTCGAGGCCGGCTATCTCAGCAACGAGACGATGTTCGACCTTGTCGACTGCCCGAAGCGGCTGTTGGTCATCGGCGGCGGGCCGCTTGGCTGTGAGACAGCGCAGGCCTTCTGCCTGCTCGGCGCGAAGGTCATCGTGGCGCAGAGCGATCCGATGTTCCTGCCCGGCGAGGAACGCGACGCCGCGCAGATCCTTTCGGAGGCGCTGGCGCGCGAGGGGGTCGAGGTCCGACTGAACACCGAAGTGGTGGCGGTGCGCAGGGATGGCGACAAGAAGCTCGCCGACCTGGTGCGGGACGGCGACACGACGACCATTTCCGTCGACGAGATCATCACCGGCATAGGCCGCTCGCCCAATGTCGACGGTCTTGGCCTCGACGAGGCGGGGGTGGCCCACGACGCCAAAGGCATCAAGGTGGACGATTATCTCAGGACCTCAAACCCGCGCATCTATGCGGCGGGCGATGTCTGCCTCGACTACAAATTCACGCATACCGCTGAAGCAACAGCCCGCATGGTCGTGCAGAACGCCCTGTTTCTCGGGCGCAAGAGGCTGAGCGAATTGGTCGTTCCGTGGTGCACCTACACCGATCCGGAAATCGCCCATGTCGGTCTCTATCCGGTGGAGGCGCGCCGCGACGGCATTCCGGTCAAGACCTATACGGTGCTGATGCACGATGTCGCCCGCGCGGTGATGGACGGCGAGGAAGAGGGTTTCGTCAAAATCCATGTCAGGGAAGGGTCAGACCGCATCCTCGGCGCGACGGTGGTCGCTGCCCATGCCGGCGAGATGATCAATGCTGTGTCGCTCGCCATCAGGTCGGGCATGGGATTGCACGCGCTGGCCGACGTCATCCATCCCTTCCCGACACAGGCGCAAGGCATCAAGATGGCCGGCGACGCATATAGGCGAACGCGGTTCACCCCTTTCTGGAGGCATCTGGCGGCACGCTGGCTGGCGTGGTCCAGGAGATGACGCTTGTGTCCCGTCGGCGTTGGCGCGGGTTCAGCCGTGCAGGTCCCGCGAAATCGCCGGGCCGACCGAAAAGCCGGTGAATGTGACCTCGAAGCCTTCGCGCTGCGGCGAACAGCACATCATGCCGACATCCACCGCCTTCGAGACCGGGAAGTAGGCGAGCCGCACCGGTTTCCAATGGCCGTCGGAGACATCCAGATACTGGACGCGGATGGTCTCGGCATGGCGGGTCAACCGGATCCTAACGCCATCCGGACCGGCCGGAATGGTGGCCAACGACCAGTCCGAGGTATCGTTGGTGACGACGACCGAGAAATACATCACGCCGTCGGTATATTCGATGCCGGCCTTGATCCAATGCGTTTCGCTGAGGCGGAGCATCAGCCCCGCCTGGTCGTAGAGCACCTCATAGCGCCCGTTGACCGTGACTTCCGCGGTGAAATCGCCCTCAACGCGCTTGTAGAGGAAATGGCCATTGTCGCGCCAGAAATCATAAAAAGTCTCGCGCCAGAAGTCCGTCTCCTTGCCGGTGCGCACATGAACCGCATCGCCATCGACGGAATGATGCGGCGGCGGATTAAGCCAGGTCAGATCCTCGTCTTGAACTGTCATCGCCTCGTCTCTTGATGCATGCGAAGGCTTCGCCGGCCCGGTCAGCCGGCGCCCCGATCAGCCTGCGAATGTGTAGGCGGTCTTCACGGTGGTGTAGAATTCCATGGCATAGCGGCCCTGTTCGCGCGGACCATAGCTCGACCCCTTGCGGCCGCCGAAGGGAACATGGAAATCGACACCCGCCGTCGGCAGGTTGACCATCACCATGCCGGCCTCCGAATTGCGCTTGAAATGCGTGGCGTGCTTGAGGCTCGACGTGCAGATGCCGGACGTCAGCCCGAATGGCGTGTCGTTGGCGACGGCGAGCGCCTCGTCATAGTCCTTGACGCGGATGACGCTGGCGACGGGTCCGAAGATCTCTTCGCGCGAGCTGCGCATGGCGTTGGTGGCCTCGGTCAACAGCGCCGGCCGAAGGAAGAAGCCCGGCGTCTTGCGATCGAGCCGCTCGCCGCCGAAGGCGAGCGTCGCGCCTTCCCGGACGCCGATGGCGATATAGTCTTCGTCCTGCTTGAGCTGCGTCGCATCGACGACGGGACCGATCTGGGTCTGCGCGTCGAGCGCATCGCCGATGACAAGTTTGTCCATCCGTTCCTTGAGCGCTTCGACGAAACGGTCATGAATGCCCTTCGTCACGATCAGCCGGGACGAAGCCGTGCAGCGCTGGCCGGTCGAGAAGAAAGCGCCGTTGATCGCGCAATCGACTGATGTAGCGAGGTCGGCATCGTCGAGCACCACCAGCGGGTTCTTGCCACCCATTTCGAGCTGGAACTTGCGCATGTGCTCGACGCTCGCCGCGGCGACGCGCTTGCCGGTGCCAACCGAGCCGGTGAAGGTGATGGCGTTGATGTCCGGGCTGTCAAGCATCGCCTGGCCGACCACCGAGCCCTTGCCCATGACGAGGTTGAGCACACCCTTGGGCAGGCCGGCACGGTGCAGTATGTCGACGATGGTCCAGGCGCTCTCGGGAACGAGTTCCGCCGGCTTGAAGACGATGGTGTTGCCATGGGCCAGCGCCGGAGCGATCTTCCAGGCGGGAATGGCGATCGGGAAGTTCCACGGCGTGATGATGCCGACCACGCCGACCGCTTCGCGCGTGATCTCGACACCGACGCCCGGCCGCACGCTAGGCACGACTTCGCCCGAGAGGCGCAGTGTCTCACCGGCGAAGAAATCGAAGATCTGGGCGGCGCGAATGGTCTCGCCAATGCCTTCGGCCAGCGTCTTGCCTTCCTCGCGCGCCAGGTTGCGGCCGATCTCGTCCTTGCGCGCCAGGATCTCGTCCGACGTCTTTTTCAGCACCGCGTGGCGGGCCAGCAGACCCGAGCGCGACCAGGCGGGAAAGGCCGCGTTGGCCGCGGCGATCGCCTGTGCCGCCTGTTCGACACCTGCCGAGGCGTATTCGCCGACGATGTCGCCGGTATCGGACGGGTTGATGTTGCGGGAGCCGGCATCGCCGACCCACTCGCCGTCGATGAGGTTCTGTCGAAGCGGTGCCATGTCGTATCTTTCCTGCTGGTTCGCCGCGTGGCGGCATCTGTGTGATTTGTATTTGCCAGACAATTGCACTGCGGGAAAGCGCGCTTTTGCACGGACGGCCGCGACAAAGCCTCTCGCTTCGCGGCCCCGCACGACCTGCTGCCCGGGGCGCATCGCCCTGGCCCAACAGCTTCGGCGACACATCGTTCCAATCACCGCGAAACGCGTCTGTACATATATGTCCATAGCCTTGATTTACTTGGGGCGGCGTGTCATGCGTCGTGTCGATGGAAGCCACCGACAGGACAACCCAGCGCGCCGGCGCCACCGGCAACATCAAGGTTACACGGGAAGACTGGCTCAAGCTCGCGCTTGAAACGTTGATTTCGGACGGCGTTGAACGCGTCCGTGTGCAGACGCTCGGCCAGAAACTCGATGTGTCGCGTTCCAGTTTCTATTGGTACTTCAAGAGCCGCCAGGACCTGCTCGACCAATTGCTGGATTATTGGCGGCAGACCAATACAAGGTTCATCGTCGAACGCGCCGCGCGGCCTTCCGCGACCGTTATCCGCGGGGTGATGAGCATCTTCGAGTGCTGGGTGGACGAGAAGCTGTTCGATCCGCAGCTGGATTTCGCGATCAGGGCGTGGGCCCGGCGATCGCCCGCCATCAGGCGGGCTCTCGACGAGGCCGACGAGGAGCGCGTCGACGCCATTCGCGATATGTTCAGGCGCCACGGCTATGACGAGGAAGACGCCTTCGTGCGCGCCCGCGTGCTCTATTTCATGCAGATCGGCTACTACTCGCTCGAGCTCAACGAACCGATGAGCAGCCGCCTGCCGCACGTCGCGTCCTATCTGCGCAGCTTCACCGGCCAGGAGCCCACGGCGCAGGATGTCGAGGACTTTTCCCGCTATGTCGAGAGAACCGTCAGCCGTTAGTGGCGTCTCATCGATCGATCAACGCGCAATGCGAAAGCGGGCCGAGACGGCCGCTGCCGGCTTCTCCCTCAGAGCGTGAACGACCAAAACAGTGAGGCCAGCGTGGCCGCCGCGAAGACAACGAAAAACAGGCTGCGCAGCAGGACGTTGCGGCGAAGCTCGTTCATGACGAAATGGCACCCTGCGATGGCCGCCGCGAACAGGAAGCGCCAGTTCAGAAGCGCCCACAGGGCACCGCCCTGACCGAAGGCCCACCGGGCGACGAGACAGCCGACAATGGCGGCAAACAGCACGATCACCGTCCAGAAGATGGCGTCGGCTGCATGGGTCAGGACGATCCTGGCGGCCCTGATCGGCAGGATCATCATCAGAAGCGCGCTGAAGAAATAGACGGCGGCCATCGGAACGAACATCCCGGCATCGGCCATGCCGTCGAGGCGCCTTACACCCATCGCGCCGTAGGGATAACCGTGCCTGGCCACCGCCAGGCTCAAGCCCATGAGCAACGCGGTCAGCACCGCGACCAGGGCGAAGGACGTGAGGGCTTTGCTCATGACGGTCCCGTTCAAAGCGAATCAAAACAGGAACCGTTTTAGTCAATGGCTGCATATTGCGTAAGCGTCGGCGTGGCCGACGCCGGCGAAATCGGGCAGCCCGGCACCTAGGCGCGCCGACTGGCCCATCCTGACCTCCAGGCTATTCGGCGGCGGTGCCTTGAGCGACAATTTTTCTTGGCGTGTTGGCCGAAAACGAGTGGGCCGCGATCCAGCGGGCCCGATGGTTCAAAGACCGCCGCCCCAGTGGATGCAGATAGATCAAGGCTGGCACCGCTGGTAAAGCCATCGAATGGGAACTCGAATTGAGCGAAACTGCCGACCTAACCGCAACCAACGACGGCTAAGTTTAGCCGACACACTAGATGACGGTGCCGCGAGCGGAAGCGTTGATGGTCGCTCGCGCCAACGCCAGCTATCGGCTATCTTTCGTTGATGTTGTCCCACAGCCTGGATTGAAGTCGTTTCAGCACCGAGGAGGTGATTTCCATCTCTTCGTCGCTGATCCGCGCCACCAGTTCGTGCCGCAGTTCGGCCAGGACGGCGTTGATCGATTTCATCCTGGCCGCGCCTTCCTCGGTGAGGGAGAGGATCTTTGCCCGACGGTCGCTGGTATCTTCGCGCCGGGTGACCAGTCCCTCCGCGATAAGGAGGTCAATGAGCCGGACGACGGACGGCCCGTCGAGACCGGCCTGCTCCGCGACTGTACCCTGGCGGGCTTCGCCGCCCAGTTGCCACAATGCCAGCAGGGGCATCGCCACCGCATGCGAAATTCCGTAGCGGTCGAGCCTGTCATTGGCATTCCGGCGCCATAGACGCGCGACGTTGGTCACGAGCTGGCCAACCGTTTCCCGGTTCCTGGATTGATCGTCGCCCATTGTCAAACCTTTGCATACAATCTATTTATATGCAATCTAATCCTGGTGCGCTGCGGCGACCAGGAGATGCATATCGACAATGAAAAACAGCCGGCGCTCCACGAGCGCTTCGTCGGGGTATCATAAATGTCATACATAACCGAAGCGCTACCTGCGGGGACCGTTCCTGCCAATCCACGTTCGCGCGTCATCCTCGCCAGCCTGATCGGCACGACCATCGAATTTTATGATTTCTATGTTTACGCCACGGCTGCGGTGTTGGTTTTCCCGCATCTGTTCTTCCCGGCCGGGAATGAGGCGACCGCGCTTCTGGCTTCCTTCGCCGTATTCGGCGCGGCCATGATCGCACGCCCGCTGGGCGCCGTTTTCTTTGGCCATCTCGGCGACAGGCGCGGCCGCAAGATCACTCTGGTCGGGGCGCTTCTCACCATGGGGATTGCCACCTTCCTGATCGGCCTGCTTCCGACCTATGCGGTTGCGGGCTGGCTTGCGCCCGCCCTGCTCGTGGTGCTGCGGCTGGCACAGGGCTTCGCGCTCGGCGGCGAATGGAGTGGCGCGGCCCTCGTCGCCACGGAGAACGCTCCAAGGAACAAGCGCGCGATCTACGGCACGTTTCCACAACTCGGCGCGCCCATCGGCTTCATTATAGCCAACGGGCTGTTCCTGGCCATGGCTGCCGTGCTGCCGTCCGACGATCCGTCGATGCCGTCGGCCGCCTTCCTGTCATGGGGATGGCGCATACCGTTCCTGTTCTCGATCGTCATGGTCGCCATCGGCCTTTGGGTGCGGCTCAGCCTCGTCGAAAGCGCGGCATTCGAGAACACCGTCCGCAAAGGTCAGGTCAGGAAGGTGCCGCTGGCGGCGGCCCTGAAGACGCACCGCAAGGAACTCGTCCTTGGCACCTTCTACATGCTCGCCACTTACGTGCTTTTCTACCTGATGACGACCTTCTCTCTCAGCTACGGCCGGGCGGCTCCCACGGGCGCGGTTCCGGGCCTTGGCTACGACTACACCACCTTCGTGCTGATGATGATCATCGGCGTGGTGTTCTTCGGCATTTTCACCATGGTTTCCGGTCCCTGGGCGGATCGCTGGGGCCGCCGCAGGACGCTGATCTGGATCACACTTGCGATCGCCGTGTTCGGCCTGTTGTGGGTACCGATGCTGGCGGCGGGCACGGTCGGTGTCATGGCCTGGCTCATCGTCGGCTTCGCCCTCATGGGCATGACCTTCGGGCCGATGGGCGCGCTGCTGCCGGAACTGTTTCCCGCGAATGTCCGCTACACGGGCTCAGGCATTTCCTACAACGTGTCCTCGATCCTCGGAGCCGCCGTGGCGCCCTTCATCGCGGTCGCCCTGTGGAGGACCGGGGCGGGGAGCCCGTTCTGGGTGGGCATCTATCTGACAGCGATGAGCTTGCTCACCTTGATCTCGCTGCTGATCGGGCAGGAGACGAAAGATGTCGAGATCGACAGATAATCCGGGAAATCCGGACACAGTCGGTCCGCCCGGCTGGACGGGGGCGAAGCCATGACACTTCCTTCCTGGCGGGACTGGCTGTTTTCGTTCAAGGCGTTCCTGGCTTCCATGCTGGCGCTCTACATCGCGCTGGCATTCGACCTGCCGCGCCCCTATTGGGCGATGGCGGCCGTCTATGTGGTGGCCAATCCGCTCGCGGGGGCGACCAGTTCGAAGGGCCTCTATCGCGCACTGGGAACGCTGATCGGCGCCACCGCGTCCGTCATCCTGCTGCCGATGTTCGTTAATTCCCCGCTTCTGCTGAGCCTCGTCGTCGCGTTCTGGACGGGCGGTCTGCTCTACATCTCCATGCTGGACCGCACGCCCCGGAGCTACGTCTTCATGCTGGCGGGGTATACGCTGCCGCTCATCGCGCTTCCCGCCGTTGATGCGCCCTCGACGATCTTTGACATCGCCACGGCCCGCAGCCAGGAGATCATCCTCGGCATCGTCTGCGCCAGCGTCGTCGCACAGGTCGTGTTTCCGATGGGGCTGTCCTCGCTCCTGTCGGTTCGCGTCTCCGGTTGGCTGCGCGATGCGGCCAACTGGGGGGACGAGATCCTGCGCGGCGAGGGTGCGGTCCCGGCGACGCCGCTGGGACGGCAGAAACTCGCAGCGGATATTTCCGGCCTGGACATGCTCATCAGCCAACTCGCCTACGACGCGCATACGCGCGGCGTGACCCGCCAGGCGCGCGAGTTGCGCGGACGGTTGATGATGCTCATGCCGCTGTTCTCGTCGCTGGCCGATAGGCTGCATGCGCTGAAGGCGCAAGGCAAGGACCTGCCGCCACGGCTGGCGGACCTGCTTGGCGAAATCGCCGGCTGGCTGGCAGGCGTGGAGGACCAGGAGCGAGCGAAACGGTTTCGAGCCGAACTCGACCAATTGGCTCCGCCCGCAAGGTCGGCGGAGTGGGTCAGCCTCATTCTCGACAGCGCGCTCGCCCGGTTGCGCGAGATCGTCGATCTCTGGCACGACTGCCTGGTGCTGAGGGACCGGATCGCCGCCGGAAACCCGCATCGCCCAAAGCTTGCCTTCCGCCGCCGGCGCACGGTCGTCCGGATTCGGCACTACGACCACGGCATGATGGTCTTCTATGCCGCCTCGGCTGTCGCGGCGACGCTCGTGGCGAGCGCGCTGTGGATCTATTCGGGCTGGGCCGAGGGAGCCGGCTTCGTGCTGATGGTCGCAGTGGCCTGCTCCTTTTTCGCCGCGCAGGATCGGCCAGCCCCGCTTCTTTTGTCGATGTTCATCTGGTGCACCGTCAGCCTGCTGGTCACCGGCGCCTATCTGTTCGCCATCCTGCCGATGGTGCATGGCTTCACCATGCTGGCCCTGGTGCTGGCGCCACCCTTCCTCGTGCTGGGCACACTCATCCCGAGGCCGCAATTGAGCATGCTGGCCATGCTGCTCACCGTCAACACCGCCTCGTTCATCGCGCTAGGCAATCGCTTCTCGGCCGATTTCCAGTCCTTCGCCGGTGGAGGGATCGCCGCGCTGGCGGGGGTTGGCTTCGCCCTTTTGTGGAACCTGGTCACCCGCCCGTTCGGCGGCGAGATCGCCGCCCGGCGCCTGGTCAACGCGGGGTGGTCGGATCTTGCCGAATTGGCCGCAGGTAGCCGCGCCCAGGATCATGAGCGCCTCGCGGGCCGCATGCTGGACCGGCTCGGCCAACTTGTCCCACGCCTGGCGAGCATGGAAGACAAGGAACTGGCCAGGACGGACGGCTATGCCGAGATAAGGCTTGGGCTGAACATCGTCGAACTCCAGCAGCTACAGCGCCGCCTCACACCAGATGAAGATGCCGACGTGCGGACAGTCCTGTCCGGCGTGGCGGACCTGTACCGCGAGCGTGTGCGCCGTCGTTCGGCCATCGACCCATCGCCGCAACTGCTTCACGAGATCGATACTGCTCTCTCCGGCGCCTCGCGCCGGGAGGCGCTGCCCGCACGCCGTGCCGTCGACGCGCTCGTCGGCATACGCCGCGCGCTTTTCCCGAATGCCGTACCGCCATCCCAGGAAGGCGAACTGCCGGCTATTCCTCTATCCGCGGCCGCCGAATAGGTTCCCATGCAGACCGAAATCAACATCCTCGGCGTCTACCTGCCCGGCCTGCTGGTCCTGATGCTCGTCGCCTTCGCGGTCGCGCGGCTGATCTGGCAGGTGCTGTCGTGGACAGGCATCTACGGCCTCGTCTGGCATCGCGCGCTCTTCAATCTCGCGCTCTACGTTCTGATCCTCGGCGCAATGTCCTCGTTTTCCGATTGGTTGCTTCCATGAAAAATCGCTATCTGCGCCTGGCCGGGCGCGTCCTCATCACCCTCGTCGTGGTTGCTGCCGCCGCCGGTGTCGCCTGGAAACTATGGGACGACAACATGAACGATCCGTGGACGCGCGACGCCCATCTGCGCGCCGATGTAGTCGGGGTCACGCCCGACGTTTCGGGCCTTATCACCGACGTTCTCGTCCACGACAACCAGACGGTCAGGAAAGGCGACGTTCTCTTCCGCATCGACCGGCAGCGCTTCGCCATCGCGCTGGAGCAGGCCGTGGCAGTGGTGCAAGGCCGGCAAGCGCCGCTCGATCAAGCCAGGAAGGACCTCGCCCGCCGCGAGCATCTCGGCGATTCGATCGTGACGGTCCAGCAGCGCGAACAGTCTCGCGCCGCCGTCGCCGGAGCCGAGGCCGATTACCAGCAGGCCGTCGCGGCCCGCGACCTGGCGCAACTGAATCTCGACCGCTCCGACGTGAAGGCGTCGGTAAACGGCACCATCTCCAATCTCAGCCTCCGCCCCGGCGACTATGTTTCCGCCGGACAGGCGGTCATGGCCTTGGTCGACGGCGATTCCATGCGGGTCGAGGGCTATTTCGAGGAAACCAAACTTGGCCGCATCGACATCGGCGCCAAGGTCGCCATCCGACTGATGGGACAGCCTGGCACGCTGACGGGACGGGTGGAGAGTATCGCTGCGGGGATCGAGGACCGGGAGCGGGCAGCGGGATCGCTGCTGGCCAACGTCAATCCGACCTTCACCTGGGTCCGGCTGGCGCAGCGCATCCCTGTACGCATCGCCATCGAGAACGTGCCTGCGAATGCAAGGCTGGTTGCGGGCCTCACGGCGACCGTCGTGGTCGACCAAGGCTCGAACCGCTAGGTGTGAGCCTTTTCAGGAAGCTGTCCCTTCAAACCTGACCGAGTGAAGCTACCAGGCTTCAGCACCATCGGAGACTCCGAACGAACATCCAAAAGGATGCCCGTGTCACCGGCAGCATCGAGAGGAGATGGCGCCGTCGATCATTGAAGGCCGTCTTTCCAAAGCCGATGCGGCGCATCCCACGAGCATCAATTGTCAAAACGGCTGGAACCTATCTAGGCCGCTAAGACTAAGCGCTCAGAAAGGCGGAAACCCGCAAATCGTAAGTCTCACGTCCAGGCGTTTCTAGAAATGCGCAGCTAAACCTAGGAAAAGGCGCAACTATTTTCCAGTCTATAGAATAGTAGAATTAGAGAGGTGACTGTTTGGTGGAGCCAATCGGAATCGAACCGACGACCTCTTGAATGCCATTCAAGCGCTCTCCCAACTGAGCTATGGCCCCACTTCCGGCAGTCAACCGGCGCCGTTTCCGGCGAAGAGATCCGGCGCGGGTTGGAGACCGCGCCGTTAGTGCAGGCGGCTTCTAACCCCGCCCTTCGTCAATATCAAGCCTTCATCAGCGGCTTTTTCTTCACAAGCTGCGAAAGCAAGCAAACGCTTGCGTTCCCGGCCTTGTCAGACCTCGTCGTCGTCGTCGCCGACGCCGATCATGTCGGCGACATCGTCGTCTTCTTCCTCTTCGTCGGCGAGGAACGTATCGTCCTCGTCGTCGCCCAGGTCGACATCATCCTCGTCGTCGCCGAGATCGGGCAGATCGTCGCCCTTGACGTCTTCGTCAGCCTCTTCGAGCGAGACGACTTCTACGCCCTCCTCGTCCTCGGCGTCCACTTCCTTCTCGGCCACTTCCTCTTCCTCCTCGAGGGCGGCGATCTTGCCTTCCTCGAAATAGGAACGCGGATAGGTCTTGCCGGTGTAGGGCGAGACGATCGGGTCCTTGTTCAGGTCGTAGAATTTTCGACCCGTTTCAGGGTCGATACGCTTTGTGCCAAGTTCGGTTTTTGCCACGGCAAGCCTCGTCGATAAAAGAGTGGTCCCCTTAACCACTGTTTGCAGCGCTGTCAAAGCCAAATGCCGGCGTCACAAAACCGTACGTTGAAAGGCCTAGCGTCAAGTGACGACCATGGGGGATGACCATTTCGGCCCACCGTGATACGAGACCGCCGCAACAAATGAAAAGCGCCGGCCCGCCGGCATTCCGTCCAGGGAAATTCCATGTCTCACGCCGCCGCTTCCAAGCCGGCCACCGCCCGCAAATGTCAAGCGCTTTCCGGTACGGCGCGCGTTCCGGGCGACAAGTCGATCTCGCACCGCTCCTTCATGTTCGGCGGGCTCGCCTCCGGCGAGACCCGCATCACCGGCCTGCTCGAAGGCGAGGACGTGATGCGCACCGGTGCCGCCATGAAGGCAATGGGCGCGCATATCGAAAAGCGCGGCGACGAATGGGTGATCCGCGGCACCGGCAACGGCGCGCTGCTGCAGCCGGAAGGGCCGCTCGACTTCGGCAATGCCGGTACCGGCTCGCGGCTGACCATGGGCCTGGTCGGCACCTACGACATGGAGACGACCTTCATCGGCGATGCTTCCTTGTCAGGTCGGCCGATGGGCCGCGTGCTGGAGCCGCTGCGCCAGATGGGGGTGCAGGTGCTGAAGGCGACGCCCGGCGACCGCATGCCGATCACGCTGCATGGACCAAAGCATGCCGCCCCGATCACCTATCGCGTGCCTATGGCCTCCGCGCAGGTGAAATCGGCGGTGCTGCTTGCCGGCCTCAACACGCCCGGCATCACCACCGTCATCGAGCCTGTCATGACGCGCGACCACACCGAAAAGATGCTGAAAGGCTTTGGCGCCAATTTGTCGGTCGAGACCGACGAGCGCGGCGTGCGCCATATTTTCATCGAGGGCCAGGGCAAGCTCACCGGCCAGACGATCGCGGTGCCGGGCGACCCATCCTCGGCCGGCTTCCCGCTGGTGGCCGCGCTGATCGTGCCGGGTTCCGACATCGTGATCGAAAACGTGCTGATGAACCCGACCCGCACCGGGCTGCTTCTGACTTTGCAGGAGATGGGCGGCCAGATCGAGATCTTGAACCCTCGTAACGCCGGCGGTGAGGATGTCGCGGACCTGCGCGTGCGTTATTCCGAACTCAAGGGCATCACCGTGCCGGCCGAGCGGGCGCCGTCGATGATCGACGAGTATCCGGTGCTGGCCGTTGCCGCGAGCTTCGCCGAGGGCGAGACGCTGATGCAGGGGCTGGAGGAACTCAGGGTAAAGGAATCCGACCGGCTGTCGGCGGTCGCCAATGGACTGAAGCTTAATGGCGTCGACTGCACAGAGGGTGAGGCATCGCTCGCGGTGCGCGGAAAGCCCGGCGGCAAGGGGCTCGGCGGCCATCCCAATGGCCCGGACACGACCGTGCAGACCCATCTCGACCACCGCATCGCCATGAGCTTCCTGATCATGGGGCTGGCGACCGAGAAGCCTGTGACCATCGACGACCAGGCGATGATCGCCACGAGTTTTCCCGAGTTCATGGGCCTGATGAAGGGGCTGGGCGCGGAGATTGAGTAGCGGTGGTGTTCGTGCCCCTTGGAGATTGGCATCCGACATCCCTCACTTCGTCATCCTGGGACGAAGCAAGGAGCGAAGCGACGCGGCGCAGACCCCAGGATCCATGCCGTGACTTCAACGCCCTGCGACTGTGCAAAATTCTGCTCCGCAGCATTCCTTGGCTGAGGTCACGGCATGGATCCCAGGGTCTCCGCTCCGCTTCGCGTTCGCTGCGCCCTAGGATGACGAAGACGAGTGGGTCCTTTACCGCAAGCAAGGCGTGCCAATGACCCCCACCTTCACCATCGCCATCGACGGGCCCGCCGGCGCCGGCAAAGGCACGCTGGCGCGGCGGCTGGCCGATCACTACCGGCTGAACCTGCTCGATACAGGTCTGACCTATCGTGCGGTGGCTTACGCGCTACTCCAGCACGCGCTGCCGCTCGACAATGTCTCGGCGGCCGAGACCGCCGCGCGTCAGGTCGATTTGGCAAAGCTCGACCGGGCGGTGCTGTCGGCGCATGCGGTGGGCGAAGCAGCTTCGAAAGTCGCGGTGTTCCCGACCGTGCGGCGCATCCTGGTCGAAAAGCAGCGCGAGTTCGCAAAAGCGCCGCCGGGTGCGGTGCTCGACGGCCGCGACATCGGCACCGTGGTGTGTCCCGATGCCGACATAAAGCTCTATGTGACGGCCAGCGCCGAGGTGCGGGCACAGCGGCGGCTGGCCGAGATCGAAAGCATCGGTGGCACCGCCGATTTCACCGAGATCCTCGCCGATATCCGGCGCCGCGACGAGCGCGACATGGGCCGCGCCGACTCGCCCTTGAAGCCTGCCGCCGACGCGCACTTGCTTGATACCAGCGAAATGGCTATAGAAGCCGCGTTTCTCGCGGCCAGAGCTGTCATCGACGACGTGCTGTCCAAGGGAAACAAGGCCTGATCCGGGTTTTCCCTCGTGCTTCCGTTGCTGGAGGCGAAGGAAATACCCATATCGGGCACGAACCAGCCTGCCAGCATTCTTCATGCGCCGGACTTGCCGCCTTAAGCGGCCAAGGGCTCTTTGCCCGGAACGCCGGCAGGCCAACGCAACGCTAACCCACGGCGCACGCTCCGCTAAAAATGCGGGGCATTCCAGGAGAAACAATGTCTGTAGCAAATCCCTCTCGCGATGATTTCGCGAGCATGCTCGAAGAATCATTCACCGCCGGCCATTCCGGCGAGGGCCAGGTTGTCCGGGGCACGATCACCGCGATCGAAAAGGACATGGCCATCATCGACGTCGGCCTCAAGGTCGAAGGCCGCGTGCCGCTGAAGGAATTCGGCGCCAAGGGCAAGGAATCCACCCTCAAGGTCGGCGACACGGTCGAAGTCTATGTCGAGCGCATCGAGAACGCGCTTGGCGAAGCCATGCTGTCGCGCGAGAAGGCTCGCCGCGAAGAGAGCTGGGTGCGTCTCGAAGAGAAGTTCACCAAGGGTGAGCGCGTCGAAGGCGTCATCTTCAACCAGGTCAAGGGCGGCTTCACCGTCGACCTCGACGGCGCCGTGGCGTTCCTGCCGCGCAGCCAGGTCGATATCCGCCCGATCCGCGACGTCTCGCCGCTGATGCACAACCCGCAGCCCTTCGAGATCCTCAAGATGGATCGCCGCCGCGGCAACATCGTGGTGTCGCGCCGCACCGTGCTCGAGGAGAGCCGCGCCGAACAGCGTTCGGAAATCGTGCAGAACCTCGAAGAAGGCCAGGTGGTCGAAGGCGTGGTCAAGAACATCACCGATTACGGTGCGTTCGTCGACCTCGGCGGCATCGACGGCCTGCTGCATGTCACCGACATGGCATGGCGCCGCGTCAACCATCCGACCGAGATCCTCAATATCGGCCAGACGGTCAAGGTGCAGATCATCCGCATCAACCAGGAAACCCACCGCATCTCGCTCGGCATGAAGCAGCTCGAGAGCGATCCGTGGTCGGAGATCGGCACCAAGTTCCCGATCGGCAAGAAGATCAAGGGCACCGTCACCAACATCACCGACTACGGCGCGTTCGTCGAGCTGGAGCCGGGCATCGAAGGCCTCATCCACGTTTCGGAAATGTCGTGGACCAAGAAGAACGTGCATCCCGGCAAGATCCTGTCGACGACGCAGGAAGTCGATGTCGTGGTGCTCGAAGTCGATCCGGCCAAGCGCCGCATCTCGCTCGGTCTCAAGCAGACGCTCGAGAACCCGTGGGAGGCTTTCGCGCGCAGCCATCCGGTCGGCAGCCAGGTCGAGGGCGAGGTCAAGAACAAGACCGAGTTCGGCCTGTTCATCGGCCTGGAAGGCGACGTGGACGGCATGGTCCACCTTTCCGACCTCGACTGGACCCGTCCGGGCGAGCAGGTGATCGAGGAGTACAACCGCGGCGACATGGTCAAGGCGCAGGTGCTCGACGTCGACATCGAGAAGGAGCGCATCTCGCTCGGCATCAAGCAGTTGGCCCGCGACACGGTTGGCGAAGCGGCGACTTCAGGCGAACTGCGCAAGAACGCCGTCGTCACCTGTGAGGTCATCGGCGTCAAGGATGGCGGTCTGGAAGTGCGGCTGGTGGAAAGCGGCATCGAGACCTTCATCAAGCGCTCCGACCTTTCCCGCGACCGCGACGAGCAGCGCCCCGAGCGCTT
This sequence comes from Mesorhizobium sp. BR1-1-13, assembly GCF_020165515.1. Lineage (NCBI taxonomy): Bacteria > Pseudomonadati > Pseudomonadota > Alphaproteobacteria > Hyphomicrobiales > Phyllobacteriaceae > Mesorhizobium > Mesorhizobium sp. BR1-1-13. Next base: position 141,892 of record NZ_JAIUIH010000011.1, read on the forward strand.
CACCGTCGGCCAGAAGGTCGACGCCCGCGTCATCGCCTTCGACAAGAAGACCCGCAAGCTGCAGGTCTCGATCAAGGCGCTGGAAATCGCCGAGGAGAAGGAAGCGGTCGCCCAGTACGGCTCGACCGACTCCGGTGCCTCGCTGGGCGACATCCTGGGCGCCGCGCTGAAGAAGCAGGGCAACTAAGGCGCCAGCCATCGGCGGCACGCTCGCGTGCTGCCTTACAAAAAAGACCCGCCGGAGCGATCCGGCGGGTCTTTTTCTTTACGGGAACATAAACTTCCTCGCGTATTTGCTGGCGGTCCAACGGAATACTTCCATGAGCAATGGCGACGCCAACGCCGCTGCGCGACCTTCGTGGTTGCCAGGTCTTTATACCAGCTCGCCGGTCCTGTTCTGCTTTTTCGGAATGGCGATGCTGATGACCGCTCTGTGGTCCCTGGGCTTCCGGCTCAACAATGACTCCGACGATCTCCTCAAGCTGCACGAAATCCGTACCTTGCTTGAAACGGGCAACATCTTCGACCGGACGCTGCCCGGTATTGTCCAGCCCGAACCCTATGTCTCACACTGGCCGTGGATCGTCGACTTGCCCTACGCGGCCTTCGCGCGCCTGTTCGCCCCGTTTGCAGGCCCAGAGCCGGCTTTGATGCTGGCATGCTTCGCCGTCCCGCTGCTGCTGCTCGCACCCGCGCTTTATTTCTACAACCGGCTGGTGACCGCCATCGGCTTTGCCTATCCGGCCGTTGCATTCCCATTGGCTTTGATCTTTGCCGCGCGCAGTTTTTTCGAATTCGCCCCCGGACGGATCGACTACCACAATCTGCAAATCCTGCTTCTGCTGGCGGCCCTGGTGTTGATGCTGTCGCAGAGCCGCCTCTCCGCCTTCGTCAACGGGCTGCTGACGGCCCTGGCAATCGCCATCAGCAGCGAGTTCGCGCCGTTCTATGCCCTGGTGATGGCGGTCTATGCCTTTGATTGGATCTTCGACCGCGAGGGCGGTGAAAACAGGATCGCCGGTTTCGGGCTGGCCTTGACCGCCGGCGCAATCGGCCTGTTCGCGGCGATCGTGCCGCCCTCCGCCTATGACGCGGTCAGATGCGACACGTATTCGACGCCACATGTGACGGCACTGGCCGCGGCCGGGCTCTCATTCGCCATCGTGCCCTTGCTTGCGGGCCGGCGTGGAGGATGGCCGATGCGCACGGCCATTCTGCTGGTGTTCGCGGCGGCCAGCGCCGCGGCGCTAGCGAAGTTGTACCCGCAATGCCTGGCCAGCCCCTATGCCTGGCTCGACGCCTATGTTCGCGACAACATGATCAACAGGATTCTTCAGGAGTTGAGCCTGTTCCGGCGCCCTGATGTCGTCCTGTCGACAGATTTTTTCAGCATGGCGCTGCTGTTTATCGGCGCGCTTGCGCCAGTCGTCATCTGCGCCAAGCCGCAAGGTCGAAGTCGGCCCATCATCATTTTGGCGCTGTTTTCGCTGCTCTCGCTGGCGCTTGCGATCGGTTATGTCCGCTACTACCGCTACCTTCCGATCTTTTCAGGCATCGGCCTCATTTTCTCGCTGGCGAGCCTCCTGCCGAATACGGGGTTGGGTCGCTATTTGAAATCTCCGGTGCCGGCGGCATCGAACAGATACGCATTGATCCTGCCCGGTCTCGTTTTGTCCGGGGCGATGCTGCTGTACCACCTGTCGGTAAAGCCGCCCGAAGCGGTGGTTCCCGCCGCCGAGTTCGCCGACAGCTGCTTTTCGAGCCGTTTTGAACCGAAGCAGAACTGGCCGTCTGGCGCCGTCGTTCTTTCTCCCCCGCTGATCGGCGCGCGTTTCGTGGCGCTCGCCGAAGGGCCCAAGGTGGTGACGATCCCCAATCACCCGTCAGCCAAGGGAATCGAGCGCAGCTATCGTTTTCTGGATCCGGCGACCGCCGACCCGCGCGCGATACTCGATGCCTCCAAGGCAACGCATGTCGCAATTTGCGCCTGGCGAGGCCCGCCATTGCCGGGGCTGGAAGCCGCCTATCCATTCGCGGCGGGGCTGATTGAAGGCCGGCCGCCGACATGGTTGCGGGAGTGCCCGACGGATGCTTCCTCGCCGCTGCGCTTCTACAGCTATCGCAATGCCGATGGATCGGATGCCGCCTGCCCTGTTTCAACGGCCTCCGCTCAAGCCCGGCCGTAGAGCGGTACCAGCGTGCCGCTCATCGCCTGGTTGGCGGGCGAGGCAAGGTAGGCGATGGCCTCGGCCGCCGCTTCGAGGCTGACCCATTTGCTGAAATCGGCATCCGGCATGTCGGCGCGGTTGGCCGGCGTGTCGAGCGTCGAGGGCGCCACCGCATTGACCAGGATGCCCTGGTGCTTCAGCTCTTCCGCCATTGCCACCGTCATCGCCGCTACCGCAGCTTTGGAGGCGGCGTAGGCGACCATGCCCGAGCCGCGGCGCGGATCGAGCCCGGCGCGTGCCGTGACATTGACGACGCGGCCGGCGGTGCCCGCCGCCAGCATCGAGCGTACCGCCGCGCGGCTGCACAGGAACGCGGTGCGGGCATTGGTATCCATCATCTCGGCAAAGGAGGCGGATTCGATCTTCTCCACCGGCGCCATGGCAAAGCCGCCGGCCAGATGGATCGACCCCCACAAGGCGGGAACCTGGGCATAGAAGGCTTCGACCTTGGCGGAGTCCGACAGGTCGACATTGTGTGCCAGCTTGACGTTCTCGTGCGTGGTGAAAGGGAAATGCGAAGGTGCCGCGGCATGGGCGTTCGGCACATGGCAAACCGCGCCCTCGCCCAGCAGCTTGCCGACGACCGCGCCGCCGAGCGCACCGGTCCCACCGGTCACAACGATATGCCTGCCCTGAAGTGTTTCCGTCATCCTGGACCGCTCCTGTCTTTTTTGATTATGTCGCTTGTTTCGCCGCGCCGACGCGAAGCGTCGCGCCTTTCATGCGATCACTCAATTGATATCTCGACATGGCAGCCGTCGCGTCTTTGCATGTGTCGGGCAGCGGCGATTGTTGCCGCGCAAAAGCCAAGCCGGCGAATGACCACGATGCAGGTTGGAGGATCGACGCCGGCGTGAAGCTTCAATCGACCGTGATTTCGATGATGCGCGGCAGCCCCGTTGCCCGGGCGCGCTTCAGCGCGAGCGACAAGGAGCCGACATCTGCGAGCCTTTCGGCGCCAATGCCATAGGCCTCGGCCAGTTTGCAGAAATCGGGCGGTGCCGGCGACACGCCGACGGGTTCCACGCCGACATCGAGCATCGAAGTCTCGATCTCGCGATAGCCCCTGTTATTCCAGACGACGAAGATGACGGGTGCTGCGGCATCGAGCGCCGCGCCAAGCTCGGGCAAGGTGAACTGGAAGCCACCGTCGCCGGTGAGGCAGACGACGGGCGCGTCGGGCATGGCGAGCGCCGCGCCCACCGCCGCCGGCGGGCCGTAGCCCAGCGCGCCGAAGCCGGTGGCGGCGTTGAACCAGCCGCCCGGCCGGTCGTGATCGTAATAGAGGTTGGCGGCATAGACGGGCTGGGTGGAGTCGCCGACGATGATCGCGCCCGGCAAGGCGTCGCGGATGGCTTCCACCGCATGGACCTGCGCCGCATGGACGGGGGTCAGTTCGGCGCGAGCCGCCTTTCGCGCCGCCGCGGCGCGGTTCTTCCCGTCTTCTCTGTCCTCGTCGACCGAGCCGAGCGCGGCAAGCAAGGCTTCGATCGCCTCGGCGCAGTCGGCCTGGATGGCCACCGTCGCCGGACGCCGCGCCAGCTGGTCGGCGCCGATGTCGATGCGGATCAAATTGGCCGGCAGGACAAATCCGCCATCGCCATAGCCGTCATAATCGGTAGGGCCGAACTCGGTGCCGGCGGCAATGACCAGATCGGCCTCGCCCATCAGCGCGCGCACGGCTTTCAGGCTGGGGCTGGCCGGTACGCAGAGCGGATGACGGTGGAGGAGGCCGCGCGCATTGGTCGTCTCGACGACCGGCGCGCCCAGCCTTTCGGCCAGGCGCCGCAGCGCATCCTCGGCGCGCTTGGCGCCGCCGCCGGCCAGGATGAGCGGGAGCCTAGCCGCCGCACAAAGGTTGGCCGCCGCGGCGATGGCCGTCGCCCCGGCAGCCGGTGGCGCCGCATTGCTCAGCACCGCCGCGATCCCATCGGCAGGCTTGACCATGACGTCGGTCGGAATCTCGATATGCACCGGGCCCGGTCGCGATGAGGAAAACAGCGCGAAGGCACGGGCGAGCGCGCCGGGCAGTTCGCCGGCCTCGGTGATGCGTTGCGAAAACAGCGCCACCTTTTCCATCATGCCGTGCTGGTCCGGCAGTTCGTGCAGGAAGCCCAGGCCCTTGCCCAGCGTCGGCGTGGCGTTGACGCCCGAGATCACCAGCATCGGCACCGAATCGGCACGCGCCTGTCCCATGGCGGTGATGGTGTTGGTCAGCCCCGGCCCGGTGATGACGAAGGCCACGCCCGGCCGGCCGCCGGCGCGCGCATAGCCGTCGGCCATGAAGCCCGCGCCCTGCTCGTGGCGCGGCGTGACATGGCGGATCCTCGACCGCGCCAGCCCGCGATAAAGCTCGATCGTGTGGACGCCGGGAATACCGAAGACGGTGTCGACGCCATGCGCCTCGAGCAGTGAAATCAACGCTTCGCCAATGGTGGTCATCAGTGTTCTCCCCTTTCCGGCTCGAGGCCGAGCTCGGCTTCGACAGCCTTGATCCCAATCGCCGCCAATTCGCCGGGCGAGAACATCTCGCCGGCCAGGCAGCCTTCGATCCAGAGTCCGTCGATGATCGCGTTGATCGCGATGGCATGGTGGCGCAACCGGCTTGCGTCCGGCTTGCACTGTTCGGCGGCAAGCACTTCGGCCACAACCGCCTCCACCTCGTTGCGAAAGCCGAGATAGCCTTCGCGGTGGGCACGGGCCAGGGTCGGATCCGCACCGGCGCGGCCGATGAAGGTTGCCCAGAGCGAAAAAACCCGCGCGTCGATGATCGGCGCGTTGAGGTTGGCGGTGACGAAAGCCGCAAGGCGTTGCCGCGGCGAGGCATCTTCCATGACCAATGCTGCTTTCGCCTGCTCGGTCATGCGGCCGACCAGTGCCGTATAGGCCTCCTGCAGCAATTCTTCCTTGCCGGGGAAATAGTGCCGGATCAGCCCGGCGGTGACACCGGCACGCAATGCGATGGTGCGCAAGGTGGCGCCCTGCAGTCCATGTTCGGCCACGCTGTCCAGAGTCGCCTCGATCAGATCCTGCCGCCGCCGCTCCTCGCCCTCGCGACGGAACTTGCGGCGGGATGGCGCATTCATTGGCGCAGGATCGGCCGCGTCAGGCATGTCGGCCCACCTTCGCAGGCGATGCAGAGCGCATCCGCCTCGAAGACTTCAACCATGCAGCCGGCCGCCTCCATCGCGGCCTTGGTCTTGGGAAAGCCTGCAACGGCAATGACCTTGAGCGGGCTGGTCGGCAGTACGTTAAGGCTGAGGCCGTTGGAAGCAGCGAACTCCCCGGCATCGCCTTCGACCAGCCGGATGCCGCGTGCCTTCAGCATTTGATAGAACGGGGCCGGCAAAAGCGGTGAATAAACCAGCGCGAGGTCGTCGGCCAACGGGCTGATCACCGACATCAGGTGCAGGCACGCCTCTTCGCCCTGCCACAGCGGCAGATCAAAGCCGTAGACGGAAACGCCCAGCGGCGTCAGCAGGTTGGAAACCTGCTGGATGCCTTCCTGGTTGGAGCGGACACCGCGCCCGATCGCCAGCGTGCGGGCGTCCACCCAGACACAATCACCGCCTTCGACCTGACCGGGAGCTTCGACGCGGCCGAGGATCGGAATGCCCAGCCTTGTGTAGGTTTCCTCATGCAGCGAGGGCTCCCTGGCGCGCAATGGCTTACCCATGGACAGGATCAGCGCGCCGCGGCCGGTCATCAGCGATGGGTCGTGCGTGAACACCGAATCCGAAAGTCCGTCGGCCTTGTCTTCGATCCATTCGATTTCAGCGCCGGAAGCCGCTACCAACTCGGCAAGGGCCGCGTGCTGCGAGGCAGCTTTCGCCGGATTGAACCCCGGGCCATAGTGCCAGGCAAATCTGTCGGCGTCGCGCATGGCGTTGGCCGCCGACCGCATCAGCACGCGCCGCAGCGTCGCCGCCATGGACTGTGATCCGAAAGCGCTCATCGGTGCCCTTTTTAGCTGAAAAAAATTGAGAAAATTTCATGAAAGGCTATTTATACACTTGCACAACAAGGCCGCAAGTGCCGTAATGAGCGGGATTGACGGGCTCGCGCTGTTGGGTCCATGCTGAAGTCTGGAGCGGGGCAGTACAGCGTATGTTGATTAGCCGGGTAGACGTTCGACGAGCTGCCATCGACTACACGGAGGTCACCTGTTGAGCACGGCGGGAGTTGCCGCAGCCCCATCCGGTGAGGCGCAAAATGGCGCCGCCGAAGCCATCCACGTCGAGAACCTGCACAAGAAATTCGGTGAGCTGCACGTGCTGAAGGGCGTCTCGCTGTCGGCGCGCGACGGAGAGGTCATCGCAATCATCGGCGGTTCGGGCTCAGGCAAATCGACGCTGTTGCGCTGCATCAACTGCCTGGAGAATCCGACAAGCGGCATCATTCGCGTCAATGGCGAGGAGATCAAGCTGAAGGCCGACAGTCACGGCCATACCGTGCCGGCCGACCGCAAGCAGATCGAACGCATCCGCTCCAAGCTCGGCATGGTGTTCCAGAATTTCAATCTGTGGAGCCACATGACGCTGATCGAGAACGTCATCGAGGTTCCCGTGCATGTGCTGGGCGTCAAGCGCGACGCGGCGATCGCCCAGGCCGAAAAGCTGCTCGTCCGCGTCGGCCTCGCCGAAAAGCGGGACGTCTATCCGGCCTACCTGTCGGGCGGCCAGCAGCAGCGCGCCGCGATCGCTCGCGCTTTGGCGATCAATCCGCGCGTCATGCTGTTCGACGAACCGACCTCGGCGCTCGACCCCGAACTGGTCGGCGAGGTGCTTAGAGTGATCGGCGACCTGGCGCGCGAAGGCCGCACCATGGTGCTGGTCACCCACGAGATGAAGTTCGCGCGCGAGGTCGCGACGCATGTCGTCTATCTCTACAATGGACTGGTCGAGGAGGAAGGCCCGCCGGAGCAGATCTTCGGCGCGCCCAGATCCGAAAGGCTCAAGCAATTCATCCGCAACATCGGCTAGCGAACCGAGGGCGGAAGAAAACCGGGAACCAACAACAAACTGGGAGTCATGAAATGAAGACTGTTCTGAAGACGTTCGCCGCAGCGCTGCTGTTCGGCGTGGCCGCCATGGGCGTGGCCAAGGCCGATCCGGTCAAGATCGGCGTCGCCGCCGAGCCCTATCCGCCCTTCACCTCGCCGGATGCTTCGGGCAAATGGGTCGGCTGGGAGATCGAGTTCATCGACGCGGTCTGCGCCGAGGAGAAGCTCGACTGCGTCATCACGCCCGTCGCCTGGGACGGCATCATCCCGGCGCTGACCACCAAGAAGATCGACCTCATCGTCTCTTCGATGTCGATCACCGACGAACGCAAGAAGACGATCGACTTCTCGGATAAGTACTACAACACGCCGACAGCGATCATCGGACCGAAGGACCAGAAGTTCGGCTCCGCGCCGGACGATCTCAAGGGCAAGATCCTGGGCGTCCAGGTGTCGACCGTGCATGCCGTCTACGCCAAGAAGCATTTCGGCGCCACGGCATCCGAGATCAAGGAATACCAGACGCAGGACGAGGCCAACAACGACCTTGCCGCCGGCCGCCTTGATGCCGTGCAGGCCGATTCCATCGCGCTTGGCGAGTTCCTCAAGACCGACCAGGGCAAGGCCTGCTGCGACCTGAAGGGCATGGTGGCTCCGGACGACGAAGTGCTCGGACCGGGCGTCGGCGCCGGCGTGCGCAAGGAAGACACCGAGTTGAAGGAAAAGATCAACGCCGGCATCAAGGCGATCCGCGCCAATGGCAAGTATGACGAGATCTCGAAGAAATACTTCGATTTCGACATATATGGCGGCGGCGGCGCGCAGTCGAACTGACGTGGCGATGCCACGCAGTCGGACTGACGTGGCGATGCCACGCAGCCGGACTGACGACCATCGCATGGGCTGGAAGGCAAGGCGCTGACGCCAAGTCCTCCGGCCAACCTTTCCCACGCACCCTTGCCGCCGGCCGCTCGCGCCGGCGGATTGAGCCAGCAATCCGGGGGCGAAGCTGATCGATTCATTTCTTCCGGCCTCGGCGGCCGGCATCATCGAACTCCTGTCGCCCGCGCCCGTCGGCTGGGGCGGGACGCTCATGCTCGGGCTGCTGCATTCGCTTGAGATCGCCGTCGGCGCCACGATCGTCGGACTGTTGATCGGAACCGGCGGTGCCTATGGCAAGCTTTATGGCGGCCCCGTGGTGCGCGACCTGCTGGCGGTCTACACGACCATAGTGCGCGCGGTACCGGAACTGGTGCTGATCCTGCTCCTCTACTACGCCGGTACCGACCTGATAAACCAGATGCTGACCGCCATGGGCTATCAGCGCGTCGACATCAGCGGGCTGGTGGCCGGCATCGCGGTGCTCGGTTTCGTCCAGGGCGCCTACTCGACCGAGGTCATCCGCGGCGCCATCCTTGCCGTCCCGCAAGGCCAGATCGAAGCCGCCCGCGCCTACGGCATGTCTCCCGGCCTTCTCTTGCGGCGCATCACGTTGCCGGCAATGCTGCCCTTCGCCATTCCGGGTCTCGCCAATCTCTGGCTGATCGCCACCAAGGATACGGCGCTGCTGGCCGTGGTCGGTTTCTTCGAACTGACGTTGGCGACGCGGCAGGCGGCGGGCGTCACCAAGGCCTATCTGATATTCTATCTCGCGGCCGGCATGCTCTATCTGGCCGTGACGCTGTTTTCGAACCTCATTCTTGGTCGCGTCGAGAAATGGGCGCGACGCGGCATGCCATCGATCAAGGAAGCGCGCTGATGGCGAGCGAAGCGGCCATCATCAACAGCGCGGCCCGCGCCTCGCTCTGGCTGCAGCCGCATCGTATCGTGCTGATCCTGATTGCGCTCGGGCTGGTGCTGTCCGCGGCCTTCTTCATGCGCTGGGACTGGCTGCCGCAATATTACGGCCTGGCCCTGCTCGGCATCTGGCGCGCGCTGTGGATCCTGGCCGTTACTTGCCTGTTGGGCTTCCTGATCGCGGTGCCGGTCGGATTGGCACAGGCCGGCGGCCCGATCTGGTTCGCGGCGCCGGCGAAGGTCTTCTGCACCGTCATCAGGGGAACGCCGCTGCTGTTACAGCTGTGGCTGCTCTACTACGGGCTGGGTTCGTTGTTTCCGCAATATCCGTGGATCCGCGAATCCTGGATGTGGCCCTATCTCAGGCAGGCATGGCCTTATGCCGTCCTGGCGCTGACGCTCTCGTTCGCGGGCTACGAGGGCGAAGTGATGCGCGGCGCCTTTGCCGGCGTGCCGAAGGGGCAGCTCGAAGCCGCACGTGCGTTCGGCATGAGCCGCTGGAAGATCTTCCGGCGTATCTGGCTGCCGCAGGCCTTCTACCGGGCGCTGCCGACGCTGACCGGGGAAACCGTGCTGCAGCTGAAATCGACGCCGCTGGTGGCGACCATCAGCGTCATCGACATCTTCGCCGTTTCGTCGAAGGTCAGACAGGACACTTACCTCACCTATGAGCCCTTGCTGCTGCTTGCCTTGATCTATATGGCGATCACCGGCATTCTGGTCTTCGCCTTCGGCAGGATCGAGGCGCGGATTCCGAACAAGATCGGGTAGGACCTAGTGAGCAGGGATTAGTGAGTAGGAAGTGGCTAGCCGCCACCACCCATTGCTGACTACTCACTACTCACTACTCACTAAAGGCAATCGCCATGCAACTCAGTCTCGAACAGGCAACCGGGCTGTGCCGCATGGCGGCGCTGGGTGCGGGCGCCAACGAGGAAGCGGCGCAATCGCTCACCGCCTCGATCATATCGGCCGAGGCGGAAGGACTCTCGACCGTCGGGCTGTCGCATTTCATAGACTATCTCGAAGCGCTGGAGGCCGGCCGCATCGACGGCAATGCCGATCCGGTGATCACCCGGCCGGCGCTCGCAGTCTATCTTTCCGATGCGCAAGGCGGGCTGGCGCACACCGGCTTCGACCGCACGCTCGAGGACCTTGCCAAGGCGGCAAGACTGTTCGGCGTCGCCATCTTCTCGCAAAAGAATGCCTATACGTGCGGTGCCCTAGGCTACTTTACCGGAAGGCTGGCGGCGCAGGGGCTGGTCTCCTTCGCCGCCACCAACGGCCCGGCGGTGCTTGCCGGTTCGGGCTCGGTCAAGCCGGTCTATTGCACCAACCCGATGTCCTTCGCCGCACCCGCGGCCGACGGCCCGCCGCTGGTCATCGATCAATCGTCGAGCGCTACTGCCTTCGTCAATATCCGCAAGGCGGCCGAGGACGGCAAGAAGATCCCCGAAGGCTGGGCGCTCGACGCCAGCGGCAATCCCACTACAGATCCGGCCGCAGCCATGAAAGGCGCCATGCTCGCCTTCGGTGGCCAGCGCGGCGCCAACATCGCGCTGATGGTCGAGGTGCTGGCGGCGGGTCTGTCGGGCGCAAACTGGTCGCTCGATGCGCCCTGGTTCACCGGCGGCCCGGACAATCCCGGCACCGGCCTGTTCGTGCTGGCCGTCGAGCCCAAGCTGGTCGATCCGGATTTCGAGCAGCGGATGAAGGATCAGCTCGACCGACTGCGCCGGCGCTACGGCGTGCACGTGCCGGGCCGCTCCCGGGCCGAGGCGGCGGAGAAGGCCGCGGCACGAGGCATCAACGTGTCCAAGGCCGTGGTGCAGCGCATTTCCGAATTCGCCGAGCGTTATTCGGCCTGAAATAATTTCTTCTTTTCAGCTCATTAGCCGCCGGCCTCCTGCCCGCGGCATGGCTATGCGTTTTTTTTCGCGCGCGGTCTGAACCTTTTCGAGCGTCGGGGCGACCAATGCTTGTCCAGGGCAGGATGAGCTTGCCCGATCCAGACCGGGGAACAGCACGTCACATCGAAACCTGCTCCACGCCAGGGCATGCCCTTCGCGTCCCGGAAAAACCAACCTCAATGAAAGGAAACCATCATGACCAGCACCAAGACCACCATTCTGACCGCCGTCCTTCTCCTCGGCTCGTTCATGGGCGCGACCCAGGCGGCCAACCTGAAGGCCACGCCGGTCAAGCCGTCCAGTCCAGGCGTCATCGCCGCGCCAGGCGGCGGCGCCACCGAGGACCACTATTGCAAGAACGGCCACGCGAAATTCGCCAGTTGCAGCGCCGATTTCATCGCGGCCTGCAAGAAGGTCGGTGGCACCATGTCGGATGTCCAGGGCTGGGGTGGGCGTACTTGCTTCACGCCCTCCTGATACCGTCTCAGGTCAGGCCGCTCCGTCGGCCCCTGGCTTCGCATGGATGTCATCCGGAAAACCCCGCCTCGGCGGGGTTTTCTGCGTCAGGCAAGGCGTTCTGAAGCGCTTTTGTCCCGACGCAATTCCCAAGCTGTTTTCCTGGGAAAGCGCTTCACACTTTTCCTGGAATTGCTCTGAGAACCAGGGCGGCAGCGACGACGCGTCACCCTTTGCGTTTGACGCGAAACGGATTATGAAACGGCTTCAGCCAAGCTTTCGAGCGCCGGAGCCAGCCATGACCGAAATCCTGCAGACCCCCAAGCTCGTCGTCATTTTCGGCGGGTCTGGCTTTGTTGGCCGCCACGTTGTGCGGGCCTTGGCCAAGCGCGGCTATCGCATCAGGGTCGCCTGCCGCCGGCCCGATCTCGCCGGCCATTTGCAGCCGCTCGGCAATGTCGGCCAGATCCAGCCGGTGCAGGCCAATGTGCGCGTGCGCTGGTCGGTCGATCGCGCCGTGCAGGGTGCCGATCACGTCGTCAATCTGGTTGCCGTGCTGCATGAGAGCGGCCGACAGAAATTCACGGCCGTGCACGAATTCGGCGCTCGCGCGGTGGCCGAAGCGGCACGCGCCGCCGGCGCCGGCCTGACCCATATTTCGGCCCTGGGCGCGGACCTGGAAGCCGCATCCAACTATGCACGCACCAAGGCGCTTGGTGAAAAGGCCGTTCTGGAGACGATCACGGACGCCGTCATCCTGCGGCCGTCGATCAATTTCGGGCCGGAAGACAATTTCTTCAATCGCTTCGCCAACATGGCGCGTTATTCGCCGGCACTGCCGCTGATCGGCGGCGGCCACACCAAGTTCCAGCTGGTCTATGTCGGCGACGTCGCCGAAGCGGTGGCGCGCTCGGTCGATGGCAAGGTCAAGGGCGGCCAGATTTACGAGCTTGGCGGCCCGCAGGTGCTTACTTTCAAGGAAAGCATGCAGGAAATGCTCGCGGTGATCGAGCGCAAGCGCCTACTGGTTCCGGTGCCGTGGTGGGTGGCGAACCTGCAGGCGTCGATCCTGGGCCTCTTGCCCAACCCGCTGCTGACCAAGGATCAGGTGCTGCAATTGCGCGAGCACAATGTCGTGTCGGAAGAGGCCGCCAGGGCCAACCGCACGCTTGTCGGCCTCGGCATCCAGCCGCAGGCGCTCGGCACGATCCTGCCCAGCTATCTCTGGCGTTTTCGCGCGGCCGGCCAGTTCCAGCGCAAACCGGCGGTCTGAACATCGGCCGATGGCGGGCGATTACAGGCGCGAGGTGATCCGCATGGGCAGCCCGCCTTGGGGCTGGGTGGTCAGCTTCTGGACCGGCCACGGCCTGGTTTGCGCGATGGAATCGAAGCGGAAACGCGACAGCAGGACGGCGAGCGCGATGATCGCTTCCTGCATGGCGAAGCTGGCGCCGATGCAGACGCGCGGCCCGGCGCCGAATGGCAAATACTGAAAGCGGTCGATCTTTTCGCGGTTTCCCGGATGGAACCGCTCCGGCATGAACGCGTCCGGCCTATCCCACAGCTTCCTGTGACGGTGGACGACCCAAGGCATGACCAGCACGGCGGCGCGCCTCGGGATGTGGAGACCCCTCCAGTTTTCCGGCTCGATCGGCTCGCGGTTGATCGACGGCGCCGGCGGATAGAGCCTGAGCGCCTCGTCGAAGGCGGCGCGGGTGAGCGGCATGGCGTCCAGCCATTTGGTCGGATCGGGCTCGCGCGCCAGCGCGGCATCGATCTCGCGCTCGATCTTTTCGCGCTCCCATGGCGCCTCGGCCAGGCAATAGAGGGTCCAGCCCAAGGCTCGCGCCGTGGTCTCGTGGCCGGCACCGATGAAGGTGATGATATTGTCCTCGACCTCCGGGCGTGTCAGCCCGTCCGGCCCCTCGGCCTTGAGCAGGAGGGTCAGGAAATCCTGCGGCACGGCATTGGCATCGCGCCTGAATTTTTGTTCGCGTATCTTGACCGTATCGCTGACGATCTTGCGGAAATAGGCCATGGTCTTGCGGCCGCGGATGCGGGTAAGCCGCGGCAGCCATTCGGGCGCGCGCAGCAGGTCTAGCGGATCGACGCGGCCCATGGTCTCGAACAGCCGGTCGATCTCCTTGGCGAAACTGCCCGGCTCCCCCGCGATCTCGCCGGAGAAAAGCGTCTCGGCCAGGATGTCGTAGGTCAGCAGCGTCATGTCGTGGGCGATGTCGGAGGTGCCGCCATCCTCGTAGCGAGAGGCGAATTCGAGCGTGCGCTTGAGCATCGGCCCGGCGAAACCAAAGATGTGACGCGGCGTGAACACCGGCGCCATCGCCTTGCGCGAACGCTTCCAGACCTCGCCTTCGGCCGTCAGCAAGCCGTCGCGCAGGATCGGCCGCAGGATCAGCTGGCGCACCGTCGCCATCTTGTAGTTCCTGGCATTGTCGACCAGGACATGGCGAATGAGGCCGGGGTCGTTGGCGATGACCAGCGGTCCGCCGACGCCGTTCACCGATATCCAGGGCTCGTTGTAGGTCGGCTCGCCCCACAGTTCGAGCGGGTTGCGGTAGACGATGCGCATCATCTCCAGCGTCGAGGGCGGCGATGTGCGCGGCCTCGGCGCCGGCGGAACGAAGGGGGCGGGCTGGGTGTCCATGGCTGCTCCGCTGGCAAGCGCGTCGCGCTACTCCTTGCCTCCGTCCAATGTAGTGACTGACGCACGGCGCGTCCATGCGACAGACGGTAAAAGCCATGGCCTCGAAGGGACAGAGCGATGCTCCCATCATCTGATTGTGACCGCCCGCCAAACGGCGCGGTCTTGTCCATGACGGCGCTCTGCCGTAGGTCACGGTCACCAACAGATACCGTCAATCGAAGGAGCCCGCCTTGAAGCACCAGTTGAACATCATCATCGGCAGCACCCGGCCGGGCCGCGCCGGACCGGTTTTCGCGTACTGGCTGGAGCGGTTCGCGCGCGAGCACGGCAAGTTCGAACCGGTGCTGACCGACATCGCCGCCTTCGATCTGCCGGTGCTGGACGAGCCGCACCATCCCAGGCTCGGCAACTACCTGAACGATCATACCAAGGCCTGGTCGAAGGCCGTCGATGCCGCCGACGCCTTCGTCTTCGTGGCACCGGAATATAATTACTTCGTCGCACCGGCCATCGTGAACGCGATCGACTATCTCTCGCGCGAATGGAAATACAAGCCCGCCGCCATCTTCAGCTATGGCGGCGTTTCCGGCGGCCTGCGCGCGGCACAGGCGCTCAAGCCGCTTCTGACCTCCGTCGGCGTCATGCCGGTTCCGGAAGGCCTCGCGCTGCCGCTGTACCAGAAGCTGCTGGGAACCGATGGCTCCTTCGAAGCCAGCGAGCAGGTGCAGGGCGGGGCAAAAACCATGCTGGACGAGCTGCTGCGCTGGAGCGAGGCGCTGAAGCCGATGCGCGCCGGCTGATGCAAGCCGACGCGCCCGCGCCGTAAACAGGCGGAATCTCGGCAAACGACTGAACCGTGGGCGGTTCGGCCTACATTTGCCATGCGCTTTACTGCCGGTGCTTTTGATCGCCGTCATCGCGGCGGCGGAAAGGCACTTGCGCAAGCTCTGGCGGCTGGCGACCCAGCCAATGCCGAGCGGCCGGAAGGGGCAGCCGGCGCCAAGATGGAAGTTCACGATCAAAATTCCTGCGCGACCGGCTGGCTAAGGTCAAAGCCTCTCGCCAATAGCTGGCCGACAGTGCGCTTTTCCGCCCGGAAATGCCTGCAAACCTTGGAAAAACCACCTTTAAGGCCTATATCTAGGCGATATTGAAAGCGCGATTCGGGGCGATTTTTCGCGCTCCACCAGCCGCCTCTAGACAACAGGTTTTCATGAGCGACCAGACTGAGAACGCCAACGGCGCCGAAGCCGAATACGGCGCAGATTCCATCAAGGTTTTGAAGGGCTTGGATGCCGTCCGCAAACGGCCCGGCATGTATATCGGCGATACCGACGACGGCTCGGGCCTGCACCACATGGTCTATGAGGTCGTCGACAACGCCATCGACGAGGCGCTGGCCGGCCATGCCGACCTCGTCACGGTGACGCTCAATCCCGACGGTTCGGTCACCGTCATCGACAATGGGCGCGGCATTCCCACCGATATCCATCCCAGCGAAGGCATTTCGGCAGCCGAAGTGATCATGACGCAGCTGCATGCCGGCGGCAAATTCGACCAGAACTCCTACAAGGTGTCCGGCGGCCTGCACGGCGTCGGCGTCTCGGTGGTCAACGCCCTGTCGGCCTGGCTGAAGCTCAAGATCCGCCGCAATGGCCAGATCTTCGAGATGAGCTTCACGCACGGCAATGCCGACGCGCCGCTGAGCGTCACCGGCACCTACGAGCAGAACAAGCAACCGGGCACCTATGAAGGCCGCAGCGGCAGCGAGATCACCTTCTTTCCCTCGGCCGAGACCTTCACGATGGTAGAGTTCGACTACGGGACGCTGGAGCACCGGCTGCGCGAGCTTGCCTTCCTGAACTCCGGCGTGCGCATCGTGCTGACCGACGCCCGTCATGCCGACATTGTGAAGCATGAACTGCACTATGACGGAGGCCTCGAAGAGTTCGTCAAATATCTCGACCGGGTGAAGAAGCCGCTGATCGAGAAGCCGATCGCCATCCGCGCCGAGCGCGACGGCATCACCGTTGAGGTGGCGATGTGGTGGAATGACAGCTACCACGAGAATGTGCTGGCCTTCACCAACAACATCCCGCAGCGCGACGGCGGCACGCATCTCGCCGGTTTTCGCGGCGCCCTGACGCGTCAGATCACCGGGTATGGCGATTCCTCTGGCCTGACCAAGAAGGAAAAGGTCTCGCTGATCGGCGACGATTGCCGCGAGGGACTGACGGCAGTGCTGTCGGTCAAGGTCCCCGACCCGAAATTCTCCTCACAAACCAAGGACAAGCTGGTCTCCTCGGAAGTCCGGCCCGTGGTCGAAGGGCTGGTCAACGAGGCGCTCGGCACCTGGCTCGAAGAGCATCCTAGCGAAGGCAAGGTCGTGGTCGAGAAGGTGATCCAGGCCGCGGCGGCGCGCGAGGCCGCGCGCAAGGCGCGCGACATCACCCGCAAGACCTCGCTGGGCGTCACCTCGCTGCCCGGCAAGCTTGCCGACTGCCAGGAACGCGATCCGGCGAAGTCCGAGATCTTCATCGTCGAGGGCGATTCGGCCGGCGGCTCCGCCAAGGGCGGCCGCTCGCGCCAGAACCAGGCCATCCTGCCGCTGCGCGGCAAGATCCTCAATGTCGAGCGCGCCCGCTTCGACCGCATGCTCAGTTCCGACATGATCGGCACGCTGATCACCGCGCTCGGCACGTCGATCGGCAAGGACGAGTTCAACGCCGACAAGCTGCGCTATCACAAGATCATCCTGATGACCGACGCCGATGTCGACGGCGCGCATATCAGGACGTTGCTGCTCACCTTCTTCTTCCGGCAGATGCCGGAATTGATCGAACGCGGCCATCTCTATATCGCCCAGCCGCCGCTTTACAAGGTAACGCGCGGCAAGAGCTCGCAATACATCAAGAACGAAAGCGCGTTCGAGGAATTCCTGATCGGCTCGGGGCTGGAAGAAGCCTCGCTCACGCTCGGCTCCGGGGAGGTTCGCGCCGGGCAGGACCTGCGGGCGGCAATCGACGATGCGCTTGCCGTGCGCCAACTCATCAACGGCCTGCACACGCGCTACAACAGGGGCGTCGTGGAACAGGCGGCGATCGCCGGCGGGCTAAACGCCGACATCGTCGCCGATCTTGGCCGCGCCAACGCGATGGCGGAGCGGATCGCGCAGCGTCTCGATATCATTGCGGAGGACACCGAGCGCGGCTGGACCGGCCGGATGTCGACTTCGAATGAGGGTATCGGCGGCTATGTCTTCGAACGCACGGTGCGCAGCGTCAAGGAATACGCCCATCTCGATATGGCGCTGATCAATTCAGCCGATGCGCGACAGCTCGACCGCTACGCGCAGCGGCTCAGCGACGTCTATGGGACACCGCCCATGCTGCGCCGCAAGGACGTCTCGGAAAGCATCTCGGGACCGTTGGCGCTGCTCACCGCGGTGTTCGCGACAGGCCGCAAAGGCCTGACCATGCAGCGCTACAAGGGCCTAGGCGAGATGAACGCCGAGCAGCTTTGGGAAACCACGCTCGATCCGAATGTGCGTTCGCTGCTGCAGGTCAAGGTCAGCGATGCGACCGACGCCGACAGCCTGTTCTCGCGCCTGATGGGCGACGAGGTCGAGCCGCGGCGCGAGTTCATCCAGGACAATGCGCTGTCGGTGGCCAACCTCGACATCTAGGCGCATGGACCGGAGATCATTGGCGCGCATCGGTCGCGCCAATGTTTCCTTTGCGAGATTCATTCGAGCGACCGGAACGGAAGCTTCTTTCCAGCATTGTGGCAGTATCGATCACAATTCCTGACGAAGGAGGCCTCCATGGGACGTGGTATCTTGCTCTGGTTACTCGGGGTTCCGATCCCGATCATCCTTCTCATCATGCTTTTCGCGCGATAGGGGGCTGTCATGCAGTCCACCCTGTCGATCACGGATGATCCCGACGCGGTGGAATCATCCGCCACCGCCATCAGCTGGGGCCCGATCATCGCCGGCGCCTTCGCCGCCTCGACATTGACCTTCATCCTGATGCTGCTCGGCTCCGGCCTGGGGCTGAGCATGGTTTCACCCTGGTCGGGCTCGGGCGCCTCGATCACCACTTTCGCGGTGTCGACGGCGGTCTGGTTGATCGTCGTGCAATGGCTGTCGTCGGGCCTCGGCGGCTATCTTGCCGGCCGGCTGCGCACGAAATGGGTGGGCGTCCATACCGACGAGGTCTATTTCCGCGATACGGCTCATGGTTTCCTCGCTTGGGCGCTGGCGACACTGCTGGTCGCGGGCGTGCTCGGCTCGGCGCTGTCCGCTGCTGTGGGTACCGGTGTCCAGGCCGTGTCCAACGTGGCCTCCGGCGCGGCCCAGGGCGCTTCCGCCGGTGCGGCGGCCAATGCAGGCGGGGCATCGACGGACAATGCCACATCCTATCTGGTGGACTGGTTGTTCAGGCCGGCGGACGCGGCGAGACTGGCGGCCGCCAATCCGCAAAACGACGCGGCGGCGGCAGCGCAGGCATCCCGCATCCTGATCGCCAGCGCTGCGGCTGGCGAGGTGTCGGCTGAAGACAAGACATACCTGTCGCAGCTGGTCGCGGCACGCACTGGCCTGTCGGAAACAGACGCCAAGACGCGTGTCGATACGCTGCTGGCAAAGGCGCAGGACGCCAAGGCCAAGGCCCAGCAGGCGGCCGATACCGCCAGGAAGGCGAGCGCCACATTCGCGCTTCTTGGCGCCCTGTCGCTGGTCATCGGCGCCTTCATCGCCAGCGCCGCGGCCGCTCTCGGCGGCAGGCAGCGCGACGACGAGGAGGCCGTGTTCCTGACCAGCCGTTGAACATCGTCTCAAGTCCGAAATTGAAAAAGCCCGGCGAGCCGGGCTTCTTCATGGGGACAATGTGATCGGGTCAGTGGTCCATGGCCTTGACGATTTCCTCGGTCATCTTCTTGGCGTCGCCGAGCAGCATCATGGTGCCGTCCTTGTAGAACAGCGTGTTGTCGATGCCGGCATAGCCGGAGCCGAGCGAGCGCTTGACGAACAGGCAGGTGCGCGCCTTGTCGACGTCGAGGATCGGCATACCGTAGATCGGTGAGCTCTTGTCGTCCCGCGCGGACGGGTTGGTGACGTCGTTGGCGCCGATGACATAGGCGACGTCGGCCTGCGCGAATTCGGAATTGATGTCCTCGAGCTCGAACACTTCGTCGTAAGGCACGTTGGCTTCGGCCAGGAGCACGTTCATGTGGCCCGGCATGCGGCCGGCCACGGGGTGGATGGCGTATTTGACGTCGACGCCATTGGCCTTGAGCTTGTCGGCCATCTCGCGCAGCGCATGCTGCGCCTGCGCGACGGCCATGCCGTAGCCCGGCACGATGATGACCTTCTGCGCGTTCATCATCAGGTAGGCGGCATCGTCGGCCGAGCCCTGCTTGACCGTGCGCTCGATCCCGTCATCGGCTTGAGCCGCCGTCTCGCCGCCGAAGCCGCCGAGGATGACGGAAATGAAGGAGCGGTTCATGCCCTTGCACATGATGTAGGACAGGATGGCGCCCGACGAGCCGACCAGCGCGCCGGTGATGATCAGCGCCAGATTGCCGAGCGTGAAGCCAAGTGCTGCCGCCGCCCAGCCGGAATAGGAATTCAGCATCGACACCACGACCGGCATGTCGGCGCCGCCGATCGGGATGATGAGCAGCACGCCCAGCACCAGCGATGCGGCAACGATGAGCCAGAAGACGAGCTTCGATTCGGTGGAGACCAGAAGCACGATCAGCACGACCAAGGCGATGCCAAGCGCGATGTTGATGAGATGGCGGCCGCCGATCATGATCGGCTTGCCGGACATGCGCCCGTCAAGCTTCAGGAAGGCGATGACCGAGCCGGTGAAGGTGATGGCGCCGATGGCCACACCCAGGCTCATTTCGACCAGCGCCTGGGCGTGGATGTCGCCCGCCGTGCCGATGCCGAAGCTTTCCGGCGCATAGATGGCGGCGGCCGCCACCATGACGGCTGCGAGGCCGACGAGCGAGTGGAAGGCGGCGACCAGTTGCGGCATCGAGGTCATGGCGATGCGCCTGGCGGTGACGGCGCCGACGCCGCCGCCAATGGCAAGGCCGAGCACGATCAGGCCGAAGCGGCCGGCCGACGGGGTTGCCAGCGCCAGCGTGGTGGCGATGGCGATGCCCATGCCGATCATGCCGTAGAGATTGCCTTGCCGGCTGGTGGTCGGATGCGACAGGCCGCGCAACGCCAGGATGAACAGAATGCCGGAAACCAGATAGAGGAAGGAGGCGAGATTGACGGTCACGTCACTTGTCCTTCTTCTTGTACATTGCCAGCATGCGCTGGGTGACGAGGAAGCCGCCGAAGATGTTGACCGACACCAGCATCAGCGCGACGAAGCCGAAGCCCGCGGCGACGCCCGAGGCGGCGATGCCGACGGCAAGCAGCGCGCCGACGACGATGACCGAGGAGATGGCGTTGGTGACGGCCATCAGCGGCGTGTGCAGCGCAGGGGTCACCGACCAGACGACGTAATAGCCGACGAAGATCGCCAGCACGAAGATGGCCAGGCGGAAGACGAAGGGATCGATGGCGCCGCCCGACAGCGCGTGCGCGGCGTCACCGGCCGCCTCGGCGCCGCCGGGAGCATTTGCCAGGTTCTGCACCGCCAGCCGGACGGCAGCACTTGCCTGGTCGAGCTGGTCGAGGGCTTTCTGCAAGGTCTGATCCATCACGCGGTCCCTTTCGGCTTGGGCGAGGGCGACTTTGGCAGCGAGGGCTTGGATGCGGCGGCTTGCTTGGGCGCGGCTTTCCTGGGCGCGGCTTGCTGGGGCGCGGCTTTCCTGGGCGCGGCTTGCTGGGGCGCGGAAGCATCGGCGACCATTGTGCTGGCCGGGATCGCGGGCGGGTCGATATATTGGCCCTTTGGCGG
Organism: Mesorhizobium sp. BR1-1-13; assembly: GCF_020165515.1. Lineage (NCBI taxonomy): Bacteria > Pseudomonadati > Pseudomonadota > Alphaproteobacteria > Hyphomicrobiales > Phyllobacteriaceae > Mesorhizobium > Mesorhizobium sp. BR1-1-13. The sequence continues at coordinate 162,873 of NZ_JAIUIH010000011.1, forward strand.
CTGCTGGTCGGCCTTGGCGAAGGCCGGATGGACGATCTTGCCGCCGTCGGTCAGCAGGGTCGCCTTGACCAGTTCGTCGTCGCGATTGATGGCGAGCGTCTTGGTGGTCTTGTCGACCAGCGTCTCGAGGAAAGCAAAAAGGTTCCTGGCGTAGAGCAGCGAAGCGGAGGCCGCGACGCGGCCCGGCACGTTGAGATGGCCGACGATCTTGACGCCGTTGGCCGTCGTCACGATCTTGCCCGCCGCGGCGCCCTCGACATTGCCGCCGCGCTCCACCGCAAGATCGACGATCACCGAACCGGGCTTCATCGAGGCGACCATGTCAGCCGACACCAGCTTGGGCGCCGGACGGCCGGGGATCAGCGCCGTGGTGATGACGATATCCTGCTTGGCGATGTGCTCGGCGGTCAGAGCCGCCTGCTTGGCCTGGTACTCCCTGGACATCTCCTTGGCGTAGCCGCCTGAGGTCTCGGCCGCCTTGAACTCTTCGTCCTCGACGGCGAGGAACTTCGCGCCAAGCGAGGCGACCTGTTCCTTGGCGGCGGGGCGAACGTCGGTCGCGGTGACGACCGCGCCGAGGCGCCGCGCGGTGGCGATCGCCTGCAGGCCGGCGACGCCGACACCCATGATGAACACTTTCGCCGCCGGCACCGTGCCCGCCGCCGTCATCATCATCGGCAGCGCCCGGTCATATTCGGCAGCGCCGTCGATCACCGCCTGGTAGCCGGCAAGGTTTGCCTGCGAGGACAAGACGTCCATCGATTGGGCGCGCGTGATGCGCGGCATGAACTCCATCGCAAAGGCCGTCACCCCGGCCCCGGCCAGCGCCGCGACGGCGGCATCATTGCCGTAGGGATCCATGATGGCGATGACGGCCGCGCCGCGCTTGTAGCTCTTCAGCTCCGCATCCGTCGGCCGGCGCACCTTCAGCACCACATCGGCCTTGGCCACATCGCCGGCCTTGCCGATCGAAGCGCCCGCCTTGGCGAACTCCTCATCGGGAATGCGCGACCGCGTGCCGGCACCGGCCTCCACGACCACCTCAAGACCCAGGCCGGCCAGCCGTTTCACCGTATCGGGCGACGCCGCGACGCGCGGCTCGTTCGCATCGAGCTCACGAGGGATGAAAACCGTCTGTCCCACCGCATGATCCTTTCGGCTGGAACCTGTTTGCGCAAAATGTCGGCCGGGGCGTCCGGCGACGTCAAAGGCAATGGGGTTTTGGAAAGACTACCGCAGAATGAAGGCGCCGAGGGCCATGATCAGGACGAACAGGATAGTCGCCGAGAAGAAGCCGCCCGCGAAGAAACCGAAAGCCATCGCCAGAAGTATGGCGCCGCAGAAGAGCGATCCGTATTTGGCCAGCATGAGGAAGCCCGCATAGGTGCGGTCGTGCTCGGCATAGTCCATCTTCGCGCCCAGTTCGACAGGACCGGTCGGCGTGTGCTCAGCCATAGGAATACCCCTTCGAAGACATCTTTCAGGCACATAGCGAAAAGCCGCGCCGAGAGCAATGGCGCTATTGCCGCATCGCAGCCGACAACTTCCTCAAGGGAAATTTGAAACAAAGCGCTCCTGCGTTCGGCAGAATCGCCGAACCGCTCCGGCTGCTTGCGCAATCCCCGACGAAGCCGGCTGGCGCGTCAACCGTGCTCGCTCGCTTCAGCCGGCGAGGTGGGGAAACAATCCAAGCAGGCCGGCTATGATGAGATACAGCGCGACGATGTAGTTCAGCAGCCTTGGCATGACCAGGATCAGCACGCCGGCGATCAGCGAGATGAGCGGAGTGAGCGCAAGGGTGGAGATGGTCATATGGGCTTCCTTTCGGCGCTGGCCTGCTGAAGGAGACAAAGCTTCTCGTTTGCGCGGACGATTGGCGCCAGCGCGTCAACCAAACGTCGCAGCGACCGAAAAGCTCCATCGGCCCGGGACATTGGCGCAGTGCCGGAAGTCGCGGAGCGATATCACGCGGCTTCGCGGAAATACTTTGCGGTCGGCAGGATGGTCAGCGGCGCCAGTTCGCCCGCGCCCGGCGTTTCGAACAGCATACGCCGCTCCATCGGCGTCGAGCGGAAGAACGGGAAGCGGGAGAAGGAGCGCTCGCGGATCTCTTCGACGTTGGCCCGATAGAGCACGACCTTGTAGTTCAGGCCTGGATAGTCGCGCAATTCACCGATCTGCTCGGAGCAATAAATGCGGCGATAGAAGCCGGCATGCTCGGGGCGGATGGTGGAAAGGCAGTAAGGCGCGTCGAAATAGAAGCAGGCCATGCCGGCAAGACGAAGCGTCAGATAGGGGATCTGGGGATAGGCCCTAGACCAGTCCGGATCGGCCGCAAAGCGGCTCGGATCGGCGAAATGCGCGCCGGCGGCCAGCATCGGCCGCAATATGTCGCCATAGACCGTGGTGGACGGCGATTGCGGTGTGGCGCTGCACGCATGGTGGATGCGTAACGTGCTGACCAGCTCGCCATCGATGTAGATGCCGAATTTCGAGCAGTTCTCGGCTTCGTCGAGGTCGTCATGGATAATATGATCCGGATTCTCCGGAACCATGTCGCTCAAGCGATAGGATTTGTAGCGCAACCGATAGATATCCTCGAGGTCCTCGCCCTTGTCGCAACGGCGATACTCGGTGCGCTCCAGCATTGCCGAAATATTTCTGGCAAAGCTCGACATATTGTCGGAGGAATTTTCTTCGCTCACGCTTGCCACTTGGCGAAGCGCCGTCAACTTCGCATCCATGAACTAACCCCGTAAATGCCGCCGTATCTCAACACTACGACAGCACGACGGTATGTAAAGATGAAAATGAGCCGGACGCTCTTTACTGACCGTTAACGTTAACTACCAGCCAAATTTTACTAAAATCAAAATGTTCCGGAGCCGCGTCAGCCGCGAGCCGCCCGTCTGGCACTCTTGATCTCCTTGGCGAAAGGCCAAACCGTGCTCGACATGGTCTCGATACCGGAGGCACTGAGCGCCGAACCGAACAGGAAGCCCTGCACAAGATCCGGCTTGACCTCCAGGGCGAGGATCTTGAGCTGCTCGAAGGTCTCAACGCCTTCGACGGTCACCGAAAGCCCAAGCGGCCGTGATAGATTGACAATGCCCTTCAGCAGCTCCAGCGAGCGCTTGCTCTGGGTGACGTCCATCAGGAAAGAGCGGTCGATCTTGATCTTGTCGAGCGGCAGCTTGTGCAGATAACTCAGGCTCGAATAGCCGGTACCGAAATCGTCGAGTGCGATGCGCACACCGATCTGCTTCAGTTCCTCGATATATTGGCGTGTCAGCGACTTGTCGTCGAGCAGCGCCGTTTCGGTGACCTCGATCTCCAGCCGGCCGGCGGCAAGGCCGGAGCTGGCCAGCGCGTCGCGAACCTTCTGGATGACGTCCCGGTTGCGGAAATCCTTGGCGGAGAGATTGACCGAGACACTGGTGTGGTCCGGCCATTTGGCGCATTCGGTGCAGGCTGCCTGCAGCACGAAGGTGCTGATCTCGGAAATGATGCCCATTTCCTCCGCCAGCGGAATGAAGACGCCGGGTGAAATCGGCCCGAGATCGGGATGGTCCCAGCGGCACAGCGCCTCGCAGCTGGCTATGCGCATCGTGTTCATCGCCACGATCGGCTGGTAGACGACGCGCAGGGCCTTGCCTTCCACCGCGCTGCGCAGGTCCGCCTTCATCAGTTGCCGGTTGCGGAAAGCGGCGTCCATGGCTGCCTCGAACAGCCGCCAGCCGTTCTTGCCCAGCTCCTTGGCCTTATAGAGGGCCAGGTCCGCCTTGACGATCATGGCGTCGACGTCGGTATCCCTGACCCGCGACAGCACGGCACCGCCGCTGGCCTGGATGCGCAGCCCGTGGCCGGCGACGTCCACCTCCCCTTGCAGGGCGGCGAATATCGCGTCGAGCTGGCTGGCCAGATGGCTCTCATCCTCGATGCGGTCGAAGAAGATCATGAATTCATCGCCGCCGAAACGGCTGACGGTCAAGCCTGGCCCGGCAATGGCCGCAAGCCGCTCGGCGACGGCGTAGATCAGGCCGTCGCCGATCGGGTGCCCGAGCGTGTCGTTGACACTCTTGAAATCGTCGAGGTCGAGCACGGCCAGGCCGCAGATGCGGTCGCGGTCGCCCGACGCCATGGCCTCGCCGACCTGTTCGTGGAAATAGGCGCGGTTGGGCAGGCCGGTGAGACTGTCGTAGCGTGCCATGAAGCGGATCTTGTCTTCCGCCTCAACGCGCGCCGTCACGTCCTCGAAGGTGATGACCCCCAGCTCCTGGCTGCCTTCGCGGGCGGAGAATTCGTAGTGCTGGCCGTTGGCGAGCGAAACGAGCACCTTGCGGTCGCGGCCCTCGCGCAGCGCCCGCGTCAGCTGTGCTTCGATGTAGCGGCAGTCCTTCGGCGCCAGCATGCCGCCGGCGACGCCGCGCATCAGCAAGCCATGGATCGAGCGCCCGAGCAGCGCATCGGCCGATTTGAGCGACATCAGATGCGCGGCCTCGGCGTTGGCGACCGCCACCCGGCCGTCCGGGCCAAGCATGACCAGACCGTGCGACATAGTGTTCAGCGCGCGATTGAAACGCTGGGCGAGGCGGTTCGCCTTCTTTTCCTCGGACAAAGCGGCGAAAAGCACCTCGCGGACAAGGTCGGCGAAGCGCTTGATGGCGAACAGGAACGGCGCCGAAAGCAGGCCGAGAATGAAATGATAGGGGTCCCCGCGCAGGATGAAACCCAGCGAAATGGGCCAGGTCATGGTCATGATGAAGATCATCACCATCCTGGGCGAGCCATAATTGCGGCCGGCGATCGACGTCGCGGAGGCGAGCGTTACACAGACGGCCGCGATCTCGGCGAAGCCGTCATAGGCAAGATAGATGCCGACTAAGCAGAACGTGCCCAGCATGAAACCGTGCATCGAGCCGTAGAGGATGTAGTCGTTCTCGCGGCGGCGCGCTTCTTCCCAGCTCCTGGGCGACGGTGCATTCCGGTATTTTCGGATGTTGCGCAGGCGCAGGAAAGCAACCGTCAGAAAACCAACCGTCACGGCGAGATAGGCCGGATCCCTGGTCTTCCAGTAAACGAGCACCACCAGCAGGGTCTGGGCAAAGAATCCGATCGATAGCGTCAGTCCGTCGCGAAACAAGGTTTCCACGAACGGTATGTAGACGTCGACAGGGATCTCGTTCTTTTTTCTCAGATTCAACGCCTGAATCCCAACCCTGGGGGAGTCAAGCAGTGCCATATTCGCCTTAAGAAAGATTTAGAATGGCCGCTTTACCCGTGCCGTCAAGGCGGGTGACGTTACGGAATGTAGTGAAACTCGAGATCAGGTAAACAAGCCGTATCCATCACTCGGCGGCCTGGAGTTCCGCCCTCGCTGATGTGCCGGACAGGCGCTCGAGCAGCCTTTGGCGCTCACCGGCCGCCTTTTGAGCGCTGGCTTGCCTGATATGGCCGTAACCGCGGATGAGCGCCGGCACCGAGACGAGGGCCGTGGCGGCCTCGATGGTGTCCGGCGCCAGCGAGCTGGCGACGCGTTGCAGGTCGGCCTCATATTGCGCCAGCAACTGCCGCTCCATGCGCCGTTCGGCGGAATAGCCGAACAGGTCGAACGGCGTCCCGCGCAGGCCTTTCATCGCCGCCAGCACGCGGAACCCCTTCATCATCCAGGGGCCGAAGCTCGATTTCCTCGGTTTGCCGTCATTGCCGCGACGGCCCAGGATGGGCGGCGCCAAATGGAATTCGAGTTTTTCGTAACTCTGGAACTGCTTGCCGAGCTCGGCGGCGAAGGAGCCGTCGGTATAGAGCCGCGCCACCTCGTATTCGTCCTTGATCGCCATCAGCTTGAACAGGTTCCTGGCCGCCGCTTCGGTCACGACAATCGAACCGGGCGCGGCCTTGGCTTCGGCCGCGCGCAGGGCAGCGATCCTGCCGGCGTAGCGCTTGCCATAGGCGGCGTTCTGATAGGCGGAGAGGAAAGCGACCCGGCGGGCAATGATCTCGTCCAGCGTCTGGGCAATCGTGGCGGCTTGGCCGTCCTTGCCCGGCTGGGCGACGAGGCCACGCACGAAATCCGGCTGATGCGCGGCGCGGCGGCCCCAGCGGAAGGCGGCGATGTTCATCCCCACCGCCTCGCCGTTCAATTCGATCGCCTTTTCGACGGCTTGCGCCGACAGCGGCAGACCGCCATGCTGGAAGGCGAAGCCGAGCATGAACATGTTGGCGCCCAGCGAATTGCCGAACAGGGATGTGGCGGTGCGGGTGGCGTCGAAGAAATGCGCCTTGTCGCCGCCGGCAGCAGTACGGATCGCCCTCTTCAGGCGCTCGATGGGCAGCGAGAAATCGGCCGAGCGGGCAAACTCGCCCGGCATGATCTCGGCAGTGTTGGCGAGGAAGATGGTGTGGCCCTCGCGCACCGCGGCCAGCACCTTCTTGGCGCCCGACACCACGAGATCGCAGCCGAGCACGAGATCGGCCTTGCCGGCCGAGACACGGATGGCGTGGATGTCATCGGGCGTGCGGGCAATGCGGACATGGGTGAACACCGAGCCGCCCTTCTGGGCAAGGCCGGCCATGTCGATCATGCCGCAGCCCTTGCCTTCGAGATGAGCCGCCATGCCGAGCACGGCGCCGACGGTGACGACGCCGGTGCCGCCGACGCCGTCGATGATCGCCGCCCAGCCCTGTTCGCCGAGCGGGAATTCGGCGGCTGCTGGAACGCCGTCGAGTGGATCGGTCTTGCCGGCAATGCCTTCGGCCTTGCGGATCTTGGCGCCATGCACGGTGACGAAGGACGGGCAGAAGCCATTGACGCAGGAAAAATCCTTGTTGCAGCTCGACTGGTCGATCCGGCGCTTGCGGCCGAACTCGGTCTCCACCGGCTGGATGGAGACGCAGTTCGACTGGACGCCGCAGTCGCCGCAGCCCTCGCAGACCAGTTCGTTGATGAAGACCCGCTTGTCGGGATCGGGAAAGGTGCCGCGCTTGCGGCGGCGGCGCTTTTCGGCGGCGCAGGTCTGGTCGTAGAGCAGGATCGATACGCCGCTGACGCCGCGCAGCTCACGCTGGACGAGATCGAGATCGTCGCGGTGATGGATGGTGGCGCCGGCTGGGAACTCGACCTTGCCGGCATATTTGCCGGGCTCGTCGGTAACGATGGCAATGCGCTCGATGCCTTCGGCCCGCACCTGCCTGGCGATCATGTCCACCGTCAGGCCGCCTTCATGCGGCTGGCCGCCGGTCATGGCCACCGCGTCATTGTAGAGTATCTTGTAGGTGATGTTGGCGCCGGACGACAGCGCGAAGCGAATCGCCAAGGTGCCGGAGTGATTGTAGGTGCCGTCGCCGAGATTCTGGAAAATGTGATCGCGCTTGGAAAAGGGCGCCTGGCCGACCCACTGCGCCCCCTCGCCGCCCATCGCGGTGAAGCCGACAGTGTTCCTATCCATCCACAGCGCCATGAAATGGCAGCCGATCCCGGCCGCGGCAATTGAGCCGTCCGGCACCTTGGTGGAAGAATTGTGTGGGCAGCCGGAGCAGAAGAAGGGGGTGCGGGAGCCGATGTCCGACGCGTCGGCAAGCATGGCCTGGAACTGGCGCAGCTTCGCTACCCGTGCTGAAATCTCTTCCGACGGGCCGATGGTTTTCACGATCCTCTCGCCAAGCGCGATGGCGATCTCGTTGGGGTCGAGCGCGCCCTTGGCCGGAAACAGCCAGTCTCCGCGCTCATCCTTCTTGCCGACGATGACGGGCTGAATGGCGGTGCCGTAGAGGCTTTCGCGAAGCTGCACCTCGATCAGCGAACGCTTTTCCTCGACGACGACGATGGTATCGAGGCCGCGCGCGAACTCGGAAACGTGCTGGAAATCGAGCGGCCAGGGGCAACCGACTTTGAACAGCCGCACGCCGATGCGGCCGGCGGCCGCCTCGTCGATGCCGATATCCTCCAGCGCCTGGCGCACGTCGAGATAGCTCTTGCCGATCGTGATGATGCCGATCCTGGGGTTGCGGCCGCCCGAATAGACGACGCGGTTCAGCCCGTTGGCATGGATGAAGGCGGATGCCGCGGCGCGCTTGTACTCATGCAGCCGCTCCTCCTGGCCGAGCATGTCGATCTCGTGGCGGATGTTGAGGCCGCCGGGCGGCATGTCGAACTCGGGAATGACGATGTTCAGCCGCTCGATCGACGCGTCGACCGAGGCCGTCGATTCGATATTGTCCTTGACGCATTTGATAGCCGCCCATGTGCCGGCGAAGCGCGACATGGCAAAGCCGTAGAGCCCGTAATCAATTATCTCCTGGACACCGGCCGGGTTGAGGATCGGCACCATGGAGTCAACGAACAGGAATTCGGTGGCATGCGCGTTGGTCGAGGATTCGGCCATGTGGTCGTCGCCCATCAAAGCGAGCACGCCGCCATGTCTCGACGAGCCGGCCAGATTGGCGTGGCGGAAGACGTCGCCGGAGCGATCGACCCCCGGACCCTTGCCGTACCAGACCGAAAACACGCCGTCATGGGTGCCCTCGCCCAGCAGTTCCGTCTGCTGCGATCCCCAGCAGGCGGTGGCGGCGAGTTCCTCGTTAAGGCCGGGCTGGAAGACGATGTCGGCCTGGGCAAGCTGTTTTTTCGCCTTCCACAGCTGCATGTCGAGACCGCCCAGCGGCGAACCGCGATAGCCGGAGACAAAGCCTGCCGTGTTCAGGCCCGCGCGGCGGTCGCGCTCGCGCTGCATCAGCAGCATGCGGATGACCGCCTGGGCGCCGGACAGGAAGATGCGCTCCTTTCCCAGGTCGAACTTGTCGTCGAGCGCGACGTCGTGCAGCGTCATCAGGCATTTCCTCTGCGGAGGCCGCGCGGGGCCAGGCAGCCAGCGTCGGGATCGGATGACGCATCCTTTCTCCCCTTGCAAGACAGGTCAAACGAAATCGGACGTGCCAGGCAACGCGCAACGAACGATCCGCCGTCGTCTCTTGCCTGGTATGAAATCGCCCCGCGAGCAGTGTCCGGCGCACGAAAATTTCGCTTTTCTTCGGGCTTGGCGGCGAGCGTCAGATGCCCTTGGAGCAGTCCGGCTTCGGCTCACCCGGCAGCTTGCCGTCGGGATGGCCGACCAGATCGGGATTGGCGGTGTAGAGTTGGTCGATGACGAGCGGCCGGTCGGGCAGGATGGACTGGTCTTCGGTCGACATCAGCGTGGTGTCGATCTTCTGCAGGACCGCGCCGTCGGAGCCCTTGATGCTGATGGCGATCGCATAGGGCTTGTTCTTGACGACGCAGGTCAAGGCCGGGCTCTCCAGCGTCACCTTGTCGAGCTTGGGCCAGACCTTCTGCTCGACCACCAACGGCGCGCCGCCGGCCGGATCCTGGAAGCTGGCGACCGCGACCTGGCCGTCTCCCATCGGTCGCAAGGGCCGCAACGTCACGACATACGTCGCCCTGGCGAGACGATAGTTGAAGACGAATATCTTGCCCGAGATCTCGAACAATTTGCCTTCACCGTCCTTGCCGGCGTCGCGGCAGGCGCCGAGCGCCACCGCCGCGATCAGCGCCATGCCGAGCAGGGCCGAACGAGAGCTAATCCTGGACATTTTTGACCTCATTGGCCGCCCTGCGGCGGCGATAGTGACGGCTTGCCTTCTGGCGGTTGCCGCAGACCGCCATGTCGCACCAAAGGCGGCTGGAATTGCGGCTCCGGTCGACGAACAGCCAAGAGCAATTGGGACAGATCCTGAGCCTGGCGACGGTGTCGTTGCGCAGCAGCGACAGGGCGGAAACCGCCAGTGCCGCCTCGAAAGCGATCGGCGTTGCCGGATCGCCGAACGGCTTTCCGGGCGCCGCGATTTCGGTCCGGCTGCCGGCAAGACCGTCAGCGCAGGCTCCCAGGAAACCGGAGAGATGATCGGTGGCGACGACGCCCTTCGACACGGTGCGGCGAAACAACCGGTCGGTCGCCTCGCGGATCGCCAGCACGACGGGCGCGATCGCGGCCGGAGCGGAAACCGCCAGCCGCCTGCCGCCAAGCTCGGCGGCACGAAAGCCGCTCGCCGCGTCCGCGAAGCGGGCGATCTCGCGCGGATCATCAAAACGGTCGAAGGTCCTCTCCGGATCGGCACGCAGCACGACGGTGTTCGCCGTGTCGAGCGCGAGCAGGCCGCCGGTGAAGCGGTGCAGGGTCCAGGATACCGTCATGTCCGAAAATCTAACCGATAAATCGCATTTGACAAGTTAGATTCGACGATGCAAGTCTGCCGTGGGGCGGGTATTGCCGCTTTCTGTCTGGAGCGTATCGTCGTCCCAAAACCGCTATGCGCTTTGGGCGACATGCCCCGAGGATTTCGCATGCTGTATCTGTTCCAGCAGGTCCTGAACGGACTGCATTCAGGCGCACTCTATGCGCTGCTGGCGTTCGGCTATGTGCTGACCAACGGCATCCTGCACCGCACCAACCTGGCCTATGGCGCGCTGTTCGCCTTTTGCGGGCAGACGATGATCCTGACCGCCGCCTTCGGCTACCAGGTGCTGTGGCTGACGTTGACGGCGGCGGTGGTGCTCGGCGTCGCGGGGGCTTTCCTCTACGCCGCGCTCATAAGCCACGGCCTGTCGCGCAGCGTCTTCGAACCGCTGGCCGACCGCTCGCCCAACGCGATCGTGGTGACCACGCTCGGCATCCTGCTGGTTTTGTCGGAAGCAAGCCGCATTGCCGCCGACACGCATGACCTGTGGCTGCCGCCTATGCTGGCGCAGCCTGTCGTTTTCGCGCAGGATGCCGGCTTCAAGGCGACGTTGACGCTGATCCAGTTGCTCGACTGCGCCGTGGTGCTGGCGGCGGTGGCGCTTGCGGCATGGGCCTTTGACCATTCGAATTTTGGCCGGCGCTGGCGCGCCGTCTCCGACGATCCCAAGGCGGCCGCCATGTGCGGCGTAGACGTGCGCGCCGTGTTCCGCCACGCAGTGCTGTTCGGCGGTTTCTGCGCCGCGCTGGCCGGCGTCATGGCCGGCCTCTATTACGGCAATGTCAGTTTCGGTTCCGGCCTTGTCTACGGGCTGAAGATCCTGTTCGTGACGGCGGTCGGCGGTTATCTATCGCCGCCGCGGGCGGCCCTGGGCGCTGCCGCCTTCGGCATGGCCGAGTCGCTGTGGGCCGGCTATTTCCCCGTGGAATGGCGCGACGCGTGGATGTACCTGTTCCTCGTCGCCATGCTGGTGCTGATCGGCGCCGGTCGCGACCAGACCAAGATCGCCTGATCCGCATCAGACTTTGGTGCATGACGCCGGCCGCCGGTAGCTTGTTTCGGATACGAAACGACCGTCTTAACGCTTTAATTTTGCCCACGAACCCTGCCAGTAGCCGGTTCCGGTTTTCCAAACCGTGCGCGGTCGGCCGGCGCTTTGTCCGCTCCCTCGTCTCACAACCGCGTTGACAGCGCCGCTCCTGTGTTGACCCGTCCTGCCACGCACGGCATACCGTTGGGCCACAACGGCGCGGCGGAAAACAAGGGGAGCCGTCGCGCCTCGGACAACAAGGGAGGAATGCATGGCAGGGCTTCTCGCTCTATCCAGGACGATCGACCGTGTGAACGAGTTCATCGGCAAATGGATATCGTGGTTGATCCTGCTGGCAATCCTGGTGAGCGCCGCCAACGCGATCATCCGCAAGGTGTTCGACACCTCGTCGAATGCATGGCTGGAGCTGCAATGGTACCTGTTCGGCGCCGCCTTCATGCTGGCGGCCGCCTATACGTTGAAGCAGAACGACCATATCCGCATCGACATCGTCTACGGCCTGTTCCCGCGCCGTGTGCAGCACTGGATCGACCTTCTCGGCCATCTCTTTTTCCTGATGCCGTTCGTGACGCTGATGGTGATCTATTTCGTCCCCTATGTGTCGCTGTCGTTCCGCAGCGGCGAAATGTCGAACAATTCCGGCGGGCTGATCATCTGGCCGGCAAAGGCGATCCTGCTGGTCGGCTTCTTCCTGCTGGCGCTGCAGGGCATCTCCGAGATCATCAAGAAGATCGCCATCATGCGCGGCGACATGGACGACCCCACTCCGTTCATATCTGCGCATGAGCAGGCGGAACTCGAAGCCAAGGCACTGGCAGACGAGGCTAAGGCGCTTGGCGAGGTACGCTCGTGATCGAGTTCATCGCCCAGAACATGGCGCCGATCATGTTCGCCTCGCTGGTCCTCTTCCTGCTGATCGGCTATCCCGTCGCCTTCTCGCTCGCCGCCAACGGACTTTTGTTCTTCTTCATCGGCGTGCTGGTCTCTCCCTATTCGGGCGGCTCGATCAATCTCGCCTGGCCGCTGCTGCATGCGTTGCCGGATAATTTCTACGGCAGCAGGGTGATGTCGAACGACACGCTGCTGGCGATCCCGTTCTTCACCTTCATGGGCATCGTGCTCGAGCGATCGGGGATGGCGGAAGACCTGCTCGATACGATCGGCCAGCTGTTCGGGCCGATCCGCGGCGGGCTTGCCTACGCCGTGATCTTCGTCGGCGCGCTGCTGGCCGCGACGACCGGCGTGGTGGCGGCATCGGTGATCGCCATGGGGCTGATCTCGCTGCCGATCATGCTGCGCTACGGTTATGACCGCCGGCTGGCGTCTGGCGTCATCGCCGCGTCCGGAACGCTCGCCCAGATCATCCCGCCGTCGCTGGTGCTGATCGTGCTCGCCGACCAGCTCGGCCGCTCGGTCGGTGACATGTATGCGGGCGCGCTGATCCCCGGCATCGTGCTGACCAGCCTCTACATGCTCTACATCCTGATCATGACGATCGTCCGGCCGAATTCGATGCCGGCGCTGCCGCTGGAAGCACGCACGCTCGGCCAGGGCGTCGTGTCGCTGCTGGTGGCGTTGCTGGCGACGGTGGCGATCTCCTACGCGGCCTACCGCTATCTCGCACCGACCCATGGCGACAATGCCGACATCCTCGGCGCCAGCATCGGCGTGGCCGTGATCTATATCGTTGCGATCGCCGATCAGCGCCTGAAAATCAACATGATGTCGCGTCTGGCGCAGCAGGTCGTGATCGTGCTGATCCCGCCATTGGCGTTGATCTTCCTGGTGCTGGGCACCATTTTTCTCGGCATCGCCACTCCGACCGAGGGCGGCGCCATGGGCGCTGTCGGCGCGCTGGCGATGGCGGCGATCAAAGGCCGGCTGTCGCTGGACGTGGTCAAGCAGGCGCTCGCTTCGACGACAAGGCTGTCGTCCTTCGTGCTGTTCATCCTGATCGGCGCGCGCGTCTTCTCGCTCACCTTCTACGGCGTCAACGGCCACATCTGGGTCGAGCATCTCTTGACCTCGCTGCCGGGCGGCGAGGTCGGCTTCCTGATCGGCGTCAACATCCTGGTCTTCGTGCTTGCCTTCTTCCTCGATTTCTTCGAACTGGCCTTCATCATCGTGCCGCTGCTGGCACCGGCCGCCGACAAGCTCGGCATCGACCTGATCTGGTTCGGCGTGCTTCTGGGCGTCAACATGCAGACCAGCTTCATGCATCCACCCTTCGGCTTCGCGCTGTTTTACCTGCGCTCGGTCGCCGCCCGGGTGCCCTATCTCGACCGCCTGACCGGCAAGCAGATCGCGCCGGTGACCACGGGCCAGATCTATTGGGGCGCCGTGCCGTTCGTCTGCATCCAGGTGATCATGATCGGGCTCACCATCGCCTTCCCGCAAATGGTGATGCACTACAAGGGCACGGCGGTCGATTCCGGTACGATCGACTATACGGTGCCGGAGGTGCCGGGACTGACGCCGCTCGGCACGCCGCCGGCCGGGAGCGGAACCGCACCCGCCAACGGTGCCGCGCCGCCCGCCGCGCCTGCCGCACCCGACCTGTCGCAACCGCCGAACTTCGGCGACACGGCGCCCGCCAAACCGGCGGCGCCGCAGCCGGATCTGTCGAAGCCGCCGAGCTTCAACTGATGCCGGAGGTCGCAAAACCATGAAAGCGGTACGGCTGGAATCGGTTGGCAGCATCACGCTGCGCGAGGTCGCCAAGCCCGTTCCCGGGCCTGACGATCTGCTGGTGCGCATCGAGGCTTGCGGGGTCTGCGGCACCGACCGGCATCTTTTCCACGGCGACTTTCCCTGCAGGCCACCGGTAACACCCGGACATGAGTTCTCCGGCATCGTCGAGGCAATGGGACATTCCGTGAGCGGCTTCTCGATCGGCGACCGCGTCACCGGCGACCCCAACATCGCTTGCGGACGCTGCCGCCATTGCCATGCCGGCCGCGTCAATTTGTGCAGCAATCTCAATGCCATCGGCATCCACCGCGACGGCGGCTTCGCCGACTACGTCGTGCTGCCGCAGAAACAGGCTTTTGTCCTGCCCGCAGACTTGAAGCCGACCCATGGCGCCTTCTGCGAGCCGCTCGGCTGCTGCCTCCATGGCGTGGACCTGGCCGAGATCAAGCCCGGCTCCTCGGTCGCCATACTTGGTGGCGGCGTGATCGGCCTGCTCACCATGCAACTGGCAAGGCTTGCAGGGGCGACGACCATCATCCTGTCGACGCGCCAGGCTTCGCGGCGCGCGCTGGCGGAAGAGCTCGGCGCGACGGCAACGGTCGACGCGAGCGCCGCCGACGTCATCGATGCCATCTCCGGGCCAGCGGGACTGGTGCCCGGCGGTGTCGACGTGGTGCTCGAATGTGCAGGTGTCCAGGAAACGGTCGAGCAGTCGCTGCGGCTGGCGAGGGCCGGCGGTACGGTCGTCATTGTCGGCGTGGTGCCGCAAGGCATGAGGGCGGCGTTCGAGCCCTTCGATCTTCTGTTTCGCGAGTTGAAGGTTCTCGGCTCCTTCCTCAATCCCTACACGCACCGCCGCGCCGCCGAGCTGATCGCTTCGGGCGCGATCGAGATCGACCGGCTGATCTCCAGGCAGGTGCCGCTGGAGGAGGCGGCCACGGTGATCGCCAACCCGCCTGCCGCCGGCGAGGTCAAGGTGGTGGTGGTGCCGGGTCTGGACTGAAGCGCGGGCTTTCGGCAGTTGACGCCGCCCTCATCGCCGTGCCGGGCGCTTCTCCCCATATGGTGACGGGGAGAAGGACGCCGTTATCGCCGGTTTCGCCAATCAGGAGCGTTGCAAGGAAGGCGCCGAGGCGGGCGGATGAGGGGCAGCGCAGACTTCGGTCATTAGCCGGCGCGAACCCCTCTCCAACTGGGATCTACAGCTTGCCGTTGCGCTGCTGGACCATCATGAAGGTGTCGTAATTGTACTCGGCCACCTGCGCCCAGAGATAGTGCTCCTTACGGAAGCCTTTGATGGATTCCCAGATCTTCTTGAACGGCGCGTTCGAGGCTTCCATTTCGGCGTAGACCTCATTGGCCTTCTCGAAGCAGGCGGACATGATCTCCTGGCTGAACGGACGCAGTTTGGCGCCGCCGGCCACCAGCCGCTTCACCGCCGCAGGATTGAGATAGTCGTATTTCTGCAGCATGTTGGCATCGGCGGCTTGCGCGGCGGTATGCAGCAGCGACTTGTAAGTCGGCGAAAGTTCTTCGTATTTCGCCTTGTTGAACATCAGGTGGACGGTCGGGCCGCCTTCCCACCAGCCTGGATAGTAGTAGTAGGGCGCGACCTTGTAGAAGCCGAGCTTCTCATCGTCATAGGGGCCGACCCATTCGGCTGCGTCGATGGTGCCCTTTTCGAGCGCCGGGTAGATGTCGCCGCCGGCGATCTGCTGCGGCACGACGCCGAGCTTCTCCACAACCTTGCCGGCGAAGCCGCCGATGCGCATCTTGAGGCCGGAAAGGTCGGCCACCGTGTTGATCTCCTTGCGGAACCAGCCGCCCATCTGCACGCCGGTATTGCCGCCAGGCAGGCCGAACAAACCTTGCGTGGCGAGAAATTCGTTGAACAGGTCGATGCCGCCGCCATGATAGTGCCAGGCATTCATGCCGCGCGCGTTGAGCGAGAACGGAACCGCCGCGCCCAGCGCCCAGGTCGGGTCCTTGCCCCAGTAATAGTATGCCACCGTGTGGCAGGCCTCGACCGTGCCGGCGGTGGTGGCATCGGCCGCCTGAAGGCCGGGCACCAGTTCGCCAGCGGCGAAGACCTGTATCTGGAAGTTGCCGTCGGTAGCTTCCGAAAGCATCTTTGAGAAGACCTCGGCGCCGCCATAGATCGTGTCGAGCGATTTGGGAAAGGACGACGCCAGCCGCCACGTCACCTTTGGATTGGACTGGGCTATGGCGGGTGCTGCGAGCGTGGCGGCGGCCGCGGCGGCGCCAACGCCGGTCGTCCCGGCCTTGCGGATGAATGAACGACGATCCATGAAGTCCTCCCTTTTGGATCAACAAAACCGCCGTGCGGGGCATGCTCGATGCCCCGCACGGCTGGGCGAAACAATACACGGGCAAGGAGTCGAGTCCAGCGCGGCGGCCTGATTTGACGGCGTGTGCGCAGGGCCTTGCAACTATAGTCTAACTGGCCGTTTGGTGGCCCATCCGACAGACCGAAACTTGTCATGGAAAAATGTGCTGGGATCGCCTATTTTGAAGGCAGGATTCCCCGGTCCAGATGGAAAACAAAGCCAAAATGCAGCAGCCGCTCGTCGCCATATCGACCGACGTCCGTCAATTCGACAACTACACCTGGCATGCCGCCCCACAGCAATATCTGGAGGCGGCGATCGCCGGCGCCGGCGTGTTTCCGGTGCTGGTGCCTTCGTTCGGCGAGCGGCTCGATTTCGATGAACTGCTGTCGTCGGTCGACGGCGTCATGCTGACCGGCTCGAAATCCAACGTCGACCCCTCGCTCTATGGCGGCGATGCCAGCGAGGCGAACGGCCCCTATGACCCGGCACGCGACGCCACCACCTTGCCGCTGATTCGCAAGGCGATCGAGCGTGGCGTGCCGCTGCTTGCCATCTGCCGCGGCATCCAGGAGATGAACGTGGCGCTGGGCGGCACGCTGGGCACCGAAATCCAGGAGCGTGAAGGCTCGCTCGACCACCGCGCGCCGGTGAGCGACAATCAGGACGAACGCTTCGCCATCCACCAGGCCATTTCGATCAAGCCTGGCAGTTGCCTGGCCGGCGTGTTCGGTGCTGGCGAGATCAAGGTCAACTCATTGCACCGGCAGGCCATCGACCGGCTTGGTTCGAAGCTGCAGATCGAAGCCGTGGCCCACGACGGCACCGTTGAGGCGGTCTCTGTAAAGGATGCCCGCGCTTTCGCGGTCGGCGTCCAGTGGCATCCCGAATACTGGGTCAAGTCGGATAGTAACTCGGCCAAGATCTTCCGGGCCTTCGGCGACGCGGTTCGCCTGCATGCGGCTGCCAAAGCCGGCGCCCGCGCGGCGGCGGAGTAGTCAGTCGTCGGTGCTCGGGTCCCCGGCGGCCGCCAGCGACAGCAGCGGCAGTGCGGGAGCGTAGGATTCGAATCCGTCGCCATCGGCGACGGCGAAGGTGACGATCGGATCGACGCCGTTGACGCTGAAGGCGACCGTGCCGTCGTCCTGCTCGCGCCAGAATTTCGCCCGCTCGATGCCCGGCATGAGTCTGCGGCAGTTCGGAGCCACCGTCAAAAGCGACAGGCCGTCCGAGACGGTGGCGCCGCGTTTGATTGCGCAAACCCCCTCATCACCATTGGCGACCAGCCTGTAGGTGTCGGGCGGCGCGGCCTCTTCAGCGACGCTTTCGCCGGTGCCGCCATGAAACAGCTGAACGCCGCCAAACAGGGCGGCTCCGATCAGTGCGGAAAGCGTTTTCATGCTGATCCTCATCCATGCTTACGGACAGGATGAAGAATGATTTCAAAGAGTTAAGCTGACGTTAATAAATATGGCAGTCCGACCGCTCAGCCGCGCGCCTTCACATGCGCGGTCTCGGGCACAGGTGTGATCGACCGGCGCTCGCTGAACCAGGACACCAGATTGTCGACGCACAGATCCGCCATGGCGCGACGTGTGTGCTCCGACGCGGAGCCGACATGCGGCAACAGACTGGCATTGGTCGCGTCAAGCAGCGCCCGCGGCACGTTCGGCTCGTCGGCGAAGACATCGAGCCCGGCGGCGGCGATAGTGCCGTTGGCGAGGGCTGTCGCAAGCGCCGCCTCGTCGACCGTGCTGCCGCGCCCGATATTGACGAAGACGCCGTTGGCGCCAAGCGCCGACAGGATCTCGGCATCGACCGCCTTTTCCGTCGAGGCGCCGCCCGGGACCACCGAAATCAACGTGTCGACGGCTTCGGCGAGGGCCTTCAGCGTCGGGTGGTACGGATAGGACAGGCCCTCGACCCGGCGTCGGTTGTGATAGGCGACGGGCAATCCGAACGCCTCCAGCCGGCGGGCAATGGCGAGCCCGATACGGCCCATGCCGAAAATGCCGGCGCTGCGGCCGCGCAAGGTAAGCCGGCTCAGGGGATAGTTGCCCTTGCGCTGCCAGCTGCCGTCGCGCAGCCAGGTTTCGGCGCGCGGCAGGTCGCGCACGGTGTTGATCAGCAGGCCGATGGCGGTGTCGGCGACCTCCTCGGTCAGCACATCGGGCGTGTTGGTGACCATGATGCCGTGATCGCCAGCGTGGCGGGCATCGACCGAATCATAGCCGACGCCGAAACTGGCGATGATCTCAAGCTTCGGCAATGCATCCATGAGGGCCGCGCTGATGCCGCCGAACGAGGCGATGGCGCGCACGTTGTCACGCATCTCATCGGTGACCAGGGACGGATCGGCGCGCTCGATCCCGACACGCCTGAATGTCCGGTCGATGCGCTCGACCGCATGGTCGTTGAAATGCCCCGGCACCAGGATAGCGACGGCTTGCAGTTGCTCGGGCTTTGTCATGCGCGCTCCACCGGCTTGCCGGTCGACTGTCGCACATGCAGTTCCGGCTTGATCAGTTCCTGCGAGGGCCGCACCGTCTGCCCGTTCAGCTTGTCGAGCAGGGCGCTGGCGGCGCGGCGGCCAACCTCGCGCTGACCGTTCCACACGGTGGTCAGCGCCGGCGTGGCGATTGCCGCCTCCTCGAGATCGTCGTAGCCGGTGACCGATATGTCCAGGCCGGGCACCAGGCCGGCGCGCGCGATGCCGTTCATCAGGCCGATGGCGACGAGGTCGTTCCAGCAGCAGGCGGCTGTCGGTTTGTCCTTCAGCGCCAGGAACTGTCCGGCGGCCTCGAAGCCGGCCTGCTTGGTGCGCGGGCCGGGGATGCGCCAGGCCGGCCGCACTTCCAGCCCGGCGGCCTCCATGGCGTTGACATAGCCCTGGTAGCGGTCGCGGCCGGTCGAGGTCTGGTCGGTGCCGCCGATCATGGCGATGCGCTTGTGGCCGAGCGAGATCAGGTGATTGGTGGCAAGCCCCGTGCCATAGGCATCGTCGCCGCGAAAAACCGGCACGTCGGCGCCCTCGACGGTGCGCGCGATCAGCACCGCCGGCAGGCCGTTTTCCTCGGCCATCAGAATATCCGAGGCCGGAGTGCCGATGGCCGGCGACATGATGACGCCATCGGCGCCGAGCTGCAAAAGCGTGTCGATGAAAGTGCGCTGCTTCTCGAGCTGGTCGTAGTGATTGGACAGGATGAAGGTCTGGCGGCTGCGGTCGAGCTCGCTTTCGATCGAGCGCAGGATCTCGGCGAAGAACGGGTTCATGATGTCATGCACGACGACGCCGACAATGCCCGAACGCGAGGTGCGCAGGCTGGCGGCACGGCGGTTGTAGATGTAGCCGATGGCGCGGGCATGTTCCTTGATGCGGTCACGGGTGCCACCTGCGACCAGCGGGCTGTCGCGCAGCGCCAGCGATACCGTGGCCGTGGACACGCCGAGCGCATCCGCGATCGTCGACAGCTTGATCTTCTGTGCCAGCCTTCCGCTCCCCCGTCGTTTTTTAAACTGTTTAAAGGCGGCCTTATGCCACCCTTCGAGGCTAAATCAAAGTTTTTTTGCCAGCGCTTCCGCCTCGACGTCCAGCACCGCACGATTGCGCAGGCGCAGCCGGTGCTCGCGATGGACGATGTAGAGACCGCTGGCGACGATGACGGCGGCGCCGACGAGCGTCCAGCGGTCGGGGAACTGCTTGAAGACGATGAGCCCGGAAAGGATCATCCACACCATCTGCGAATAGGGATAAGGGGCGAGCGCGGTGGTGGTGGCCATGCGATAGGCCTGCACCAGCAGCCAGTGACCGACGCCGCCAAAGACGCCGAGCATGAGCAGGATGAACCAGTGCCAGCCATCGTGCGGCAAGGAAAACGAGAACGGCAGCATGGGCAGGAGCACCACCGCCGGGGCCAGTGCCGAAAACAGGATGAGGCTTTCCGATGTCTCGGTCGCCGACATGCGTCGGGTCATGATCACATAGAAGCAGTTCGACAGCATCGAGCCGAGCGCGAACAGATGGCCGACGCCGAAAACGCCGACCCCCGGCCTTGTGATGATCAGAACCCCGGCGAACGCGGCCAGGATCGCCAGCCACCGCCGCCAGCCCGCCCATTCGCCAAGCAGCGGGCCGGCAAGTGCGGTGATGACCATCGGCCCAAAGAAATAGATCGATGTCGTCTCGGCCAGTTGCAGGGACCGCAGCGCCAGCACGTTGAAGATGGTCGAGCCGAACAGGAACAGCCCGCGCAGGACATGAGCCGGCAGGTTGGCCGGACGGAACCGCGCCGGTTCGCGCCAGCCCCGCAACAGCGCGCCGACCAGCACGACATGTACGGCAAAGCGCACCCAGGCGACGACAAGCGCGGAGACGCCGGCGAGGACGAGGTATTTGCTGCTGGTGTCGAGAAAGGTGAAGAAGACATAGGTGGAAAGCATGCACAGGATCGCCACCGGCGGCGTCGCGCTTTCTGAAGATGTTTGGGGAGCACTCACTTGCAGGCCGGATGGAAAGCTGGGCTGAGGCCCACCTTTGCGGCAATTGCGGGCGTGCGGCAAGCCAAAAGCGGCTGGCACAACAAGAGCTGCGGACAGGCTCAGGCCCGGGTCGTCAGGGATGCATGCGAGCACCCTTGGTGATCTTGTCGACCGTCTTCTTGTCGGCGCGCAATGCGATGCCGACCACCTTGGCGTCTTCCGGCGCGAATTCGGCGAAGACGGCGCGGTTGGCGGCATCGAACCCGGTCGAGAACATCTCCTCGACATAGAGCGAGCTCGTTACTCCGCGCTCCAGGGCGCGGCTGTGGATTGCGCCGAGTGTCGCCTGGTCGGCGGACAGCACGATGACGGGCTGGATCGACAGCGGGTTGTAGACATTGCCGGCGCGGTCACGATAGGGCTCGCCGATGATATCGGGGAACTGCGCGACGACGCCGCTGGTCAGGAATGCGGTGACGTTGAGTTTTTGCCAGACCGGCAGATCATCCCTGAGCACGATTGCAAATTTCGTATCGAACATGAGACAGTGACCATTCGGGGTTGTGCCCCTTTCAAGGCGAAAGGAAGCGATGTCGCTCGATCTAGGCAGTCAGGCGTTCCAGGGTCTTGGACGTTTGTGCGCGGAGGCCGCGGAAAACTGCATCATTGCCGCCTGCGATCCTGCCGGCATGGAGCGCATCGAGGCGCGATTCCACGGCAGCGCCTTCGACATGCATCGCCACGACACCTATGCGATCGGGGTGACGCTGCAAGGCGTGCAGAGCTTTCGCTATCGCGGTGCGGTGCGCCATAGCCTGCCCGGCCAGATCATCGTCCTGCATCCCGACGAACTGCATGATGGCGGCGCCGGAACCGAGGACGGGCTGCGCTACAGGATCCTCTATCTGGAACCGTCACTGATGCTGGACTGCCTCGGGGGCGCATCGCTGCCTTTCGTCAGGCAGGCCGTGGTGGCGGACGAACGCCTGTGCGCCACCTTGCTTTCGGCCCTGGGTCCGCTGGAGGAGGAACTCGACGAGCTGTTTGTCGCCGACTTCCTGGCGCAACTGATGCAAGGGCTCGCCCCCCATGCCGGCCAGCCGGCGAGAGCGGTGCCGGGAACGGCCTGGCGGGCGGCCGCGCTGGCGCGCGACTATCTCACGGAAAACTCTGCCCGGCCCGTGCGATCCGACGAGTTGGAGGCGGTTACCGGGTTCGACCGCTATGCCTTGTCCAGGCATTTCCGCGCCGCTTTCTCCACCAGTCCGCATCGTTTCCTTTTGATGCGACGTCTTCAGCGCGCACGGCGTATGATCGCCGCCGGCGAGCCACTGGCACAGATCGCGACCGCGGCCGGTTTCAGCGACCAAAGCCACTTCAACAGGCAATTCAAGAAGGCATTCGGCATGACGCCGGGACGCTGGTCTTCGCTGATCCGTAGGTCCGCAGCGGCGGCCTGATCACCGCAATCGGCGGTCAGTCGTCCGACTCGGCGTCGTCGTCGATCAAGGCCAGTTCTTCGTTCGAAAGATTGGCTTCGATACGGGCAAGAAATTTGAACAGCGCCTTCTGATCCTTCTTGTCGAGGCCCTTCAGCGCCTGCTTTTCGGTCTTCTTCACCGATTTTTCGATGGCGCGGATGGTCTCGCGGCCGGTGTCGGTGAGAAAGATATGCGCCTGGCGGGCATCGGCGTCGGAGGCGCGCTTTTGCAGAAAACCCTGTGCTTGCAGCCGATTGATGGTCTTGGTGATGGTGGGCGGGCGCACGCCGAGCCGGCCAGCCAGATTGCCCGGGGTCTGGCCATCCTCGCGGTCGAGCGCCAGCATGATCTGGTCCTGGCCGGCATAGAAGCCATGCGCCAGCAGCCGTGCCGCAAGCGCTGTTCTTGCCAGCCTTGCCGCCGAATGCAGCCGGCTCATTGTCGCAGTCTTGTCCGCCTTGGCCATGGTCATCCCTCTTCGGCCATACCGGTGCGGGCAGCATAGACGCAGCCGGCCGGTTGGCAATCGACGATCAAAAAGATTCCGGCGCCTGAAACAGCTTTGCCGGCAAGCATTGCGGTGCCCGCCGTGGCTAATGCCAGATGATTATTTCAGTTAGATGACAAACGACTTTTCGCCAAAGCGATTGCGGTGGATCGGCCCGCCGTGGTCGTCCACAGGCTCTTTTTGCGCACCGATACCGCACAGTCCGCAGGCCGCCGCGCGCAGCCTGGTTCGACGAGACCTTGGCCTATGGATTGGACCGCAGCCATTCGCGGTTTGCCTCGTGCAAAAGCCCGCCGCACATCCTATATGGAGCCGACAATCCCTTTCGAGGCCGAAATCTTTCAAGGCCCAATCCATTCGAGGCAAGCCATGAGCGACGCACAGACGCAGATCCCCGTAACCGTTCTGACCGGCTATCTCGGCGCCGGCAAGACGACGCTGCTCAACCGCATCCTGTCGGAAAACCACGGCA
Source organism: Mesorhizobium sp. BR1-1-13 (assembly GCF_020165515.1). Lineage (NCBI taxonomy): Bacteria > Pseudomonadati > Pseudomonadota > Alphaproteobacteria > Hyphomicrobiales > Phyllobacteriaceae > Mesorhizobium > Mesorhizobium sp. BR1-1-13. Next base: position 186,136 of record NZ_JAIUIH010000011.1, read on the forward strand.
GGCGCTACGCCGTCATCGTCAACGAATTCGGCGAGATCGGCATCGACAACGACCTGATCGTGGAATCCGACGAGGAGATCTACGAGATGAACAATGGCTGCGTCTGCTGCACGGTGCGCGGCGACCTGATCCGCGTGGTCGAGGGCCTGATGCGCCGGCCCGGCCGCTTCGACGCCATCGTGGTGGAGACCACGGGTCTCGCCGATCCGGTGCCCGTCGCGCAGACCTTCTTCATGGACGACGACGTACGCTCCAAGACCAAGCTCGACGCGGTGGTGGCGCTGGTCGACGCCAAGCACCTGCCCCTCAGGCTGAAGGATTCCAAGGAAGCCGAGGACCAGATCGCCTTCGCCGACGTCGTCGTGCTCAACAAGACCGACCTCGTCACACCAGAAGAACTCGCCAAGGTCGAAGCGACGATCCGCGCCATCAACCCGGCGGCAAGGATCCATCGCACCACCCGCGCCGGCGTGGCGCTGTCGGAAGTGCTCGACCGCGGCGCCTTCGACCTGTCGAAGGCGCTGGAGAACGACCCGCATTTCCTCGAGGCGCATGACGACCACCATGATCATGACCACGATCATCACCACCACGATCATGACGGGCACGATCATGACCACGATGGGCACCACCATCACGCCCACCCATCCGACATCCATGACGTGACGGTGCAGTCGGTTTCGCTGCGCGGAGGCGAGATGGATCCGAAGAAATTCTTTCCCTGGATCGAGAAGGTCACCCAGATGGAGGGGCCGAACATCCTGCGCCTGAAAGGCATCATCGCCTTGAAGGGCGACGACGAGCGCTACGTCATCCAGGGCGTGCACATGATAATCGAGGGCGACCACCAGCGCGCCTGGAAAGACGGCGAGAAGCATGAGAGCCGGCTGGTGTTCATCGGCCGCGAACTGGACGCCGAACGGCTGAGGAAGAGCTTCGAGGCCTGCCAGGCCGCTTGATTTCCGGACTCCATGGCGCTAGCGCTGCCCGCTCTTGCTTCTCTCCTTGTGGGAGAAGGTAGGGCCGCGTCTAGCCGCGCTGGCGGCTCCCGAGACGACCAGCAACAATCTGGAATGGACTTGTCTTACATGCCCACCGTCGCCCCGCTTGATCTCGAAGGCCATTGCCTCGCAGCCGTCTTCCTCGGCGACGTGCCGCATTTCGCGCTGGCCGACGGCACCGTCCATCGGCTCGACAATGGCCACAAGACGGTGCAGGGCAATGACGGGCTGCTCGCGGCCTTCCACGATGCCGCCAATGACCGGCTGCTCACCGGCGGCGAAGACGGCAAGGTGTTTGCGGTGAAAGCGGGCGGCGAGGCCAAGGAATTGGCGAGCGCGGGCAAGAAGTGGATCACCAGCGTCGCCGCAGGCCCGCAAGGCGCCATCGCCTATGCTACAGGCAAGACCGCCTATGTGCGCTTTGTCGACGGCCGGACAAAAGAGTTCGTCCATCCGCGTTCGGTCGAGGGGCTGGCATTTTCGCCCAAAGGCATGCGCTTCGGCGTCGCGCGCTACAATGGCGCGACGCTGCATTTCCCGGCCGCCGAGGGCAAGCCGGTGGAGCTCGAATGGGCCGGCGCCCATACCGGCATCACTTTTTCGCCTGACGGCGCCTTCCTCGTCACCACCATGCAGGAAAACGCATTGCACGGCTGGAAGCTGGCGGACGGCAAACACATGCGCATGAGCGGCTATCCCGCCAAGGTCAAAAGCCTGTCATGGAGCGTGAAAGGCAAGTGGCTGGCGAGTTCCGGCGCGCCGGCAGCGATCATCTGGCCGTTTTCAGGCAAGGACGGGCCGATGGGCAAGGCGCCGCTGGAACTCGGCACGCGCGGCGATGCGATGGTGACCTCAGTCGCCTGCCATCCAAGCCAGGATGTCGTCGCCATCGGCTATGAGGACGGCATGGTGATGGCGGTGCGTTTTTCCGACGCCAAGGAAGTGCTGTTGCGCCGCCCCGGCAAGGGCGCCATCACCTCGATGATGTGGGACAGGGAGGAACGCCGCATCGCCTTCGGCAGTGCCGCCGGCGACTGCGGCGTTATCGACATCACGGGTTAAGGGAGTAGGGGAGTAAGGGAGAAGGGGGACAACGAGTGAGGACATGACGTGCAGTCGTGCGCGCTGACGTCTTCTACCGCCCTACCGCCCTACTCCCCCCAGAGGGATGCTTCATGCACAGCAGCGACACATCGAAAACGTCCATTGGCGGCGTCAGCCGCGACCGCATTGCCGCATTGCGCGACACCGAGGGCGCCAGCTTCCGCAAGGCGCGGCCGAAATCGCAGGCCAAGGCCGGCAACGGCATGCCTTGCTTCTTCGGCGGGGTGCCGATGCACTGGATGAACGACTGGCCGACGCCGTTTCCGATTCTGGTCGAGAGCGCCAAAGGCGCTACGATCACCGACATCGACGGCAACAGGCTCGACGATTTCTGCCTCGGCGACACCGGATCGATGTTCGGCCATTCGCCGCCGGCGATAGCGCGCGCCATCCGCCGGCAGGCGGGACGCGGCCTGACATACATGCTGCCTTCGGAAGATGCGCTCGCCATCGGAAAGCTGTTGCAACAGCGCTTCGGCCTGCCGTTCTGGCAGATCGCCACGACGGCGACCGATGCCAACCGCTTCGCGCTGCGCGTTGCCCGCGCCGTCACCGGGCGAGAAAAGATATTGGTCTTCAACGGCTGTTATCACGGCTCTGTCGACGAGACGATGGTGCGGTTGATCGACGGCAAGCCGGCCAACCGGCCCGGATTGGCCGGCGAATTCCGCGACCTGACCCGCACCACCAAGGTCATCGAGTTCAACGACGTTGCCGCGCTGGAGGCGGCGCTCAGGGATCAGGATGTCGCCTGCGTCATCACCGAACCGGTGCTGACCAATTCCTGCATGGTGCTGGCCGATCCCGGTTTCCACGAGGCGCTGCGAAAGCTGACGCGCGCGGCCGGCACGCTGCTTCTGATCGATGAGACGCATACGATCTCGACCGGACCGGGCGGCTATACCGCCAAATACGGGCTGGAGCCGGACCTGTTCGTGCTGGGCAAGCCGATCGCCGGCGGTGTGCCCGCGAGCGTGTGGGGCATGAGCGAAGAGGTCGCCTCGCGCTACGCCGACTACAACAGGACGAAAGAGCCGGGTTATTCCGGCATGGGCACGACGCTCTCGGCCAATCCTCTGCAATTCGCGGCCATGCGCGCCGCGCTCGAAGAGGTGATGACGGAGGAGAACTATGCCCGCATGGATCACCTGGCGCGGCGGCTCGATGCTGGGTTGACCGCAGTCATCGACCGCTATCGCCTGCCCTGGCACGTCGCCCGTGTCGGCGCCCGCGTCGAGTTCATCTGCGCGCCCGGTCCACTGAGGAACGGCGGCGAAGCGGAAGCCGCGCACGCGCCGGAACTGGAAGCGGCGATCCATGTCGCGCTGGTCAATCGCGGCGTGCTGATCGCGCCCTTCCACAATATGATGCTGATCTCTCCGGCGACCACTGGCGCCCAGGTCGACCGGCTGATCACCGCCTTCGGCGCAGTTGCGGCGGAGCTTGCGGCATGAGACAAGCCACCCCACAGACAGGCGCGCAAGCCAGGCCGGGTTCCATCATGACTTCACCTTCGGGCTCGACGCCCGCCGAGGCGCAGGCCTTTCTCGATGCCCATCCCGAGATCGAAGCCTTCGATATCGTGCTGACCGATGCCAACGGCGTCGGCCGTGGCAAGATCGTGCGCCGGCACGAGCTGAAAGCCATCTTCGAAGGCGGCCGGCACATGCCGATCTCGATCCTCGGCCTCGACATCACCGGCGAGGACGTGCACGAGACCGGGCTGATCTGGACCACCGGCGACGGCGATCTGCGCGCTTGGCCGATTCCTGGCACGCTAGTGCCACTGCACGGGACCAACCCGCCGCGCGGCCAGGTGCTGATGGCGATGTATCATCTCGACGGCGCGCCGATGTCATCGGACCCGCGGCTGGCGCTGGCAAGGCAGGTCGATATATTGGCTTCCAAGGGGCTGTACCCGGCCGGCGCCTTCGAGCTCGAATTTTTTCTCCTCGCCAATGAGCGCGACAGCGACGGCAAGGTGCAGCCGGCGCGCGCCGTGCTGGATGGCCGGGTCTCGGGCAAGACCGAGGTCTACTCGGTCGACCATCTGCACGGCATGGAGCCGCTGTTCTCCGACATCTATGCCGCGGCCAAGGCACAGGGCATTCCGGCCGAGACCGTGATTTCCGAATATGCGCCCGGCCAGTACGAATTGACGCTGAACTACCGCAAGGATGTGATGCGGGCAGCCGACGACCTCGTCATGCTGAAGCGGCTGGTGCGGGCGCAGGCGCGCCGCCATGGCGTCACCGCTTGCTTCATGGCCAAGCCGATCGAGAAATACGCCGGCTCCGGCATGCATTTCCACGTCTCGCTGCAGGACAAGGCCGGCCGAAACGTTTTTTCGGAGGCCGGCGGCGAGAGTTGGTCGTTGCCGCTGCTGCGCGGGCTGGGCGGCCTGATCCAGACCATGGCGGAATCGATGCTGGTGTTTGCGCCGCACGCCAATTCCTGGCGGCGCTTCGTCTCGCAATCCTATGCACCGGTGGCGCCGACCTGGGGCGTCAACAACCGGTCGGTGGCGCTGCGCGTGCCGGCGGGCGACGCCAGGAACCGGCGCATCGAGCATCGGCCGTCGGGCGTCGACGCGAACCCGTATCTGATTGCGGCAACCGTGCTTGCCGGCATCGTCAAAGGCCTGGACGAAGGCCTCGATCCCGGACCCGAGACGACCGGCAACGGCTACGAGGCGGCGGTGACGCGCACGACCATGCCGGTCGACTGGCGCGCAGCGATCGAGGCGGCCAGAGCGTCCAGCTTCCTCAAAGGCGCGCTTGGCGAAGACCTGCACCGCACCTTCGTGGCGATCAAGCAGTCCGAATACCTGCGCGTGGCGCGCACGGTCAGCGAGCTGGATTATCACCTTTATCTGCACGAGGTCTGAGCCCTCGGAGGAACCATCGCCGGCCCCGTCCATTTCACTGTCAAAACCGACAGGACAGGATGATGGCGACCACAGGCCAAACGCATGAAGCGAAGAGGCCGGCCAGGCGCATTTCCGGGCCGTCCGACGAGCCACTGCCAGATGTCACCTCGATCTCGGAGCTGCGTGAGGTGGCGAAGGCTTGCCACCGCTGCCCGCTTTGGCGCGATGCGACGCAGACCGTGTTCGGCGAAGGGCCTGAGGGCGCCAAGGTGATTTTCGTCGGCGAGCAGCCCGGCGATCAGGAAGATCTCGCCGGCGCTCCTTTCGTCGGCCCGGCCGGACGGGTGTTCGACGCCATACTGGACGACGCCGGGGTCGACCGCCAGAAAGTCTACGTCACCAATGCAGTCAAGCACTTCAAGTTCGAACCGCGCGGCAAGCGTCGCATTCATTCCAAGCCGAACGCCGGCGAGGTTCAGGCGTGCCGCTGGTGGCTCGACCAGGAATTCGGACTGATCAAACCGAACCTTGCCGTGGCGCTCGGCGCCACCGCTGCACTCTCGCTGCTCGGCAAGGCGGTTCCGGTGACGAAAATGCGCGGCCAGGCGATCGAGCGGGAAGATGGCATGCGTGTGTTCATAACCATCCATCCCTCCTTCATCCTGCGCATCCGTGACCGTGCGGACAAGGAGGCCGAGCGCGAACGGTTCCTGCAAGACATGAAGCAGGTGAAGCGGCTGATGGCTGCCTGATCCGAGCGTCTACCGAATCAGGATCGCCCGGAGATCGTTGACATTGGTGCCGGTCGGGCCAGGCACGAACAGATCGCCGACCGCGTTGAAAGCCGTCCAGGCATTGTTGCCTGCCAGCATCGCCTTGGCGTCGATGCCGGCCGCGCGCATGCGCGAAACCGTGGAACCATCGGCGAAGGCGCCGGCATTGTCCTGCGAGCCGTCGATGCCGTCGGTGTCGGCGGCCAGGGCGTCAATGCCTTGCACGCCGTTGATGCCGATGGCGAAGGCGAGCAGGAATTCCGTATTGCGGCCGCCTTTCCCCTTGGCACGCAGCGTCACCGTGGTCTCGCCGCCGGACAGGATCAGCACCGGCTTTGAGAAAGGCCGGTTGCGTGTCGCCACTTCGCGCGCGATGGCCGCGTGAACCCCGCCCACCTCGCGGGCTTCGCCTTCGATGGCATCCGAGAGAATGACAGCCTCGATGCCCCGTCGGCCCGCTTCCGCTGCGGCTGCTTCGAGCGACACGCCGGCGGAGGCGATCAGATGCACCTCGTTGCGCGAAAAGCGCTCATCCCCGGGAACTGGTGCATCGGCGGCCGGTGAATTGATATGCGCCATGACCGAGGCCGGCAGGTTCATGCCGTAGGCTGATATCGACGCCAGCGCATCCACCCGGCTGCCGGTGTCGGGAACGGTCGGGCCGGATGCGACCAGCGCCGGATTGTCACCGGGAATATCGGAGACAACCAGCGACACCATTTTGGCCGGCCAGGCGGCGGCGGCCAGCCGGCCGCCCTTGATGGTGGAAAGATGCTTGCGGATGGTGTTCATCGCCGCGATCGGCGCGCCCGACGCCAGCAGCGCCTCGTTGACGGCGATCTCGTCGGCCAATGTCAGGCCGGTTGCGGGTGACGGCAGCAGCGCCGAACCGCCGCCGGAAATCAGCGCCACCACCAGATCGTCTGATGTCAGCCCTTGCACCTTCTCGAGCAGCCGCCGCGAAGCTTCGAGCCCGGCGGCGTCCGGCACCGGATGCGCCGCTTCGATGATCTCGATGCGCTCGCATTTCGCGCCATAGCCGTAGCGGGTGACGACCAGTCCTTCGATCGGACCGTCCCATGCTTTCTCGAAGGCCGCCGCCATCTGCGCCGAGCCTTTGCCGGCGCCAATGACGATGGTGCGGCCCCTGGGTCTGGCCGGCAAATGATCCCTGATGGTCTTTTCCGGATCGGCAGCGGCAACGGCGGCGTTGAAGATGGAGATGAGGAAGGATCTGGGATCGAGCACGGTCATGATGGGGCGCTGCCAGCGGTTTGCGAATTCTTGGAAGACCGGCGTTGCGCCGACGTCACGATTTTTCTTCCGGCGGGAGCGACAGTTCGCTTTGATTTATCTTCAAATAATCGCACAGCGCACTCACCACCACGCCATGATCCTCGCGCTCCGGCAGGCCCGAGACCGCGATCACGCCGATCACGCCGGCGCTCTTGACCGTGACCGGAAAACCGCCGCCAGCGAGCACATAATCCGCTATATCAAGGCCTTCACCGATCTTGAAGGTTCGATCGGGGCGCTGCTGCTCCAGCACCATGCGATACGTGCTTCTGAGATAGCGCCTGACGACATTGATCTTGCGCCGCGCCCAGTCGGGATTGGAAGCGTTCGAGCCCGGCATGGCTGCATAGAACAGCGGCCGGTCGAAGGTCCTGATGTCGACGATGATCGGGAGATTTTCAGCGAGCGCCCGGTCGCGGATCGCCGCGCCGATACTGAACGCGACCGCCTCGTCGAAGGCGGGAAAGACAAGAACTTCCTCCTGTCTCCTGATCAGAGCGATGTCTTCGGCAACGGCCATGTCGTTCCCCTGTCAACGTCGCCGAACGCTTTGACCGATGGTTGCCGCTGGGTCAAGGAACTTGTCGACACATCCTAAATCGCTATGTCGCTCTTGGCAGCCCGTCCCGACACATAGACTTCGCGCACGGCGCGGTCATCGCCCAGCGTCTGCAAGAGAAAGAGTTCCTGCGCCAGCGTCTCGGCGGTCTCCATCCTGAGCCGCATTGCCGGCGTCGCTCTGGCATCCAGCACAACGATATCGGCGTCGGTGCCTTCCTCCAGCGTGCCGATCCTTTGCGCTACCGACAACGCCTCGGCATTGCCGCGCGTGACCTGCCAGAAGGACTGGAACGGGTTCAGCTTCTCGCCATTCAGCGCGATCACCTTGTAGCCCTCATCCATTGTGCGCAGCATGGAATAATTGGTGCCGCCGCCGACATCGGTGGCGGCGGCGATGCGGAGGGCTTTATCGCGGGTGCGGTAGCGCTGATAATCGAACAGGCCGGAGCCGAGGAACAGGTTCGAGGTCGGGCAGAACACGGCTACGGAGCCTGAGTCCGAAAGCGCGTCCGCCTCGCGCTCCGACAGATGGATGCAGTGGCCGAGCAGGCTCTTTTTCCCCAGCAGCCCGTAATGCTCGTAGACGTCGGTGTAGTCGCGCGACCACGGATAAAGCTCCTGCGTGAAGGCAATCTCGGCATGGTTTTCCGACAGATGCGTCTGGATATGCAGGTCGGGATGTTCGCGGCATAGCGCTCCGGCCATCTCCATCTGCTCCGGCGACGAGGTGATCGCGAAGCGAGGGGTGATGGCGTAAAGCTGCCGGCCCTTGCCGTGCCACTCCCTGATCAGCGCTTTGCTGTCGTCATAGCCTGATTGCGGCGTGTCGAGCACGCCATCGGGTGCGTTGCGATCCATCATCACCTTGCCGGCGATGTTGAGCATGTTGCGATCATGCGACTCGGCGAAAAAGGCTTCGGCGGAGGCCTTGTGCACGGAACAGTAGGCGGCAACCGTCGTGGTGCCGTGGCGCACCATCTCGTCGAGGAACAGCCGTGCGACGCGCCGCCCGTGCTGCGCGTTGGCGAATTTCGTCTCTTCCGGGAAGGTGTAGGCGTTCAGCCAATCGAGCAGTTCGGCGCCGTAGGAGGCGATGATCTGCATCTGCGGGAAATGCACATGGGCATCGATGAAGCCCGGCAGCAGCAGATGTGGCCGGTGATCAATCCTTCTCGCTGTTTCGCCTGCCTTCCTTTCAACATCGACGTAAGCGCCTGCAGCGACGATCCTGCCGTCGCGGATCAGCAGGCCGCCATCCTCCTCGTAGCGCCAGGCGGAATGATCATCGATGGTTTCCGGCCAGCGCACGAAGGACAGCGTGCGGCCACGCAGAAGCGTCGATGTCATGCTTATTTCCCCGCGCCTTCGAACCAGGCCACCAGCAGCGCCCGCTCCTTGTCTGATATCTGGCTGACATTGGCGGGCGGCATGGCATGGCTGCGGCCGGCCTGCAGATAGATCTCGCGGGCATGCTCGGCGATGTTGGCGTCGGTATCCAGCATCACGCCCTTGGGGGCATGGTAGATGCCCTCATAGACCGGCTCCTGGGCATGGCACATCGAGCAGCGGCCGAGCACGGTGTCACGCACGGCCGGGAAATGCACGGAGGCGACATAGACTTGCGCCGAGGCGGACGCCTTCGGTTCGCCGGTCAACACCTTCGGCACGGTCGACAGCCAGATGATGACGAGGAACAGGACAAGGGCGCCCAGCCAGGTCCAGTGCGGGTTGCCGGCGCGCTTGTGAACGGTGTTGAAGTAATGGCGGATCAGCACGCCGATGATGAACACCAGAGAGGCGATGATCCAGTTGAACTCAGTGCCGAACGCCAGCGGATAATGGTTCGACAGCATCAGGAACAGCACCGGCAGTGTCAGATAGTTGTTGTGGAGCGAGCGCTGCTTGGCGATCTTGCCGTATTTCGGATCCGGCTTGCGGCCGGCGATGAGGTCGGCAACGACGATCTTCTGGTTGGGGATGATGACCATGAAAACATTGGCCGACATGATCGTGGCGGTGATGGCGCCCAGATGCAGGAAAGCGGCGCGGCCGGTGAACAGATGGGTCAGCCCCCAGGCGATGAACACCAGCACGCAATAGAGCACCAGCATCAGGCCGGTGTCGCTTTTGCCCAGCGGCGAACGGCAGAGTAGGTCATAGACCACCCAGCCGACGCCGATCGTCGCCATCGACAGGAGGATGCCGACCGGCACCGACATCGGCAGCACGTTGGGATCGATCAGGAACAGGTCGGCCCCGGCATAGTAGACCACGCACAGCATGGCGAAGCCGGACAGCCAGGTAGCGTAGGATTCCCATTTGAACCAGGTGAGGTGTTCCGGCATCTCGGCCGGCGCGACCAGGTATTTCTGGATGTGATAGAAGCCGCCGCCATGCACCTGCCACTCCTCGCCGAAGGCGCCGGCAGGCATGCTCGGTCGCTGGCGCAAACCGAGATCGAGCGCGACGAAATAGAAGGACGAGCCGATCCAGGCGATGCCGGTGATGACGTGCAGCCAGCGCACGGCAAAGCTCAGCCAGTCCCAGAAAATAGCGAAATCCATCATTGAAGTCGTCCCTGCCGATGAAGCGACTTTACGGTGTGGCGCGCAAACGGAAAGAGGCGAGGTGTGCGATGACTTTCAAAAAAAATTGGAAAATACTAGGTTGCTCGCACACAGCTTGATTGAAAGCCACTGAACCGCATGGCCTATCTCGACAACATCGCCGTCTTCGTCCGCGTGGTCGAGCTCGGCAATCTGTCGGCGGCTGGGCGCGACATGCGCATTTCGCCGGCGGTTGCTTCCAACCGCATCAAGGAGTTGGAGAAGCACCTTGGTGTGCGGCTGTTCAACCGCACGACACGACAATTGATGCCGACCGAGCATGGCACGGTCTTCTACACCGGCGCCAAGCAGGTGCTGGAAGCGATCACCGAGGCGGAGGCCGCGGTCTCGGCCCTTTCCGGCCAGCCGCGCGGCACCATCCGCGTGACCGCGCCGCTCGGCCTCGGCCGCCGCCTGGTGGCCTCGGGCATTCCCGATTTCCACGACAAATATCCTGATATCGAGGTGCGGCTGAGGCTCTCGGATCACAATGTCGATATCATGAAAGAGGGCATCGACGTCGCCTTCCGGCTCGGTATCATCGAGGATTCCAGCCTCAGGATGCGCGGCATCATGGAATGCGAGCGGGTGCTGGTCGCAGCGCCCAAATATCTGGAGGCGCGCGGAGAGCCGGCCGAGCCGCAGGAACTGATCAGCAGGAAGCACGATTGCCTGATGCTGCGCTATTCCGGCGCGCGCGAATATGTCTGGACCTTGCAGACGCCGAACGGGCCGCAGAAATTCGAGGTGCACGGACCCTATGATACGGACGATGGCGACGTGTTGACCGGCTGGGCGCTGTCGGGGCGCGGCATCATCAACAAGCCGCGCTTCGAGGTCGAGCCTTTCATCCGCGACCGGCGGCTGAAGATCATCCTGGCCGCCACGCCGCCGACGCCGGTGCAGTTCGCCGCCGTCTATCCGCACAAGAAGCTGCAGGACCCGAAGGTGCGCCTGCTGCTGGATTTCATGGCCGAGCGCTGCCAGCGGCTGATCAAGGATATTCTGGCCGGCAAATAATAGCTGGCCGGCGCGTCAACCGCCGCTGTCTTCTTGGTTCGAGGCAATTCCGGACGAATACCGTCACGCAGTTTTGCTGGAATTGCTCCAGCCGGCCATCAGCCTTTCGTGCGAAGGCTTGTGGTCGGCAGACGCTGCGGCGTACGCGACCAGCGCGGTCATGATCTCGGCTGCGGCGAGCGCTGCGATGACGGTAGGGCGTTTGTCCTTGACGGCATTGCCGCCGATCGGCGAGACGAGGCGGGCGAACTCTGTCTGGCTGCCTTCAGCCGACTTCAGGAACCAGGTCCTGAACGTCGCCTTCTTGGTCTTCGAACCGATCATGCCGACATAGGCGCTGTCCTTGCGCTTCAGCGCCTCGGCGACGATCAGGAAATCGAGCGCATGGTCGTGGGTGAGGATGGCGAAGGCGGTGCCGGCTGGAGCCTCCCGCACGATCGTTTCCGGCATCGGCACCAGCAGCGTCTCGACTGTGTCCGGCATGCCTTCCAGAGCCTCGGCGCGGGTCTCGACGATGACGGCGCGCACTGGAAGAAGTGCTATGGCCGAGGCCAGCGCCTGGCCGACATGGCCGCCGCCGAAGACGTAGACATGCGGCAGATGGTCTTCTTCGGCTTCCGCCGCCTGGATCAGTTCGGCCTCCAGCGTTGGGTCGATCAGTCGGATCAGCACCTCGACCCGCCCGCCGCAGCACTGGCCAATTTCCGGTCCTAATGGGACGTCGAGGGTCGCGCTTCTGTCCCTCCCCCTTGAGGGGGAGAAGAGTATCTGCCGTGCCTTGTCGATGGCCATGTATTCGAGCTGGCCGCCGCCGATTGTGCCTGATATCGCCGTTTTCGAAACGAGCATGAAGGCGCCCTTCTCGCGCGGCGTCGAGCCCCTCGCCGCCGCGACCTCGACCAGCGCGACCCGGCCGGCTCGGCCAAGAAAGGCTTTCAGCTTTTGCACGTTCGAGTTCATTTCACATTCCCTCAGCGGGAAATATAGGCGTTTGGGACCCGTTTTTCACGTTTCGCGCGGTTCAGGCTCTGGCCTCGCTCTTCAGCCGCTCGATCGCCATCAGCACGCGTTCCGGTGTCGCAGGCGCATCGAGGCGCGGGCAGATTTTGTAATCGGCAACGCTGGCCACCGCGTCAGACAGCGCATGCAGCACCGACATGCCGAGCGGGAAGGGCGGCTCGCCGACGGCCTTGGAGCGGTGGATTGTCGGCTCACCGGCCTCCGGCCAATCGGCCAGTGTCACGTTGAAGATCTTTGGCCGGTCCGACGCCAGCGGGATCTTGTAGGTCGACGGCGCATGGGTGCGCAGCCTGCCCTTGGCATCCCACCACAACTCCTCCGTCGTTAGCCAGCCCATGCCCTGGATAAAACCGCCCTCGACTTGGCCGAGGTCGATGGCGCGGTTCAGCGAGCGGCCGGTCTCGTGCAGGATGTCGGTGCGCTCGACCACATATTCGCCGGTCAGCGTGTCGACCGAGACTTCCGAGCACGAGGCGCCATAGGCGAAATAATAGAAGGGACGGCCCTCGCCCTTGTCACGGTTCCAGTGGATCTTCGGCGTTTTGTAGAAGCCGGCCGCCGAAAGCTGGATGCGGGCCATATAGGCCTGCTTGACGAGATCGGCGAAGGGTATCTCCTGGTTGCCGATGCGCACCCTGTTGGGCAGGAACAGCACCTGGTCGCGTGGCACCTGGTATTTCTCGGCGGCGAAATCGGTCAGCCGGTCCTTGATCTGTCGGGCGCCGTTCTGCGCCGCCATTCCGTTGAGGTCGGTGCCGGACGACGCGGCGGTGGCCGAGGTGTTCGGCACCTTGCCCGTGGTCGTCGCGGTGATCTTCACCTGGTCGAGATCGATCTGGAACTCTTGCGCCACCACTTGCGCCACCTTGACGTTGAGGCCCTGCCCCATCTCGGTGCCGCCATGGTTCAGATGCACCGAACCGTCGGTGTAGATATGCACCAGCGCGCCGGCCTGGTTGTAATGCGTGGCGGTAAACGAGATGCCGAATTTGACCGGCGTCAGTGCGAGGCCTCGCTTGATGAAGCGGCTGTTGTTGTTGAAGGCCGAGATTTCGCGCCGGCGCCTTGCATAGCTGGCGCTTTCTTCCAGTTCCGCAACGATGCGGTGGATGATGTTGTCCTCGACCACCTGGTGGTAGGGCGTGACGTTGCGGTCGGCGGTTCCATAGAAATTCCGCTTGCGTATCTCGAGCGGGTCCTTGCCGACGGCGAACGCCACCTCGTCGATGATGCGCTCGGCACCGACCATGCCTTGCGGGCCGCCAAAGCCGCGAAAGGCGGTGTTCGAGACCGTGTTGGTGTAGAGCGGCGCCGATTTTGCATGCACCGCCGGCCAGAAATAGGTGTTGTCGCAGTGGAACAGCGCGCGGTCGGTAACAGGGCCGGAAAGGTCCGCAGAAAAGCCGCAGCGCGCCGCGAACAGGAAGTCGACGCCGAGGATATTGCCCTCATCGTCGAAGCCGGCTTCATAGTCGATGAGGAAATCGTGCCGCTTGCCGGTGGCGATCATGTCGTCGTCGCGATCGGGCCGGATTTTCACCGCCCGGTGATGCTTCTTGGCGGCGATCGCGGCCAGCGCGGCAAACTGGTTGCCCTGCGTTTCCTTGCCGCCGAAGCCACCCCCCATGCGGCGCATCTCCACTGTAATGGCGTTGCTCGGCACGCCGAGCGCATGACCAACCATGTGCTGGACCTCGCTCGGATGCTGGGTCGAGGAATAGATGGTGACGTCCTGATCCTCGCCGGGAACCGCCATCGCGATATGCCCTTCGAGGTAGAAATGCTCCTGGCCGCCGACGCGCATTTTTCCTTTCAGCCGGCGGGGGGCCTGACGGATCGCAGCAGCCGCGTCGCCGCGTTTCAGCGTCAGAGGCGGCGTGACGAGTTTGTCCTTGGTCGGATCGAGCGCGCCGATGTCGGTGACGAAAGGCAATTCCTCGTATTCGACCCTTGCCAGCCTCGTGGCGCGCCGCGCCTGCTCGCGCGTCTCGGCAATCACGCAAAAGATCGGCTGGCCGAAAAACTGCACCTTGCCGTCGGCGAGTACCGGCTCGTCATGGCGCCCGGTCGGCGAAATGTCGTTCTCGCCCGGCACATCCTTTGCCGTGAGCACGTCGATCACGCCGGGGGCGGCGCGCACCGCCGACAGGTCCATTTTGGCGATGGTCGCATGCGTGGCCGTGGCCAAGCCGAGGCAGCCATGCAGCGTGCCCGCCGGTTCGGGCATATCGTCGATATAGACGGCGCTGCCGCTGACATGCTTGTGCGCGGAATCATGGCGCTGGTCGGTGGCGACGCCGCCGACGATCTTCTCGGCCTTTAAATTGGCGGTGGCGTGCTTGTTCATCATGCCGCCTCGTTGCGCGACACCTGGAACGGTGCCCTGGTGCCGGTGGTTTCGACAAAGAAACGCAACAACAGGTTTTTCGCCACCAAAGTCCGATATTCAGCGCTTGCCCGCATGTCGGTGAGCGGCGTGAAATCCGCTGCGTATTCGGTCATCGCCGCCTCGACTGTTTCTTCGGTCCAGGGCTTGCCGAGCAGAGCTTTCTCGACTGCCGCAGCCCGCTTCGGCGTTGCCGCCATGCCGCCATAGGCGATACGGATATCGGCCACGGTGCCGTCCTTGGCCAAGGCCAGAAAAAACGCGCCGAGTGCGGCGGTGATATCCTCGTCGCGGCGCTTGGTGATCTTGTAGATGGCGAACTTCGTTTCGTTTGCCGGAACCGGCACATGCACGGCCTCGACGAACTCGCCGGCCTGCCGGTCCTGCTTGCCATAGGCGATGAAGAAATCCTCGAGCGGGATCGTGCGCCGCTTGCTTCCACGGCGCAGCGTCAGCCGCGCGCCGAGTGCGATGAATGGCGGTGGTGCGTCGCCGATCGGCGAGCCATTGGCGATGTTGCCGCCGATCGTGCCCATGTTGCGCACCTGTTCGCCGCCGATGCGATCGAACAATGGCCCGAGCGCCGGGATGCGTTTAGACAGCATCCCGAAGGCATCGGAATAGGTGACGCCGGCGCCGATCGAGATCACGCCCTTGTCCTCGGCAATGGCGCACAGCCCGTCGAGATTGCCGATGAAGATGGCAGGCGAAATATCGCGCATGTGCTTGGTCACCCAGAGACCGACATCGGTCGAGCCGGCGACGATGGTGGCGCCCGGTTCCTTGTCGAGCACGGTGGCGAAATCGTCCACGTCAGCCGGCACGACGAGCCGCGCCTTGCCGGCGCCGATCTCGATCCGTGCCCCGTCGCGCATCGCCTCGAGTCGGGCCATGATCGACCGACGCTCCAACGCCAGCGGATCCTTCTGTGCTTTGCCGTAGCTGGAGATGGCGCGGGCCGCTCGCATGATCGCCTCATAGCCGGTGCAGCGGCAGAGATTGCCCTGCAAGGCCTTTTCGATGGCCGCGTCCGACGGGTCCGGTGATTTCATCCACAGGCCGTAAAGCGACATGACGAAGCCCGGCGTGCAGAAGCCGCATTGCGAGCCGTGGAAATCCACCATCGCCTGCTGCACCGGGTGCAACTGGCCCGGCGCTCCATGGAGATGCTCGACCGTCACGACATGGGTGCCGTCCAGAGAACCCAGGAAGCGGATACAGGCGTTGACGCTTTCATAGACCAGTTCGCCGGCGGAAAGCCTGCCGACCAGCACGGTGCAAGCGCCGCAATCGCCCTCTGCGCAGCCTTCCTTGGTGCCGCGCAGCGACCGGTCGAGCCGCAGCCAGTCGAGCAAGGTCGCGTCAGGCGCCACGGATGACAGCACGACCTCCCTGCCATTGAGGATAAAGCGGATGTCGTTGCGGATCTTGACCTCGGCCACGCCTCAGCTCCCCCTGTAAGTCGAATAGCCATAGGGCGAGACGAGCAGCGGCACATGATAGTGCACGGCATCCGCCATGCCAAAGCGGATCGGCACGGTGTCGAGGAAGGCCGGCTCGGGCAGTTTCGTTCCCTGGCGCCGCAGATAGTCGCCAGCGGCGAACACAAGCTCGTATTCGCCGGTCTGGAAATTCGCGTCGGCCAAAAGCGGTGCGTCGCAACGGCCGTCGGCGTTGGTGGCGACCGTCTTCAGATGCGTCCTGGCAGAGCCATCGATCCGGTAGAGCGCAATCGACAATCCCGCCGCGGGCTTGCCGGTCGCCGTATCCAGCACATGGGTCGTCAGACGTCCGCCATCGGCTTTCGACGTTTCTGCCATTGTCCGCCTCCCATTCCAATACGAACAAATCGGCCGGTACAGCCAAACATTACTGATGAATTGTGCGCCAATTAAAGGCGATGCATAAGTCCCGGTCGAGCGGAGTGCGACAAAAACACTTTCAAAAATTTTCGGGGGAATGCGAGAAGCACCCTTTCGATATCCTGATCATACTTCGGGCGATGCCCCGTGGGAGGGACGATGCGTTACACCAGAGACATGCGCGGTTACGGAGCCAACCCGCCGGATCCGAAATGGCCCGGCGGCGCGCATGTGGCCGTGCAATTCGTCGTCAATTACGAAGAAGGCGGCGAGAACTGCATCCTGCATGGCGACAAGGCTTCGGAAGCCTTCCTGTCGGAAATCGTCGGCGCGGCTCCCTGGGCGGGCCAACGCCATTGGAACATGGAATCGATCTACGAATATGGCGCGCGGGCAGGCTTCTGGCGGCTGCTTCGCCTGTTCACCGAGGCCGAGGTGCCGGTGACCTGTTACGGTGTCGCCACGGCGCTCGCCCGCTCGCCCGATCAGGTAACGGCGATGCAGGATGCCGGCTGGGAGATCGCCTCCCACGGGCTGAAATGGATCGACTACCGCGACCACAGCGCCGAGGACGAGCGCCGCGACCTCGAAGCGGCGATCAAGCTGCACTATGAGGTGACAGGCGCGCGCCCGACGGGCTGGTACACCGGCCGGACGTCGGTCAACACCGTGCGGCTGGTGGCGGAGGAAGGCGGCTTCGACTACGTCTCAGACACTTATGACGACGAACTGCCCTACTGGTTCGCGGATGAGGGGACCGACAGGCCGCAGCTTATCATCCCCTACACGCTCGATGCCAACGACATGCGCTTCGCCACGCCGCAGGGCTTCAACTCGGGCGACCAGTTCTTCGCCTATCTGAAGGACAGTTTCGACACGCTCTATGCCGAAGGCAAGGCTGGGCGGCCGCGCATGATGAATATCGGCCTGCACTGTCGCCTCGTCGGGCGGCCGGGGCGGGTGGCGGCGCTGAAGCGCTTCGTCGACTATGTGAATTCGCACGACAAGGTCTGGCTGGCGCGGCGTATCGACATCGCCAGGCATTGGCGCGAGACCCATCCATACAAGCCGCCGGTGCTGCGCCCTTCGAGGATGGAATTCGAAGCCTTCGTGCATGCTTTCGGCAGCGTGTTCGAGCATTCGCCGTGGATAGCCGAGCGCGCCTACGAGCTGGAACTTGGCCCGGCGCATGACAGCGCCGGCGGCCTGCACAATGCGCTCTGCCGCGTCTTCCGCGCCGCAAGCGAAACGGAACGGCTCGGCGTGCTCAATGCCCATCCCGACCTTGCCGGGAAACTGGCAACGGCCAGGCGGCTGACGGCTGAATCGGCCAGGGAGCAGGCTTCGGCCGGCCTCGATGAGCTGACCGACAAGGAGCGCGAGCTGTTTTCCAAGCTTAACGCCGCCTACGTCACCACCTTCGGCTTCCCGTTCATCGTCGCGGTGAAGGGCAAGACCAGGCAAGAAATCCTGGCGGAGTTCGAAAGGCGCATCGGCAACAGCCGCGGCGTCGAATTCGAGACCGCCTGCAAACAGGTCGAGCGCATCGCGCTCTTCCGCCTCAGGGACATGCTTCCGCAATAGGTTTGAACCCATGGATACTATCAGGATGCCCGAGCGAACCTATTATGCTCCACATGGCGGCCATTCCGGCCAGAGTGAGCTTCTGACCGGCCGCGCCGTCTTCACCGAGGCCTATGCCGTCATCCCCAAGGGCGTGATGCAGGACATCGTCACCAGCGCCCTGCCATTCTGGGACAAGACCCGCGTCTGGATATTGTCGAGGCCGCTGTCGGGCTTTGCCGAGACGTTTTCGCAGTACATCGTCGAGGTCGCGCCCGGCGGCGGCAGCGACCGGCCGGAACCCGATAGCGGCGCGGAGGGCGCCTTGTTCGTGGTCGAAGGCGAACTGACCGTCCTGCTTGCTGGCGAAAGACATGTCTTGCAGCCGGGCGGCTTCGCCTTCCTGCCGCCGGCGAGCGGCTGGACCGTTCGCAACGAGGCCAAGGCCGATGTCCGTTTCCACTGGATTCGCAAGGCCTACGAGGTAGTCGACGGTCTCGACGTGCCGGAAGCCTTCTTCACCAACGAGCAGGACATCGGGCCGACGCCGATGCCCGGTACCGACGGCCGTTGGGCGACGACGCGCTTCGTCGATCCGGCCGACATGCGCCACGACATGCACATGACCATCGTCACCCTCGAACCGGGCGCGGTCATTCCCTTTGCCGAGACCCATGTCATGGAGCACGGGCTCTATGTGCTGGAAGGCAAGGCCGTCTACCGGCTCAACCAGGACTGGGTCGAGGTGGAGGCCGGCGACTATATGTGGCTGCGCGCCTTCTGTCCGCAGGCCTGCTATGCCGGCGGACCGGGAAAATTCCGCTATCTGCTCTACAAGGACGTCAACCGGCACGCCAAGCTCGGCGGTGCCGGGATCGCGGGGCGTGCGCCGTGACCCGCATCGTCGCGCGGCCGCTGACCCGCGAAGGCTTTGCCCCGTTCGGCGATGTCATCGACATGGGCGGCGACAACCGTTACCCGATCAATGGCGGCAAGGCCGAGCGCTACCATGATCTGGCGACCGCCGAGGCGGTAGGGCCGAACGCCCGCGTGCTGATCTCGATGGTGCGCGGCACGCCTTACGAATTGCCGCTGACGCTGCGCATGGTCGAGCGCCACCCGCTCGGCAGCCAGGCCTTTGTCCCGCTGTCGCCACGACCGTTCCTGGTCGTCGCCTGCCATGACGGCAAGGAGGGCCCGGGCGAGCCGCATGCCTTCATCACCAAGCCAGGGCAAGGCATCAACTACCGCCGCAATCTCTGGCATGGCGTGCTGACGCCGATCGGCGAGGTGCAGGATTTCCTGATCGTCGACCGTGGCGGCGACGGCTCCAACCTCGAGGAATTTCACTTCTCGCATAGCTACGAGATTCATCTCCCCGCCGAGACCCCGCGATGACCGACATTTCGCTGATCGACCGCCTGCTCGATGTCATCGAGCACGACATCGTGCCGAAGACGGAGGAAGGCGTCGCCCATGGCAACAAGCTGTTCGGCGCTGCGGTCCTGAGGAAAGGCGACCGCTCGCTGGTGCTGGCCGAAACCAACAACGAGATCGAAAACCCGCTCTGGCATGGCGAAGTGCACTGCCTGAAACGCTTCTACGAAATGCCCAAAGCCGAACGGGTCGACACCAAGGATGCCATCTTCCTGGCCACGCACGAGCCCTGTTCGCTCTGCCTGTCGGCGATCACCTGGACCGGTTTCGACAATTTCTACTACCTTTTCTCTCATGAGGACTCGCGCGACAGCTTCGCCATCCCGCACGATCTGAAAATCCTGAAAGAGGTCTTCACCCTCGATCCCGGCGGCTACAATGGTGAGAACGCCTATTGGAAAAGCTTTTCCATACGCAGGCTGGTGCGGGCACTGCCCGAGGCGGAACGCGGGCGGCTGGAGGCGCGCATCGGCAAGATTGCAGCACTTTATGACGCGCTGTCTGGCGACTACCAGGCGAACAAGGCCGAGAACGACATTCCGCTGAACTGAGGGCACCAAGCAGCGGTACAGGTCGCATAATCCTCTGCTCCAGTCGCGAATGGCGATTGAAACTTGCCGCGCCGCGAGGCGTTATGCGCGCCATGAAAACCGTCACCGAATTTCCCCGCAAGGCCGTCGAATTCCCCGATATGGGCATCGTCATGCCCGATGGCTGCCGGCTGTCGGCGCGGGTGTGGATGCCGGAAGATGCCGGCGATGATCCGGTGCCTGTCATCCTCGAGCATCTGCCTTACCGCAAGCGCGACGGCACCATCTTTCGCGACCAGCTGACGCATCCCTATTTCGCCGGCCACGGCTATGCCTCGATCCGCGTCGACATGCGCGGCAACGGCGATTCCGAAGGGCTGATGGACGACGAATATTCCGAGCAGGAATTGCAGGATGCCTGCGACGTCATCGCCTGGGCGGCCGCCCAACCCTGGTGCAACGGCAATGTCGGCATGATGGGCATTTCCTGGGGCGGCTTCAACTGCCTGCAGGTGGCAGCCATGCAGCCGCCGGCGCTCAAGGCGGTGATCAGCCTGTGCTCGACCGTCGATCGCTACGCCGACGACATCCACTACAAGGGCGGCTGCCTGCTGCTGGAAAATTTCGGCTGGGCCTCGACGATGCTGTCCTATTCGTCACGGCCGCCGGACCCGCTGCTGGCGGGCGACAACAGATGGCGCGACCTGTGGCTCAGCCGTCTGGAGAACCAGTCGTTCCTTTTGCCGCTCTGGCTTGGCCACCAGCACCGCGATGCCTACTGGAAACGCGGCTCGATTTGCGAGGATTTCTCCGCCGTCAAGGCCGCGGTGCTGTCGATCGGTGGCTGGCATGACGGTTACCGCAACACCATCTCGCATCTCGTCGCCAACATCGAGGCGCCGGTCAAAGGCATTGTCGGCCCTTGGATCCACAAATACCCACATTATGCCGGCCCCCAGCCGGCAATCGGCTTCCTGCAGGAAGCGCTGCGCTGGTGGGACCGCTGGCTGAAGGGTATCGAGACCGGCGTCGAGGCCGACCCGCCCTACCGCGCCTATGTGATGGACAGCGTGCGGCCAGCGCGCTGGCATCCGGAACGGCCGGGCCGCTGGGTGGCGGAGCGGCAGTGGCCTTCGCCCGACATCAAGACGCAAACGATCGAATTGGTCCCTGCGGGCGGTAAATCCGTCATCATCGCTTCGCCGCAAAGCTGCGGGCTGGCCGGCGGTGAGTATTTCCCGTTCACCTTCGGCCCGGAATTGCCGGGCGACCAGCGTCCCGACGACGCGCTGTCGGCATGTTTCGACCAGCCGGAACTCGCCGAGGCGATCGACATCGTCGGCGCACCGGAAGTCGACGTCCGGTTATCCTGCGACCGCCCGCAGGCCAACATCGCGGTGCGGCTTTGCGACGTGCATCCCGATGGCGCCTCCGAACTGATCTCCTATGGCGTGCTCAACCTGACGCATCGCCTCTCGCACGAATTCCCCCAAGCACTTGTCCCCGGCGAGAGCGTTTCTGCACGCGTCGTGCTCGACCAGTGCGCCTATCGCGTGCCGGCCGGCCACCATTTGCGCATAGCCGTCTCGAACGCCTATTGGCCCATGATCTGGCCCTCGCCGGAGCCGGTCCGCCTAAGCCTGTCGGCGGCGACGCTGGAGCTGCCGCTGCGCCCGCTGGCGACAAGCGACGAGGTCACGTTCGCCGCGCCGGAGGCTGCTTCCCCTTGGGCAACCGAGACCATCCGCCCGGCCAATTCGGAACGCCGCGTCGACCGCGACGAGAAGACCGGCATCGTCACGCTTTCCATAGAAGACGATTTCGGCGAGGTGCGCGATCTTGCACATGGCCTGGCGAACGGCAGCATCGCCCGCGAGACCTGGACGATCCATCCGGACGATCCGTTGTCGGCCGGGGGACGCACGCATTGGACGCAAACCCTGTCGCGAAGCGGATGGTCGGTGCGCACCGAAACATCGGCCGAAATACGCTCGGACGCCAAAAACTTCATCGTAAGCGCCCGAATTGAAGCTTACGAAGGCGAAAAACTCGTCTTCGAACGCGATTTCGAACAGGCGATTCCGCGCTCGCTTGTTTGAGCGGCAAGGCATTGGTCCAATTGCGACGTGCCATTTACGCCACGGCATGTCGCATTCGGTCTTGCTTACCGCTTTCCCTTGCGGTCATTATTCCCCTCACAAGAAACAAGAAAACGACCACTAAGGTCGAACCAACAGAGTGAGGAACTCAAAATGTCAAACGAACTGGAATTCCTTAGCCGACGCGTCGCTTCAGGCAAGCTCAGCCGTCGTGATTTTCTCGGCCGGGCGGCAGCGCTCGGCGTCACCGCGACCTTCGCCAACTCGCTGCTTTCGAGCGCGGCGCGCGCAGCCGGCCCGGTCAAGGGCGGCACGCTCAAGGCAGGCCTGGTTGGCGGCGAGTCCACCAACAGCCTGGATCCAGCCCTGTTCATGACGCAGGTGCCGTTCGCCTTCGGCAAGATGTGGGGCGAACTGATCGTCGAGCTTTCCCCCGAGGGCAAGCTCGAGAACCGCATCGCCGAGGAGATCGGCTCGTCCGACGATGCCAAGGTCTGGACGCTGAAGATCCGCGACGGCGTCGAATTCCACAATGGCAAGACGGTGACAGCCGAAGACGTCGCCGCCACGCTCGAGCGCCATTCGGATGAGAAGTCGAAGTCCGGCGCGCTCGGCTACATGAAAGGCATCGAAAGCATCAAGGCCAGCGGCAAGGAAGTGGTGCTGACGCTGAAGGAGGCCAATGCCGATCTGCCCTACCTGCTCAGCGACTACCACCTGATCGTCCAGCCCAATGGCGGCAAGGACAAGGCCGATGCCGGCATCTCGGCGGGCCCCTACAAGGTCACCACCAACGAGCCCGGCGTGCGCCATGGCGGCGAGCGCTTCGCCAATTACTGGCAGGGTGACAAGATGGGCCATGCCGACCAGATCGAGATCATCGTCATCAACGACGCCACGGCACGTACGGCCGCCCTGCAGGGCGGCCAGGTCAACATGGTCAACCGCGTCGAGCCGAAGATCGTCGACCTTATCAAACGCGTGCCGGGCGTTACCATCCGCAACCATGCGGGACCGGGCCACTACGTCTTCATCATGCACTGCAATACGGCGCCGTTCGACAATAACGACCTCAGGATGGCGCTGAAGCTGGCGATCGACCGGGAAGAAATGCTGAAGAAGGTGCTGCGCGGTTACGGTTCGCTCGGCAATGATTTCCCGATCAATGCCTCCTACCCGCTGTTCACCGAGATCGAGCAGCGCACATACGATCCGGACAAGGCCAAGTTCCACTACAAGAAGTCGGGGCATGACGGCACGGTGCTGCTCAGGACCTCCGACGTCGCCTTCCCGGGCGCCGTCGACGCGTCCCAACTTTTCCAGCAGAGCGCCGCCAAGGCCGGCATCAAGATCGAGCTCAAGCGCGAGCCGGGCGACGGCTACTGGAACGAGGTCTGGAACAAGCAGCCCTTCTGCGCCTCCTATTGGGGCGGACGCTCGACCCAGGACCAGATGTACTCGACCGCCTATCTGTCGACCGCCGACTGGAACGACACGCGTTTCAAGCGCCCGGATTTCGACAAGATGGTGCTGGCGGCGCGCGCCGAGCTGGACGAGGCCAAGCGCAAGGCGATGTATCACGACATGGCCGTCATGGTGCGCGACGAAGGAGGCCTGATCCTGCCGATGTTCAACCAGTTCATCGACGCCACCGGCGCCAAGGTGGGCGGCTGGGTGGACGATCCGCACCAGGAGTTGATGAATGGCTACGCCCTGGCAAAGTGCTGGCTCGAAGCCTGAGCCGGCCTTGCCCAGATGTCCTCACCCATCGTGAAATTGGTGGCCCAGCGCGTTGCGCTGGGCATCCTCCTTTTGTTGGCCGTCTCGGTCCTGATTTTCGCCGGCACACAGATCCTGCCCGGCGACGTCGCGCAAGCCATCCTGGGGCAGTCGGCGACACCGGAATCGCTCGCCAATCTGCGTGAGCAGCTTGGTCTCAACGACCCGGCCTATATCAGGTATTTCCGCTGGCTCGGCGGCGTTTTGACCGGCAATCTCGGGACCGCCATGTCGAGCGGACAGGACATCGCGACATCGATCAAGGGCCGGCTGTGGAACACGCTGTTCCTCGCCTTCTGGGCGGCGATCGTGGCCATTCCACTGGCCATAACGCTTGGCCTGATCGCGGTGCGCTACCGCAATGGCTGGGTCGACAAGCTGATCTCGGGACTGGCGCTCGCCTCGACCTCCTTCCCGGAATTCTTCATCGGCTACTTGCTGGTCTTCTACTTCGCGGTTCAGCATCAGTGGTTCCCCGCCATCTCGACCGTCTATGAAGGCATGCCTTTCGGCGAACGCATGCAGGCGATCGCGCTGCCGGCGGCGGCACTGACGCTGGTGGTGCTTGCCCATATGATGCGCATGACGCGCGCGGCGATCCTAAACGTCATGCAATCGGCCTATGTGGAGACCGCCGAGCTCAAGGGACTCTCGGCTTTCGCGGTCATCCGCAAACATGCCTTCCCGAACGCCATCGCGCCGATCATCAACGTGGTCATGCTCAACCTCGCCTATCTGATCGTCGGCGTGGTCGTGGTCGAAGTGATCTTCGTCTATCCCGGCATGGGGCAGTATCTGGTCGATCACGTCACCAAGCGCGACGTGCCGGTGGTGCAGGCGGTCGGACTGATCTTCGCCGCCGTCTATATCGGCCTCAACATCATCGCTGATATAGCGGCAATCGTCGCCAATCCGCGCCTGAGGCATCCCAAATGAAGAGGGCGGGCATGCTCGACATCAAACGCATCCCCGTGCCCGCGCTGGTCGGTCTGGTGCTGACGGCCCTGTTCGTGTTGGCGGCTATCTTCGCGCCCTGGCTTGCGCCGCACGGCAATGGCGAGATCGTCGGCGACGTCTGGGAGCCGATGTCGGCGGCGCATTGGCTGGGCACCGACAACCTTGGCCGCGATCTGCTGTCGCGCATGATCTATGGTGCGCGCATCACCCTGTTCATCGCAGTGCTCGCCACGGCGTTGTCCTTCTCGCTTGGCGCCATTCTCGGCTTTTCGGCGGCAGTGTTCGGCGGCTGGTTCGACACGCTGCTGTCGCGCCTCGTCGATCTCCTGATGTCGATCCCGACGCTGATCATGGGCCTTGTCGTGCTCTCGGTGCTGCCGACAAACCTGGTGACGCTGATCCTGGTGATGGGCATTCTTGACTCGACCCGCGTCTACCGCCTGTCGCGCGCGGTCGCCGTCGACATCAACGTGATGGACTATGTCGAAGCCGCGAAGCTGCGCGGCGAAGGCAGCGCCTGGATCATCTTCCGCGAGATCCTGCCCAATGCGCTGTCGCCGCTGGTCTCGGAACTCGGCCTGCGCTTCATCTATGCCGTTCTGTTCCTGTCGACGCTCTCCTTTCTTGGCCTCGGCGTACAGCCGCCGGATGCCGACTGGGGCGGCATGGTCAAGGAAAACAAGGACGGCATCGTCTTCGGCATTGCCGCGGCGCTCATACCGGCGGCCGCGATCGCGGCGCTTGCGATCTCGGTCAATCTCGTTGCCGACTGGGTGCTCAACCGCACGACAAGCCTGAAAGGAGGACGCGGATGATGGCCGACAGCAAAGCCAAATCCAGCCCGCTCCTCGATATCCGCAACCTGCGCATCGAGGCCATGGTCTACCCACCAGGCGAAGCGCCGAAGACCATCACCCTCGTCCATGACGTCTCGCTGACGCTGGAAAAGGGCAAGGTGCTCGGCCTGATCGGCGAATCCGGTGCCGGCAAGTCGACCATCGGCCTGTCTTCGATGGGTTACGGACGCGGCGGCGTGCGCATCACCGGCGGCGAGGTGCTGCTCAACGGCCGCGACATCCTCAAGGGCGGCAAGGAAGGTTTCCGCAGGCTGCGCGGCCGCGAGGTCTGCTATGTCGCGCAGTCGGCGGCAGCGGCTTTCAACCCGGCGCACAGGCTGATGGACCAGGTTGTCGAAGCCACCCTCCTGCACGGCAGGGCGACGCGCGCGGAGGCCGAGAAACGCGCCGTCGCGCTGTTCAAGAAGCTGAGCCTGCCCAATCCCGAAACCATCGGCGAGCGTTTCCCGCACCAAGTGTCCGGCGGCCAGCTGCAGCGTGTGATGACGGCGATGGCGCTGTGCTCGGAACCGGACCTGATCGTCTTCGACGAGCCGACGACGGCGCTCGACGTGACGACGCAGATCGACGTGCTGTCGGCGATCAAGGACGCCATCCGCGACACGCATGTGGCCGCGCTCTACATCACCCACGACCTCGCCGTCGTCGCCCAGGTGTCGGACGAGATCATGGTGCTGCGTCACGGCCGGCTGGTCGAATGGGGCGGCACCCGCCAGATCATCAAGGAACCGCGCCAGGAATACACCAACGCTCTGGTGTCTGTGCACGAGATCGAACACGCCGAGCAGAAACCCGGCGCCTCGCCATTCCTGTCCGTGAAGAACGTCACCGCCGCCTATGGCGGCGGCCATGTCAAGGTGCTGAAGAACGTCTCCGTTGATATCTATCCCGGCCAGACGCTGGCAGTGGTCGGCGAGTCCGGTTCCGGCAAGTCGACGCTGGCGCGCGCCATCACAGGGCTCCTGCCGCCCGAACAGGGCACGGTGACCTTCGACGGGCGCCCGCTTGCCAACCGGCTTGCCGACCGGCCGAAGGAGGATCTGCGGCAGCTGCAGATGATCTATCAGATGGCCGACGTGGCCATGAACCCGCGCCAGACCGTCGGCACCATCATCGGCCGGCCGCTGGAGTTCTATTTCGGCATGCGGGGACGTGAGCGCGACCGGCGCGTCGCCGAATTGCTCGACGAGATCGAGATGGGCAAAGGCTTCATCGACCGCTATCCGGCGGAGCTGTCGGGCGGCCAGAAGCAGCGCGTCTGCATCGCCCGCTCGCTCGCCGCCAAACCGAAGCTGATCATCTGCGACGAGGTGACCTCGGCGCTCGACCCGCTGGTGGCCAACGGCATTCTCAAGCTTTTGTTGAACCTGCAGCAGCACGAGAAGGTCGCATATCTCTTCATTACCCACGACCTTGCGACGGTAAGGTCGATCGCCGATTCGATCGCGGTGATGTATCGCGGCGAGGTGGTCCGTTACGGTTCCAAAAGCAAGGTGCTCACACCGCCTTTCGATGCCTATACCGACCTCCTGCTGTCCTCGGTTCCGGAAATGGAAATTGGCTGGCTGGAAAAGGCGATCAAGGGGCGACGCATGGCGAGCGCCGGGAACTAGCCAGCGGTTCGCCAGTCAAGGAGATGACGAACGTCATCCGCATGCAACACTGGAGGGCCACACGTCCTTCGGACGGCATCGCCTGTGTGCGGTTGTTTCAAAAAGGGGTAGGACATGAAGACTGAACTCGACCATCTCGCTGAACTCGCCGGCCAGGGCCGGATATCGCGGCGTGACTTTTTGGGCCGCACTGCGGCATTGGGCGTGTCGGCGGCGCTGGCAACGACGCTGGCCGGGAAAGCCTTCGCGCAGACGCCGGTCAAGGGCGGCATTCTCAAGGCCGGCCTGCAGGGCGGCGAATCGACCAACAGCCTCGATCCGGCGCTGAACCTAAGCCAGGTCACCTTCAGCTTCGGCAAGCAGTGGGGCGAATATCTGGTCCGCCTCACCCCCGACAACAGGTTGGTCAACCTGATCGCCGAGGACATCGGCGCTTCCCCGGATGCCAAGACCTGGACGATCAAGATCCGCGACGGCATCGAGTTCCACAATGGCAAGACGGTCGGCGCGGAGGATGTCGCGGCCACCATCGAGCGCCACGCCGACGAGAAGTCGAAGTCGGGCGCACTCGGCATTCTCAAGAACATCAAGGGTATCAAGGCCAGCGGCAAGGAGGTCGTCGTCACGCTTGCCGACGCCGATGCCGACTTCCCCTATCTGATGGCCGACTATCATCTCGTCATCCAGCCC
Organism: Mesorhizobium sp. BR1-1-13; assembly: GCF_020165515.1. Lineage (NCBI taxonomy): Bacteria > Pseudomonadati > Pseudomonadota > Alphaproteobacteria > Hyphomicrobiales > Phyllobacteriaceae > Mesorhizobium > Mesorhizobium sp. BR1-1-13. Next base: position 214,159 of record NZ_JAIUIH010000011.1, read on the forward strand.
AATGGCGGCAAGGACAATCCGAACGCGGGCATCAGCGCCGGCCCCTATAAGGTGACCGTCAACCAGCCCGGCGTGCGCCATGGCGGCGAGCGGTTCGCCAATTACTGGCAAGGCGACAAGGCGGGCCATGCCGACCAGGTCGAGATCGTCGTCATCAACGATGCGACGGCGCGGCTCGCGGCCCTGCAAGGCGGCCAGGTGCACATGATCAACCGCGTCGAGCCCAAGGTGGTCGATCTCGTCAAGCGCATCCCCGGCGTCAGCATCGAGAACGTTTCGGGCAAGGGCTATTACCCGTTCAACATGTTCTGCGACACTGCGCCCTTCGACAACGGCGATCTCAGGATGGCGCTCAAGCTCGCCATGGATCGCGACGAGATGCTGGAAAAGATCCTTCGCGGCTATGGTTCAGTCGGCAACGACTTCCCGATCAACGAGGCCTATCCGCTGTTTTCGACCATCGAACAGCGCAAGTTCGACCCGGAAAAGGCGGCGGCGCTCTATAAGAAGTCGGGCCACAGCGGCTCGATCCTGCTGCGCACCTCCGACGTCGCTTTCCCCGGGGCCGTCGATGCGGCACAGCTCTATCAGCAGAGTGCCGCCAAGGCAGGCATCAAGATCGAGATCAAGCGCGAGCCGGGCGACGGCTATTGGTCGGAGGTCTGGAACAAGCAGCCTTTCTCGCTGTCTTACTGGGGCGGGCGTGCGACGCAGGACCAGATGTATTCCACCGGCTATGTGTCGAACGCCGACTGGAACGACACGCGTTTCAAGCGGCCCGAGTTCGACAAGATGCTGTTTGCGGCGCGCGGCGAGCTCGACCAGGACAAGCGCAAGGCAATCTACCACGACATGGCCGTGCTGATGCGCGACGAAGGCGGATTGATCGTGCCTTTCTTCAACCAGTTCATCGACGCCGCCACCAACAAGATCGGCGGCTTCGCCAAGAGCCCGATCGGCGAGATGATGGACGGCTACGCGCTTGGCGAATGCTGGCTGAACGCCTGACATCAGGTTCCTGCCGAAAGTGCCGCGTGTCCGTGCGACACGCGGCGTGCTCGTTTCACCGGACAATCGCATGGAGCAGCTCGTGGCGCTCAAGACCAAACTGCTGCTGATCATCCTCGACGGCGTGCCGTACCGAAACTGGCGCCGGCTGATGGGCAACCTCGAAGGCTGGGTGCAGTCGGGCGAAGCGCGGGTATGGAAGATGCGCTCGGTGCTGCCGTCGACCTCGGCCTGCTGCTACGCCTCGATCCATACCGGGGTGCCGCCGCAGGCGCATGGCATTCTTTCCAACGAGAACCGCTTCCGCGTCAGCCAGCCCGACATCTTCTCGGAGGTCACCAAGGCCGGCGGCACAACCGGCGCGGTCACCCACTCCTACTGGTCGGAGTTCTTCCGTTCCTACCCGTTCGACCTCGTCGAGGACATGGAGTACGACGAGCCGGGCGGGCCGATCACGCATGGCCGCTTCCACACCATGACTGGCTACAACGCGCGCAACCAGATGACGCCGAGCGACGTCGACCTGTTCGCCACGCTGACCATGCTGAGCAGCCGCCACGGCATCGACTACGGCATCCTGCACACTTGCACGCTGGACTCGATGGGCCACCGTTTCGGCCATGACTGTCATGAGATGGACCATGCCTGCTACGCGATGGACGGCATGCTGGCCGCTTTCCTGCCGCGCTGGCGCGATGCCGGCTATGAAGTGATCGTCACCGCCGATCATGGCCAGACCGACCGCGGCCACCATGGCGGCCATGATGACGAGATGCAGGATTTCGCGCTGTATTATTTCGGCGGCGGCAACGGACCCGATGCCGACACGCTGCTCGACCAGTTGCAGCTGGCACCGACGGTTCTGAGCCGGCTTGGGGTGGCGATACCCGAGACGATGAAGGCGAAGCCTTTCCTAGACTGAAGGAGCGGGCGCGACGTTGGCGTCCCCTCTCCCGTCCCTATATGCTCTGGCAACGCTCATCTTCTTCGGTTAGCCTCCGCAAATTCCTTGGCGGAGGATGAACCTTTTTGGACCGATCAGCGACAGAGCAGGCAGGAGCCAGGCGGCTCGATCGGCCATGACGGCCGCAATGGAAACCGATCGCGCGCTTGTCGAGCGGGTCGCGAAGGGCGACCGGGCCGCCGTGCGGCTCCTGTTCATGCGCCACCACGCGCGAATATACCGCTTCGTGGCGCGCCAGACGGGATCGGAAATGATGGCTGACGATATCGCGAACGAGGTGTTCCTCGAACTGTGGCGCCAGGCGCCGGATTTCGAGGGACGTTCCGAAGTCTCGACATGGCTGCTCGGCATCGCCCGCTTCAAGGCGCTGTCCCTGTTGCGCAAGAAAAAGGAAGACTGGATCGACGACGAGGCCGCCGCCGCGGTGCCCGACGGCGCCGATACGCCCGAGATCGTCACCATGAAGGAGGACAAGAGCGCCGCCTTGCGCCGCTTCATCGATGCCTTGCCGCACGAGCATCGCGTGGTCATCGATCTCGCCTATTATCAGGGGCAATCGGTGACCGAGATCGGCGAGGTCCTCGACATCCCGGTCGCGACCGTCAAGACCCGGATGTTTTATGCCCGCAAGAAACTCGGCGAGGCCCTCAAGGCCGCCGGTTACGACAGGGGGTGGCCATGAGCGCCGCTGAAAAGATGTCGCGCCGCGATGAAATGGAAACGCTGCTGCCGTTCTACCTGAACGGTTCGCTGGAAGGCTCGGAGCTGGAGGCCGTCGAGGAATGGCTGGCCAGCGATCCGGCGGCCATGGCGGCTCTTGGCGAGGCGGAGGCCGAATTCTCCAGCACCGCGGCCGCCAATGAGGCGATCCGTCCGCCGGCCGATGCGCTGAGCCGCTTTTCCAGGGCGCTCGATGCCGAGGCTGGCCCGGCGCGCGCCGCCGCCGGTTCGTCCTGGCTGGCGCAGGCCTGGGGCCGTTTCATGGCGCTGCCGGTCGGCGTCGCCTGGGCGGCGGCCGCGGCTCTGCTGGCACTGGTCATGGTGCAGTCGTTTATGCAGCCCGGCGGCAAGGGCGGCAATTTCGAGATCGCGGGCGCGCAGGACGAGATGGCGAAGATGCCGTTCGCCCTGGTCAAGTTCAAGCCCGACGCGAAAATGTCCGACATCGCCGCCTTTCTCGGCGGCAGCGGACTGAAGATCCTGGACGGACCGACTGCCGGGGGCGTGTTCCGGCTCGGCATTCCGGCCGCCAACGCGGCCGACTACACCAGGCAACTCGGCCTTGTTGCCGCCCAGCCTTTCACGGACACCGTGATCGAGGGAAGGAAACCGGCCGATGGCGGCTGAGGCGGTCATTCGATTTGCGGCAATCCTTGCGGCGGCGATGACGATCGCCATCGGGCCTGCGTCGGCGCAGGGCAACGACGCCAATGCCAACCGGGGAAAGATCGACTGCCGCGACGGCACCGATGCGGCGGGCGCCGACTGTGGCAAGGACGGCAAGGGCATCAATGACGGCGCGGCCGGTGCCGTGTTTCTTCCCGCCCTGATCGTTGACCTGTTCCCCAATCCGACCGCTCCTGCGGCACCGGTGCCGACGCCACGGCCGGACCCGGCGACGCCGCCCGCCGGCACGCAGGCCGGACCGCCTTCGGGCGGGCCGATCGTCTCGCCGAGCGATCTCATCGCCGTTGAGCCGCCACGCGCCGTGGCCGGCGATTTCGTGCCAGACGAGGTGCTGGTGACCGTCGATGGCGATGCGGGCGCCGTGCAGCAGATCGCCGCTTCCTTCGGCCTCGATGTGCGCTCGCAGCGGCGGTCGTTTCTGCTCGGCACCACCCTTGTGCGCTTCGGCATTCCCGACGGCCGACCCGTCGGCGTGGTGCTGGCGCAGCTTGCCGCCGACAGCCGCACAGAGCGGCGTGAGCCCAACCATATCTATTCGCTGCAGCAGGCGGCGGGCATCGTCAACTATGCGTTCGAGCGCATCGCGCTCGACGCCAACCAGGCGAGCGGCGAGAATGTCCGCGTCGCGGTAATCGATGCCGGCATCGACGACACCAACCCGACACTGGCCGGGGTCATCGCCGGCCAGTTCGACGCCATGCCCGACGTGCCGGTCGAAAAGCGCGACCACGGCACCTCAATCGACGGGCTGATCGCCGGCGTCGGCGCGCTCAAGGGCATGGCGCCCGGCGCCAGGATCTTTCACGCACGCGCCTTCGAAGGCGGCAAGTCGACAATGGACGTCATCCTTGCTGCGCTCGACTGGGCGGCAAGCCAAGACGTGCGCATCATCAATATGAGTTTCGTCGGTCCGAAGAACGACCTGCTCGGCGTCGCCTGCCGCAATGCACGCGCGCTCGGCATGGTTCTGGTCGCCGCCGCCGGGAACAACGGGCCTAAGGCGCCCTATGGCTACCCGGCCGCCTTCGACGGCGTCATCGCCGTGACCGCCACCGACGCCAGGGATGGGCTGATGCCGCAGGCCAATCGCGGCGCCTATGTCTTCATCTCGGCGCCGGGCGTCGAGATGGTGGCGCCGAGCGGAGCCGGCTCGGATGTCGTCACCGGCACATCGTTCGCCGCCGCGATCGTCTCGGGCGCCATTGCCAATCTCATCCACGCCGCGCCGGACCGCTCGGCCGACGCCATCGAAAAGGCGCTTGCCGCAACAGCCCGGGATCTCGGTTCGAAAGGGCGGGACGATGATTTCGGCTACGGGCTGCTGGACATCAAGGCCGCCCAGACGGCGAAGGAATGATCCTTGGCGACACGCCCCAAGGTCAAAATTCAGTCGACGGCTATTTGCGATGGCCGAGACGGGAGGAATGCTGGACTAGAGGGCCGGACCCAACCGAACGGCGCTCCCATCATAGAAGCGTGACAGCCGAAAGCGGTTGAGATCATGCCCACTCGCGTGACCCTGAATCAGGTCGGAAACGACGCGACCGATTCCAGGTCCGATACCGAATCCGTGACCACTCATTCCCGTCGCGACGAAAAGACCGACGATTGCCCGCACGTGATCCACGACGGGGACGACATCGGGCATGGCGTCAATCATGCCTCCCCACCCTGCCTTCAAGCGAACTGTTTCGAACTGTGGAAAAAGGCGTCTGAAATTGCGCTCTACAGAACGGATACCGGAGCGTTCAGCGGCCGGGTTGAGCACCCGCATTCTTTCGAAAGGACTCCGGGAATCCGGGGTCCAATCGCGCGGAATCGACCAACTGTCAGGGTAACCCGATGGAGCGCACGGAAAGTAGCGGGTTCCGAGCGGATTGGCCATGAGGGCGGGAAGATACTTGGTGGCGTGCCGGAATGCGTCAGGCCCCAGGTAAAGCAAATTACTGCCTCCCGGGGCGAGCGTGTATCCGCCATCCTGTCGGCGCCTGAAAGCGATGTGTTCGTCCGCTGCCGCACCTGCATAAATTTCAGGCATAGGCTCCGTTGCGGCTACGGTTACCCTGACGCTGAGTTGGGGGATGGAGACGCCGTGTCTTCTCAGGAACAGGGACGACCAGGCGCCGCCCGCGACCAGTACGCTGGAGGTTTCAATGCATCCCGCCTCGGTCCACACTCCTCTGATCCTGCCAGCTGAGATTTCGAGGGTTCGCGCTGCGCAATTCTCTATGATCTTGGCGCCTTTTCGGACGGCAAGACGAGCAAGCGCAGGCACCGCCAACCAAGGCTCCGCGCGCATGTCGGAGGGCGTCGTCATCGCGCCCTTGAACTTGCGCGACATGCCCTTGATGAGTTTCGCGGTTTCGTCCGCGTCCAGGAGGCGAGTGTCGAGCCCATGGATCGCGGCGATCTTCATGAACTCTTCGAAACCGGCCATGTCCTTGTCGGAGTTCGCCAGATAGGTCACACCTGTCTGGTACAGCCCGATGTCTTCGCCGCATTCCTCAGCCAGTTGCCGCCACAGGCGAGAAGCCTCGATGACAATTGGCAGTTCATCTGCGTCGCGCCCCTGCTTTCGTATCCAGCCCCAATTTCGGGACGATTGTTCGGCAGCAACGCGGCCTTTTTCCAGCAGCGTGACCGGAATGTTCCGCTTCGCCAGGAAAAGAGCCGTCGTTACGCCGATAATGCCGCCACCAATGATGACCACCTCCGAACGCTTCGGCGGCGGGCCAGGATGTTGGATTGGATTCATTTCGGAGAACGGGAATATCGGCAAGTGGGCATCCAGGAGAACTGGTTGATGGCTTTAGCTTACTGGTTGCCACCCTCTAAAAGCCAAAGCAAGCGCGGTGCACGCAGACCACTGTCCATGACACTGCAATCGATCTTCCGGCAACGACTGCGGCCCCTCGGAGCGATTGGCTCTATTCCAGGGCAGGCGCTCCGGCAACCGACCCCCTGATCACCAGATCGACCGGCCAGACCTCGCCGCGCGCCCCCTCTTCCAGCCCTGATATCCGCGCCGCCAGCCGTTCGGCGATGCGGGCGCCGGCGAGCCGGATCGAGGAGCGCGTCGTCGACAGCGGCACGGAGAAGTTCTCCGGCTTCAGCCATGGGAAGACGTCGTCATGGGCGATCAATGAGATGTCGCCGGGGATGCTCAAGCCGAGGTCGCGCACGGCGCGCACGACGCCGAGCGCCATGATCAGGCTGGAGCAAGCGATCGCGGTGGGCGCGCCGTCCTGTTCGAGCAGGCGCCGGGCGGCGCGATAGCCGTTCTCCTCGGTCATGGCAACGGAACAGACATGGCGTTCGCCCAAGGTCAGGCCGCTCGCGGCGAGCGCCCGGCGCACGCCTCGCTCGCGATGCACGGCGAAGGTTTCGCGGTCGTCGCCGTTGATCAGCGCCAGCCGCCGATGGCCGAGTTGGACGAGCAGCCGCGCCGCCTCGTGAAAGGCGCCCTCATTGTCGATGTCGAGATAGGGATAATCGAAATCGAAACCTTCGCTGCGGCCATGGATGATGAAGGGTATACCGAGCGTATTGACCAGCGCCACGCGCCGGTCGGCCGGCGTCGGCGAGGAGATGTAGACGGCGTCGACCTGGCGATTGGCGACGATGCGCCGGTAAGTCGTCTCCTGGTCGTCGGCGTCGGCGGGAGACAGCACCAGGTCGAGCTCGTGCGAGCGCGCATAGTCGCCAAGGCCGGACAGGAATTCGACGAAGTGCGGGTCGATGTCGACGGCAGCACCCGTCGGCAAGACATAGCCGATCATGCCGGACTTGCCGGTCGCAAGCCGGCGCGCGCTCGGATTGGGGCGGTAGCCATGGCGCTTGGCGGCGTCCATGACGCGCCGGCGCGTCTCTTCGTTGACCTCGGGATAGCCGTTCAGCGCCCGGCTTACCGTGGTCTGCGAAAGCGCCAGCATGTGCGCGAGTTGCTTCAGGTTCACGAGAGGCCTCCGTGCCTCAAAGCGCTTTTAAATTGAATCGACCCAAGCCCTGCGACAGGTCCGGCATATCATGACGAGCATAGGCAGGCTTGGTGCAGGTTTGAAACATAAATTGCTGCTGCGCTGCCAAAAAAGCATGCAGCAGCGCGATTTCTTAGACGCCAGACTCCTGAATTAAATCGATTAAGTTGCCACACCTCTTGACTTCTGGGCGATTCAATGGCGAGATCGAAAAAGCCAAAGCGCTTTGGAAGACTCTTCGAAAGGTTGCGGTTCCTTTCCGACTGAGTCACAGTCCTGCGGCGTCGGCGGGCGGAATGGAGGTTCCGTCCGGTATTGTGACCCACTGGGAGGGAATACCGATGAAGAAAATGCTTTTGCTGGGCGCCACGCTTGCCTTGCTGGCCCTCGGCGCGCCCGCGCAGGCCGAGCTGAAGTTCAAGCCGGGCGAGGACAAGCGTTTCAACTGGGCAAACTACGAAGAACTCAAGAAAGTCGACCTCAAGGGCGAGACCCTGTCCATCTTCGGGCCATGGCGCGGCGAGGACGAGGCCCTGGTTCGTGGCGTACTCGATTATTTCTCGGAAGCCACCGGAGCCGAGATCAAATATTCCTCCTCGGAAAATTACGAACAGCAGATCGTCATCGACACGCAGGCCGGCAGCCCACCCAACATCGCCGTTCTGCCGCAACCCGGCTTGATCCAGGATCTCGCTTCCAAGGGGCTCTTGACGCCGCTCGGCGACGACACCGCCAAATGGGTCAAGGACAATTACGGCGCCGGCCAGTCATGGGTCGACCTCGGCACTTTCAAGGACAAGGACGGCAAGCCTGGCTTCTTCGCCTTCCCCTACAAGGCCGACGTGAAGTCGCTGGTCTGGTACTCGCCGGACAATTTCGAGGAAGCCGGCTACAAGGTGCCAAAGACGCAGGAAGAACTCGCCGACCTCGAGAAGAAGATTATCGCCGACGGCGGCACGCCATGGTGCATCGGGCTCGGCTCGGGCGGCGCCACCGGTTGGCCGGCGACGGACTGGGTGGAAGACCTGATGCTGCGCACGCAGTCTCCGGAAATCTACGACAAATGGGTGAAGAACGAGATCCCCTTCAACGACCCGGCCGTGGTCAATGCAATCGACATCTTCGGCAAGATCGCGACCGACGACAAGATGGTCGATGGCGGCGCCAAGGCGGTCGCGGCGACCGATTTCCGCGACAGCCCCAAGGGCCTATTCGCGGTGCCGCCGAAATGCTACCTGCACCATCAGGCGTCGTTCATCCCGACCTTCTTCCCCGAAGGCACGAAAATCGGCCAGGACGCGGACTTCTTCTACTTTCCGCCCTATGCGTCCAAGCCCGAACTCGGCACCCCCGTGCTCGGCGCCGGAACGCTGGCGATGATCACCAAGGACTCGAAGGCCGCCCGCGCGTTCATCGAATTCCTTAAGATGCCGCTGGCCCATGAGATCTGGATGGCCGAAGGCGGTTTCGTGACGCCGTTCAAGACGGTCAACAAGGATGCCTATGCCAGCGATGCGCTGCGCAAGCAGGGCGAGATCCTGGCCAATGCCTCGACCTTCCGTTTCGACGGGTCGGACTTGATGCCGGGCAAGATCGGCGCCGGCGCCTTTTGGACCGGCATGATCGACCTGGTCGGCGGCAAGTCGGCGCAGGACGTCGCCACCGACATTCAGAAGAGCTGGGACGCGATCAAGTAAGAGCCGCACCCGCGGAGGCTTAGGCTTCCACCTCCCGAGCGGATCCGGGCCAGCTGGCCCGGATCCGACCGGCCCCATCGCAACATCCCAGCCCGGCCAACCGGGACGGGTCAGATCCAGTCGTGACAGCGTAGACATTCCGGCATGCGGCGGGCACGGAGCCACACGCTTCCCTGCCTGTTCGCGCTCAACAACGAGATCGGCGCGCGGCGCAACCGCAAGGATCGTTTCCATCCTGGCGGGTCGTGCAGGGAGAGGGACCCATGGCGGCTCAGATTTTCTCGGCCATATTCGTCATCATCATCGGCGTCGGCGGCTGCGTCGCCTATTTCTGGGGCGCCAACAAACTGCTCGACGTCACCTTTCCCTCGCGCGGCGTCTCGGGCGCCGCCGCCGTCGACAATCTGCGCCGGCAAGGGCTGATCCGGCCCTGGCTGTTCGTCGGTCCGGCGATGATCATCCTGACCATCTATCTCATCTATCCGGTGGTCGAGACGCTGCGGCTGTCCTTCCTCGATCGCGGCGGCGCCAATTTCGTCGGCCTGGCCAACTATCAATGGGCTTTCGGCGACCGCGAGTTCCGCAATTCGATCCTCAACAATGTGCTCTGGCTGGCCGTGGTGCCCGCCGCCTGCACCTTCCTTGGCCTGATCATCGCCGTGCTTACCGACAAGATCTGGTGGGGCACGATCGCCAAGAGCCTGATCTTCCTGCCGCTGGCGATCTCCTTCGTCGGCGCCAGCGTCATCTGGAAGTTCATCTATGAGTATCGCGGCGAGGGCCAGACGCAGATCGGTATCCTGAACGCCATCATCCAGCATTTCGGCGGCCAGCCGCAGGTCTGGATATCGCTGCCGTTCTGGAACAATTTCTTCCTGATGGTGATCCTGATCTGGATCCAGACCGGCTTTGCCATGGTCATCCTGTCTTCGGCGCTGCGCGGCATTCCGGAAGAGACCCTGGAAGCCGCCGTCATCGACGGTGCCAATCCGTTCCAGATCTTCTGGAAAATCATGGTGCCGCAGATCTGGGGCACCATCGCCGTGGTCTGGACCACAATCACCATCCTGGTGCTCAAGGTATTCGACATCGTGCTGACCATGACCAACGGCCAATGGAACAGCCAGGTGCTGGCCAATCTGATGTTCGACTGGATGTTCCGCGGCGGCGGTGATTTCGGCCGCGGCGCAACAATCGCCATCATCATCATGATCGCGGTCATTCCGATCATGGTCTGGAACATACGCCAGGCCAACAAAGAGACGGGAGGACATTGAGATGACCGTCGCGACCGGAAACTCCTTCGCCAGCCGCTTCGGCGTTCACATTGCCGTGCTGGTCTTCGTTGCGATCTGGACCATGCCGACGCTCGGCATTCTGGTATCGTCGCTGCGCGACAAGGACCAGATCATCGCCTCGGGCTGGTGGAACTCGTTCGCCAGCTCCAGCCAGACTGAAGCCGGACGCCTGCCGCCCGCCTCGGCGCAGGTCGAGAAGGATGGCAAGTTCGTCCTCCAGGGCAACATTTTCGGCGATGGCGCGGCGCGCGAGATCAGCGCCTTCGGCGTCAAGTCGGCGGCACCGACGCAATTTCCGGCCGGCACGTCGGCCGATCTCGGCGACGGCGTCACCTTGCAGCTCAATGCCGACGGCAGCTTCGTCATGACCTCGCCCAAGGCGTTCGAGGGCGACCGCGGCCAGCGCGTCTACTATGCCTCCTCGGCGCCGCCGAAATTCACCACCGACAACTACAGGACCGTGCTGTTTTCGGAAGGCATCGGCCGCTCCTTCATGAACTCGCTGACCGTCACTATCCCGGCGACCGTCATCCCGATCCTCATCGCCGCCTTTGCGGCTTACGCTCTGGCCTGGATGCGCTTTCCCGGGCGCGCGCTTCTGATCGCGGTCATCATCGGCCTTTTGGTGGTGCCGCTGCAGATGTCGCTGATCCCGCTGCTGAAGCTCTATAACGGCGTCGGCGCCTTCTTCGGCGTGCCGTCCAAGACCTATCTCGGCATCTGGCTGGCGCATACCGGCTTCGGGCTGCCCTTCGCCATCTACCTCTTGCGGAGCTACATTGCCGGCCTGCCGCGCGAGATCATGGAATCGGCGCGCATCGACGGCGCCAGCGATTTCGAGATCTTCGTCAAGATCGTGCTGCCGCTGTCATTTCCCGTGCTGGCATCCTTCGCCATCTTCCAGTTCCTGTGGGTATGGAACGATCTCCTGGTGGCGATGGTTTTCCTTGGCACGGAGGCGGATCAGATCGTGCTGACCGCCAAGCTCAATGCCTTGCTCGGCTCGCGTGGCGGCGACTGGGAGATCCTGACGACGTCGGCTTTCGTGACCATCATCGTGCCGCTGATCGTGTTCTTCTCCTTGCAGCGCTATTTCGTCCGCGGGCTGCTCGCAGGCTCGGTGAAAGGAGGCTGAAACCATGCAATCCGCTTTGAAAGCTAGTTCGAGGCCCGATCTCGCCGTCGATAGCGACTGGTGGCGAGGTGCCGTGATCTACCAGATCTATCCACGCAGCTATCAGGATTCGAATGGCGACGGCATCGGCGACCTCAAGGGCATCATCGGGCGGCTTCCCTATATCGCCGCGCTTGGCGCGGACGCCATCTGGATCTCGCCCTTCTTCAAATCGCCGATGAAGGACTTCGGCTACGACGTCTCGGATTACTGCGACGTCGACCCGATGTTCGGCACGCTGGCCGATTTCGACGCGTTGACGGCGGAGGCGCACAGGCTGGGGCTGAAGGTGATGATCGACGAGGTGCTGTCGCACACCGCCGACATCCATCCCTGGTTCAGGGAAAGCCGATCGAACCGCAGCAATCCGAAAGCCGACTGGTACGTCTGGGCCGATCCCAGGCCGGACGGCACACCGCCCAACAACTGGCTGTCGATCTTCGGCGGATCGGCCTGGCAATGGGACACCAGCCGCCAGCAATACTACCTGCACAACTTTCTCGCGGAACAGCCGGACCTCAATTTCCACAACGGCGAAGTCCAGGACGCGCTGCTCGACGTCACCCGCTTCTGGCTGGAGCGCGGTGTCGACGGGTTCCGCCTCGACACGATCAATTTCTACTTCCACAGCCAGGGGCTGGAAAACAACCCGCCGCTGCCACCGGAACAGCGCAACGACCAGACCGCACCCGCGGTCAATCCCTACAACTACCAGGACCACATCTACGACAAGAGCCGTCCGGAGAACCTCGGCTTCCTCGAACGCTTCCGCGCCCTGCTCGACGAATATCCGGCGACTGCCGCGGTCGGCGAGGTCGGCGATTCACAGCGCGGACTGGACGTTGTGGCGGCCTATACAGCCGGCGGCAAGCGCGTGCACATGTGCTATTCCTTCGATTTCCTGGCGCCGGAAAAGATCAGCGCCGCCAAGGTTCGTTCGGTGCTGGAAACCTTCGGCAAGGTTGCCAGCGACGGCTGGTCGTGTTGGGCCTTCTCCAACCATGACGTGATGCGCCCGGCCTCGCGCTGGGCCGCCAACGAAGCCGACCCGACCGCCTATCTCAAGGTTATCTCGGCATTGCTGATGTCCTTGCGCGGCTCGGTCTGTATCTATCAGGGCGAGGAATTGGGGCTCGGCGAAGCCGAATTGCGGTTCGAGGATCTGCAAGATCCCTACGGCATCCGCTTCTGGCCGGAATTCAAGGGCCGCGATGGCTGCCGCACGCCGATGGTGTGGGACGGCAACGCCAGGAATGGCGGCTTCTCCCAGGCAAAGCCGTGGCTGCCCGTGCCGGCCAAGCACCTGTCGCAAGCCGTCAATGTCCAGCAAGGCGACGAGCATTCGCTGCTCGAACACTACCGGCGCTTTCTCGGCTTCCGCCGCGCCCATCCGGCGCTGGCCAAGGGCGATATCAACTTCATCGAAAGCCAGGGCGACACTGTCGCCTTCACGCGCCGTGCCGGCAACGAGCAGATCGTCTGCGTCTTCAATCTGGGATCCGGGCCGGCGGAGGTTGACCTTGACGGCCGATCGCTGCAACCTTTGCCCGGACACGGATTTTCGGGACAGGCGAGCACCGGCTCCATCCGCCTCGGCGGCTACGGCGCCTGGTTCGGGCGTATCGACTGAATTCTAGGGAGCACTGGAGGGAAACATGGCCGATGTCACGCTGAGGCAAGTGAAGAAATCATACGGCAATCTCAACATTCTGCACGGCATCGACCTCGACATCAAATCGGGCGAGTTCATCGTTTTCGTCGGTCCGTCGGGCTGCGGCAAGTCGACATTGCTGCGCTCGATCGCCGGGCTCGAGGAGATCACCTCGGGCGAGCTCCGAATAGCCGGCGAGGTGGTCAACGACGTGCCGCCGTCGAAGCGCGGCATCGCCATGGTGTTCCAGTCCTACGCGCTTTATCCGCATATGACAGTCTATGACAACATGGCGTTCTCGATGAAGATCGGCAAGGAAAGCAAGGCCGAGATCGACAAGCGCGTGCGCCAGGCGGCAGAGATCCTGCAGCTGACCAACTATCTCGACCGCCTGCCCAAGGCGATGTCCGGCGGCCAGCGCCAGCGCGTGGCCATCGGCCGCGCCATCGTGCGCAACCCGAAAGTGTTCCTGTTCGACGAACCGCTGTCGAATCTCGACGCGGCGCTGCGCGTCGCCACCCGCATCGAGATCGCCAAGCTCAAGGAATCGATGCCCAACACCACCATGATCTACGTCACCCACGACCAGGTCGAGGCGATGACGCTGGCCGACCGCATCGTGGTGCTGAAGGAGGGCCATATCGAGCAGGTCGGCACGCCGATGGAACTCTACAAGAAACCCGGCAATCTGTTCGTTGCCCAGTTCATCGGCTCGCCGGCCATGAACATCCTGCCGGCGACCATCGACAAATCGGGCAATCCGACCGTCATCAGTCATGTCGGCGGCCGCAAGGCTACGGTGCCGATCGCGACGCCGGCCTCGGCCAAGGGCGCGTCGGTGAGCTTCGGCGTGCGGCCGGAGGACCTGGCGATCGCCAGCGGCACGGACTACCTGTTCGAAGGGACGGTGGACTATGTCGAGCAGCTCGGCGAGGTGCAACTCGTCTATGTCGACATCGGCCGCGCCGACCTGCCGCTGGTGACCAAGCTGCCGGGCAATGTCGAGGTCAAGCGCGGGGCGACGCTGCGGCTGAGCGCCGACGCCGGAGACCTTCATATCTTCGACGCGGATGGGCGATCCTTCGCGCTGCACGAGACGGAAGCGAAGGCAGCCTGAGAGCAGGCCATGAATTTACATGAATTAATTGCCGGCCACGCAAAAACAGGAGCGGGGGGGG
>NZ_JAIUIH010000012.1:0-194676 GCF_020165515.1 Mesorhizobium sp. BR1-1-13
GGCGGGACCGACGGCATCCTCGCCATCAACAATGGCAGCGGTGCACTGTCGATCACCGCGACCGGCACGGTGACGGGGGCGAGCGGCTCCGGCATCTATGCAGTGAATAATTCCGCGGCCGCCGATTCGACGACAACATTATTAGTAGAAGACGGCTCCACAGTTAGCGGCGCCAGCGCCGGCGTTGGGCTTGTGTCGACGACCGGCCGGGCGGCAACCGTCGCCAATGCCGGTTCGATCAGCGGTGCCACGGGCGTGCTTGCGAGCGGCGGCCCGGCGACGATCTCTAACACCGGCACCATCATCGGCATCACCGGGCCCGCGATCGACCTCACTGCTGCCGGCGGTCCCAGCACCGTCAATCAGAAGGGCGGCGCGATTAGCGGCGACATCCTGCTTTCGGCGGCCGCCAATACGGTCAATATCACCGGCGGCGCGATCGCCGGTAACATTGTCGGTCAGGGCAGTGCCGAAACCAACTTTGCGCTCGGCAGCGGCAGCTTCACCTTCGCCGCGCCCTTCGCCATAACTGGCATGGCCGAGGTCGCCATGAACTCCGGTACGGTGGCCATTGCCGGCACGATCGACACCGATATGCTGACCGTGAATGGCGGCGCCATGAGCATTGCGGGCGCGGTCAACACCGAGGCCTTCGACCTGAATGGCGGCATATTGTCGGTCTCTTCCGACGCCAATCTGGGCTCGGGCTCGGGCGCGCTTGATTTCGACGGCGGCACGTTCGAGAATACCGCCGCCTTCGTCACCGCGCGCGACATCACGCTCAACGCCGGCGGCGGCACCTTCCGGACAGACGCCGATCTGACGGTGGCAAGCGCCATCACCGGCCCCGGCGCGCTGATAAAGACAGGCGCGGCCGCGCTGACGCTGAATGGCGTCAACACCTTTACGGGGCTGGCGGCCGTCAACGCCGGCGAGCTCGTCGTCGGCGACGACACCCATGCGGCGGCAAGCCTTGCCGGCGCCGTCATGGTCAACAGTGGCGGTACGCTCGGCGGCACAGGCACGGTCGGATCGACGACGATCGCGTCGGGCGGCACGATCGCGCCGGGCAATTCCATCGGCACCCTGACCGTCAAGGGCGACATCACCTTCGATGCCGGCTCGACCTATGTGGCCGAGATCAATCCGGCGCTTGACAGCGACCTGATCGATGCCAGCGGCAAGGCGACCATCGACGGCGGCACGGTCTATGCGGCGAAGGTCGCCGGCGTCTACACGCCCGACAGCCGCTGGACCATCCTCGGCGCTGATGGCGGCGTGACGGGCACGTTCGATACGCTCGACCAGAACATGCCCTTCGTCGATCTGGCGCTCGCCTATGATGCCGATCATGTCTATATCGACGCCACACGCAACGCCGTCTCCTTCTGCGACGTGGCCAGAACCTTCAACCAGTGCTCGACGGGCGACGGGGTTGAGAGCATAGGCATCGGCAATCCGGTCTATGATGCCGTCGCCGCCATTCCCGACGAGGACAGCGCCTACCAGGCGCTCGATGCCCTGTCGGGCGAGATATACACCTCCACCCAGTCGGCATTGATCGAGGACAGCCATTTCGTCCGCGATGCGGTCAACGATCGTATCCGGTCCGCCTTCGGCGATGCCACCGGCGCAGACATGCCGGTCATGGCCTATGGCGAGGGTGGACCTCGGCCGGCCGCCGCCGACAGCATCGGCCCGGTTGCCTGGGGCTATGCTTTCGGATCCTGGGGGTCCTTCGACGGCGACGGCAATGCTGCGGCCATGGATACCTCGACCGGCGGCTTCCTCACCGGCATCGACGGCGAGATCACGTCTGACATCCGCCTCGGCCTTCTTGCCGGGTACAGCCATTCCTCCTTCGATGTCGACGGCCGCGCCTCCTCCGGATCGAGCGACAATTATCATCTCGGCCTTTATGGCGGCGGCAAGTGGAACGCGTTCCGCCTCACCGGTGGCCTTGCCTATACATGGCACGATATCGAAACGGGCCGGTCGGTCGCCTTTCCCGGCTTCACTGACAGCCTGACAGGGGACTACAACGCCGGCACCTTCCAGGCCTTCGGCGAGGCCGGCTACCGCATCGATGCAGGTACGGTCGCCTTCGAGCCTTTCGCCAATCTGGCCTACGCAAACCTGCACACCGACGGCTTTACCGAGACAGGCGGCGCGGCGGCGCTTCATGTCGATGGCCAGACCACCGACACCACCTTCACCACGCTCGGCATCCATATCTCATCGGCCTTCACGCTCGGCGGCATGAAGGCCACCGCCCACGGCACGCTCGGCTGGCGCCATGCCTTCGGCAGCGTAACGCCGATCTCCACCCACGCCTTTGCCGACGGCGATGCCTTCACTATCGCCGGCGTGCCGATCGCAAAGGATGCCGCCCTCATCGAGGCCGGCGTCGATCTCGACCTCACCGAGGCCGCAACCCTCGGCCTCGCCTATCAGGGCCAGTTCGGCGACGGTGCCATGCAGAACGGCTTCAAGGCCGATCTCAGCGTCAGGTTCTAAACATGTCCAAACTACCATTCCGAACAATGGCCATTGCCATGCTTTGCGCCTGTGCTTCTTCCTGCGGCGCCGGCATGGGGACAGGAGGCCCTGCCAAGTGGGGCATCCTCATTGTAGTAGACCTATCAGGATTGGCAGATCGCCTGCCGGATCGCGGATAAAGCAAAACGCTGCTCCATGTCCCAGCAGCGGGTCGGCAAGAACCGCCAGCGCGTTCTTGCCTTGGAGTTGCAGGCCGGCCGCGACAGCACCGTGACGGGCGTTCTGGTGCTTCCCTTCGGGCTGCTGCTCGAAAAGGGCGTCACGCTCCAGATCGACGACAGGCCGACGCTTGCCCCCTGCAGGGCTACCGGCTCATCGACGTCGGGCCAGAAAACAAGAACTTCGCCTCGCTGTTGCCGGTTGCCAATTTCGGCCTGGGATATAATGAATACAAAGCGATTGAGGTCTCTGAAGTTATACGTTCGGTAGCTACCGGCAAGTCGGCATGGCCTACCGTTAGTGATGGCTATGAGATAATGCAGATTCTAGATGCATGCTTTTTATCGTCAGCCACAAGGCGATGGACACGAGTGTAGCGACCTCTGATTCGGAGGATTTACACTGTTCGCCTACAGTACGCTGGTTAGCCACGGGCTTTCCGTATCGGCCCGATCGCTTTGAAACGGGGCGATCAACTATAAGTCAAGTCTGGTCCGTCGACGTCTATTGGTGGAAACAACCGAAGCGTGGGGAGAACAGCGGTCCTCGCTTACAACAGATGAGTCTAATAACGTGCTTCGCAATGGGGAACCTAGTCTAACGCGACATTGAACGTCAGCTTCTCTGCGCAACCCGAATCTGCTTGTGATGCTCGCAATGTCCGCTTTTGGGAATTCGCACAATGACCTGAAGGACCGGCATGTGGACGCAAAGCTGCCATTCGCTGACGCTTAATCAGACTAGTAGTCTGAAATGGGGGCCGACAGCGGACCGGCAGCTTCGAGGCTCGGATTATAAGAAATGGACCTTCGGGGGGCACCCAGCGCGAATCGATGTGATCTGACCCACAGCCTGCCCGAATTCCTCGAAGAGTTCGACGAACTTAAGAAGCGCAACGGCTGGAGGCACAACAGCGGTGGCCGCCGCTTCGCGATCACCTTTCCTAAGCTGACTGCCAAAGCTTACGACGTCGGCTGCCGGCAGCAGATCCAGCTCGCCTGAAATCGGTACGACCCTACCTGAGCTATGCCCACGTCGATCCGACCTGACGCCCCAGGGCTCGCGGCACAAGCACCCCACTGTCCTTGCGGTCGATGATCCCTCGTGGGAGACGCACAATTTGCCGTCGGCTCTAACTGCCGCCACTACGTTCAGGCGCTCTCCAAACGCGATCTCGCCCGCTAGGATCACAGCGTTTCCGAAGACGCACCACCCTCGCCGATGGTGATCAAATGGCTGAAGGACATCCCGGTCGAGACGCCAAAGGGGATCGATCGGGGTTCGCGTAAATTATGGGGAATGCCCGCTGTTGCTGATGAAGCGACTGGCTTGCGTTAATCTGCATCGAAATCGCTGGAGAGGCATCAACTATAGGCGTAAGCCAATGATAATTATCATAAAACTAATGCTTTCCGCCACTGTTATTTCATAGAGCGGATTCCGGCTTCTCTACATGCAAATTGTGTAGTAGCATAGACATACACTCATATCATTCGAAGGCAGATCGATGTCTGTAAAAGCGTTCTCCTTGGCGTTAGCCGCCGGGGCATTAGTGCTGTGCGTGGGCGGCAATGAGTCTTTCGCCGAAGACTTCACGCTTACGATTCATCGGCAGTACACATCAGAGCAATGCACATCGGGATATCTAGCGATCAATGGGGAGATCAAGGCCTACACTCTTGAACTTCCGTGGCAAGGAAACGAACCAGAGATCAGTTCAATTCCGTCTGGGGAGTACTCCGCGAATCTGCGCTATGATCACGCTGACAAATGGCGAATTGAACTTAGAGATGTTCCGGCACGCTCGCTGGTACAAATACACACGGGCAATCTTCCTGCAGACAGTATTGGATGTATCCTAATTGGACAAGAACTTGGAGACGACCTGTGCTCAATAAAACCGGGCACGAGTGGGCCAGCGAACCGCGCCTTGAGGGAGGCTTTCTACGGCACCTCCGATCCAATCATGAGTCCGAATAAGCAGATCAGAGTCAAGATAGAGGGTGGTAGCAACTGAGGGGCCGTGAAATGAGAGTGTTCGCAATAACCGCCAGCTTTTTCTTCGCGCTAACTGGAATTTGCTACACTCAATCCCTTCAAATATTATGGGTAGATCCTGTAGCAGGCCCAATTTGCGCGGGACCGATGGGGCCAGGCCCATGTGCTCAAATACAGCAGTTACTCCAACGGCAAGGTAGAAGCTCACCTCCACCAGCGCTACCCCCGCTTCAGCAAATTGGGTTTGACCCTACCGTCGGTCCAATCTGTGCTGGCCCTTTGGGACCAGGGCCTTGCGAAGCGGTGGCGCGGTACCTTCAGCAACAATTTGGCCAGGCACCGCCAATCGTCACCGTGAACGTTCCTGAACCGCAACGGATTGGGAATGACCCTGTCATCGGGCCAATCTGTGCTGGCCCCCTGGGACCTGGACCCTGCGCGGCTGTGAAGGCGTATTTGGCTCGGTTAAAAGGAGGGTTTCAAGCGACACTCCCGGACATAACGTCGGTAAAAGTGGTGCGCAGTGACGTTCCCGGCGTAGAGGCCATGTGCGAGGGCGTGGCCGGTAAGCAGCCTTGCTCAATCTTTCAACAGGAGATCGTCGATTCTGGTCGGGGCCCGACAGTAGGTCCGCTCCCGAACCTCGATGCGCTTTCAGATGTAGAAACAGCCCGGGAATGCGCGAGTGAGGTTGGCTTAGATGTCGTCAATTTCGCCGCGTGTACGGGAGGAAACGCCGTTCTCCAGCCAAATCAACAAGAGCTGGTCGATTGCGCGGTCTCATCGGCAGGTACCCCTGAGTTCGCAAAATGCGCTGCACCGCTTCTTGGCGTCAAGATTACCAATCGACAGCAGAAACTAGCGGAATGTGCGTCTGATAGCGATGGTGATGCAAACAAACTTGCGGAATGCGCTGGGGGCGCGGCGCTTGGCCGGAACACCGCAAGTACTCTGAAGTGCTATCGAGAATCAAACGGCGATACGGAATCATTTGCTGGGTGCTCCGCGAAAAATATCCTTGGGGAAAATATGACCGAGGAGCAGCAGAAAGCGATTGCCTGCTTATCGGAGGCTCAAGACCAGAACGATGTGCTGAGCTGCTCGACGAACTTCGCCGATCTGACAGACGATCAAAAGGCGCTGATCAAATGCACGGTCAGTTCTGATGGAAACTCGTCGGATTTCATCGGCTGCGCAGGCTCTGCCGCCCTTGATAAGTATCTTGGTCGCGACGCCAAGACCGCAGTGCGTTGTGCGACGGATTCCGGCAATGATCCCGAGCAGTTCGCAATATGCGCGGCCTCTGGAATCCTCGGTCAGAACGCATCCAAAGAACAACAGATTGCCCTCACATGTGCGGCGGAGTCCGGCGGGGATATCGAAGGCATGGCTACTTGCACTGGCGCCAACCTTCTGAATATGAAACTGGGCCTCAATCCGGAGCAGCAAATCGCGGTTCAATGTCTGGTTTCCACTGGGGGACAACCATACGCCGCCGCCGGCTGCATGGCGACCAGACTAACAGCACGCGAACTCACAAAGTGCTTCACGGATGGTATAGGCGGCGATGGCTGCTTCGGCGACAACAATGACCTAACTGGAAGAAACGGCTGGACGGCGAGAACACTAGGGCAGATCGCCGGTGGGCCGAATTCGGTTATTAACAACCCTGATCAAATCTGGGGTGGCAACAACTCGTTCGTTCGAAATCCGAGTCAGATTTGGGGCGGCAACAACTCGTTCGTTCGAAATCCGAGTCAAATATGGGGAGGTAATAATTCGATCTTCAACAACCCCGGCCAACTGGCGCCTGCACCGGTGCAAGTTGGGAAGATCGGCAACACTCGGATTTGTCTTCCGTGGTGTTGAGCGAGTGCTGCGCGTGAAACGTTGACCCGGACTTGAGCCGCGCGCCACGCACACGCCGCGGCACATGGGACAATCTATGTGGCAACACGCACGCACTGCGCGTTGGGGGCGTAGCTTTGCGCGAGCCGAGTGGACACTCTCTGGCCCACGATCGCACTTCGCCCCGCAACCGGGCCTTGCGCCGCGACGAGCCCTGCCTGACGCCGACGCGTCTGAATGTATCCACCTGCTGTCCGTAGGCGCGAGGCCGCAACGACCAGGTCGGAGCTGCGCGATCACCAGCGGCAGTCGCCGCGACCGTCTAGACTAAACGCCCAGAAACACACGGCGGTGGTGTCGACGGCCCAGATCAGGCGCGGTCGCGTCCGCGTCAACATTTGCGCGACCACTACCTCGCCATGCAAAGGTCCCGCCCGCGTCGAGAAGGAGATCGACACGCTGCCGATCCTGCAGCGAATGTCCACACTTGGCGCAACGGCGATCTTTAGCTTGGTCGCCGGTGCTTTCAGCCGATGGCAAGGCTGGCCTGAACGGCCGACATGCGGCGCAAAGCGGTCATCGGCTGAAGATCAGACTGAATGTCTGAAACGCGCCTCATTGCCAGCCCTTTCACCGGCAAATTTGGCCGTCGGTAAACCGGTGTCGCTAATGTCGCCGCTGACGGCTACTGGAAGTTAGGGCACCAACAGCTCTCGAAGATTTCGGACGAGTTCCACTCGTGCGGCATCCTCGGAGACACCCCACAAGCCAGCCAAATCCGACGTTGCTTTCGAGACATCTCCTGGACGGATTGGCCCATCGTCTCGCTCAATGAAAGGGCCATCTGTTTCCGTGAGCACCCGATCTCGTGGCAGAATTGAAACAACTTTGCGCGCTGACGGACTAGCGAACATTCGCTCGTTCACGGAAAAATAGCACCCGAGCGAAAGTGCGCGCCGTGCCTCTGACAAGCTTCCCGAGAACCAGTGAAGAACAATGCGGCCCCGGCCCGGCGGCAGAAGCTCCTCAACGTTGTCCAACACTGCCTTTGCCGCCCGAACGCTATGGACACTCAGGATTTTGTCGCCGTGCTTTGCGCATGCCATCAGGATACGCCGGAACACTCGTACCTGCTCGGTAAAGCCAGCGTAGTGGTTTGGGCTGGCGTCAAGTCCGACCTCGCCCACATATCGCGTCTCGTTCAGCAGTGCCTCGAATAGGGGCAACTCGGACGCGCGTTCCGCAGCCAATTGTGGATGAAGCCCAAGCGCTACGCGCACATAATGGGCTTGGCGGGTCAAGTCTCTGTTGCGTCGAAATGCTTTTGGCGTGGTTGTCACGGCTAAGGTGGCAACGTGAGCCTCTTCGCAGGCCAAAACTGCCAGCCGGAGATCAGGATAAAGATCGAGATGGCAGTGGAAATCTACAGAGCGAGGCGAAATTGATGTCATTGGAGAGGCATGCCCCATACCGGCGAGTTGGGGAACCCCTAGCCGCATCAAATCTGCGAACAGAAAATGCAGTCGAAAATCTGGCGGTTAGCCAGGTGCGCTCTCAACCGCGTGAAGCAATTCGCTTACTTCTGCAACGCCCCGTCGAAAAACATCGACGAAATCATTCACCTCGGCCGGGGCGTCGTTCAAGGGACCCGGAATACGCGCGAGAGCGTTCGCGCTAGCCGGGTTTGCCGACAAACGTGAGATCATGAGCTCGAACGATCGAATGTGCTCCCCTTCGGCTCTGGTCGTGTCTAACCGTCGCTCTTCGAGATCCGGCACGAGGTAAAGCGTCGGGTCGCGCCCCGCGAATCCTTTGTGAAGGGCCGCCCGGCGAATGAGGCACGGCACGCAGGTCCCGCAGTGACGAGGGGAAAGCCCGCGGTAACGCGCTTTGGCCGGCGACGAACACGACATCGACAACGGTACTGCGGATGAGAGAAGCGCGACGTCCGCGCAGTTTTGCACCATCTCGCCTTTCGTCTTGTGTCTGTAGGGGTTGTCGAGCACAGCAGTGATAGCCAGACGTTCAAGTAGGCTGTTAAACTGGGCTAGGTAGTGCGGATGTGTAGTGCGTGTGCTTAGTGCGCCGAGGCGAAGCGGATCCAGTGGAACGTTCAACCCGATGAAACCATTTTCGGGAACTACGATCCGTTTCTGCCCCGTCAAAGCCGAGGCGGCCAGTGCTGCTAACGCAAAGAACACGAACGACCGTCCGCGCTGGGTATTTTCGATTTCTCCGGTCTTCACCTGATATCGGTCAAACCCGAGTCTTGTCCGCATGACTTTGACACCAGCGTTGGAATAGCGCCCCTCCAGCTTACTCCAAACCGCACGCTGTGCCTTGCTGGTCTCGCCGTCGTACCAATGGCTGACAAGCAGCGGCTTTCGACCAGCCGCGATGAGGTCAATTGCGCCGACCAAACTGTCCAGTCCACCTGAGAACAAGCAGACCTCGTCGAAATGCTCCAGCGGCAGCTTGGCCGGGTCCGGCGCTATCTGCCTGAAGCTGCTCGGTCGTGGACGAAAAAAGATCCGCCAGCGATCACCGGTCAGGAACTGCAGCATCTCCCCCAGCGCGCCCGCCTGCTCCGTCCAAAGACCGGGATCGGACACAGGAGCGACCAAGTCGATTTCTCTGGTCCAGCCGTTTTGGGAGTTCTGGGCGCGCGACATACGCGTGTCCGCGGCGCTAACTAGAGCCGCAACAATGATCAGGTCGATGGCGACCTCACTGGGTTTGCGATCACGAGCCTTCAGGAAATCGAGAGCACTCCCAAGCCCGTAGTCCAGACGCTGATACGCACCCACGAACTGAATCGGGACCTCTGTTGAATCCGGCTGCGCCAGCGTGATCGGCGCCGTGTCGCCGAGACCCAGGCGCGCTACAAATGTGATGCGTCTCACGAGCTTTCTCCCAGAATCCGGATCGCTTCGAAGGACCGCTCGTAAATTGTGTCGACCAAGCCGTCGATGTTGGCCTGAGGAATATCCCTGAGGACTTGGCCCGAGGCGGTGAAGACATCACGGACAGATCCCTCCACAAAAGAGTGGAGCTCGCGTTCGATGCGCTGAACGGCTTGGATGTCTTCGGGAAGCCGAATCGACCTGGTTCCCAGCTCATTGAAAAGTTTGGCCTCGATCGAGCGCGCGATCGTCCCGAGGAAGACTGCGTCGAGAGCAGGCGGCGTCATCGCGTCGAGCGGCACATCGCCACTCGTGGTGAGCTCCGCGGCCGTGGCAAGCATTGCATCGCGCGCAATAGCTTCGTCAATTGTGCCTCCTGCGGGGCACAGCACGTCGGCCAATGCAGCAAAAACAGCCGAAGCGGGCTGGCCAGCTAGGTTTTCCAAATTGAAAGGGCTCAGTGCAGCAGCTGCCCCGAGCCGGGCGACATCGCTGACCAGGCCAGCGATTCCAGCCGCGACCCCCTTGGACGGCGCCATGATCCGGCTCGCCGCTCGGGCGCCGCCAACTGCCCTAACGTATTTGCCGGCGCCCCGCCGAAGCGACCGTCCCGCTCCTCCCTGGGACCGAGCTGCATGGGTAAAGTCGCGACGCGCACCGCTCAAACTCGCCCCTGCCGAGGGCGGCGGGAGAGCCGGCAGCGGCACGGGATTGGGTGGAAGTGGTAGCGGCCGTTGGGGCGGCCGAGGCTCGGGTGTTCCGGGCGGCACCGGACTACTTGGTAGCACAGGTGCTGGTATAGGCCGGGGTGGCGGTGGGGCCGACGGCGGCTGCGGAACCGGGTCGCCAACCCAAGTTGGCACAAGTCCGCGCCGCGATCCCCGATTGCTTCCGGAGGTGCCCACTAGCTTCGCCTTCCCGACTTAGGCGGCTTGATCGCAAGCTTGGCCATAGCGCTCAATTTGGTGTTCTCGGTCTGCTCGGCCCATTGACGCAACAGCGCATCGAAGCGAGGCTTCGTCTGGGCGTTAAACGCTTCGTTCCACCCTGTCGTCACCCAGGCGCCCAGCTTGCTCGCAGGCAGTCGCTGCAAAAATTCGATCAAGGCTTCCTGCATTGCAGGTCTGTGGGAAGTGAAAAAAGCTAGGCCCTCCGCAGCCTGTGGGCGGCTCTGCGTAAGGTCATCGGCTGCGTTGATCTTTGCCACAAGGCCGGTAAAAACTCGATCCGCATCGGCCGCAGACAAGCCGGTGATGGCGGTAGGATCGCTCGTTCTGATCACCATAGTTGTTCCGGATAGCCGCTCGATCAGCGTTTCGACTGCCCCAGCGATTGCTGGCGTCGAGAAGACAGCGCGCCGATCGCGACTGATGAAGACGTACGGTCGCAAGTCTAAATCGGCGAGTTTCGGCTCGATTTTGGCCCATCTGCTGGGCCACTCAAGGCCTTCGCTTCGGGGCGCCTGTTTCTTCCCGGCGGTCGGCTTGGAATCCGCTTCCGCTGGCTCCGAGGGTTCTTGCTCTAGCTGCCGCGCGGTCGCCGAGCGCCCATCCGACCCAGTATCGCGCGCGATCGTCTCAAAGACATCGGGAGCGAAACGCTCGGCGAGCATCAGCTTCGCCAGGACTGGAGGCTTGAGATCGTCGCCAAACCCCCGCTCTTCGGCGATCGCCATCCGCAGGCTCATCGTGTTCACGAAGCGCTTGACTTGGCGCGGGTTGCCGTGCGCGCCCTCGGTCAAGATGGGCGTGATCTCCGATGCTACCTGGATCGCCTCCTCAAGCTCTGCCGGGATCGTTCCGATCTTTTTGGTTATCTCTTCGCGCGTGAAGCCGTCCTGCCAAGGCCGCTTGAGCGCGCCACTCGCGATGGCAAGAAGCTCGGTGAATGCCTTTGCGCCGGGGTCGATACCTGCGTTCAGATAGAGCAACAGGGTGACGTAGACCCGCGTCTCCAAGTTCCCGAGCGGCGGCATCCGGAAAGGCACCTGAATAAGCTTTTCAAGGTAGCTTCGCGCATAAGTATTGACACCCGAGGAGGCAGGGAGATCGGGAAAATGGTCCCGGACCGCATACTCGATCATCCCTTCATCTGCAGCGATGACGAACGAGGCCTTCGGCACAAACAGGAATAGGCGGATTGCCTCAAGGGTTGCTATCGCTGTTTTTGGTAAACACCGGTCGAGGTCGTCGACGAGGACGACAAGCCGGTCGATCTGGGCGACGTCAAGTAGATCCTGGAAATCCTTCCGGAACTGATGCATGCGGTCAGGAGCTGTGTCTTCCGGCTTCTCGGCCGTGAAGTGTTCCTGCGCGCCATCGAGGATTTTCTTGAACGTGTCCCCGGTCAATACCGCCTTGGGGTCAGCCATGACGCTGTCGGCGATCTTGCTAACACCTTTTAAGATATCTCCTTGCGGCATGCCGCTGTAAAACGTCAGCGCCGCACTTCCCAGGGTACGCGCTACTTTGAACCAGTTGATACTCTTGAGAACATCACCGGCCTTTTCCTTTACCTTGGCCAGGGTGGATCGCTTTTTGAGCAACTCCGCAACGATCGTCTCTATCAGGACGGCCTTGGCATCATCGTATCCCTCAAACAGCCAGCCGTTGAAGCGGACGCACAGGGTTGAATCTTCGTCCGCGAACGCTCGCCCGATCATCAGCAACGCACTGGATTTACCGGCGCCCCAATCCCCGTGGAGACCAATGCTCAGCGGCTCCGACGACTTCTCGCGAATGAGCTTGACCACAGTCCTAGCAATTGGCTCGTAATAGAGATAGTCAATATGGGTTTCATTGTCGGCAATAATCATAGGCACCCCCCTTAATAGTCTGTACTCAATTTGCTGCACTTTCAAGAGGTAGTCGTTTTGATTGAGAGGCAGACGCCGGGCGAAATGCCCGAACAAATCCGCAATATTGTTTAACGACAACGGGAGTCGCCGGCCTCGAGCCACTAAGTGAGGCCTTATTTAGTCGCCAGCTTTTCATCGAATGCGCCCGGTCCATAGAACGCCCTGTGAGCAGGTTTGAACTCAGCGTTTGGCGGCAGGTTATCGAATATCGCAAAGCGTTCAATGTAGACCTTGAAGTTCTCGGCGCGACTGGTCAGGCCGTTATAAAACAGGACCAGCAGCTCATCGTTGGATATCAGCGCCCTCAGAACCTTGATGTATTTCATCTTATCGTGCTGAAGGTTCTCATCAATGTAACGGATCAGGTTGTAGAGGTAGCGGTAGTAGTGGGCGAGATCGCCGGAAAACTTGCCCCATAGTGCTTCGTGGCCGTCAAGGGCTCGGTCCAGTTCGCTGCGTTTACGGCTTTTCTTGTAGCCTTCCTCTATCTCATTCGCGAAGAATCTGAAGCAGTCCCTGCCGTGTAGTGTTTCCCTTCCGGAGCGATGCACGTCCATGGCGTTGACGATGGCATTGTGGAGGTTGAGCATCTCGAAGAATGTTGCCTCCTTCGCCCCTTGGTGCGCCTCCGCCAGTCCTCGCTGCTGGAGCAGGATGGTGATGAGCAAGCCCATGAAGGTTAGGAAGGTCAGGACCGGGTTGACGACACCGCCCACAAAGTCCCCGAATGTGCCGAGACTTAACTGGTCGCCAGACTTCCACGCGTCGAGATAGAGCGCCAATCCCAGCACCGCGACCAGAACAAACAGCCCGGCAACGAAGAGCCGGAACACGCCATTTGTGCTGTTCTGGTCTTTCGGCTGGACGATGCTGTCAAAGCCCTTCCGCAGCAGCCCGAACCGCAACTCTGCCAAGAGAAACGCAACTACTACGGCGGCAAACGCCCAATTGTGCCACATCGCTGTATCCCCCCAAATCTCAGCAGAGATATCACGATTCAACACGGCGGAAGAGGCTACTATGGGCTCAATCACTCTTCGCCCCCTTGTGCTAGGGTCTCCAGCTGTTTGACCGATTCGACGGGTGGACGCCGTGCCTGCTCTAATGGAAACGATCAGAGCCCGTGAGGCAGAGCGGACGAAGCTCATTCAGTCGCTTTCCTACCTCAACGTCCCACAGGCATTGCAGATGTTCTGGGCAGTTAACATGCTGCAATCTGAGAATCCACCGGCCGACATCGCCAGATATCTGACCTTCCCTGCCTCAGCGGCTGGCGCACCTATGGGATCTCCCTACCACGCGCTGAAATGGGAAATCGAGAACGTTATCCTGCTCATGCTGGCGAATCCTACCAGCGGGCTAAAGTCCGCTCATCCATCGGAATTGCGAAAGTTTGACACCGTCTGCAAAATACTCAATCAATACAAGGCGGCCAAGATTGCCGAGGACCGCATCCTTATCAGCGACAGGACCGTGCTGGAGGAAATCCCTCGCATGGCGCTTGAGCAGTTTATCTGGCAGCGGGAGTTCTTCCACAGCCAGCGCATGCACCTGTATTACTTCATCTATGGCCAAGGCTCCTGCGCTGGCTATTTCGAGCAGAAATACGGGCTCCCCATCGACCAATTCGCATTGAACTGCGTCGGGCTCTACTCCTACGCTCAGACGACCGGATGGCACCTGAGACCCAGGTTGCCCGAGGAGGACATTGGCCTGCGGCCGGACAGCATGGACCTGATTTCCAAGGAGCTTTTCACTTTGCGGGAATTGACCCGCGAGCGTATCGACACCCTAACAGCCGCCAACAAGTCCAATCTTGCTTACCTGCCGAGCACTTTGAGGCAATTCCCAATCGTCTCTTCGGTCGCGGTTGGGAAGCAGTTCATTTCCCCCTTCCCGCAGCTCATCATATTCCGTGCTACGTCGGGCCTCTATTTCGACTTGTGCGACGGTCCCAAGGCGATGATGGACGAGGCGCGGGAACGGTTCGAGCAGTACGGCAAGATGCTGATCGAGGCGCGGTGCCCTAGGTTCAAGGTCTCGCGGGAGCAGCCGTTCGGCGCCAGGAAACGGCCTTTGAAAACCCCAGACCTCCTTGTGCAGGATGGCGACCAGATCAGGGTAGTCTTTGAATGCAAAGCCACCAAACTCACGTTCCAGGCTCAGTACGCCGAGAACCAGTACGAAGCTGCGTCGGGCGCTTACAACCAGATTGCTAAAGGCATGTCGCAGCTGTGGAGGTTTTTCGCACGAGCCCGCAATGGCACTTACACCAACATACCGGTGGCGCCGGATGCGGTTGGCGTGGTCCTCACCCTGGACTCATGGTTCGCGCTGACCAGACTGCATCTGCCCGCCATCCGCGCCAAAGCCGTGGAGCTTTGCGCCGACGAGCCTGATATCCTCCCCAAGGACATGAGAGATATCGTATTCTGCTCCATCGACGACCTGGACGACTTGCTGGCAGTGTCGGACGAGGACCAGACGATGGAGGTTCTGCGCAAAGCGCTGCTACCCGAATACGAGGGTTGGGAATTGGCAAACATAAGGCGCCCAGCTTGGGAAGAGCCGCTGGAAAGGAAGGCCTATCCCTTTCATGTTGCCGACGTGCTCCCGCTTTGGGATGAGATCGGAGGCGAGCGGCGGCAGCGGCGACAGCGCGACTAGCTATCGTTCTTCCTAACAATCATTTGCTTGACCTCCAGGCAAAGGGTTTTGGCATGACAGAATGTTCGCTCATTGGTTGCCTGCCGCCGGTTCTCGCGACTATCCCCGCACATTCCCCTGGACTTCGTTGCGCACGCAAGCATTGCTGTAGGTAACGACTCGGCGGTTATCGCCTCCCCCAAAGACCAAGGTCTCCCAACCCGCTAGGCGGGCTCAAGTCAGTACAGGCGCCGGATTGGCCGACGCCTCAAACTGAGGAGAACGACCATGGCGACACTCGGCACCGATCAAGGCACATATTCAGACAACGACAAGCTTCAGATCCCGCCGGAGCCACATGAGCATATTTGGGACGCACCGCCCGCAGCGTCCAAGCGGGCGAAGAAGGCGAAGTCGCCCAAAAAGAAAGCTGGTGACGCAGGAGGCCGGGTCGAGGCGGCACCGGCAAAGCCAGCGAAGGTTGTTGTGCCCCGCAACGAGAGCAAGCAGAGCAAATCAGACCTAGTGCTGAAGAAGCTTCGGCTGGCCAAGGGCGCAACGATCGAGATGCTGATGGAAGCGACCGGCTGGCAGGCACACTCGGTACGGGGCTTCTTGTCGGCAGTGGTCAAGAAGAAGCTCGGCCTCAACTTGGTCAGCGACGTCGGCAAGGACGGGGTTCGGCGATATCGCATCGATGAAAGCGCCAAGGGCGGCGCTTGATGGTCATGCGCGGCAAGCTCGATATCGAAGCAGAGGTCGCTCCCTTAGGCGACCTCTCTCGCGAGGAACTCGCAGCCCGATGGGAGAAGATCTATAGATGCTCGCCACCAAAGGGTGTCAGACGTGAACTTCTGATCAGGGCAGCAGCCTGGCATCTTCAGGCAAAGCGTCTCGGTGGATTTTCCACCGAGACGCGTCGCATGCTCAGGTCCGCTATAGACCGGGTCGAGAAGAAGATCGCCGACCGCGACAGCCAAGCTAACGTCGTCGTCGACGACATCAAGGTGACGATCGCGCGGAAGCGCAAACAAGTCTTGCCAGGCGCCCGGCTGGTTCGTGACTGGAACGGCAAGACCCACATCGTCGACGTGATTGGGGATGGCTTCGTCTTCGAGGCCAAGGTCTACCCATCGCTGTCGTCGATCGCGCGTAAGATTACAGGCGCGCATTGGTCCGGTCCGAGGTTCTTCGGGCTATGAGCAGCAACTCGACACCTCGCCTGCGCTGTGCCGTCTATACTCGCAAGTCGAGCGAGGAAGGCCTCGACCAGGAATTCAACTCGCTCGATGCCCAACGCGAGGCATGCGTTGCTTTCATCGCCTCGCAGGTTGGCCTTGGCTGGAAGCTTGTTCCAGATCGCTATGACGACGGCGGCATTTCTGGTGGGACGATGGAGCGCCCTGCCCTGCAGCGGCTGCTCCAGGACATCCGCGACGGGAAGGTGGATGTCGTGGTCGTCTATAAGATCGACCGCCTCACTCGCTCGCTGATGGACTTCTCTAAAATCGTGGAGATCTTCGATGCCAGCTCGGTATCATTCGTATCGGTCACACAGCAGTTCAACACCACCACCTCAATGGGCAGGCTGACGCTCAATGTCCTTCTGTCTTTCGCTCAGTTTGAGCGCGAGGTCACAGCCGAGCGCATCCGCGACAAGATCGCGGCATCCAAGAAGAAGGGCATGTGGATGGGCGGTGTGGTGCCGCTTGGCTACCGCGTGGAGCACCGAAAGCTTATCATCGACGACGCCGAGGCGAAGATCGTCCGACACCTCTTCGAGCGCTATCTTGTTTTGAAGTCCGTGCGTGACCTTGCCGACGAGGCCGCGCGCGAAGGCCTCGTCACTCGAACCCGCGAACGACAGGACGGGAGCGTTGCTGTGACGACGCCATTCGGCCGCGGCAATCTTTATCACCTGCTCTCGAACCCAATCTACATCGGCAAGATCAAGCACAAGGATCAGGTGTACGACGGCGAGCACGAGCCGATCATTGCAGGTCCAGTGTTCGAAGCGGCGCAGGCGCTTTTGGCCATTCAGGCGCCGCGACGTAGGAGCATTTCGAACGTCACACAGCCTCATCTTCTCACCGGGCTGCTGTTCGACGAACACGGCGAGAAGCTGCGATCAGTGCATGCCAACACGCGCGGCGTTCGCTATCGCTACTACGTCTCAAAACAGTTCGTTGATCAGCGGCGCGGCAGCTCTGACGGATGGCGCCTTCCCGCCGACGCAGTTGAATCAGTAATTGAGCATCAGCTGAATCGCATTCTCAGCGATCACAGCCAAATCGCTGATTTGATTCAGCGATGGGGAAATGCAGCCGAAATCCAAAACGCGATGCGTCGCGCGGCTCAGGTCAAGGCGGCCTGGAGGTCCAACACGGCCGACGCTAGGCGATCGCTGCTGCAAAAGCTTGTCCGACGCATCGTGCTTGGACAGAAGTCGCTGGCCGTCGACATCGAACGCCGAGCACTCTGCGAACATCTGCTCGACCAACCTTTGCCATCGGATGGCGGTACCGAGACCTTTTCGATCTCTTGCCCATTCGACATCAAGCGACGCGGTGTCGAAATGCGCATTGTTCTGACGGATGACTCATCCAACACCGCTGAGCCGGACGCCGGATTGATCGACGTGGTGCAACGCTCCCAGCGGTATCTCCATCAACTTACAGACGGCTCTGGCCGAAGCCTGACGGAGGTCGCCAACTTGAACGCGACGACGGTCTCTGAGGTGAGCAGGCTGCTGCCGCTGGCGTTCCTCTCGCCCAACATCGTGTCCAAGATCATCGCCGGCAACCAGCCAGTCGAACTGACAGCCCATCGGTTGTCGCGGCTCCCAGGCCTTCCCCTCGCCTGGTCCGATCAGTCTGCCCTGCTCGGCCTCTGATTCCGACCATCAGCCGAGCATCGCTTTTCCAAACAGTTGGCTACGGAAATGGGCCTAGAGAGACGAGGCCGCAAATCCGGGGCATTCTGGGCCTAGACGGCGGCGTCTCCGCCAAGCGTTGCCGCGATGGCGCCGCTAACCTACGGAAATGTCGCCACTATTCTGAGACCGTCGAAAGAACGCCAAAACTGGCGGACTGAATGGTGGGCCCGGAGGGACTCGAACCCCCAACCAAGCGGTTATGAGCCGCCGGCTCTAACCATTGAGCTACAGGCCCCACGCGGGCTGGATTAATGTTTTTCGCATCGCGACACAAGGCTTTCCGGCACCGCTGGTCACGATCGTCCAAATCAGCCCATAATCGCGCCCTAAGGAGCCGCGTGCGCCCGCTGGGCGCGGATATGCTTACCCGAGGAGATTTTCATGACCAGACCTCTTTTGCCCCTCGCACTCGCCGCCGCCATCGCCTTTCCGGCGCTGGCAGCGGCCGCTGAGTCGCCGACACCGCCCCGTATCGTGGTGTCGGGCGAAGGGGCGGCGACTGTAGCGCCCGACCTGGCGGTCCTGACGCTCAGCGTCATGCGCGAAGCCAAGACGGCGCGCGCCGCACTGGATGCCAACAACGACGCCATGGCCGCCGTGATCGCCGCGATGAAGTCGGCCGGCATCAAGGACCGCGACCTCCAGACCGCGGGCATCCAGATCAATCCGCGCTATAACTACACAAACAAGCCCGACGGCGGCCAGGAGGCCGAATTGATTGCCTACCAGGTAACCAACACGCTGTCGGTGCGCGTGCGCGACGTCGACAAGACCGGTGAGATCCTCGACAAGGCGGTGTCGCTGGGCGTCAACCAGGGCGGCGGCATCGTCTTCACCAACGACAATCCGGCTGCCACCGTCGCCGAAGCGCGCAAAAAGGCGGTGGCCGACGCCATGGCCAAGGCCAAGACGCTGGCGGAAGCTGCCGGCGTCAGCATAGGCCGAGTGATCGAGATCACTGACCAGAACATCGCGCCGCCACCGATCCCGATCAACGCCAAGGCCTTCGACGCGGCCGTCGGTGCTGCTCCGGTGCAGGCCGGCGAGAACGCCTACAATGTCCAGGTCACCGTTACCTTCGAACTGAAATAAGCGCCTTCGGTGGTCCATGGCCGAGCCCGGCCCTGAACCGTCCGCCGTGGTACATGAAAAACCCCGCGGGATCGCTCCCGCGGGGTTTTTTGAGCCGCATTCTTCCCGAAGGAAAGCGGCTCCACTACTCCAGACTGATCCTGACAGGATTATGTCGCCAGACCGACCTTCGCAGAAGATCGTGTCTGATCCTAAAAGGACCGATCTTCGCAGAGGGTGGTGTCTGCCGACTGACCCGCAGAGATCATGCCGCTACCAACCCTCGCAGAAGGTCGCGCCTTAAGAGGCTCAGCGGTTGATGATCGGGCAACCACGCTCATTGGCGAACACGATGACGACGCGGTCGCCATACTGGCGGCCCATCACCTTGACCGTGCGGCGGCTGACGTCGACGATGCGGGCACGGTGCAGCCCCATGCGTTCGGCCTTATTCAGGGCCCAGTCGGGCGAACAGCCGCGGCGCCAGTCGTCGCGGCGTTCATCACGGCGGTGGCGATAGCCGTCGTCGCCGGCATAGACGCCGAAGCGAGGATCGTTGTTGTTGCCGAAGCCCAGGTAAAGGCTGTCGGCATGGGCGGGAACGGCCGCCAGCGTGCCGAGGCCGACGAGTGCCGAAAGGGCTGCCGTTTTCACCGTGTTGAACATGGTCTTCTCTCCTTGTTGCGGGCTATCGCCCGTCCTCTTGAAATCGATGATGGAGAATGCACCCGCCTGTCTGAACTATTTACGAACCCGCCGTTCATCGGCGGTTCATGTGGCGGAAAAAGGAAGCTTCTGCCGGTTTTCCAACGATGTGCCCCAAACGTCTCGCAGGTTCCTGGTTCCTGCGCGCCTTGCGGACACCGGCCTCAGGGCTCGGCATACCGATGCTAGCTATGGTTCCTCGTCCCGGTGCGAGCTTATGGCTCGTCGTCCCGATGCGAGCTTATGGCTCGTCGTCGAGCATATAGTCGAAATAATCGTCCGGCTGGGCCAAGTCCGTCTCGCTGGCCTTGACCCGGCCCCGCATCGACATGCCGGCCTCATGCACCGTCTCGGCACTGCCCGACACCAGCCGGTGCCACCAGTAGAGATCGCGCCCCTCCGCGACCAGTCGGTAGGCGCAGGTGCTGGGCAGCCAGCTGATGGTGCGTACATTTTGCGGCGTCAGCCCGACACAATCGGGAACGCGCGCCAGCCGATTGTGATAGTCCGAACAGCGGCAGCTCTGCGCGTCGAACAGGCGGCAGCCGACGCTGGTCCAGTAGATGTCACCAGTATCCTCGTCCTCGAGCTTCGACAGGCAGCATTTGCCGCAGCCGTCGCAGAGCGATTCCCACTCGGCCGGGCTCATTGCTTCCAGCGTCTTTGTTTTCCAGAACGGCGTTTCCATCTCCGGCATGTGGCCCCAGCCGCCGCGAAGGTCAAGCACGGCAAGGGCTGGAATGGGGCGGCAACCCCGTCGAAAGACATGAAGTTGCCTTCAAAAGGCCGGCCAATCGCCCCGTACGGACCCTAACCATGAGCTGCCGGAACCAATTTCGTTAAAATCGGTTTCGGCAAGGATGGGACCCCACAAGGAGAATTTCGATGAAACGCCAACCACGGATTCTGGCAGGCACCGCACTCGGCCTGCTGATGGCATCCGCGCCGTTGGGCGCATCCCCGCTTCAGGGAAGTGCCGCGTTCGGCCCCATGCGAGACAGCGCAATGCCGCTGGTCCTGGCCCAGGACACGCAGACTGATGCACAGCAGAGCGACCAGGAACTGCCACGCAAGAAGAAGCGCGATCAGCAACAACAGCAGACCGAACAGGCACCCGCACAGCAGCCCGCGCCAGCCGCCGAGGAACAGCAGCCACGCAGGAAGAAGCGCGACCAGCAGCAGGTCGAGCAGGCGCCCGCCGGTGAAGCCGCGCCCGCCATCGAGGAACAACAGCCGCGCAGGAAGAAGCGCGACCAGCAGCAGGTCGAACAGGCGCCCGCCCGTGAAGCCGCGCCCGCCGTCGAGGAACAGCAGCCGCGCAGGAAGAAGCGCGACCAGCAACAGCAGACCGAGCAGGCGCCAGCCGGTGAGGCAGCACCCGCCACCGAGGAACAGCAACCGCGCAGGAAGAAGCGCGACCAGCAACAGCAGACCGAACAGGCACCGGCCGAGCAGGCGCCGGCGGTCCAAACGGAACCTGCCAACGACAACCAGCGCAAGAAGCGCAAACAGGAGCAGCAGGCCGAGCCCAGCGCCGTGCCGACACCGAAGGAAGCACCTGCCGCGGAGGCACCCAAGGCAGAACCGGCACCCTCAGGCGAGCGGCCGGCAGCCCAGGGCGAACAACCCCAGGACAAGAGGAAAAAGAACGGCAGGCAACCGGCTGGCGAGCAGCCGGCCAATGGCGAACAGGAGCAAACCGGCAGGCAGCCTGCAACGGGCGAGCAGCCGGCCACGGGTGAACAGCCCAGTGCGGGCAGGGCCGCGCCTGTCCAGGGGCAAAACCCCGAGCAGGCCGAGACGCCCGCCGACAAGAACGCTGCCCCCATTCTCGACAGCCAGAAGGATGCCCGGCGTCGCGGCCGCGGCGAGAACGGCCAGGCCGGCAGAAACCCCGCCAACCAGAATGGCGAGCAGCAAAACGGTGAGCAGCAGAATGGCGGGCAAAACGCCCAGCAGGGTGGTGCTCAGGGCCGCCAGCCCGCGGTCGCTCCCGTCGACCAGGGCCCGCCTCCGACCGACGATAGAGCTGCCCAGCAGGAGATCAAACCGGAAAAAATCGTTCCGGTTACCGAGGAGAAGGGCAAACGCCTCGAGCGCGCACCGGACGAGAACATCCGCGACCGCCGCCGCCCCAAGGGTGTCGACGTGCTCAAGGAGATCGGCGATCGCGTCATCATCCAGCTCAACGATCAGACATACGTTCAGAGCAGTGACCGGCCGCGCCTGACCCGCGGCGCCAGGGATGTCTACTATGAGGATCTGTCGCAAGGCCGCACGCGCGAAACGGTCGAGCGTGACAACGGCGTGCAGATCGTCACCATCCGCAACCGCTACGGCGACATCATCCAGCGGTCGCGTATCATGCCCGATGGCCATGAGTATGTGTTGAGCTATGTCGACGAACGAAGCTACGACGACGATAACGATTGGCGCGATCCGGGCGACGACCTGCCACCGATGCGGCTGACCATTCCGCGCCGGGACTACATCCTCGATTCCGAAGAGGTCGAAAGCCCTGACGACTACTATACCTTCCTCGAGCAGCCGCCCGTGGAGAAGGTGCAGCGCCTCTATTCGATCAACGAGGTCAAGCGTTCCGCACGGGTGCGCGACATTGCCCGACGCATCGATCTTGACACGCTGAACTTCGAATTCGGCTCTTCCTCGATCTCCGATGCCGAGGTGCAGAAGCTCGAGGGTGTCGCCACGGCCATGGAGAAGCTGTTGAAGAAGAACCCGGCCGAGACCTTCCTGATCGAAGGCCACACCGACGCTGTCGGCACACCGGAGGCGAACCTCGCTCTGTCGGACCGCCGCGCCGAAGCGGTGGCCGAAGCGCTGACCAACGCCTTCGGCATACCGCCTGAAAACCTGACCACCCAGGGCTATGGCGAGGAATATCTGAAGGTCGACACCTCAGGCCCCAACCGCGAGAACCGGCGTGTCGCCATCCGCCGCATCACCTCGCTGGTGGCGCCGGTGGCGAGCAACAACTGACCATGGTCGGGAAGCTGGAAACCGGCTTTCGGAAAAGATCATGATCCATCAAATGTCTGCATTTCCAGACGCTTGAGCGGGCTTCCGGAATCAGATCGGTAAAAGGCCCATCCCGGCGAAACCGGGATGGGCGAGATCGCGGGCAACGGCCCAAGTTCAACAAGAATTGTCCTGGCGTCAGATCCCGCTCATTGAATCACGAGGTAGCCTACCCAGATTCAGGATCGGGCGTTCCCTGCCCCGTCCCGACTCCAGCGGGACGCACTGAGCCCCGCCGGCCCTCTCCGGCGGGGCTTTTTGCTCAGAGCAGATCCAGGAAAGTCTGAAACCGAGTTCCATCCGGAATTGCGCCTCGATACATCTTTTAGAAAGCCGTCCTGATCTTCGTGTCGGAATTGGCAAACACCTCGTCCGGGACAAAAAAATCGCCGGCCAGCGGCCCGGCCGCACCCGGCGCATAGACCGAAAAATCGCTGATCCCCTCGGCGCGCAGCACTTCCTCGTCGATGTAGAAATTGCCGGTCGCTTCGCGCGATGGCCGCATGAAGATTGCATGCGCGGCATCGGCCATGATGTCCGGGGAACGGCTCATCGCGGCCACCGTCGCGCCGCCCAGCAGATTGCGCACCGCCGCGGTATCGATGGTCGAGATCGGCCACAGCGAATTGACCGCGATGTCGTCCTTGGCGAACTCCGCGCTCATGCCCAGCGTGCACATGGACATGCCGAACTTGGCCATTGTGTAGGCGACATGGTTCTTGAACCACTTGGCCTTCATGTCGAGCGGCGGCGCCAGATTCAGGATATGAGGGTTCCCGGCCAACTTCAGGTGCGGAATGCACATTTTGGAAACGAGAAACGTGCCGCGCGTGTTGATCTGGTGCATCAGGTCGTAACGCTTCATGTCGGTTTGCAGCGTGCCGGTAAGCTGGATGGCGCTGGCATTGTTGACGCAGATATCGATGCCGCCGAATTTTTCGACCGTCTTGGACACCGCTTCGGCCACTTGCGCCTCCTCGCGAATGTCGCACAGAACCGGCAGCGCCCTGCCGCCGGCTTGCTCGATCTCTTCAGCGGCGGTGTAGATCGTGCCCGGCAGCTTCGGATGCGGTTCGGCGGTCTTGGCCGCGATCGTCACATTGGCGCCGTCGCGCGCGGCGCGCAAAGCGATCGCCAGCCCGATGCCGCGCGACCCGCCGGAGATGAACAGCGTCTTTCCCTTGAGCGACATTTTTCCTCCGTTTGCATTGTCTCGCAGCGCGATCCTTGCCTGTGGCGGTTCCGGATACAAGAGCTTGCGGCAGCGGGCGACGGTGACGCTGCGGAGGGTCCGTTCCTTGCCGCTGTAAATGACCTGGAGCTATAAGAGCGCTGACTTTGACGTTGATCGTCAAATTCTGGCTGAGACGTCACCCTAGACCAGCACCAGCCCCTGCCGCATCGCAATGGCGATGGCATCGGTGCGGTTGGCAGCGCCCAATTTGATCAGGATCGCGGCGACATGGAACTTCGCCGTGTGAACGGAAATGTCGAGCCGCCGCGCGATCACCTTGTTGGGCGCGCCTTCGGCCAGCAGCGCCAGCACTTCCGCTTCTCGCGGCGACAGCGCCGGGCGGGCGGCATGCTCGTCGGGATGCTCCTCGTCGAAAAGACCGTCGCCGCCAATATCGCCGCCGTGGAAATCGTCGCGGCGGCCCGGAACGGACCCGCTGTCGCCAAAGACGCGGTAGCCAGCCGCCGCCAGCCTGGCGGCGGCCGCAATCAGCATTGCATCCGCCGCCATCGGCAGCACGGCGAACACCTGCCCCTGCGGCCGTGCCAGGCCGGCCTGCGAAGACAACAGCACCCGCGAGGTCGCGGCGGGAACGGCGTCGCCCTTCCCTGTTCCCGCACCCGTGGGGCCGACGGTGTCGTCGACGATGGCGACATCGACCGCTTCGCTGCTGCCCGGCGTCACCGGCAGCAGATCGTCGGTCGCGGCAAGCGACGCGGACAGGCGCTCGGCGCGCGCGACATCACCGAGCGCGACCAGCACGACCAGCTGCCGCTCGCCGGTGCCGCTTTGCGTTATCTCGCCTGTCGCGATCGCGTCCATTAATCCTCTCAACTGAGCGGCTTTTCGCCGATCGTCAGCGTCACGTCGCGCTGTTCTCCGCCGCGCACGACACCGAGCGTCACCGAAGCTCCGGCGCTGTCGGGGCCGAGTCTGCGGATCAGCTCGCGCGGGCCGCTCACCGCCTCGCCGTTCCAGGCGACGATGATGTCGCCGAGGGAAAGGCCGGCGGCCTTGGCCGGACCGTTCTCGTCAAGGCTCATGACGATGGCGCCGCGGGCCTCGCCGTCGCGGATCGGATGCAGGCCGGCGCCGAGATAGCCGCGGGCGACATGGCCTTTCTCGCGCAGCGTGGCGACCGCTCGCTCGATCGTCTCGTAAGGCATGACCAGCGCGCGGCCGCGCGGCCCGAACAACAGCATGCCGAT
Organism: Mesorhizobium sp. BR1-1-13; assembly: GCF_020165515.1. Taxonomy (NCBI): domain Bacteria; kingdom Pseudomonadati; phylum Pseudomonadota; class Alphaproteobacteria; order Hyphomicrobiales; family Phyllobacteriaceae; genus Mesorhizobium; species Mesorhizobium sp. BR1-1-13. The sequence continues at coordinate 25,163 of NZ_JAIUIH010000012.1, forward strand.
AAGCGCGCCCTTGGCATCGAGCACCGGGCCGCCCTCGAAACGGCCGCCGGCGCCCACCGCCAGGTTGATGCGCCGGTCGATGGTGCCGCCGCGCATCGAGCGCCAGGCCGGGCCGACCTCGCCGACCGAGCCTGAAACCGCCAGCGCCGAACCCCGGCTGTTGCCGATGGCGACGGCAATATTGCCGGGCCGCACCGCATCCGCCTTGGCCAACGGCGCAGCATTGACGGCACCGGCCGGCTTGAGCAGGGCGACGCCAGTCGAGGGATCGCGGCCGACAAGATCGGCCTTCACCGTCTCGCCCGAAGCCAGCGTCAGCTCGATCTCCTCGCCGGCCTCGACGGCTTCCTCGGCGGCAACGAAATAGCCGTCGCGCCAGTGGAAAGCGCTCGCCGTGCGATGATGGTGCGTGGTGAAGCTCGCGGTCGCCGGCGCCGCCTTGGCTGCCAGATCGGCAACGGCTTCCGAAAAGGCACTTAGATTGAATTCGCTCATAACGGTCTCCTGGGTTCATCCATGCCCCAGATATCGCGCGGCAGCGCGCTTGGAGATACTCGCCTGACGGCTAGTCGGCCGGACGACTGGCCATCTGGTCAGGTCGCGGCGGATGAAGCCGCTCCGCACATATAGTCATCGTTGCGCCTGAAAACATGGAGCCTGCCAATGGCCGTCGCTGCCGCCAAATTCCAATCCGACGACGCGCTGCTCGACGCTTATTCGACGACGGTGGCCGACGCCGTCGACCGCATCGGCCCGGCCGTCTGCCGCATCGAGCGTATCGGTGGTCAGGGCGGGCATGGTTCGGGCTTCGTCATTGCGCATGACGGGCTCGTCGTCACCAACTTCCACGTCGTCGGCGATGCGAAAACGGTGCGCGTGTCTATGCCTGACGGCGCCTCCAGCGAAGGACGCGTGCTCGGCCGCGACGCCGATACCGACATCGCGCTGGTGCGCGCCGACGGCAGCTTTGCCGATGTCGCGCCCCTTGGCGATTCCAAGCGGCTGCGGCGCGGCCAGATCGCCATTGCCATCGGCAACCCGCTCGGCTTCGAATGGACCGTCACCTCCGGCGTCGTCTCAGCACTTGGCCGCTCTATGCGCGCTTCCACCGGGCGGCTGATCGACGATGTCATCCAGACCGATGCCGCGCTCAATCCCGGCAATTCCGGCGGGCCGCTGGTGTCCTCGGCGGGCGAGGTGATCGGCGTCAACACCGCCATGATCCATGGCGCGCAAGGCATTGCCTTTGCCGTCGCCTCCAACACCGCCAACTTCGTCATTTCGGAGATCATCCGCTTCGGTCGCGTGCGCCGCGCCTTCATCGGGGTGTCGGCCGACACCGTCAACCTGCCCCGTCGCGCGGCCCTTCTGTCACAAGTGTCGAGCAAGACTGCGGTTCGGCTGCGCGGCGTCGAGAAGGAAGGCCCGGCGGCCAAGGCCGGCCTCACGGAAGGCGATATCGTCGCCGCGATAGACGGCCGACCGGTCACCGGCGTCGACGACCTGGTACGTTTGCTCGACGCCGAGCGGATCGGCCGCGAGACGCGGTGCACGGTCGTGCGCCGCACCGGTGTCAGCCAGGTGACGGTGATGCCAGTGGCACGGGCTGGTTGAGGGTTGCCACTCAGGCGCTCACTGCACCCTGCGCATACTGCGCCAGGAATTCCTCGCTGGGTGGGATAGGCTTGATGACATCGATCAGGACGCCGTTGGGGTCCCTGGTGATGAAATGGCGCTGGCCAAAAGGCTCGTCGCGCAGTGACCGAAGGATGGGCAGGCCGGCGGCTGTGACCCGCTCATAGACCGCATCGGGATCACGGACTTCGAAGTTGATCAGCAGGCCCGAGCTCCGACCTCGTCCCTCTTCCGGGATCGTCTCATGGTCGCCTTGCACGATGCCGAGATTGACGCGCTTGCTCCCCACCGATTGCAGATGCACGTACCAGTCGCTCGTAAACAGCGGCCGGAAGGCGAAATGTTCGACATAGAACGCCGCTGTGCCGGCAACGTCCCCGGTCATCAGCACCGGATAATAGCTGGTCGTCTTCATCTTTCCTTCTCCCGTCAAGCAACATACAGTCTGCATGTAAATTGAATTAACATACAGGCTGTATGTATGCAACAGAGATCAGCGCGCCGTTCCAACCGTGACCGCACCGAGGCGACACGAGCCGATCTGATCGCCGCAGCGCGAAAACTGTTCATCGAAAAATCCTACGCCGAGACCGGCACACCAGAGATCGTCGCCGCGGCCGGCGTGACGCGGGGGGCGCTCTACCACCACTTCTCCGACAAGCAGGCGCTGTTTGGCGCTGTCGTCGAGCAGGAGGCAGAGGCGGTGGCGCGGGAGATCGAAGGCGCCGCGCCGCCTTCGCTCAATGCCCGCGACGCGCTCATTGCCGGCTCCGACGCCTATCTTGCCGCCATGCGCGCGCCCGGCCGCACGCGGCTCCTGCTGCTCGACGGTCCGGCCGTGCTCGGCCGCGCCGAAATGGACGCCATCGACAACCGCCACGGCAACCGTTCGCTGCGCGAAGGGCTGGTCGCGGCGATGCGGGCGCGGACGATGAAGAAGCTTCCGGCCGAAGCCACGACCGCCCTGCTCGCCGCCGCCTTCGACCGCGCGGCACTTGCCATCGAGGCGGGTGGTTCGGCCGAAGACTACCGCAACGTTCTCACGGCACTAATCGATGGCTTGTCCCGCGCCTGATCCGAGGCTCCTCGCCTGATGTAACCGCCGGGCAAAAGTTCGAATCAAAACTGCGCGTTGGAAATTTCCGGCTCTTCATCCGGCACTTCGCCCGGCTCGAACTCGTTGAAGCAGCCGAGCTGACGCTTGAACTGCTCGATCAGCCAGGCCGCCGCCGGCTTCGGGCTGCGGTCGGCGCGGTGCATGGCATAGAGCGGCGAGCGCACCTCGCTGAACGGTTCCAGGTCGAGTTCCACCAGCCGGCCGCTGGCCAGATCGTCAGCGATCAGCCAGCGCGGCAGCCCGCCCCAGCCAAGCCCGTCGCGCATCAGCGTGTGCTTGGTGCGCACATCCGTAAGCCGCCACGTGCGATACGCGAAGACACCATAGTCGCGCCCCTTGGTACGCTCGGACTGGTCAGTGACGACAAGCTGCGTGTGTTCGCGCGCATCCTCGATCGCCACCGGTTTGGGTAGCAGCGCCAGCGGGTGGCTGGGCGCGGCAGCCAGCACTATCGACATGAAGCCTATGCGCACCAGGTGGACGTCGACATCGCCCAGCAGGCCGCCGATGCCGAGATCGGCCTGGCCACCGACAACATGGTCGGGGATAAGGCCGAGCGTGCCGATATGCAGACGCAGCATCACGGTCGGAAACTGCGCTTCGAACGCCTTGAGCACCCGCACCAGCACGGGTGAAGGCAACGCCGCATCGACCGACAGTGCCACTTCGGCCTCCAGCCCGTGATGATGGCCGTCGACGCGCGAGCGGATACGCTGCAGCACGCCGACCATCCGCCGCGCATCTTCCAGCATCGCGCGGCCGATCTCGGTCAGTTGCGGCTCCCGCGTGCCTTCGCGCTCGAACAGCTTCAGCCCGAGTTGCGCCTCGAGATTGGCGATGCCGTAGCTGATGACGGATTGCGCCCGGTTGAGCTTGCGGCCGGCGGCGGAAAAACTTCCGGTGTCGGCAACGGCCACGAGGATCTGAAGCTGGTCGAGTGTCGGGTTAGGTTGCATCATTGTATCTAATTGATGGATGGATCGTATAGAAAATATACCAGTTTATCTGATGGGTAGAAAGCTCATATGTAGCGGGACAACCCAATTCCACTGGAGAGACCCGTCATGTCCATTCTTCTCGTCACGTCGAGCCCGCGCGGCGCTGCCTCGCACTCGACCCGTATCGCCACCGAATTCGCTCAGAAGCTGCTCGCCGCCGACCCGTCGAACACGCTTGTCGTGCGCGACCTCGTCGCCAACCCGCTGCCGCATATCGACACCGATTATGCGACCGGCATCTACACGCCGGCTGAATCCCGCACGCCGCGCCAAGCGGAAGTGGTCGGGGTCTCCGACGCCGTGCTGGACGAACTGTTCGCCGCCGACACGGTGATCTTGGCCACCGGCTTCATCAACTTCAACATCTCCTCGACGCTGAAGTCCTGGCTCGACCATGTCGCCCGTTCCGGCAAAACCTTTGCTTACGGCGAAAATGGCCCCAAGGGCCTCGTCACCGGCAAGAAGGTCTATATCGTGTTGGCATCCGGCGGCATCTACTCGGAAGGCGAGGCCGTGCAGTTCGATCACGCCGTTCCCTATCTGCGCTCGGTGCTCGGCTTCATCGGCATGACCGACGTCGACGTCATCCGCATCGAAGGCGTCGCCAAGGGTCCTGACGCAGTCAGCGAAGCGCTCGCCAAGGCAACCGCCAAGGTCGACGCCGTGGTGGCTGCCAGCCGGGATGTCGCGGCAGCCGCGTAAAGCTCTGATTGCCGCCTGGGTCGAAGGCAGGCGCCCGCGCCTGCCTTTTTGGCCTATCCAATGATGTGCCGCAGCAGTCCCGCCGAAGCGACCCCGATCAGCACGGTCGGCAGCATCGAAAATCGCGTGGCGGCAATCAGCGTGACGGCCAGGGCCAGAAGATCCGCTGGATTTTTCGATACGAAGACCGGCGCGATCACCGAGATCAGCACGCAACCGGGCGCCGCCTCCATTACGGCCGTTGCCCGCGCGCTGAGCACCCGATTGCGCAGCACGACATAGCCGCCGACGCGGCTGAGGTACGTGACACCCGCCATCAGCACGATGGTGAGAAGCGTCTGCGCGTCGATCATGCCTCATCCCTCCACAACAGCCAGGCCGAGACCAGCCCCGCCAGCGCGCCCGCCGCTACATACCAGGCGCCGGGAACGAAAAGGTAGGTCAGCGCCGCGATGATCAGACTGACCAGCCACGGCCGCGCAGCGGCAACGCCCTTCCACATGCCGCGCAGCAGTACCAGGAAGACGGCCGCGAACGCCATGTCGAAGCCGTAGGTCTCGGCGTCGCCTAGCACCGGGCCGAGCAAGGCGCCAATTGTGGTGAAGGCCACCCAGGTCAGGTACATCGCCAATGCCGCGCCCATATAGTAGCGCGGGCTGAAGGCTGGCGCGACGCCGTCGGCGGCGCGCCGTTTGGCGTCGGCCAGGCCGAGCGCCCAGCTTTCGTCGCACATGAAGAACAGCGCGGAAAACACCTTGCGCCGCGGCAGGTCGCGCAGGAACGGCGCCAGTGCCGCCCCCATCAGGAGATGGCGGCTGTTGACCAGGAAGGTAATGGCGACGATGAGCAGGACATGCGGCGGCGACGTCCACAGTTGGATCGCCGCGAATTCCGAGCCGCCAGCGAAGTTAAGTCCCGTCAGCAGCGACAGCTCGACGGTGCTGAGCCCCTTCTGCGTGGCCTGGGCGCCAAGCACCAGCGCATAGGGGATGGTGCCGAACAGCACCGGCGCGCAGGAGGCCACGCCCCGGCGAAACTCCGATCCCAACCCAGTGCCGGCTGCTTCGACTGCCTGTGAAATGCTCATGTCCTGCCATGGGCCGGCCTCACGGCCGCCCCTGCCCTGCGTTGGAAATCTCGTGATGTCGGCGGCAAATATAACCACACCTCTCCGCAATTTGGTTGCGAAGATGGTTGTCTTTCGCCCGATTTTGGCATTCACTGTTACATATCGACAGGAAAATGGAATTCATCGCCATGAAGCTCGACGAGATCGACAAGCGGATCCTGCGAGCGCTGCAGCGCGATGGCCGCATGGCCAACAATGATCTTGCCAATGAGGTCGGCCTGTCACCCTCGCCTTGCCTACGGCGCGTGAAGCTTCTGGAAGAAGCCGGCATCATCGACCGCTATGTTGCCGTGCTCAACCCGGCCCGCATCGGCAAGGGCCTGACCTTCTTCACCCGCATCTGGCTGAAAGCGCAGGACGAAGACACGATCGAGCATTTCGCCACCGAAGTGGCCAAGCTGCCGCAGGTGATGGAATGTTATCTGATGCTCGGCGACTGCGACGCCATGGTGCGTGTGGTGGCGGCCGGCATCGACGACTACCGCCGCTTCCAGTCGGAACATCTCAGCCGCATCAGGGGCGTGCAGAACGTCAAGACCGACGTTCCCAGCCAGACCATCAAATACACATCGGAACTGCCGATCTAGGCGCCGGGAAATGGCTCCATCTCGGACTGGATAAAAAATGCAACCGGATTGTAGGATTGGCACCGGCGCCGGCGTCCTTCGGACGCAAGCGGCAGGCCAAGTCAGGCCGTGCCGCACAACAAATGCCTTACGGCATGGGAGAAAACCATGAACCTTTCCTATCGTTGGGTCATTGTCGCGGCCGGCGCGCTGATGTCCTGTGTCGCCATCGGCACGATGTTTTCGCTGGCGATCTTCCTCGAGCCGATGGCGCTCGATACCGGTTGGTCACGCGCCGGCATATCGAGCGCCATGACGCTCAATTTCCTGGTCATGGGCCTTGGCGGTTTCGCCTGGGGCGCGCTGTCGGACCGCTTCGGCGCCCGCATCGTGGTCACGATCGGCGCGGTGCTTCTCGGCCTGGCGTTGGTGCTGGCCAGCCGCGCGGGCTCGCTTGTCATCTTCCAGATCACCTTTGGCGTGCTCGTCGGGCTCGCGGCCAGCGCCTTCTTCGCGCCCATGATCGCGCTTACAACAGGCTGGTTCGACACCAATCGCGGCCTTGCCGTGTCGCTGGTCTCGGCCGGCATGGGCGTCGCGCCGATGACGATCTCGCCCTTCGCCCGCTGGCTGATCTCAGCCTATGAATGGCGCACCGCCATGTTCGACATTGGCATCATGGCTTGGGTGCTGCTCCTGCCGGCGGTGCTTTTGGTGCGCCAGCCACCGAAGCCTGTCGTGACCGACACTGGCTCCTCGCCGGTTGCCGAGGGCGCCGGCCTGAGCGTCGGCCAAGCGCTGCGCTCGCCGCAATTCATCGTGCTGGGACTGACCTTCTTCGCCTGCTGCGCGGCGCATTCGGGGCCGATTTTCCACATGGTCAGCTATGCCATGCTGTGCGGCGTGGCACCCATGGCCGCCGTCTCGATCTACAGCGTCGAGGGCCTTGCCGGGCTTGGCGGGCGTCTGCTCTATGGCGTGCTCGCCGACAGGCTTGGCGTCAAGCCGGTGCTGATCGCCGGCTTGTTGATCCAGGCTGTGGTGATCGCCGCCTATCTCTCGATCAGTCAGCTCGACCAGTTCTATATGCTGGCCGTCATCTTCGGCGCCACCTATGGTGGCGTCATGCCCCTATACGCAGTGCTGGCGCGCGAATATTTCGGCCAGCGGATCCTGGGCACCGTGTTCGGCGCCGCCACCATGCTGTCCAGCCTCGGCATGGCGCTCGGCCCGCTCGCCGGCGGCATGGTGTTCGACGCCTACGCCAACTACCATTGGCTGTTCATCGGTTCAGCCCTCATCGGGCTGGGTGCGGCGGGCATCGCCATCGCCTTCCCGCCACTGCCGCGCAGAGCGTTGCAGCCGGCATAGCGGAGCAAACGAAAGGGCCGGCCCATATCTGGACCGGCCCTCGGATCTCTGGAATTCTTGAGCCGTTCGTCGGCGGTCTACCCGAACATCCGCTCGCCCTGCTCGTCGACGAGCTGGATGCCCTTCTTAATCGAGATGTCGACGGCGTCGTCCAACCCGGCGAAGCGATCGGCGCGGATGAATCTGTGTTCCTTCAGGACGCCGTCGACGTCCTTGGAGACGACGCCGCAGGTCTGGTACTGGCCATCGGCCTTGTAGGGCGTGGCGCTGATCGTGAAACCCTTGTGCTCCACCTGCTTGGCCGGTGCGGCGCTCTTTGGCTCGGCCGCTTCATCACCGCCACCGCCGAAAAGACGCTTCAGAAAAGACATCGAGCTTCCTCCAACAGCATTCATCCCGCACCATAGTGTGGCGCAGGATGAATTTCACTATCGCTCCTTGCTTGAACGGGCAAGGGCCGTGCCGGTTGGAGCGAAGCCGGTTATTTGCGCGACAGCGCTTCGAGCGCCGCGGCGGCGTCTTCGAGGATGCTCATCGCCTCGGCCTGCTTGTCCGCCGGCGCATCGACGATGTCGCTCAGCGCGGCGCGCAGCCGGTGACGCAGCGCACGGAATTCGTCGCGCTTTTCCGAACGGCCGCCTCGGCTGCCGCGCCGGTCCTCGCTATCGTCGTTCCAGCCGAACCAGTCGCGCGCCTTGGCCATCTTGCGGCCGAAGCGCTCGAGATGGTCTAGCACGCCCTCGATCATCTCACGGTTGTCGGCAAGATGTGCCTGCCCGGCCTCGGTGATCGAAAACACCTTCTTGTTGCCTTCGCTCGAGGACACGGCATAGCCTGCCTCTTCCAGGAAGGTTAGCGTCGGGTAGACCACGCCCGGGCTCGGGCTGTATATGCCGCTGGTGCGCTCCTCCAAGGCCTTGATGATGTCATAGCCATGGCGTGGCGCCTCGGCCAGCAGCGACAGCGTGATCAGCTTGAGGTCGCCGTCAGCCAGCATGCGCCCAGCGCGGAACATGTCGCCCGGGCCGCCGCGTCCGCCGTCCCTGCCATGGCCGAACGGGCCAAAGCCGCCGCCCCCTCTGCCGGCAAATTTGCCGGCCATGTGCATAAACATGCGTTCGCCGAAACGGCCATGTCCGAAATGATTTTGTTTGTGCATCGATTGCTCCTTTAGATCTATCTTACGATATATCTTAATTAGCCGCCTCAGCCGGCACAGTCAAGATATATCTTACGATGTATCTGAACGCGGCGTCCTCCAGGCCGATTTTACCGCCGGGCCGTTTCGCTCTAAGCAGAGAGCTTCTGTTACCAGCGGCCCTTGCGCCGGTTCCAGGCATAGAGCACGTCGGCGAAACGGTCATAGGCAAGGCGGGTCAGCGGCAAGGCGATCGGGTTGCCGAACAGGCTCGCCAGCCAGCCTTCGCCCGGCGTCGCCTGCCACACGGCGACGGCGACATCGGCGCCGACCAGCAGTCGGCCATCCGCATCGGTGGCATGCAGCCGGCGCCGGATGTCCTCCAGCGCGGCCCCGTGCCGGGCAAGCGCGTCCGGCTCCAGGTTGATGTCACGAAATTCGATCCGACCGGCCTTGACCGCCTCGACCAGCCGCCGCTTCTGCCTGCCGATGCCGGCATCGCAGACCGGGCAGCGCGTGTTGTACCAGACGGTCAGCACAGGCCTGGACATGTGTCAGCCGTGATCGTGCCGGTGGTGCAGATCCGGATAGTGCGGATGCTTGTGGCGCAGCGGCACATGCCGGTGCACGTGCGAATGCGGCTCCGTGACCGGCCCCTCATGATGATGCTGGTGGTGCTCGTCATGTACATGGCTGTGCTCATGCTCCATCGCCTCATGCTCATGCGCGTGATCGTGGCGTTCGGACAAATGCAGCCAGAGCCCGATGCCCATCAGGAATCCGGCGACCGCCAGCTTCAGCGTCATGGGATCGCCGAGCATGACGATCGCCAGCAAGGCACCGATGAACGGCGCCAGCGAATAATAGGCTCCGGTGCGCGCCGTACCGAGATGGCGCAGCCCCAGGATAAACATCACCAGGCTGACGCCGATGCCAAAGAAACCGACAGCCGCCGCCGAGGCGACAATCAGCGCGGCGGGAAACGAGGCGCCGCCGATCAACGCCAGGCCGACATTGACGGCACCGGCCACCAGCCCCTTCAGCATGGCGATCACCACCGGGTCGGTGGCCGATATCCGACTCGTGAAATTGTTGTCCAGCCCCCATGCCAGGCACGCTCCGGCGACCAGCAATGCGCCGAGGTTGAAAGTGACGCCATTGCCTTGCCACGAAAGCAAAACGGCGCCAGCGAGAATGGCGAAGGCACCGAAAAGCAGGCGCCGGTCGACATTCTCGCGATAGACGAGCCAGGCGATCGCCATTGTTGCCAGCCCTTCGAGATTGAGCAGCAACGCCGAACTCGATGCGGCATTAAGCGACAGGCCGAACATCAGCAGTACGGGCGCGACGACGCCACCCATGCCAATGGCCAACGCCAGCCAGGCAACGTCCTTGCGCTGGAGCTGTGCCTCGCCGGCGTCAGCCCGCGGACGGCGCAGCATCCGGTACAAGGTCAGGCCGACACCAGCGCCGAGATAGAGCAGACCGGCCAGCATGAAAGGATCGACGCTGTCGAGCAGCAGCTTGGCAAGCGGCGGCGCTGCTCCGAACAAAGCGGCGGAACCAAGCGCCAGCGGAACGCCGGGCCATAGATGGGAATGCGGATCAGACATGCCCCACCCTATCACACCGCATCTCGTGTGCCTTCATCACTTGCGGCGCATGACGGCCTTCGGCCCGACGCATTTGTTGTCGCGAAACAGTGCCCATTCCTCGCAAAGACGCCCGTTGGGCAGGTCGCAAAACCCATATTGGTTGCCGGCCTTGTCCTTCCTGATCGTCAGGCGTCCGCCAATCTGTGCGCAATGGACCGATGCGGGATTGGCCATGCCGACCTGTTTCCGCGGGGCGGATAAGGCACCGATCGGCATCAATGACATCAAGGCAAGGCTGACAGCCAAAATCGAGGTTTTGATCATCGCGATCTCCCTGGCCGCATTCTATCACGGCCAAGCGTGCTGTCTTACGGCCAGGTGCCGTCGAGCCGACACCTGGTCATCGACTTCAGACACCTGCCGATTTGGATCATTCAAGCGACGAGATGATCTCGCGGTAAGCAAGCTCCGGGAAAGCCTTCAGCGTTCGTGACTTGACGTTGCCGCCCGCGGCCAGCATCAGCGCGAAACGCGCCAGCACCGCATCGTCGGGCGCTTCGACCACCGCCACCATGTCGAATTCCCCCATGGTCAGGTAGAACGACTTGAACGATCCCCCCATCTCGCCCAGCTGCTTCCTGGCGGCGTCGAGACGCTTGGGCGAGTCGCGCACGTTCTTGGCGCCCTGATCGGTCCAGTTCATCAGCACGATGTAAGTCGTCATGGCACACCTCCCTCCGGGGCCACGGAGCACGGCACGCAGGCCGTGGGCTTGTCGACACGGCCTCGGCCAGGGCTTGGCTTCCGGGGTTGTCGCCCAGAAATGCATCCGACCCGAAATTATCCTCCCCAAGGGCATGGGCCGCAAGGGCGAACACCGCCAAAGAAAAAGGGCGCCGATGGCGCCCTTTTTTCGTCAATAGGATTGGCAGATCTCAGCTGTCGAGGAAACTGCGCAGCTTGCGCGAGCGGCTCGGGTGCTTGAGCTTGCGCAACGCCTTGGCTTCGATCTGGCGGATACGCTCGCGGGTGACCGAGAACTGCTGGCCGACTTCCTCGAGCGTATGGTCGGTGTTCATGCCGATGCCGAAGCGCATACGCAGCACACGCTCCTCACGCGGTGTCAGCGAGGCGAGCACGCGCGTGGTGGTCTCGCGCAGATTGGCCTGGATCGCCGCGTCGATCGGCAGGATCGCCATCTTGTCCTCGATGAAGTCGCCCAGATGCGAATCCTCCTCGTCGCCGACCGGCGTTTCGAGCGAGATCGGCTCCTTGGCGATCTTCAGCACCTTTCGCACTTTTTCGAGTGGCATTGCGAGCTTCTCGGCCAGTTCCTCCGGCGTCGGCTCGCGGCCGATCTCGTGCAGCATCTGGCGCGAGGTACGTACTATCTTGTTGATCGTCTCGATCATGTGCACCGGAATGCGGATGGTGCGCGCCTGGTCGGCGATCGAACGCGTGATCGCCTGCCTGATCCACCATGTCGCGTAGGTCGAGAACTTGTAGCCGCGGCGATACTCGAATTTGTCGACGGCCTTCATCAGGCCGATATTGCCTTCCTGGATCAGGTCGAGGAACTGCAGGCCGCGATTGGTGTACTTCTTGGCGATGGAGATGACGAGGCGCAGATTGGCCTCGACCATTTCCTTCTTGGCGATCGCCGCTTCGCGCTCGCCCTTCTGCACCTGGTTGACGATCTTGCGGAATTCCAGGATCGAGATGGCCGTTTCCGTAGCCAGATTCTGGATCTCGGCGCGCAGATCCCTGATCGCGTCCTTCTCGTTCTTGGTGAACTCCTTCCAGCCGCGCGAGGTCAGATTGGCGATCGAGCGCGTCCAGTTCGGGTCGAGCTCGGAGCCCTGATATTCCTTCAGGAACTCCTCGCGGCGCACGCCATAGCTTTCGGCGAGACGCAATAGCTTGCCCTCGTTCTGCACCAGGCGCTTGTTGATGTCGTAAAGCTGCTCGACCAGCGCCTCGATACGCGCCGTGTTGAGCGACAGCGACTTCACCGCCTTGATGAGCTGGTCCTTCAGCTCCTTCAAGCGGCGGTCCTGGCTGGGCGACAGCGTGCCGGCCGCGGCCAGCCGGTTCTCGACCTGCTGATCCTGCAGCTTGCGCAGCTTCTTGTAGGTGTCGGCGATGACGTCGAGCGTTTCCATGACCTGCGGGCGCAGCTCGGCTTCCATTGCCGCCAGCGACAGGCTGGCCTCGTCCTCGTCCTCCTCGTCGTCATCCCCGATGCCGCGCGTGTCAGCGCCGACATTGGTGATGTCGTCTTCATCGTCGCGTCCGCGGCGCGGCTTTTCCTCGACCTTGGGCGCTTCCTCGACGCGCTCCACCACCGGCGCCTGCTTGGCCTCGGGGCCGGCATAGGTGGCTTCGAGGTCGATGATCTCGCGCAGCAGGATCTTGGATTCGTTGAGTTCGTCGCGCCAGATGATGATGGCCTGGAAGGTTAGCGGGCTTTCGCACAGGCCCGCGATCATCGTCTCGCGGCCGGCCTCGATGCGCTTGGCGATGGCGATTTCGCCCTCGCGCGACAACAACTCGACCGAACCCATTTCGCGCAGGTACATGCGCACCGGATCGTCGGTGCGGTCGGTCGGCTCTTTCTTCGTGGTTGTGGCGGCGACGGCGGTGCCGGTCTGCTCGGCCAGTTCGTTGGCGTCTTCCTCGGCATCCGCCGCGGTGTCGCCGGCCTCGGCCTCTTCGCCCTGCTCGTCGTCCTCGACGACGTTGATGCCCATGTCGGACAGCATCGCCATCGTGTCCTCGATCTGCTCGGAGGTCACTTCCTCGGAGGGCAGCACCGAATTCAGCTCGTCCATGGTGACATAGCCGCGCTTCTTGGCGGCCTTGATCATCTTCTTGACAGCATCATCGGAAAGGTCGAGCAGAGGGCCATCGGTGGCGCCTTCGCGTTCGGTCTCGACCTCTTCCTTTTCCTTTGTCGCCATAGTCTTTATCTTCTCCTAGCAGCCCGACATCAAGGCCGCGCAAGCTGTCGGACCGGTCAAATCGGCTGGGCTCGCTTTTGCAACGCGCTTCACCGGGCCAATAACTGCATCATCTCTTTGTTGGTGCCCTGTCGTCGCCCAAAACCGGTTTCCATTTTTGGGCGACATGCATTAAGTCCAGATTAACCCTGATATCTGTGGCAGGCTGGCTGCCTGTCCAGTGACCAAGACCTCACATCGCTGCTTTTCCCGTCGACGCGGGTGCGGGTTAACGTTTCGAATCGTCCTGATTCCGCCATTCTGCCGGAAGGTCAAGCGCCTCTCGCATGATTCGCATGAAAAAAGCGAATCAATTACCCGACTTAGCGCGGTCCGGCTCTAGAAGACCCATGACAACGCCGTCATTCCTGCACTTGCTGGCACGAGCCCTCCCAACCCTCGGGCCGGAATGAGCTCCGCCTTTCTTCTGCTGGAGTATGATCGTTCCCGAAAACCGGGTCCCGCTTTTCGGAACCATCCTTCAGGCCCGACCAGCCCTGCCCGACGAAACACCGAAGCCTTCGATCAGCGCTTCCGTCGCTTGAACATCCCGAAATTGCGCCTGAATTTCGATCAGATGGCGGAAATTCTCGTCCGAAGGATCCGCATCCATCGCCGCTTCCGCCTGTTTCAGCTCCTTATGTAAGGTGCGCGCGCTGCGCTGCAAGTGCAGCGCCTGGTTCAGAGCGTCGCGGGCATCCTCGAGCGCTGCCGTCTCCAGCGCCGGCCACTGCCGCGCCCGCCTGATCAGGCCGACGGCACGCTCCCAGATCTCGGCGCAGCCGGCGCGCTCGATCGTCGCCACCACGGCGTGGCGGTCATTGGCCATGTCATGCGCCATCGCGTCGAGGATGGCGCCGTGCAACCGCCTCAGCTCGGAGTTGGCGAGATCAAGGAACTCGACATGGGCGAAATTCTCGTCGATCAGCGCCGGGTGGTTGACCAGTGCTACGATGATCGTCGCTTCGCGCACCGACATTCCTTCGTTGCCGCGCTTGACCAGTGCGGACTGGCCGAGGCTTTCCGTGATGGCGATGCGACCACCGCCGGCCTTGGCGAATTGTCCGCCGGGAGCCGGCGCCTTGCCCTGCCCCGGTTTCCAGTCCGGACGACCTTGCCGCGTTCCGCGCTGAGAACCGAAGAAGCTCAGCACGCGCTCGCGCATCTCCTGCTGGTAGTGATATCGCAGGCTTTCATCACGGATGCGGCTGGTCAGTTCGCGCAGCCGCTTCTCCAGTTCGGCCCGCCGCTCCGGCGTGTCGAAGACGCCGCCCGCCGTCTCGCGCATCCATAACAGATCGGCAAGAGGACGCGCTTCCGCCAGCACGGCGCGGAAGGCATCCGGCCCCTCCGCCTTGACCAGGTCGTCGGGATCCTTGCCTTCCGGCAGCAGCGCGAAGCGCGCCGTGCGCCCGGCCTGGACTACGGGCAGCACCATGTCGGCGGCCCGCCATGCCGCCTTCAGCCCGGCCTTGTCGCCGTCGAAGCACAGCACCGGCTCGGCGGCCATACGCCACAACAGTTCGAGTTGGTTTTCGGTAAGCGCCGTGCCGAGTGGCGCCACGACGTTCTCGAAGCCGGCCTGCACCAATGCGATGACATCCATATAGCCTTCGACGGCGATGACCGTGCCGCCCTTGGCCAGCGCTTTTCGCGCGCGGGCGAAATTGTAGAGCACGTTGCCCTTGTGGAAGAGCTCGGTATCGGGCGAGTTCATGTATTTGGCAAGCGCATCCGGCGCCAGCGCTCGCCCGCCGAAAGCGATGATCTTGCCACGCGAATCCGGAATCGGGAACATGATGCGGTCGCGGAACCAGTCATAGGAGACCGGAATGTCGTCGCCATGGCGCACCAGCCCACAGGCCTCGATATCGGCCTTCGGCACGCCCTTTGCGGCCAGATGCTCCTTCAGCGCATTGCGGCTGTCGGGCGCATAGCCCAGCCGGAACGCATGCTGCGTCGCTGGCGTCAGTCCGCGGTCGCGCAGATACGCACGGGCCTTGGCGCCCTCCGCGCCCTGAAGCCGCTCCTGGAAAAAGGCAGTCGCCATTTCCATGACGTCGGTAAGGCTGGCGCGTTCCTTCTCGCGCCGCTCCTCCTGCACGTCGCGAACCGGCATCGGCACGCCGGCCATGTCTGCGATCTTCTCGACCGCCTCGGGAAAGCTCAGTCCGTCAAGTTCGGTCAGGAACTTGAAGTGATCGCCCGAGACCGAGCAGCCGAAACAATGATAGCGGCCCTTCTTGTCCTCGCAATGGAAGGACGGGCTCTTCTCGCCATGAAACGGGCAGCAGGCCCAATAATCGCCGCGCGACGCATTGGTCTTCTTGCGATCCCAGGCGACGCGCTGGCCGATGACCTGCGAAATCGGCACGCGATCGCGTATCTCGTCGAGGAAGGCGGGCGGAAAGCGCATTGGGGAACTCGTTTATCCCCCATATAATCATGCCCGCGAAATCCGGCGACCCCTAATGCTGACGATGCCCGGTTTCCACAGGGCAAAAGAAAAGGCGGCCGTTGCGGGCCGCCCTTCCTCCAGTCTGGCACTATCGGGACTTTACTGCGCAGCGATGGCGCCAAAGATGATGCCGGAGAGGACGCCGACCAGCACATAGTCGTTGCCGACGCGGATCCATTCCTGGCCACGGCCGGGACGATGCAGGCCGTAGCGACCATAATCACGGACCGGCTGATGCTGCCGCCAGCCGGAATATTTCTGGCCATTGCGCCAGTTGTTCCGCTTCACGACGACCTTCTTTTGAATGATGCGCTTCTGGATGACGCGCTTCCTGACATCCCGGTTGGTGGGCTTCTGCCAGTCGACATTGGTATAGTTCGACTGCGGGGCGACCGGCGCATTGAGCGGTGCGGCCTGGCCCGTCAGGGACGTGGCGGCCAGCATCGAGAAAGCAAGACCGGAAAGAACAATGCGTTTCATGAAGGAATCTCCTTGGTTGTCGATGCCGCAGAAATAGCCGTCGAAGAATGAACCGAAACTGAACATGAACATTACAATTCCGTAATAAATTCGAAGCTTTACGCCGATTGGTTGAACGTCCTCGCAAATTCCGGGCGAAGGGCGGGCGGCAACACCGGCCGATCCGCGGCCTCAGGGCGGCGAGGCATGCAACCATTTCGGCATCCGTCCATTCTCCGACACGCCCCGTCGCGCGCGGGGAGCCCTTGAAATCGACAAATTTTTATTATCCGGCTAAAATATTCGAGCTATTATCGGCCAACGCCATGATCATGATTCGCACCTCTCCTCTTCCCCCCGGCCGCCGCGCTGCCCGTGTCGCCGGCCTCATCAGTATCGGTGCGCCGCAATGAGCGGCTCCGTGGTTCTTCTGCATCTGGCCGGCGCCGTGGCGCTGATGCTGTTTGCCACGCGCATGGTGAAGACCGGCGTCGAGCGCGCCTATGGCGACGTGCTGCGCCACAAGCTGCGCGCCACAATGCGCAATCCTGTCATGGCGGTGCTGGCCGGCACCGGCCTCGCTATAGCGCTGCAGAGCTCCACCGCCGTCACGCTGCTGGTCGGCTCCTTCGCGGGCTCCGGCATTGTCTCGGGCGCGGCCGGGCAACTGGCCGTCCGTGGCGCCGAGATCGGTTCGGCCCTGGTGGTCAAGCTGCTCACCTTCGATCTCACGCTGCTGGTGCCGCTTTGCCTGATCACCGGCACGGTCATGTTCATGGCCACCGAGCGGCGCGACTGGCGCCAGACCGGTCGCATCCTGGTCGGCATCGGCCTTTTGATCCTGTCGCTGGAAATGATCGGTCAGGCATCCGAGCCGCTGCGCAACAGCCAGTTGATGCCGGTCATCATCAATTACTTCTCCGGCGATTCCATCACCGCCTATCTGCTGGCGGCGCTGATCACCTGGCTATTCCAATCGAGCATCGCCGCGGTCCTGTTGATGGCGACGCTGGCGGGCCGCGGCCTGATCACGCCCGAACTCGGCGTCGTCCTTATCCTGGGCGTCAATCTCGGTTCGTCGATCATCGCGCCCATGCTGACCCGCTCCTCCGGCCCGGAAGTGCGCGTCGTGCCGATCGGCAACCTCTTGATGCGCGGGCTTGGCTCGCTGGTCATGCTGATCCTGGTCATGATCTTCAGGCCGCATTTCGCGTTCCTTGGCGCGACGGCAGCGGACCAGATCGTCAATGCCCACATCCTGTTCAATGTGCTGATCCTGCTCGCCGGCCTGCCGCTGGCGGGTCTCGTTTACCGCGCCTCGGAGAAAATCGTGGCGCTCGGCACCAAGGCGCCAGCCGCCACGCTTGACGTGGTCGAACTCTCGGCGCTCAACGAAAGCGCACTCGACGTGCCGAGCCAGGCGCTGGCCAATGCCACCCGCGAGGTGGTGCGGGTCTGCGAGACGGTCGAGATCATGCTCAAGCGCATCATCGAGCTCTACGAGAACGCCGATGCCGACAAGATCAAGGCGCTGGCCGCCCTTGACGACCGCGTCGACCGCAAGCACGCGGCGATCAAGCTCTACCTCGCCAAGGTCACCAAGAACCCGCTCACCGAGGACGAGGCGTTGCGCTGCCAGGAACTGATCGGCGCCTGTGTCAAGCTGGAGCAGGTCGGCGACATCATCGTACGCAACATGCTGGTGCACGTGAAGAAGAAGTTCGACCGTGGGTTGGAATTCACCGACGAGGGCTGGAGCGAGTTGTGCGCCTTCCACGCCTCGGTGCTCGCCAATGCGCGGCTTGCCTTCAACGTGCTGGTGTCGCGCGATGCCGAGACGGCGCGTCAATTGGTGCTGGAGAAGGAACGACTGCGTGACGCCGAAAAAGAGACCAGCGCCAGCCATTTCCTGCGGCTGCGCGAAGGCACTGCCAAAAGCGTCGAGACCAGTTCGATCCACCTCGACACCATCCGGGATCTCAAACAGATCAACTCGCTGCTGGCTTCGATGGCCTATCCCGTGCTGGAAGAACGCGGCCTTCTCGGCGGATCCAGGTTGAAGGCGAGCTGATCAACAACACTCCCCCCTCTTTGGGGAACATCCTCATCCGACCTCGCTTTGCGACGCCACTTCCCGACAAACAAGGGCAGAGGGACGAGCGCCGCACTCTGCCGGAAAATTGTATTGCGGCAGAATTGCATGGCGTCGGTCCTTCGGCGGCAAAATTGCCATTGCCGCGTTTCCATCGCTCGGGCTAGGCATATCAGCCAAAGCTTTCGGAGGAGATCGATGGACACCCATTCGCGCAGTTTCGCCAAGGCGCTTTCGTGGCGCGTGACCGGCACCATCGATACGATGATCATCTCGCTGGTGGTGACCGGAAGCATCAAGCTGGCGGCCGCCATCGGCGTGACAGAAGTCTTCACCAAGTCGCTGCTCTATTATTTTCATGAGCGGGCATGGCTGAAGATTCCTTATGGACGCAAGAGCCCGTTCTGAACCCGGGGATCAAGAAAAGCTAAAGCGGCGACAAAAATTTCTGGATTGCCGGCAGCGCGCATCCGTGGTTTGAGGCCTGCATTCGAGGATTTAATTCCCGCCATGTCGCTTCCGCTCATCGCCCTGTTCATCGCTGCCTTCGCTTTCGGCACCACCGAATTCGTCATCGCCGGCGTGCTGCCACAGGTGGCGCAAGGGCTTGGCGTTTCGGTTCCGACATCGGGCTACCTCGTCTCCGGCTATGCCTGCGGCATCGCCATCGGCGGTCCGCTTCTGGCGCTTGCCACCAAGTCCTTGCCGCGCAAGACCTTGCTGCTCGGCCTCGCCGTCGCCTTCACCATCGGTCAGGCGGCCTGCGCGCTGGCGCCCGACTTCACCTCGATGCTGCTTCTGCGCATTGCCGTCGCAGTCGCGCATGGCGCTTATTTCGGCGTCGCCATGGTGGTGGCGGTCGGGCTGGTGCGCGAGGACCAGCGCGGCATGGCGGTGGCTGTCATCCTGTCGGGCCTCACCGTCTCCAACGTGATCGGCGTGCCGGCGGGCACTGCCATCGGCAACATCTGGGGCTGGCGCGCGACCTTCTGGGTTATGTGCGCATTGGGCGTGGCGGCCACGCTTGCCATGGCAGCCCTTTTGCCGCGCACCACGGGCTATCAGGCCAAACCCGCCGGCCTCGCCCGCGAGGTCCGCGTGCTTGCCCGCCAGCAGGTCTGGACCTCGCTGATCCTGATGCTGATGCTGATGATCGGCCAGTTCGGCCTGTTCACTTACATCACCCCGACATTGCTCGAGATCACCGGCCTCGACGAGAACCTGGTGCCCTGGGTGCTCTTGCTCAACGGCGTCGGCGCCACGCTTGGCGTCTTCCTCGGCGGCAGGCTAGCCGACTGGAAGCTGATGCCCTCGCTGATCACCATGCTGGCCCTGCAGGCGGTGACGCTTGCGGTGATCTATGCCGTCAGCCCCTATCCCGTGCCGATGATCGTGGCGATCGTCATCTGGGGCGGCCTCAACTTCGCCATCGGTACGCCGATCCAGACCCGCATCCTGTCCTGGACTGCGGATGCCTCGAACCTGGCCTCCTCGCTGATCCCATCTGGCTTCAATGTCGGTATAGCGCTCGCGGCATCGCTCGGTGCCGCCATGCTCAATGGCGGCTACGGTTATCGCAGCCTGCCGCTGCTTGGCGCTGTGGCGATGCTCGTCGCCGTCGCGGTGGCGCTCGCCTCGCACATCTGGGAGTGGCGCAGCAACGCCACGCCACCGCTGACGGCAGCGGCTGAGTAGATTATCCGCGCCACGACATCCACCACCGATCATGCCTGATCCAGGCGTCCACCGGCGCAAGCACGACGCGATGAACAGCCATGTCTCGCCTGGCGGCTGCGCAGCTCCAACGCATTACAGATCGATGCGGAACCGCAGGCTCTCCGCTCCGCCATAGGCGGCATCTTCGAGGAAACGTTCGACCAGTCTGCCGCCGTTGGCCAGGATCACTTTGTGCGAGGCCGAATTGCCAGGTTTTGCGGTGATGTCGACATGAGCCAGGCCGACCGCCCTCGCCTCATCCAGCATCAGCCGCAGCGCTTCCGTCGCGTAGCCGCGTCGCTGTTTCCACGGCACCACGGCGTAGCCGATATGGCCAAGCACGTGCGGCGGCAGCGCCGACGTGCCCTTCTGCCAGCGCAGCCCGATCGAGCCTGACGCCTCGCCGTCCCACATCCAGCGCCTGATGCTTTCCCGACGGAGGGAGGAGGCGTGGGCGCACCGGAATCAGACAATATCCTAATGCTGGCGGGTCGAAAACGCGCATACGTGCCGGGAATGCTGAACAAGATGTGTTTCGCCGGCCGGCGTAAGCCGATTTATGATCGTGCCGGAGGTGATTCACCGCCAAACACAAACGCTTGACAGGAGACCGGGTCTGGTGCGGTTGATATCTATCCCGCTGGGTGTCGTCGCCAGCCTCTTCCTCGTTGTCGTCGCTTTGACGGCACGGTCCTTTGCCGCGCCGTCGGCCATTCCGGCCTGGCTGCAGGCCCATGTCGGCGAAGGTGATGGCCAGATCTCAGCTGTGGTCCTGGAGCGGGCCCGAGCGCTTTACCTGAAGAAAGTCGGCGCAGGAGCCGTTAACAATCCCTGCTACTTCGCCATGGATGCGACGCGCCCTAGCGATCTGGGGAACAACAAACTGGGTCACCGTTATTACATCATCTGCGAGGCCAGCCAGGCGTTTCGCGCGGTCTCGGCAGGCCACGGCAGCGGCCGGAATCTGAAGGGCATCGCCGATTTCGCCAACGGCAAGCGCTGCGCGAAGAACTTCGGCAATGCGCTGGATTCGTCACTGACCGCCGGCGGCGCCTATATGACCGGCGAGGCCAAAACCTCGTTCAAGGGCTATTATCGCACCGCGGCGAAGCAGGACGTGGCTTTCATGCGTACCTTCGTGCAGTTCGATGGCGAGGGCGAGGCCGCGAACGCCAGGCAGCGCGTGATCGGCGGGCATCCGGCGGAGGTGCTGAAGGGAATGTGTCTTCGCAAAGACCCGGCCAGCTCGCATGCCGACCATGCCGGCTACGTGCCGTTCGGCAAGCTGGTGGATTATGCCGGCGGCCGCAGCAATGGCTGCACCAGTTGGTCGGCGGCGGATGCGCAGCAGATCATCCCGATGGTGAAGGACAATCCGACGACGCTCTACATCTACCCTGAATCGCGCGACATCGCCGCCGTTGCGCAAATCGTGGCGGCGGGTCGTTCGCTGTCGGGCGCTGGGCCCTATTGGAACGCATCCTGCCTAAAGGAAATCGGCTCTCCGAAATTCTGGCCACGAAAGACGCTCGAGCCGATCATTGCCCAATACAGGAAGGACCACCCGGCACCGCCGCCGCAGCCGGTGCCGATCTGCAAGGAGCCGTGAGGTTCGCCCGCAGTGCCGAATTGCGGGACTTTGCAAGCCAATGGGAGCAGCACAGCACCCTACTGCAGCAGGCTCTTGACGATGCCGCTCGCCTTGCCGAAATCTATCTGGCCGGCATATTTCTGCTTCAGCGTCGCGATCACCTTGCCCATGTCTTTCTGGCTGGCGGCACCGGTCGCCGCGATCGCCTCGCGCGCCGCGGCGGTGATTGCGGCATCGTCGAGCTGCGTCGGCAGGAAATCGCGGATGATCGCCATCTCGCCGCGCTCCTGCGCGGCCAGTTCCGGACGCTTGCCGTCTTCGAAGGCCTTGGCCGATTCTTCGCGCTGCTTCACCATCTTGGCCAGGATCTGCAGGATCTCCTCGTCGCTGGCCGGCTCCTTGCCGGCACCGCGATTGGCGATGTCGCGATCGTGGATGGCGGCCTGGATCAGCCGCAATGTCGGCAGCCGGTGCTTGTCCTGCGCCTTCATCGCGCTCTTCAGGGATTCGGCGATTTTTGCGCGCATCGTGCTCTCTCCTTCGGTCGGCGCGGACAATAGCGCCGGGTGCAGGCCAACGCAAACCCTGATATGTCGAGGCAAGCCTATGATATTGCTCAATGAAATAAATCGCAGCGGCATTTCCCATCATCATTGACCGACCTGCCCCCTTCCCCTATGTACTGGGCCTTGCATGAACTGAAGCTTGAGTGCGTGGAGGCCGCGAATTCGCCGCTCCGCGCCGTTTGCCGCGCAAATGGCCCGCCGGGCCTTTTTGAAGCGCGCGGCCTGATAGGAGTGCCGCCATGGCCGACACCGCGTCTACCCCCGCTTGGGCCACCGAGAAACCGACGGCATTGCTGGTGCTGGCCGACGGCACCGTCATTGAGGGTCGCGGCCTGGGCGCAACGGGTTCGGCGGTCGCCGAGGTCTGCTTCAACACTGCGCTTACCGGCTATCAGGAGATCCTGACCGATCCGTCCTATGCCGGCCAGATCGTCACCTTCACCTTCCCGCATGTCGGCAACATCGGCACCAATGGCGAAGACATCGAGGACCTCAATCCGGCCGCCCGCGCCGGCGCCGTCGGCGCCGTGTTCAAGGCCGACGTCACCAATCCCTCCAACTACCGCGCTGCCGGCCACCTCGACCAATGGCTGAAGAAGCGCGGCATCGTCGCACTCTCGGGCATCGACACCCGCGCGCTGACCGCGCTTATCCGCGAAAAGGGCATGCCGAACGCCGTTATCGCGCATGCGCCCGACGGCGTCTTCGATCTCGACGACCTGAAACGCCGCGCCGCCGCGTGGTCGGGCCTGATCGGCCTCGACCTCGCCAAGGAGGTCACGTCAGGCCAGTCCTCGGTGTGGCGCGAGACGCCTTGGGTGTGG
Source organism: Mesorhizobium sp. BR1-1-13 (assembly GCF_020165515.1). NCBI lineage: Bacteria > Pseudomonadati > Pseudomonadota > Alphaproteobacteria > Hyphomicrobiales > Phyllobacteriaceae > Mesorhizobium > Mesorhizobium sp. BR1-1-13. Next base: position 48,119 of record NZ_JAIUIH010000012.1, read on the forward strand.
GACGAGGGCTTTGGCGAACAGGACGAGCCCTCCATGCATGTCGTCGCCATCGACTATGGCGTCAAGCGCAACATCCTGCGCCTGCTTGCGGGGCTTGGTGCCAAGGTGACCGTGGTTCCGGCCAAGACCGGCGCCGAGGAAATCCTCGCCATGCATCCGGACGGCATCTTCCTGTCCAACGGCCCCGGCGACCCTGAAGCCACCGGCGCCTACGCCGTGCCGGTCATCCAGGACCTGCTCAGGACCGAGATTCCGGTGTTCGGCATCTGCCTCGGCCACCAGATGCTGGCGCTGGCGCTGGGCGGCAAGACCGCCAAGATGCATCAGGGCCATCACGGCGCCAATCACCCAGTCAAGGACCACACCACAGGCAAGGTTGAGATCGTCTCGATGAACCACGGCTTTGCCGTCGACGCCGACTCGCTGCCGTCAGGCGTCGAGGAAACCCATGTCTCGCTGTTCGACGGCTCGAATTGCGGCATCGCGCTGACAGGCCGGCCGGTATTCTCGGTCCAGCACCACCCCGAGGCCTCGCCCGGCCCGCAGGATTCGCATTATCTGTTCCGCCGCTTCGTCAACCTGATCCGCGAAAAGCGCGGCGAGGAACTGCTGGCCGAACGGGCTTAGTCCCGACAGACCCTCATACTCGTGCCCCATCTTCCGCGACGCCTTTGGTGATGGTTCCGAGTGCCGCGGGCCTCGCCACTTTCGTAACGAAGACGACGAGCGCCAGCACCAGGAAAACCGCGCCAACCAGGTAAGGCGCACCGCCGAAGGTCACTGGCGCGCTTGGCCCGGTGAACCAGGAAAAGATCGCGGTATAGAGCAGCGGCGTGATGATCGATGTGATCGAGAAGATCGACGTCATCGCGCCTTGTAATTCACCCTGCGCCGAAGGCGGCACCTTGGCGGCGGCGAGGCTCCTGAGCGGCGGGTCGGCCAGCGCTTCCAGGCAGCCGACGACGATCACCGCATAAATCATCCAACCCTGCGTCGCGAAGGCGTAGCCGAAAGCACTGAGCGCCGTGAACGCAAGACCGATAACCGCCGTCCTCCACTCGCCAAGCCTGGGAATGATGCGTGGCAGCACCGTTGCCATGACGATGGCACCGCACAGGCCGAAAGCGCCGAGCGAAAAACCGATCTGCCGCTCGTTCCAGCCATAGCGATAGCTGGAGACGAACGACCAGACCGCCGGATACATCATGTGGCCGAGCGTCATCAGGAAGAAGACGAGCCCGATCCAGCCAATGCCTTGATATTGGCGCATCTGCAGAAGCGTGCCGACCGGGTTGGCGCGCTTCCACTCGAAGCGGCGGCGGTGCTTTTCATCGAGCGTTTCGGGCAGCAGGAACAGCGCGATCAGGAAGTTCACAAAGGCAAGTCCGGCGGCGAAATAGAACGGCACGCGCGGCCCGAAGGTGCCGAGCAGCCCGCCAAGGACCGGCCCGATGACGAAGCCCACGCCGAAGGCGATGCCGAGCAGGCCGAAATTCTTGGCCCGGTTCTCATCGTTCGAGATGTCGGCGATGAAGGCTGATGTGGTCGAATAGCTGGCGCCTGAAATGCCGGCCAGCACGCGCCCGATGAATAGCATCGGGTAGGACCAGGCTAGGGCGCAGATCAGATTGTCGATGGAAAACGTCAGCACGGAGGCGAGAAGGATCGGCCGCCGGCCGAACCGGTCGCTCAACCCGCCCATGATGGGCGCGAAGAAGAACTGCATGGCCGCATAGACGAAGAACAGCCAGCCGCCTTCGATCGCCGCCTCCGAGACGCCGACGCCGGTCAACTCCTGCAGATAGGCCGGCAGCACCGGCATGATGATGCCGAATCCGATGATGTCGAGGAGCAGCGTCGTGAAGACGAGCGCAAGCCCCCGCTTTGCGGTTTTGGGATCCATCATGGGTTCGTCTGCTCCTTCCCGGCGCCTGGCGCGCAGGCGGAGGCACTTATAGGCGAGCCGGCCGTCAGGAACAATGAGGGAACAAGCAGGACGTTTGCATCCTGACATCCCCTGACGACATCCTTGCCGTCAGGTCACCCGTGACAGAACCGGATGCTCAGATCGGGTTGTTGAACGTGTCGCAGTCGGAAAGCTTGCCGCTCTTGTAGCCGCGCGCCAGCCAGGTCTGCCGCTGCGCCGACGTGCCGTGGTTGAAGCTTTCCGGCACCACATAGCCCTGCATTTTCTTCTGCAGTGTATCGTCGCCGATCTGCCTGGCGGCATTGAGCGCGCTTTCCATATCGCCTTGCTCCAATATGCCCTTCTGCGCCGTGTAATGCGCCCAGACGCCGGCGAAGCAGTCGGCCTGAAGCTCGACGCGCACCGACATTTGGTTGGCTTCGGCCTCGCCCATGCTTTGCCGCATCTGGTTGAATTTGGACATGATGCCGGTCAGATTCTGCACGTGATGGCCGACCTCATGCGCGATCACATAGGCCCGCGCGAACTCGCCCGAGGCGCCGAACTGCTGGTCCAGTTGCTGGAAGAATGTCATGTCGAGATAGACCTTGTGGTCGCCGGGGCAATAGAACGGTCCGGCCGCCGACGAGGCGAAGCCGCAGGCCGAACGGATCTGCCCGCTGAACAGCACCAGCTTAGGGTCCTCATAGGTCAGTCCGTTGGCCTTGAAAATGCCGGTCCATGTGTCCTCGGTCTCGGCCAGCACGGTTGCTACGAACTGCTTCATCTCGTCGGAAGCCGGCGCACCGGTGCCGCCGTCCTGGCTGCCGCTGTTGTCCGTTATCTCGCCACCGCCAGGCAGCAGGCCTCCACCGCCGCCGCTCAGCACCTGGATCGGATCGATGCCGAAGGCTTTCAGGCCAAAATAGAGCACGACGAGGATGATGATGGTCGAGATCGACATGCCGCCGCCGCTGCTGCCGCCGATCGGAATGCGGAACTGGCCGGGTCCGCCGCCCCCAAATCCGCCGCCGCCGCTGCTGCGCTGGTCCTCGACATTGTCACTCTGACGACGGCCTCTCCAGAGCATGGCAACTCCCCGCGCTGCGAATTTACTGGTCGATCCGGCGCGAGGCCGGCTCCACCTCATAACAATTATCTCAATGGTTGCGCCAAGTCACAGCATTTTTCGCAGCCGTGGCCATGCTGGCATGATGGCTCCGCTGCTCTGGCCGCGACTGCGGAATGTCTATGGCATCGCCGGCGAAACGAGCCCAACGGCTTGGCAAAGTCCCTAGCCCGCCGTCATCGCCTTGCGGAACGCTTCCAGCGTCTCGGCGCTGACATGGTGCTCTATGCCCTCGGCATCGATGCGCGCCGTCTCGGCGCTGACGCCGAGCGAACGCAAAAAAGCCTCCACCGTCTGGTGGCGAATGCGGCTCTCTTCCGCGACCTTGCGGCCGGCTTCGGTGAGGAACACGCCGCGATAGGGCTTTCTGGAGACCAGCCCGTCGGCACACAGCCTGGTCAGCATCTTGGCCACTGTCGGTTGAGCGACCCCCAGCCTGGCTGCGATGTCGACCTGGCGGGCCTCGTTGCCGTCCTCGATCAGGTCGGCGATCAACTCGACATAGTCCTCGACGAGCGCGCCGCGGCGCGCTTCGCGCGTCTGCCGGAACCCTTCCGAATGGACATCGGCATCGGGCAGCGGCTCACGCGGGACCGGTCTGTTCTTCAGCGCCAATACGCGCTCCTCCTTGGCTGCCCGAAGATTGAATCGGCCCGCATTCATAGCACGGGCCCCGACAATCCTGGCGTTTATTTGCATTCGGGCCCAGGCGCAACCGCATCGCCGCCGCGTCGGAGCACGATCGATCACATCACAAAAGCATGATCAATGAAATATAGCATATTGCATAATGTTGAGCCGTGGCATAGATAGGAGACATCCTCCATTGCATCAAGCGGAATTCGCCATGTCCGAGACCGACGCCACCGCCATAGCCAGAGCCACGTGGCGGTTCGACAGGCCAGGCGATGAGCAGCCGAGCCTGCGCGAGGTCAATTCGTCGATCGCCGTACCGAATTCGGGCGTCTGGTTCCGCCGCCTATTCGCTTTCATGGGGCCGGGCTACATGGTCTCGGTCGGCTATATGGACCCGGGCAACTGGGCGACAGACCTCGCCGGCGGCGCCCAGTTCGGCTACACGCTGCTGTTCATCATCATGCTGTCCAACCTGATGGCGATCCTGCTGCAGGCGCTGGCCGCGCGTCTCGGCATCGCCACCGGCCGCGACCTCGCCCAGGCCTGCCGCACATATTACCCGCGTCCGGTCAACTTCGTGCTGTGGATCGCCTGCGAGCTCGCCATCATCGCCTGCGACCTCGCCGAAGTGATCGGCACCGCGATCGCGCTGCAACTCCTGTTCGGCATTCCGCTGATCGGCGGCGCCATGCTCACCGCGCTCGACGCCTTCCTGGTGCTTTTGTTGATGAACAAGGGCTTCCGCTATCTCGAAGCCTTCGTCGTCGCGCTCCTGGTCATCATCTTCAGCTGCTTTGCCATCCAGATCTTCGTCGCCGCGCCGCCGGCCGGCACGATCCTGCATTCGATGTTCGTGCCGTCATCCGAAATCGTCACCAATCCGGCGATGCTCTACATCGCCATCGGCATCATCGGCGCAACCGTCATGCCGCACAATCTCTATCTGCACTCCTCGATCGTGCAGACCCGCGCCTATGAACGCACCGACAAGGGCAAGCGCGACGCCATCAAATGGGCAACGACGGACTCGACCATCGCCCTGATGCTGGCCCTGTTCGTCAACGCCTCGATCCTGATCGTGTCGGCGGTCGCCTTCCACAACACCGGCCATCAGGACGTCGCCGAGATCGGCCAGGCTTTCGAACTGCTGTCGCCGCTGCTCGGCCTGAGCATCGCCTCGATCCTGTTTGCCGTGGCGCTGCTTGCCTCCGGCCTGAACTCGACGGTGACCGCCACGCTTGCCGGCCAGATCGTCATGGAAGGCTTCCTGCGCCTGCGCATCCCGCAATGGGCGCGGCGCCTGCTGACGCGCGGCCTCGCCATCATCCCCGTCGTGGTCGTCACCGCACTCTACGGCGAAAAGGGCACCGGCCAGTTGCTGGTGTTCAGCCAGGTGATCCTGTCGATGCAACTGCCCTTCGCGGTGATCCCGCTGGTCCAGTTCGTCTCTGACAGGAAGAAGATGGGCAATCTCGCCATTCCGCGCGGCATTGCGGCGCTCGCCTGGGTGGTCGCCACCATCATCCTGGTGCTCAACTTCAAGCTGCTCTACGACACGCTGTTCGGGATCGGCTGAGATCGGCCGCGACAAAGACGCGGCCCGCGCTATTTTCCGGTCGGTCATGACCACGATAGCCCAATCCCGAAGCTTCTATGCCAAGCTGATGGCTGCCCAGGCGCATTCCGCCGATCCGCGTCTTGAAGAGGTGTTCGCGGCCGTGCCGCGCGAGGCGTTTGTCGGTCCCGGCCCATGGACGATCGTCGCCGGCAAAGGCGTTATAGAGACGCCGAGCGCCGATCCCAGCTTCATCTACCAGAACGTGCTGGTGGTGCTCGATGCCGACAAGGGCATCAACAATGGCGAGCCGTTCCTGCACGCCATGTGGATCGGGAAACTCGCGCCCAGACCCGGCGAGGCTGTCACTCACATCGGCGCGGGCACCGGCTACTACACGGCTTTGCTGGCCAGGTTGGTTTCACCTGGCGGCACCGTTGCCGCCTTCGAACTGGACGCCGATCTTGCCTTGCGGGCCAAGGCAAACCTTGCGGCCTACGAGAACGTCGCTGTCATTCCTGGCGATGCCGTCACATCGGATTTACCGCCATCGGATGTCATCTATGTCAATGCCGGCGTCGCGGCACCTCCACCCGGCTGGCTCAAGGCGCTGAAGCCGGAGGGCCGGATGATCTTCCCGTGGCGCCCGGCCGAGCGCGTTCCCCTGGCCGTTCTGGTGACCCGCACCGAAAAAGGCTTTGCCTGCGACCCTTTCATGCGCTCCTGGTTCATCCCTTGCTCCGGCGCCTCGGTTGCAAGTCTCGCGGCAAAAATCCCGACACGCGACCAGGCCGCGCGCAGCCGCTCGATCTGGCTGACGGCGGACAAGTTGCCGGACCGCACCGCCACCGCAATCTTTGAGCATGTCTGGTTTTCGTCACGCAGCCTCGATGCGCGGCCTCGGGGCTGACGCACCGAAATTCGGCACGCGCTGTCGGACGGCCAGCCAGTCATCCGTCCTTGGGCTGAAGTCCGGCCCGACGGCGTGGATCGAAACAGGAGGAGCATCCCATGAGAAAGATCATAGCGGCGACATTCATCAGCCTCGACGGCGTCATGCAGGCGCCGGGCGGCCCGGAGGAGGATCCCGTCGGCGGCTTCAAGTTCGGCGGCTGGACGTTCCATTATTTTGACGAAGTGGCGGGCGCGGCGATGGATGAACTATTCTCCAAACCCTTCGCCCTCTTGCTCGGCCGCAGAACTTACGACATCTTCGCCGCGTATTGGCCGTATCAGAAAGATCCGATCGCGGATGCCTTCAATCCTGCGACCAAATACGTAGCGACGCATCATCCGGATTCGCTCACCTGGCAGAACACGCAATCGCTTGGGCCTGATATCATCCCGGCGTTGCGCCGCCTCAAACAGGAAGAGGGACCTGACCTGCTCATCCAGGGATCGGGCAATCTGATCCGGACCCTGCTAGCCAATGGGCTGGTCGACGAAATTCGGCTGATGATCTTCCCTCTGTTGCTGGGCAAGGGCAAGCGGCTGTTCGGCGATGACGCGATTCCGGCCGCCTTCAAGCTGACCCGCTCGCAGACTTCCAACACCGGCGTCATCACGGCGACCTACGAGCGCGCCGGCGAAATCAAGACCGGTTCCTTTGTCACGGGGGAGCCATCCGACGCCGAGCTCGAGCGGCGCAGGACCTGGAAGTAAACGCTTCTTTTTCTCTTCTCCACGAACGTGGAGGAGAGGAAACCAGGTTCTGAAAAATCCCTCAAGCTGCCTGCGGCCGGCGCGCCAGCCCGTCGCGTATATGCCGTGCGAACGCCTGCGCCGCCGGGCCGACGCCGTGCCTCGGCAGATGCAGGTTGATCGAGAAATTCGGCAGCGGCGGCAGGCCGGACCCGGACGGCAATATGTCGAGATCGGCCGGCACCGTGGAGGCTAGCCAGGTTGTGACGGCCAGGTCGGAACGCACCGTTGCGGTCGTCGCGTCGATATTGCCGTTCTCGAACACGGTGCGCCATTCCAGCCCATGCTCGTTGAGCGCCGAGAGCACCACCGGCCGGAAGGCGCAGCTGTCGGCGACCATCGAGACCGGCAGGGGGCGCTTGGCACGCGCGACACCCCCCTTGGCCCCGACCCACACCAGCCGATCGATGGCGAGGCATTCGCCATCCGATGCCCCTACCGGTTCCTCGATGACCGCCAGGTCGAGGGTGCCGGCCGCGAGCGCCGCGGCCAATTCCGGTGAGGAGGCGCAGACCAGCGATATCTCGACCTGCGGATAGGTTTGCGCATAGGTCTTCAGCACCGGCGCCAGCGTTGTGCCGACAAGGTCGTAAGGCACGCCGAACCGCACATGGCCGGCCACGGCATTGGCAGCCATTTCGGCCCATATCTCGTCATTGAGGCTGAGCAGCCGCTTTGCCTTGCCGAACAGCCGCTCGCCGGAAGAGGTCAGCCGCAAGCCGCGCCGGTCGCGCTCGAACAGGCTGCGGCCGAGTGCCTCCTCCAGTCGCCGGACCTGCTGGCTTACGGCGCCTTGGGTCAGGTGCAGCGCATTGGCCGCCGCCGTCATGCTGGCCTTGTCCGCGACCGTGACGAAGGTTCGCATGAGCGTCGTATCGAGGTTGCGGATCATGCATGCATTATAGATGCTAATGTTTGTCATGGCAAACATTGCATTTACTGATATGCGGATGCATCTAACATGGGGCCTCCGACAGAGGACGCCGCATGCTCCACCCCGTCATCCCCCTGATCCTGTTCGCCCTGGTGGCGACCAGCACGCCCGGCATCGCCACCACCTTGTCGACGGCGTCGGGCGCGCAGTTCGGCTTTCGCCGCTCTATCCCGCTGGTGGTCGGCAGCGCGGCCGGCTTGGCCACAGTCACCGGGGCGGCGGCCGCCGGACTGGCCGGCCTGCTTCTCGCCATGCCGTCCTTGCAGCTTGCCATGAAGATCGCCGGCTCACTCTACCTTGTCTGGCTGGCGCTCAAGATCGGTCGTGCCGGGGCGCCCAAGTTCGACCTGACGATGGTCAAACCGAACAGTTTTCTCGGCGGTGCCGGCATTCAGTGGATGAACCCCAAGGGTTGGGCGATGGGGCTTGGAGCCGCGGCATCCTTCGCTGCACTCGCCGACGGGCCGGCGCGGCTGGCGCTGCTGCTCGGCTCCACCTTCGGCCTCACCGCCGCCTTCTCGCTGTCGCTATGGTGTGTGGCCGGCATGCTGCTCGCCCGGCTGCTGAAGACCGAGCGGCAATGGCGCGCGCTCAATATCCTGCTTGGCCTGGTGCTGGCGGCATCGATCATTCCGATGTGGCGGCAGGCGTAAGATGGGCCTGCAGAACCTGGGTTCCTCGCCCCCGCAAGGCGAGGCGAGGAACCCAAATCTCGTCAAACCGCGTAGCGCGCGGCCGGCTTGTCGGCGTGCAGGCTGCCGTAGAAGATCTGCCGGGCGCCAAGGAAGGCGTCCAGCTTGGCCGTATCGGCAAGCGCGGGCACGGTGACGGCTTCGCCCCTGGCCAAGCCGACAAGGGCAGCATCGACCATATCGTCGGCGGTCATGATGATTTCCTTCGGAAGCTGGTCGATATCGCTTCCTGCGGCTTCCCAGAAATCGGTCCGGGTCGCCCCCGGCAGCACCACCTGCGCCTGTACGTCGGTGCCGGCGACCTCGCGCTGCAGGGCTTCGGTGAAGTTGACGACATAGGCCTTGGTGCCGCTGTAGATGCCGCCGAACGAGGTGTCGAAGGCCAGCACCGAGGCGATGTTGACGATAGCGCCGCGGTTGCGCGCGAGAAATCCCGGCAGCACCGCGCGGGTCAGCCGCGTCAAAGCGATGACATTGACCTTGATCATGCGTTCAGCCGCATCGGCGTCAGCCGTCGCAACCACCTGTGCACCGCCAAGCCCGGCATTGTTGACCAACAGCGTGACGCTGTCATCCGTCGATATCGCCCGCTCCACCCGCCGCACATCATCGTCGTCGGCCAGATCGGCACTGATCACGCTGACCTTGCGGCTGTAGGCATAGCGCAGCCTTTCAGCCAAATCCTCGAGCCGGTCGGCGCGGCGCGCCACCAGCACCAAGTCATGTCCCTGCCCCGCCAGCCGGTCGGCATAGACAGCGCCGATTCCGGAGGAGGCGCCGGTGATGACGGCCGTGCCCTTGTTCTCATTCTTGCTCATTGTGTTGTTCCTTTTCGCTCTTCGCTCTGGTTCGGCTTCGACGGATGCGCCGGCTGCCGAGCTTCTCGATCGTCAATTGATGGCATATGCCACTTTTGGCGAAATAGGTATATGCCACTATCTTGTCAACGGCGGCCGCGAAAACTATTTCTGCGGCAGGCTGGCACAGTCTTTGCCAGCGAGGAGTTGACATGACCGACCTTCAGCAACCGGGATTCAGCCGGTGCAACAATGCCACCTTGCGGCGCACCGCGCGCAGGCTCGGCCGCTTCTACGACGACGCACTTGCGCCTTCCGGGCTGAAAGGCACGCAATTTGGCCTGCTCTTTCAGATCGGTGCCAGCAGCGAACCGGCGATGGGGACCGTTGCCGATGCGCTGATCATGGATCTCTCCGCGCTCGGCCACACGCTGAAGCCGCTGGTCCGCGACGGCTATGTCGAAACCTTCCCCGACAAGGACGATCGCCGCGTCAAGCGCGTCCGGCTGACGCCGCACGGCCAGGCCAAGCTCGAAGAGGCGATTAGGTTGTGGAGTGTCGCCCAGCAGCGCTTCGAGGAGATGATCGGCGCGGAGCAAGCCGCGAAGCTGCGTGCGACGCTGGATGCTGTGGCCTCTCTGGAACTCGAAATGCCGGCGGCCGCTCCTTCCAGCTGAAGCGGCCGCGATAGAACCAGCGACGAAAAGCTCGGCGCCCTCTACTCCGCCGGCATGGCGACCGGCCGCGCCAGCATCCGGCCGGCCAGCACGATGCCGAGCCCGACGATCGGGAAGACGGCCGCGATGAGGCCGAGATCGGCCGGCCCGCCATAGCGCAGCACGGCGCCGCCAACCACCGCGCCTAGTGCCACGCCGAGATAGAGCGCGGAGGCGTTGAGCGACAGCACGATCGGGGCGGCGTCCGGGGCGAGCTTGATGATGCGGCTCGCCTGCGCCGGCGGGAAGGCCCAGCCGACGATGCCCCATGGCACCATCATGCCCATCAGCGCCGGCCCGGCGAGATGATGCGGCAGAAAGGCCGGGATCAGCGAGAAGGTGACGAGCATGGCAGCGCTCAGCGCCAGCGACCAGCCGACGGTGCGCGTGGCGCCGAAGCGGTCCGCGGCCTGGCCGCCGGCGATGTTGCCGATCACGGCGCCGACACCAAAGGCGAGCAGCATTCCGGGCAGCGCTATCGGGGAGAGCCCGCTGGCTTCGATGGCCAGCGGCGCGATGAAGCTGAACACTGTGAATGCGCCGATGAGGGCAAGCGTGGTCGTCACCAGGATCGGCATAACGCCGGGACGCATTGCCGCCGCCAGCCGGCGCTTCAGCGGCAGCTTGGTGCCGATGATGCCGCGCGGCAGCCGGTACCAGAGGATGGCGCCGGCGAGCGCGCCGAGGCCTGCGATGGCATAGAACGTTCCGCGCCAGCCGGCTATCGCCGCGACCAGCGCACCGAGCGGAGCGCCCACCGCCACCGCCACCGTGGTGCCGCCGACGACGACGGCAATGGCGCGGGCCCGGTGGTGGTCATCGACCAGCGCCACCGCCGTGCCTTGCGCGGTCGCCGCGAACAGGCCCGACGACAGCGCCATGATGATGCGCGCGGCGAGCAGCACTTCGAAGGAGGAGCTCAAGGCCGCGGCAACATTGCCGATGACGAAGAACACCAGCGTCCACAGGATGACGCGGCGCCGGTCCCATTCGCCGGTCAGCGTCGCCAGGATCGGCGTGCCGACCGCATAGGCGAGCGCGAAGGCGGTGATCAGCGTGCCGGCGAGCGGGATGGAGATGCCGGCATCCCTGGCGATGTCGGGCAGAAGGCTGGAGATGACGAAGCCTTCGGTCGAGATCGCAAACGATCCGAGCGCAAGCCAGAAGATCCGCTTGTCCATGGCGATGTGTCCTTAGTTCAAAAGTTATTGAACAATTGGACATAACCCGGCAGGATGTCAATGAAGCCAGGAAAAATTAGCACAACCATCCTGACAGCCCTGTGTCAGCACGGTCGTGAAAGGGAGAGCGGAGTGCACGGCAGACGCGGAGTGGATGCGTTGAAATCGGCCGGAACTGTGCTTACGTTGCAGCCATGAGCCTGCCACATCCCAATACGGACCAGATCAGCCTGCCGATCGTGCTCGCCGTGCTCGGCGACCCGACGCGGCTGGCGATCGTGCGTTATCTCGCCAGCAAGGAAGGCGTGCCGCTGAACTGCAGCAAATTCCTCGATCTCGGCTCGAAGACCAATCTGAGCTACCATCTGGCAAAGCTGCGCGAGGCCGGCGTGACCCGTGCAGAAGTGGCCGGCACAAACCGCATGATCACGCTGCGCCGCGCCGATCTCGATGCCCGCTTCCCCGGCCTGCTTGACAGCGTCATTGCCGCTGCCGGCGACGACCCGGCGCTGCCGGCGGTCGGCGGCCACGATATGGAAGTGCCGGCCTGACCCTTTCCCCTCCCTCGCGAAGCGGGGGAGAGCGACTGTCTGGGATGTCAAGTTGCAATTGCGAACTCGTTGCGCGCATCGCGTGCTTTTGCATTGAGGATGACCAGGAGTTTTCCGGCGAGTGCTCCTCCGATGATCGCCTTCACGCAGATCCGTCCCTGCCGGAAGAAAATCTCGCTTCTGGACATGGCGCAGCGTCGTCGCCTATAAAATCGGCTTCGCGTGTGGCGGCGTTTTCGTATCTGGCGGTGCCTTTGGTAATGCAATCTATCGGCCACGGCGAAGCGATGAAGCGCCGGTCTACGCTCCGAACGACGCTCTTCGCGCTGATCGCCGCTCCTTTGCTTCTGACGGTGGCCCATGCCGAAGAGGGGCCGTTCATCTCCATCGTAACCGGCCTCGCTCCCGACGATCTCCTCAACGTCCGCGCCCAGCCATCGCCGATCGGCAAGACCGAGGCGCGGCTGGCCAATGGCGCCAGCGTGAACAATCTCGGCTGCATCGACGTAGACGGCCGGCAATGGTGCAAGGTCGAGGCCGAGAACCCGAAAATCAGCGGCTGGACCCCTGCCCGCTACCTGAACCCCGTCAATCCGGCTTCGCCGCCCGATCCGGATCAGGCGGATGCGTCCGCTGCCGTGACCAACAATGCAGGCCAGGCGCTCGACGCCGCAACCGCCAGCCCCGCGGGCGCTCAGCCACCGCCCGCCTTGCCGCCCGATCTGACGGCGAGGCTGGGCGGAGCCGATAATGCGGCTGCTCCCGCAACCACGCCGAAATCCGCCGCAGTGATCGCCATGCAGGATGCCTACGGCCTGGCGCTGGTGGCGAATGAACCGCCGCCCACTGGGGAGACTCCGGCACAGGCGGAGGCCACCGCCGGAGGTGTCGCCATTGAAATTCCCTGTGCGCGCAATGTTGGCCAGCCGATGACCCTTTGCGCGGCAAGCGTCGAGCACAAGGGCAGCGACAAGGCCGACGTCACCGTGACCTGGCCCGACGGCGGCAGCCGCGTCATCTCCTTCTACGGCGGACTGCCCGCCGGCTCCGACGGCGACAGCGATTTCCGCTTCACCCGCGAAGGCAGTCTCAGCATGATCCGCGTCGGCTTCTCCGAACGATTCGAGATTACGGACGCGGTGGCGTTTGGGAAATAGTTTTGGAAGGGGAGTAGGGCAGTAAGGCAATATGTGAAGTGCCTGGAGTGACTGCCCTACTGCCCTACTGCCCTACTGCCCTACTGCCCTACTGCCCTACTGCCCTACTCGCCTGCATTTTCGGGGTTACATCCGGCAAAACTCTTCCCTATAAGGCCCTCCTAGCCTGATACCAGAATCGCAAGCACAACCGGCCGGGTCTCCCGTCCCGGTTTTTCGTGCAAGCCGCTCGCCGAACGGAATTCATAAAGATGCCAAGACGCACCGACATCAAGTCGATCCTGATCATCGGGGCCGGCCCCATCGTCATCGGCCAGGCCTGCGAATTCGACTATTCGGGCACGCAGGCCTGCAAGGCGCTGAAGGAGGAGGGTTTTCGCGTCATCCTGGTCAATTCCAACCCGGCCACCATCATGACCGACCCGGAACTGGCCGATGCCACCTATATCGAACCGATCACCCCCGAGGTCGTGGCCAAGATCATCGCCAAGGAGCGCCCGGATGCGTTGCTGCCGACCATGGGCGGCCAGACCGCGCTCAACACCGCGCTGTCGCTGCGCCGCATGGGCGTGCTCGACCGTTACAATGTCGAGATGATCGGCGCCGACGCCACGGCCATCGACAAGGCCGAGGACCGGGCACTGTTTCGCGAGGCGATGAAGAAGATCGGCCTGGAAACGCCGAAGTCGATGCTGGCCAACGCCACCGACGTCAAGAATGCCGACCGCAAGACGCATGAGGCCGAACGCGCGGCGCTGAAGGCCGAGAAACCCGACAATCTCGACGCCGCGCTCGATGCGCTGGAAACAAGCTGGAACCTCGGCGAAGGCGACCGCAAGCAGCGCTATATCAGCCATGCCATGGCGATCGCCGCCCAGGCGCTCGACCATGTCGGCCTGCCCGCCATCATCCGCCCCTCCTTCACCATGGGCGGCACCGGCGGCGGCATCGCCTACAACAGGGCCGAATTCTTCGACATCGTCCAGTCCGGCCTCGACGCCTCGCCCACCACCGAAGTGCTGATCGAGGAGAGTGTGCTCGGCTGGAAGGAGTATGAGATGGAGGTCGTCCGCGACAGAGCGGACAATTGCATCATCGTCTGCTCGATCGAGAACATCGACCCGATGGGCGTGCATACGGGCGACAGCATCACCGTCGCCCCTGCCCTGACCCTTACCGATAAAGAATATCAGATGATGCGCAACGCCTCGATCGCGGTGCTGCGCGAGATCGGCGTCGAGACCGGCGGCTCCAACGTGCAGTTCGCCGTCAACCCGGCCGATGGCCGCCTGGTGGTGATCGAGATGAACCCACGCGTCTCGCGCTCTTCCGCGCTGGCCTCCAAGGCGACCGGCTTCCCCATTGCCAAGATCGCGGCCAAGCTTGCCGTCGGCTACACGCTGGACGAACTGGAGAACGACATCACCGGCGGCGCCACGCCCGCCTCGTTCGAGCCGTCGATCGACTACGTCGTCACCAAGATCCCGCGTTTTGCCTTCGAAAAATTCCCCGGCGCAGAGCCGGTGCTGACCACCGCCATGAAGTCGGTCGGCGAAGTGATGGCCATCGGCCGCACCTTCCAGGAATCCCTGCAAAAGGCTTTGCGTGGATTGGAGACCGGCCTCACCGGTCTCGACGAGATCGAGATCCCCGACCTCGGCTCGGCCAACAGCGCCGACGATCGCAACGCCATCCGCGCCGCCCTGGGCACGCCGACGCCGGACCGGCTGCGCATGGTGGCGCAGGCGATCCGCATGGGCACCTCGCTGGAAGACGTGCACGCAATGTGCAAGATCGACCCGTGGTTCCTCGAGCAGATCGCCGGCATCCTGGCCATGGAAGCCCGCATCCGGGAGCACGGCCTGCCTGAGGACGCCGCCAATCTGCGCATGCTGAAGGCCATGGGTTTTTCGGACGCCCGCCTCGCCTCATTGACGAAGAGCGACGTGGAAGTCGTTCAGAAGATTCGTGAAAAGCTCGACGTTCATCCGGTTTATAAGCGCATCGACACCTGCGCCGCCGAGTTCGCCTCGCCCACCGCCTACATGTACTCCACTTATGAAGTGCCGTTTGCCGGCCAGCTCGCCAACGAGGCGCAGGTCTCGTCGCGCAAGAAGGTGGTCATCCTCGGCGGCGGGCCGAACCGCATCGGCCAGGGCATCGAGTTCGACTATTGCTGCTGCCATGCGGCGTTTGCGCTGCGCGACGCCGGCTATGAAGCGATCATGGTCAACTGCAACCCCGAGACCGTGTCGACCGACTACGACACCTCGGACCGTCTGTACTTCGATCCGCTGACGGCGGAGGACGTGCTGGAGATCCTGCGCGCCGAGCAGGCCTCGGGCGAGCTGGTCGGCGTCATCGTCCAGTTCGGCGGCCAGACGCCGCTGAAGCTCGCCGATGCGCTGGAGAAGGCCGGCATCCCGATCCTCGGCACCTCGCCCGACATGATCGATCTGGCCGAGGACCGCGACCGTTTCCAGAAGCTGCTGCACAAGCTCAATCTCAGCCAGCCGAAGAACGGCATCGCCTATTCGGTCGAGCAGGCCCGCCTCGTCGCCGGCGAGCTCGGCTTCCCGCTGGTGGTGCGCCCCTCCTATGTGCTGGGCGGCCGCGCCATGCAGATCATCCATGACGAGGGCATGCTGCAGACCTACCTGCTCGACACCGTGCCCGGCCTGGTGCCGGAGGACATCAAGCAGAAATACCCCAACGACAAGACCGGCCAGATCAACACGCTCTTGGGCAAGAACCCGCTGCTGTTCGACACCTATCTGTCAGGCGCCATCGAGGTCGATGTAGACTGCCTCTGCGACGGCAAGGCGACCTTTGTCTCCGGCATTCTCGAGCACATCGAGGAGGCCGGCATCCATTCGGGCGATAGTGCCTGCTCGCTGCCCGTTCATTCGCTGCCCTCCGAGTTGGTCGACGAGCTGGAGCGCCAGACAGCAAGCCTGGCCCGCGCGCTCAATGTCGGCGGGTTGATGAACGTGCAGTACGCGATCAAGGACGGCACGGTCTATGTGCTGGAGGTCAACCCGCGCGCATCCCGCACCGTGCCCTTTGTCGCCAAGACCATCGGTCGGCCCATTGCGAAAATCGCCGCCCGCATCATGGCCGGCGAGACGCTGGAAGACGCCTTCGCCCATTACGGCGCCATGCCGGACCCGCGCAATCCCGGCCACATCGCGGTCAAGGAAGCCGTCTTCCCCTTCGCCCGCTTCCCCGGCGTCGACATATTGCTCGGACCGGAAATGCGCTCGACCGGCGAGGTCATGGGCCTCGACCGCGATTTCGCCCTCGCCTTCGCCAAGAGCCAGTTGGGGGCGGGTGTTGACCTCCCCCGCTCCGGCACCCTGTTCGTCTCGGTGCGCGACGAGGACAAGAAAGGCATATTGCCGGCGGTCAAGCGCCTCGCCGGCCTCGGCTTCAAGGTGATGGCGACCTCAGGCACCGCCCGCTTCCTCGCCGAAAACGACGTCGTGGCGGAAAAGATCAACAAGGTCCTGGAAGGCCGCCCCCACATCGAGGACGCCATCCGCAACCGCCAGGTGCAGATCGTCTTCAACACCACGGATGGCCAGAAGGCGGTGTCGGACTCCAAGTCGCTACGGCGAGCGACGCTGATGCAGAAGGTGCCCTATTACACGACGCTCTCGGGGGCTGCTGCGGTGGCAGAGGCGATCGCGGCGCTGAAGGCGGGGAGCCTTGAGGTCAGGCCGTT
This sequence comes from Mesorhizobium sp. BR1-1-13, assembly GCF_020165515.1. Taxonomy (NCBI): domain Bacteria; kingdom Pseudomonadati; phylum Pseudomonadota; class Alphaproteobacteria; order Hyphomicrobiales; family Phyllobacteriaceae; genus Mesorhizobium; species Mesorhizobium sp. BR1-1-13. The sequence continues at coordinate 64,798 of NZ_JAIUIH010000012.1, forward strand.
GCAGGAGTATTTTGCGTGAGACGGATTAACCATTTCATGGTGTTGAGAGTAAATAATTTATGAATTTTAACTTTCTGTGCATCTTTGTTATGCTGGAGTGAAAATCCCTCAGGGTGATTCGCGGCACTATGGCAAAAACTCAACGAATTCGAGATCCATTACACGATCTTATTGAGTTTGATATAGGTAAATTCGATCAATTTCTTTGGAAACTGATAGACACGAGAGAATTTCAGCGGCTTCGGCGTGTAAAACAACTCGGTTTTTCGGAACTTGTTTATCCAGGCGCCACTCATACGCGCTTTGCACATAGTATTGGTGTATTTCATACCGCTCGACAGCTTGTTGGATTAATTTCTAGTAGGATTGGCGAAAAATTCGAACAAGAGAAGGCTGAGATTGCCTTAGCCGCGTCATTGGTCCACGATCTAGGACATGGTCCGTTTAGTCATGCATTTGAAGAGGCGATAAAGCTTCTTAACAAAGACAATGCCAGGCGCAATGGAGAAAAAGGACCTCCAAAGCTTAAAAAGCACGAGCAATGGACTTCTGACATTATTCTGGGAGATACCGAGTCGGCAATGCTCTCAGATCCCGTGGCGCTGATTTCCAAGAAGCTGTATCGAAGCTCCTAATTGCAGATACGCCAAGCGACATTTACGCCGCAGTGGTTTCAAGTCAGTTTGATGCTGACAGGCTGGACTACGTCCGCCGTGACCGACTGATGACGGGCGCCAAGCATGGCGGCTTCGACTATTCGTGGATATTGGCCAACCTAGAGGTTGGATCGATTCCGCTCGCCATCGACGATGAGACATATTCCACCATCGACAGCCTGGTTTTGGGCCACAAGGCATTCCAAGCTGCAGAATCGTATGTTCTTGGTTTGTTCCATCTCTATTTTGCTGTATATTTCCACAAAGCGACTCGCTCAGCCGAGAAAATTCTGTCGGCTGTTCTACGTAGGGTTGGGACGCTGTGCGCTGAAGGAAACGCCCCGTTGACTGCGTTGAGTGAAGGAAATCCGATACTGACGTTCGTTCAGAATCGCGACCTTAGTTCATACCTGAAGGCCGACGACTTCGTCGTGTGGGGCAGCCTTTCCGTCATGGCAGAGTCCAAGGATGCCATTTTGGGCGAGCTCTCCCAGCGATTGCTCTCCAGGAAATTGTACAAGGCTCTCGACATTTCTGACCATTTTGAAGGTCGTGGTGACGCTAATGCGGTTGCTCACTTTCGCGCTCAACTGACCCAGGCAAAAGAAAATGGCGATTTCGACGAGGTTGAAATTTTCGAAGATCAACCCTCAAGAAATCCCTACAAACGGCGAGGTTATGGCTCTCCCGATGCGCTTTCTAAAATTCATATCATGCGCGCAGACGGATCGAGACCAGATGACCTTAGTGACCGCTCAGATGTCGTGAAGGCGCTCCAAGAGAAATCGATCTATCGCGTGTATGTGCGGGATGAAAAAGCAAAGGCAAAAATAGAAGGACTTATACGGAGGACGGAAAGATGAGTGACATCGCTTCTTATGTCGCGAAGATTGTAGCATTGAACGGTGGTTCAATCGTTGGAAAAACAAGACTGCAAAAGTCGGCCTACTTTCTGGAAGAACTTGGAGTAGGAAATGATTTCATTTTTGAATATTATTACTATGGTCCCTATAGCGACGAAATTTCTATAGGAGTTGACGACGCCAAAGCTCTTGGCTATCTAAACCTAGAGTGGAAAACAACTAAAGATGGCACAAAGTACGCCGTATTTACCTCTAATTCAAAACTAAAAGAAGAGAATTATGATAAAAAGAGAATATCTATCTTGGAGACGCTTTCAAGATACGATTCTATTTCGATAGAATTGGCTGCAACTGCAGATTTCCTGTCTAAAAATGGATTTGAAATCGACCCATGGAAAGAGACCATCAAAAGAAAAGAGGATAAATCAACGCAAGAGAGGGTACAAAAGGCCAAGAAGCTGCTGGGTGAATTAGAGAAGATTTGACAGCAGGACAGGTCAAACTCCTTCGCCGGCACGAATGGCGATGCCAATGGCCTCACCCCACCGCCACACACTCAATCTCAATGTCAAACTCCATCGGCCACGAAGCCACCGGCACGAAACTTCGCGCCGGCGGGTTCTCGCTGAAATACCGGGCATAGACCCGGTTAATCGCATGGTAGAAGCCGGAATTGACAGCGTAGATGCGCACCATCACCACGTTTTCCAGCGAGGTGCCGGCCGCTTCCAGGCAGTGTTTCAGCGCCTTCAGCGACGCCTCGGTCTGGGTTTCGATGTCGCCGCGCACCATCTCGCCGGTCACCATGTCCACCGGCGGCGTCGCCGAGATGAACACGAAGCCGTTGGCCTTCACCGCCGTCGAACAGGGCAGGCCAAGCGCCCGCACCTTGTCCGACATGACCGGCACTTCGATGACTTCCTTTTTCATGGTGATCCTCCCTTTGGTTGAAGGGAGCTTATCGCGCTGCTGGTTGAATGCCAGAGCGGTTCTTCCTTCTCCCCTCGTGGGAGAAGGGAAGAGCTACACCGCCCTCTCATCAGCCGCGTAGCGGTGAAACATCCGGCCGTGGCGCCCTACGGCGGACATCTCCCCCACTTGGGGGGAGATTGGCGGCTTCGGCGTCGGCTCTCTTCTAGCTACGTTGGAGATTGGCGAAGGCCGAAAGCACTGCCAATCTCCCCCTTGTGGGGGAGATGTCCGGCAGAGGGGGCGCCGTAGAGCGCTATCGCCTGCCGTTCAGCTCCCGTCGAAACGCCTTACCCCTGATGCGCGGCGCCCAGCTCCTTCACGTGCTTTTCATGCATCTTCAGCGTCGGCAGCGTCTTCTTGGCGAATTCCTTCATCGCCGGATCGTCGCCCGATTGGGCGTAGGTGCTGAACAGGGCCACCGCCTGCTTGTGCGCGTCCGCCTGCATCATAATGTATTTAGTGTCGAAGTCCTTGCCGCTGGCGGCCTTGAGCTCGTCGAGCTGGCCCTGTTCTTTCGGCTGAAGCGCCGGGCCGGCCGGCTTGGTCGAGGCGGTGGTCTGGCCCTGCGCGAGCGCCGCCTTGAAGTCCTCGCCGGCCTTGGTGTGGTCCTCAATCATCTGTTTGGCGAAGGCCTTGACGTCGGCCGATGCCGATTTCTGCTCGGCGAGCTTGCTCGACTGGATCTCGAACTCGTTGGCGCCGGGCACCGTCTTGATGAAGGTCTGCGTGTCGACCTTGCTCTCGGCCGCCAACGGCGTCGTTTGGGCGGTGGACTGGGCAAGCGCTGCAGGCGCGGCGGCGAGCAAGGCCGCGGCGGTCATGGTCAGAAGCGTTTTCATCTGCAATCTCCGATCGGAATGATTCCCTCGGGATTCCAACGCCGCAGAGGAGCGGAAGTTGCGCCGGGCGCCTTGCCGTCAATGGCAGCACGCCTCGCCATATTGCAGCTGCTCGTGCCAGTTCGGCCTTCCTTCCGGCGTGAAATCCATCAGGTTCCACAGGATCTCGCAGGTGCCGATGGCGCGCGGGTCCTGGCCGGGCTCCGGCGGGGCGAAGCCCAGTTCGGACGACCAGAAATGCCTGATGCCGTCAGCGTCGCGATGAAATACCGACAAAAGCGGGATCTGCGCACCGTCCGCCTCCTCGGCATTGTAGTCGCGCTTGAAACTGTTGGAGGCCGACGACACCAGCCGCATGTTCTTCCAGCCACGGTCGCGGCCGAGCGTGACCAGGTTTTCGAGCGCGGTTTTCGCCACCACGGCGAAGTTGAAGCCGGCCGCCTGGAGATGGCCGACCGCGCCATCGAACTGGTCGAGCAGCGCCGTGCAGGATGGGCACGGCTGGTCCGGCCGCGCCAGCTTCGCCGTGCCGCCCGTTGTTGCCACGTCGCGCGTCTCCTGCGGATGGCGCGGGAACATCATCTGGTAGAGGATCAGCGTGTCCTTGCCGGGCGCGAAAAGTTCCGACAGCTTTATCTCAGCCTGCCTGCCCTCGGCATCGAGACCGTCAAACACATAGTCCTGGCTGACCAGTCCGCCCGGCGGCAGCGCGCGCCGCGCCTCGGCCACGTCCTCCATGGCGCGGCGCAGTGCGATTTCCTTCTTCAGCAGCTTTTCGCGGGCAGCGCGGTATTTGGCGGATTCGTTGGGAAAAGTGATCATGATCGGCTCCTTGGGTCACAGCGCCGGCGCCCCGGCGCGGTTGCTCTAAGACCTAAGGACGCGCCGGTGCGACCGGTTCCGACATTTTCTCCTCACCCTTTCACGCCGCCGGCGGTGAGGCCCGAAACGATCTTGCGCTGGAAGATCAGCACCAGCACCACCAGCGGCACGGTGACGATCACCGATGCGGCCATGATGTTGCCCCACGGGATCTCGAACTGCGAATTGCCCGAAAGCAGCGCGATCGCCACTGGCACGGTCCGCTGGGCGTTGTTGGAGGTGAATGTCAGGGCAAACAGGAACTCGTTCCACGCGCCGATGAAGGCGAGCAGCCCGGTGGTCGCCAGCGCCGGCCACATCAGCGGCAGGAAGATGCGCGTGATGATGATCCACGGCGTCGCGCCGTCGAGGATCGCCGCCTCCTCGACCTCGACCGGCAGGTCGCGCACGAAGGCGGTCAACACCCAGACGGTGAATGGCAAGGTAAAGATCATGTAGGAGAAGATCAGCGCGACAAGCGAATTGTAGAGGCCGAACATCCGCACCAGTTCGAACAGCCCGGCCAGCACCGCCACCTGCGGGAACATCGACACCGACAGGATGGCGAAGAGCAGCGCCGAGCGGCCACGGAAGCGGATGCGCGCCAGCGCGTAGGCCGCCGTGACGCCGAGGAACAGGGAAAGCGCGACGACCGCGCCCGAAACCATCAGTGAGTTCATGAGGTTGCGCGCGAAGGCGCCTTCGGTCAGCACGTTGCGGTAGTTGCCGAGGCTGAACGTCCTCGGCCACAGATCGGCCTGGAAGAGCTCGGTCCCCGATTTCAGGCTGGTGACGATGGCGTAGTAGAACGGGAATACGGCGACGAGCACGATGACCGCGACCAGCAGGTAGAAGCCCGCCCGCTTCAGGATCCACATCTCAGCGGCCTCCGTCCAGGCTGACCCGGCCGATCCGGATATAGGCCATGGTGAGGAGCGCAAGAATGAGGAACAGCAGCGTCGAAGCGGCCGAGCCGTAGGCGAATTTGTCGAACTCGAACAGGTTCTCGCGCGCGAACACAGACATCGACTTGGTGTGCACGTTGTTGGGCGTCAGCACATAGATCAGGTCGAAGATGCGCAGCGCATCGAGCGCGCGGAAGATCACCGCCACCATCACCGCCGGGCGGATCAGCGGCAAGGTCACCCGCCAGAATATCTGCCACGGATTGGCGCCGTCGAGCCTGGCGACCTCGATGATCTCGCGCGGCAGCATCTGCAGCGCGGCAAGGATGAGCAGCGCCATGAACGGTGTCGTCTTCCAGATGTCGACGACCAGCACCGCCGCCATCGCCTTGTCGGCGTTGGCGGTCCAGGCGATCTTGTTGTCGATCAGGCCGAGATTGAGCAGCACCACATTGATGATGCCGAACTGGTCGTTGAGCATCCACTGCCACATCTTGGCCGAGACGATGGTCGGGATCGCCCAGGGGATGAGGATCGCCGCCCTGACGATGCCGCGGCCGGGGAATTCGGCATTGAGCACCAGCGCAACGATCATGCCGAGGATCGTCTCGCAGGTGACCGAAATCACCGCGAAGCGCACCGTGTTCCAGACGGCGCTCCACCAGACCGGGTCGGCCAGCACGCCATCATAGAGCACCCGGCCGCTCGGCATGCGCAGCACCGAGAAGTAATTGGCGAAACCTGCCCACTGGCGGGCGTCGAGGTCGGCCAGCGAAGCGTCGGTGAAGCTGAAATAGATGGTGCGGGCGAGCGGCCAGCCGGCAGCGGCGGCGAGCACCAGGAGCATCGGCGCCAGGAACAGCCAGGCCGAACGCACGCGCCGGCGCATCAGCCGCGAGCGCGGGCGGCGGGTCGCGGCGGTTTCACGCATCGGCTGCGCTTCTGTCATGCCTCGCGCCGGGCGGGATATGGAGGCGCGTTGTGGCGTCACCAGCCACGACCCTTCAGCCTTGTCAGCATGGCTTCGAGGTCGGCCAGATTGTCGCCGGCGGCGCCATCGCCCGACAGCGTCTTGTGGACGGCGTTCCAGAACTGGCTCGACGCCTCGTTGTATTTGATCTTGGCCGCGGCCGAGGGACGCGGCACCGCATTGAGGAATATCTGCTTCCAGCGCGGAACGATCGGCTGTTGCCTGGCGATGTCGGCATCGTCATAGAGCGCCTGGATGGTCGGCAGGCTGGAGTTCCTCAGCGCGCGGTATTTCTGCATCGCGGGCGAGGCGATGAATTTGACGAGCCCGATCGCCGCGTCCGGGTGCCTGGAATATTTGGACACGGCGAGATTCCAGCCGCCCAGCACCGCCGCCGGCCGCGCGCCTTCGCCGGTGCCGGCCGGCAGCGGCGCGACATCGAACTTGCCCTTGATCGGCGAGCCTTCGGAGTTGCCGAGGGCATAGGCGTAGGGCCAGTTGCGCATGAAGACGGCATTGCCGGTCTGCCACACGCCGCGCGATTCCTCTTCCTGATAGGCCAGCACGCCGGGCGGCGCGATGGTCCCGACCCAGCTTTTGGCCATGTCGAGCGCGGCGGCCGCTTTTGGATTGTTGATCGAGATGGTGCCGTCCGGCTCGATGATCTGGCCGCCGCCGTTCGACATTACCCATTCGAGCGCGTCGCAGGTCAGCCCCTCATAGGCATTGCCCTGGAAGACGAAGCCCCAGATGTCCTTGTTGCCGGTCGCCCGCTCCTTGTCCATGACCAGCCTGGCGGTCTCGGTCAGCTCCTTCCAGGTAGCAGGCACCTTGGCTCCGTATTTGTCGAGCAGGTCCTTGCGGTAGTAGAGCGCCGGCGCATCGGTGAAGATCGGCAGCGCCACCAGCCTGCCGTTGACGGTCTGCGACTGGATGATCGAAGGGAAATGGGCGCCGACGACATCCTTGGTCGCCGCGGTCAGGTCGACGAGTTGGCTGGCGAGCTGCGGCGCCCAGATCACATCGGTCTGGTAGACATCGATATCGCTGTTGCCGGCGGCAAGCCACAGCCGGTACTGGCCGAACTGGTCGGTCCCGGATGCCGGCATGACGACGATGCTGACCTTGTTGCCGCTGTCCTTCTCATAGCGGTCGAGGATTTCACGCAGCACCTTGATGCCGATGCCTGTGTCGCCCGACACGATCGACAGCTCGACGGCCCGCGCAGGGGCGGCCGCAATCATCGCGACAGCGGCCACCGCGGCAAATGCGTGCAAGAGCCTCATGGCGGCGGAGGGTCTCCTTTTGGAACCGCGACGCAAGCCTTCCAGGCGCCGGAAGCTGGCCGGACCCCTCCACCACTCATTGAATGCGGAGCGGCGCTCTGGGTTCCCGAGCCATGCCGGCGAGCGGCGGTGGACAAGGCCGCGGCGGCCTCAGCCTTCCCAGGCGACAGGGCTCATCCCAAGCCGTTGATAGAGCCTGACGGCGGCGGCATTTTCCACCGTGTTGGTCTTGAGGTCGACATGCGGGGCGCCGCGTTCGCGAAAGACGGCGAAGGCGTGCCACATCAGCGCCTCGCCGATGCCCCTGCCGCGCGCCTGCGGATGCACGGCGAGATCCCTGACGAAGGCGCTCGTCCAGCACAGCGCCGCCGCCGCCAGCAGGCCCTTGGCGTCGATGACGAGGAAACAGAGCGCCGGGTCGAATTCGGGGTCGCCTGAGACGCGCGACCACCATTCGTCGAACGGGCCGTCGGCGCCGTCCTCGAACACTTCGGTCAAAAGCGCATGCAAGGCCGGCGCGTCGCCGTGCCCGAGGCTGCGCATGACGAAGCCATCCGGCCAGTGCGCGGGAACCAGCGTCTCGTCGAGGATCTTGCGCAGCCGGATGTCGTTGGGAGCCGGCGGGCGCGGTTCGGGCATTTCGCTCAGGCGTCGGGCAGCAGGCGCCGCCGCTTGCGGTCGACGCCGAGGCCGGTCGCCTCGAGCAGGCCTTTGCGCTTGGCGTCGAAATAGTAGCCGGTCTGGTAGAGCCAGTCGGCGCGCTTGGCGTTGCCGTTCGACACCAACCAGGCGCCACGCAGGTATTTGACGGCGTATTTCAGGTTGGTTTCGGCATCGAACAGGCCCCTGGCCGGTCCGTCATAGCCCATGCCGCGCGCCGTCGCGTGCTTGATCTGCATCAGCCCCCAATGGCCGTTGTTGTAGGCCTTGGGATTGAAGGTGCTTTCGCGGTTGACGACGTGGCGCACCAGGTCGACCGGCACCTGATAAAGCGCGGCGTATTTTACGATCAGCCGGTCGATATCGCCGCGCACGCCGGTCGCATGCTCTTCCTGCACGGGAGCGGCAGGGAACTGGACGAGGGCAGCCGGATTTTGCGGCACAACGTAGGCGGCCTGCTGCACGCCGGGCATGGCTTTCTGATCGTTCTTGGCGATCGCCGGCACGATGAGCCCGGCGGTGGCGTAGGCGGCTGCCGCCTTGATTGGTGCGCCGGCGCCAGCCGGCGGCGGCGCCTGCCAGGCATTGGCGGTCATCACCGCCGGCACGGCCGGCGCGGTTGGGGTCGCTCCGGCAAAGGCCGCGGTTGCCGCGGCCGCCTGCGTGGCCGGGCCGGCGGGCAACTCAGCGGTTTGAACGGGCGTAATCCCCGACGATTCCGGAAGCACCGAAACCGTCTCCGGCAACGGTATGGTGAAGCCGGCATCGGTGCCGGCGACAGTCGCCGTTTCGGTGAGGGAAGACGCGGATTTCATCTGCGAGGTCGACGTGCAACCGCTGACGCCGGCCATGGCCGCGATCACGCCGAGCAGGATAAGGGTTTGTTTTGCTGGCAAGCCGCGTTCGGGTCCGGTTCGTCGGATGTTAAGAAATCCCTTACACCAGCGATTCCTGGCGAGCAATCGGGGCGCTCAGGTGGTTTTCGGGTGGCGAGACTCGGGCCGAAATGCCATATTGTTCCCGATATGTACCGCATGAATGCCGGTTTCTGGCCATTTTGCGAAAGGAGCACGCCATGCAAACGCCGTCGCAGATCACAGCCGGCCACGCAGTGTTAGAAACAGTGATCGGCTTCATGGGCATTGCCTGGAGCGAAAAGGGCCTGATCCGGCTCTGCCTGCCCGAACGCAGCCGCGAGGCGGTGGAGCGGCGGCTGATGCGCCATGCCGGCGTTTCGGCCTCTACCGTGCAGCCGCCGTGGGTGGTCGAGCTGATCGCCTCGATCAAGGCCTATGCGGCCGGCGAGGACGTCGATTTCTCCTCCGTGCCGGTCGATCTCGACGGTATCGACGATTTCCGCCTCGCCATCTATGGCGCGGCGCGAAAGCTCGCTTATGGCGAAACCACCACCTATGGCGAACTGGCCAAGCGCGCCGGCCATGCCGGCCTGCCGCGCGAAACCGGTGCCGCGCTTGGCGCCAATCCGGTGCCGCTGGTCATTCCGTGCCACCGTATCCTCGCGGCCGGCGGCAAGATCGGCGGCTTTTCGGCGCCCGGCGGTTCGACCACCAAGGAAAAGATGCTGGCCATGGAAGGCGTGCGCGTCGGCCCGCCGCCGCCCGCGCAGGTCTCATTCGGATTTTGAAACGATAGCCGCCGCGCCGAGCGATTAGCTAGTCGTTGTGAAAAAACCGCCGGCGGAAACGCTGGTCGTTGTCCGGTCGCTTGCAATTGTAGACCGGGCAGGATTTCGTATCGGCGCTCGGCACATAGGCGCGTGTCCTCACCTCCCCCATGGTGCAGAATTGCTGGCTCTGCACGTAGCGGTCGTAGAGCGGCAGCCCCGGCACCCGCCTGGACTGATAGCGCAGGATGACGGCGCCCTGCCGCGCGATCGTCGCCTGCACGCGGCCACAGTCCATCCGCGTCGGATCGTAGCGCGAGATCGCCTGCGCCTCGGCGGCAACCAGCGTCAGGCATGCCGCCAGCAGAATGGTCTTCATGGTCCTCTCCCCTGATGCGCGGCCCAGGGACAGCGCCATCTGACGCAACGGTTTCACCGGATTGGGGCGGCCGTTGGGCGATCCTCCGATCACGGCTTTCTCACGCAGTCTTGTATTTCGTGCGAAAGCAGCCTATATCAGCGCCATTGATATTTCGGCCGATCGATCCGGGCCTCGCGATCTTCGCGTTTGCTGACGTCTATCTCCAAAATCTCGATGCACACCGGCTGGACCTCGGTTCGGTCAAACCAAAGCAAATGTGAAGGACTATTTTAATGGCAACTGGAACGGTCAAGTGGTTCAACGCCACCAAGGGCTTCGGCTTCATCCAGCCTGACGCGGGCGGCGCGGACGTTTTCGTCCACATCTCCGCCGTCGAGCGCGCTGGACTGTCGACCCTGGTCGAAGGCCAGAAGATCAACTTCGAGATCGAGCAGGACCGCCGCACTGGCAAGTCGTCCGCTGGATCTCTGAGCAAGGCAGCCTGATTTTGAAAATGGCGCGCGCCGGGCGACAGCCCGGGGCGTGCGGCAAGTCACGGATGTACTGACGGTCGCGCGAGAAGCGCGCCGGAGCGGAAAGACCCGACAAGCCGGATCAGCAGATAGCTGCCAGCCCGGACCGGACGCTCCCGATCAGGCTACCGAAATGGGAAGGCGGGCTTTGTCCCGCCTTTTTATTTGCCTGGATTTCAGACACTGCAGACGGGACTTTTGGTACCACCCATGGTACCTTTGCCCCATAGTGGTACTATTTGACTATGACTAAGCTTGAGCAAATCGAAAAATCCGTTTCCGAACTGAGCCGCGAGGAATTAAAGGCGTTTGCCGCCTGGTTCGAGGCGCTTCAGGCAGACAGGTGGGATCGGCAGATCGAGGCCGACGCGAAGGCTGGCCGGTTGGACAAGCTTGCCGAACAGGCACTGGCTGATCATCGCGCTGGCCGGACGCGGCCTCTGTGAATCACGTCGCCTCTCCATCATTCTGGTAGGCTTATGAAAAACTGCCATCATCAATCAGAGCAAAGGCAGACAGACGTTTTGCCAGCCTGCGTTCTGACCCGTTTCATCCCTCACTGCATTTCAAACAGGTCGGTCGCTATTGGTCGGCGCGAGTCGACGAAAACTACCGGGCTGTTGCCATACGCAACAATGAAGATGTGATCTGGTTCTGGATCGGCACCCATGCCGACTACGACCATTTGTTGAAATAGCTCCCGCGCAGCTTCTCGGACGATGGGTGGCCGGGCCTCGCGCCTGTTTGGCGCGCCTCGCCCAAAAGAGCCGCGGGGCGGTGGCGAGGTTGAGGATAAAACTACCCTACCCACTCCATAGAGACGTGCCCCGGATCCGCTTCCACTCGTTTCAGCCACGCAGCCACCGCCGGATAGGCGTCGAGCTGGAAGCCGCCCTGCTCCGCCGTATGCGTATAGGCGTAAAGCGCGATGTCGGCGACGCTGTAGGCGTTTCCGGCGAAGAAAGCGTTGCTTTCCAAGTATTTATCCATGACGCCGAGCGCCTTGTTGCCGCGCTCCAGCGTCACCGCCAGCCGCTCGGGCGTCGCGTCCTTGGCCCTTTCTGGAAAAGTCAGCAGCGCCTTGCGCACCGCGATATAGGGCTCGTGGCTGTATTGTTCAAAGAACAGCCATTGATAGGCGAGCCCGCGCTCATACTTGTCCGAGGGCAGGAAACGCGTGCCCTCGGCGAGGTAGAGCAGGATGGCGTTGGATTCAGCGATCCGCCTTCCGTCGTCGAGTTCCAGCAGGGGCACCATGGCGTTCGGATTCATGGCGACGAAATCCGCTTTTCGCGTATCGCCCGTGTGCGAACTCACCTCGACAGTGGTGAAAGGGAGGCCGAGCTTGGCCATCAGAAGGCGCGGCTTGTAGCAATTGCCGCTGTCGATCATGCTGTAAAGTATCATCGCGGATCCCCCGAGCGCTGCCATGTGGAGACGCGATTATCGCAGCCGCGCCTTCCTCACCAATGATTAGTTTTGGCGCGACGATCAGCGCCGCTGATGTGTAGCACGCGGCGCTACCCGAACAGCGGCACCACCTTGCTGTCCCTGCCCAGCAACGCATCGATGGCGAGCGGTCGCTCGTCGAAGATCATCCCGGCCAGCGCCGGCCGGGCGAGTAGAAAACCTTGCAGCAGGTCGACGCCGCCATCGAGCGCGACGCGCAGATGGGTGGGCTGTTCGATGCCCTCGACCAGGACCTTGGCGCCACGGTCGTGCAGGCTGGAGACCAGCGGGCGGAAGAACCGCTCGGCGGCGGCATGGCGGCAGAATTGCGCGAACCAGCCACCGTCGATTTTGACGATATCGGGCTTGAGCAGGCTGACCCGCTCCTCGGTCGAGTGGCCGGTGCCGAAATCGTCGATGGCGATGCGGATGCCGTCGCGGCGCATCTCGCGCACCAGCCTGGCCAGCAGCGTGTCATCGGCCGCCTGTTCGGTGATTTCGCAGACCAGCATGCCGGGGGCTAGGCCGAGCTCGCCGAGATGCCTGCTCATCAGCCGGATTTCGGCCAAGGCCCGGCCCCGATGGTCGTTGACCAACGGATTGTAGTTGAAGAACAGATCGAGCCCATCGACGCCGATGTTGCGGAAATTCCTGAGATGCAGCACCCGGCACATGGTTTCGACGAACAGCCGGTCCTCGGCCGCGATGCCTTCGAAGAACGCCCGTGCGGCGCCCGGCCGGCCGGCGCGATGCGGCTCGATCAGGCCCTCGACCGCGATCGCGTGCAGGAAGCGGCCGCGCGGCGCGAAGATCGGCTGGTAGGCGCTGCGCAGGCGGAAGTCGCCATAAACGCCATATTCGATACCGACCTCGTCCATGAAGATCGCATCGCCGACATCGCGCCGCCGCTCGGGCTTCATGGTGTGCCCCTGCGCCCAAAGACTTTCCCCGCCCGCGCGGTATGCGGCGCGGCGGCCGGGACGGAAGATGCACTGTCGGCGGCAGGCGACGGCCCGTCCTTGCCGAAGACGCGGAAGCTGGTCGGCGCCAGCTCCGGCCGCGCCAGCACGAAACCCTGGACCATCGAAGCCCCGGATTTCTCGGCCAGCTCCAGCTGCCAGCCTTCCTCGATGCCCTCGAACACGGTGCGGATGCCTTGTGCCTCAAAGCTTTCCACCATGGACGTCAGCAGCGCGAAGCCGGCGCCGGACTCCATCAACTGCGTGATCCAGTGGGCATCGAACTTGACGATGTCGGGTTTCAACTCCTTGATGCGGTTGATGTCGGAATCGTCGGCGCCATAGTCATCGACGGCAATGCGAAAGCCGTTGCCCTTCAACGCCGCGACGAAACCGTGCAGGGTCTCCTGCGAGGCTGGACGCTGCTCGGTCACCTCGCACACGACACGGCCCGGATCGATGCCGGCCTCGTGCAGCACCAGGCGCATTTCGCGCAAAGCATTGTCGGCAACGGCGCGCTCGGTGAACACCGACGGATCGAAATTGACGAAGATCGACGCTTCCTGCGGCAGGCAGGCGCCGGCATTCAGCAGATGCAGCGTCCTGGTCAGCGCCTCGACATGGAGCCGGTCGGCGGCCGGACAGGTGCTGAAGAAGCTTATCGGCGATTGCGGCTCGCCGTCGCGGAACGGCCGGATCAAGCCCTCGAACGCGGCAACCGACAATTTGCCTTCCCTGAAGGCGAAGATCGGCTGGAAGGCGCTTTGCAGCGTATAAATGCCCCAGACACCTGACGAGGTGCCGTCATCATGACGGATGATATGGGCAAGCCCGATGCTGCGCGACAAGGTTCCTCGCTCCGCGAACTGGCGCAATAGGGTTGCGATCCTGCCATGCAAGCCTCTACCGCCCGTTAATGAACTTTCTGTTGCCGATCACGGCTCATTGGCCTCCTTGCGGCACTGGCCCAGCCGACAATGCTTGCACTCACGGGAATGATGCGACATGAGAAGCGCCGCGGCCGCTCCTGGCCGCGCCGATCCTTTCTGGAGAGAAAAAGGTCATGGCCTTTCTTGCCGACACCCTTTCCCGCGTGAAGCCTTCCGCCACCATCGCGGTGACGCAGAAAGCCCGCGAGCTGAAAAATGCCGGCCGCGACGTCATCGGCCTTGGCGCCGGCGAACCGGATTTCGATACGCCCGATAACATCAAGAATGCGGCGATCGAGGCCATCCGCCGTGGTGAGACCAAATATCCGCCGGTGTCAGGCATCGCGCCGCTGCGCGAAGCGATCGCGAAGAAATTCAAGCGCGAGAACAATCTCGACTACAAGCCCGAACAGACCATCGTCGGTACTGGCGGCAAGCAAATCCTGTTCAACGCCTTCATGGCGACGCTGAATCCCGGCGACGAGGTCATCATCCCCCGCCCCTATTGGGTCAGCTATCCCGAGATGGTGGCGATCTGCGGCGGCACCTCGGTGTTTGCCGACACTTCGATCGACAACGGCTTCAAACTCACTGCCGCTGTGCTGGAAAAGGCGATCACGCCGCGCACAAAATGGCTGCTGATGAACTCGCCGTCGAACCCGTCGGGCGCCGCCTACACCGAGGCCGAGCTTCGGTCGCTCGCCGACGTGCTGCTCAGGCATCCGCATGTCTGGACGCTGACCGACGACATGTACGAGCATCTGACCTACGGCGACTTCGTCTTCAAGACCATCGCCGAGGTCGAGCCGAAGCTCTATGAGCGCACGCTGACCATGAACGGCGTGTCGAAAGCCTATGCCATGACCGGCTGGCGCATTGGCTACGCCGCGGGTCCCGTCCAGCTGATCAAGGCGATGGACATGATCCAGGGCCAGCAGACGTCGGGCGCCTGCACCATCGCGCAGTGGGCTTCGGTCGAAGCGCTGAACGGCCCGCAGGACTTCATCGCCAAGAACAAGGCGATCTTCCAGGGGCGCCGCGACCTCGTCGTCTCGATGCTCAACCAGGCGCGCGGCATCTCTTGTCCATCGCCGGAAGGCGCCTTCTACGTCTATCCGTCCTGCGCCCAGCTGATCGGCAAGAAGACCAAGGCCGGCAAGGTGATCGACACCGACGAGGCCTTCTGCTCGGAGCTGCTCGAGGCCGAGGGCGTGGCGGTGGTATTCGGTTCGGCCTTCGGCCTCGGTCCGAACTTCCGCATCTCCTACGCCACGTCGGAGACGCTGCTGGAGGAAGCCTGCACGCGCATCCAGCGCTTTACGGCATCACTGACCTGATCGTGAAAAACCCGGCCAAACGCCGGGTTTTTAGTCTAGATCGGTTCGACACGGTACTCAGCCGCCATATTGGGCCGGCGTCACCGCTTCCAGCCAGTCGGCATGCACGCCCTCGAGCGCTTCCTGCATGGCTATATGCGTCATCGCCGTTTTCGGTCCGGCGCCGTGCCAGTGCTTTTCGCCTGGCGCGAACGAGATGACATCCCCTGCCCTGATCTCCTGGATGAGACCGCCCCAGGTCTGGGCGAGGCCGGCGCCCGACGTGACGTACAGCGTCTGGCCAAGCGGATGCGTGTGCCAGTGGGTCCGCGCGCCCGGCTCGAAGCTGACCAATGTCGCCCGCAGCCGTGCCGGAGCCTCCTTCTCGATGATCGGCGTTTGCAGCACCCGGCCGGTGAAGTACTTTTCCGGTGCGATGAGGGTCGGCATGCTGCCGCAGGCAATGATCTTCATCGTTCGATCCCTGGAGTTGTTCGCGAAGCGGGCCACAGCGGCGCCGCTCTCCTTTCGAAGCGCTAGTTTCGGCCGATATGGCCGGCGACGCAACCGGTCTGTTCGGCTTGCAAGGCAGCGGCAACCGCACCGCGCTCAGCCTCTGAGGCTACCTATTTTCCTTGCCCTGCCGGCAAACAAGTGGGACGATACCTTTGGGCCGGTTGAAGACAAGCCCGCCCGCGACGGTCGAACAGGCCGGCCGCCGCTCAGGACCGACTGACCTTGGCCTGAACCATGAATGCCAGTCGGTCCCCAGGGAAACGCCTGAGTGGAGGTCAGTCATGGGTAATCGCGCCGGAGGACGACGCACGGGACCGAAATGCATTGCCATAGTCGGTCCCTTCGCAAGCGGTAAGACGACACTTCTCGAAGCCATATTGGCCCGCACAGGCGCCATTCCCCGCCAGAACCCGGTTTCCTCGGGAAACACCGTTTCAGATCATTCGCCCGAGGCGCGCGCCCACGCCATGAGCGTCGAGGCGACCTTCGCCACCACGGAATTCATGGGCGAGCAGTTCACCTTCGTCGACTGTCCCGGATCGATCGAATTTTCCTTCGAGGCCGAACCGGTGCTAGCCGCCTGCGACCTCGCGGTGGTCGTCGCCGAGGCCGACGAGAAGAAGATCCCCGCCCTCCAGCTCATCATGCGCAAGCTCGACGATCTCGGCGTGCCGCGCATCCTGTTTCTCAACAAGGTCGACAAGGCGATCGCGGGCGTGCGCGACACGCTGAAGATGCTGCAGCCGGCAAGTGCGGTGCCGTTGCTTCTGCGCCAGATACCGCTGCGCAAGGACGGCGTCGTCATCGGCTCGATCGATCTGGCGCTGGAACGCGCCTATATCTACCGCGAATATGCCGAAAGCGAGGTGGCCCAGATACCTGGCGACGAAAAGGCGCGCGAGCTGGAAGCCCGTTTTTCGATGCTGGAAAGACTGGCCGACCATGACGACCAGCTGATGGAACAACTGCTCGAGGAGATCGAGCCGCCCAAGGACGCGGTCTTCGACGATCTTGCCGCGGACCTGCGTGACGGCGCCGTCACGCCGGTGCTGATCGGCACCGCAGAGAAAGGCAATGGCGTGCTGCGTCTCTTGAAGGCGATCCGCCATGATGCGCCTGACATCGATGCGACCCGCAAACGGCTCGGCGCCCCCGAAGGCAACGCGACCGTGGTTCAGGTGATGAAGACCATCCATACGCCGCACGGAGGCAAATTGTCGGTGTCGCGCATCCTTTCGGGACAGGTCGCCGATGGCTCCGAGCTCTGGCTGCCCGGCGGCGACATGGCAAAGGTATCCGGCATCTACAGGATGCTTGGCAAGGACCAGTTGAAGCTCACTGCGGCGAAGACCGGCGACACGGTCGCGCTCGGCAAGCTGGACGCGGTCAAGACCGGCCAGACGCTGACCTCGGCCAAGGGCGGCATGAAGCCGCTGCTCCAGTTCGAGCCGCCACAGCCCGTCTTCGCTTTCGCCTTGCGGCCGAAGGAGCGCAAGGACGAGGTGAAGATGTCGGCCGCCATCCAACGGCTGGCCGAAGAGGATCCCTCGCTCAGCCTGCATCATAACCAGGACTCGGCCGAGACCGTGCTGTCGGGCCATGGAGAAATGCACCTGCGCGTCGTACGCGAACGGCTCGAGGGCAAGAACCAGATTCCGGTGGAAGGCCATCCGCCGGCGGTGCCCTACCGCGAGACGATCCGCAAATCGGCGCAGCAGCGCGGCCGCCACAAGAAGCAGTCCGGCGGCCACGGCCAGTTCGGCGATGTGGTGATCGAGATAAAGCCGCTGCCGCGCGGCGCAGGTTTCCAGTTCACCGATACCATCACCGGCGGCGTGGTGCCCAAGACCTACATCCAGTCGGTCGAAAGCGGCATACGCGATTACCTGAAGTCGGGCCCGCTCGGCTTTCCCGTCGTCGACGTCGCCGTCAACCTGTCGGACGGCTCCTACCACGCGGTCGATTCCTCCGACATGGCCTTCCAGATGGCGGCCAAGCTTGCCATGAAGGAAGGCATGGCGGGCTGTTCGCCCGTGCTCCTGGAGCCAGTGATGAAGGTCGAGATCGTGACGCCCTCCGATGCGACCTCGAAGATCATCGCGCTCATCCCGCAGCGGCGCGGCCAGATCCTCGGCTACGACGCGCGGCCCGGTTGGCCAGGATGGGATGTCGTCGAGGCGACCATGCCGCAATCCGAGATCGGCGATCTGATCATCGAGTTGCGCTCGGCCACCTCGGGCGTCGCCAGCTACCGCGCCGTCTTCGACCACATGGCCGAACTCACCGGCCGGCTCGCCGACGAAGCGATGAATGCCAACGGCAAGGCAGCCTGATCCTGATGCATGTCGTCTAAAGTGATCTCGGCTTCGGGACATCGACATGCAGAGATATTCGGGTGAACGCCCTCTCGAACCTTTTTCGAGGGGCGAAAAAACGACGCCCGGGGACCGGACGCCGTTTTGTTTGCGGACCGTTTTCTTGGGAGGAAAAACGGCAGGTCCGCCGCATCTTGAAGTCGCCGCTTCGGCGGAAGAAGGTTCGGACGCGGTAGCCGCCTGAGCCCGGATCGTCCGAGTGATGCCCCCATCTCCCGTCCGACCACACCGCGTCCTATGATCTGCTTAGCAGGAGCCGAGCGCCTTTGACATGTTACCAGAGGTTACATGTCACTGTTACGTGGCTATTTCGGTGGATTTTCCCGCCCTTCCGGCAGCGTCCGGGCAACAAAAAAGCCGGATCAATGAAGATCCGGCTGAGTTTGATTGGAAGTGCCTGTTAAGGCTAACCTCCAGAGGGGAACACTCGAGGGCGCTAATGGGAGGAGAACGCGCCCAGGAGATGAACTATATATGTGCTCATCATGCCCAAGAAACAAGCATCTATTTTGCAACACACGCATGCAAAAAGACGCAGGCTGTGGTCTAAGCCATTTCTGGACCCAATAGGACCAGCAGAATCACCGAAGCGAGACCCGCAATGAGACAATTGCCACGGCGGAATCGCGAATCACGCTCGGTTTTCATCCCGGAATGTCAAAAATGCGCAATGGCGTGGAATGAGGCAGCAAGCGTTTATTTCCGAGGCAACTCATGCATGTCGCGCAAAGTGTCCTCGGTTCGGCAGCGACGTGAACAACAAAAACTTAAGCGCTTCGCGGGAATCGGTTTGGGCGCGACATGCTTCAGGCGGGAGACAAGCAATGCGGACCTTTTCGGCGATCGCCGGCAGTGCTGCCTTCTTCATCGCGGCGCCCTGTGTCGTCGCCGGCCTCGTGCCGTGGCTGCTGACGGATCGCTGGGACCGGCCATGGTCGAGCCTGCCGGGTCTCGCCCCGCTCGGCTGGATCCTCATCGCGGTCGCCGTGGCGGCGCTGCTGCATGCATTCGCCCGCTTTGCGCTTGAAGGCCTCGGCACGCCTGCTCCGATCGCTCCGACCGAGAGACTTGTGGTCGGCGGGCTCTACCGCCATGTCCGCAATCCGATGTATGTGGCGGTGCTGTCGATCATCCTCGGCCAAGCGCTGCTGTTTTCAAGCTGGACGCTTGTCGCCTACGCCGCAATGGCAGCCGCGGCCATGGCCGCCTTCGTCAAGCTCTACGAGGAGCCGACCCTCGCCCGCCGCTACGGCGACGAATACGAAGCCTACCGCCGCAACGTGCCCGGCTGGCTGCCCCGCCTGACGCCCTGGCGGGGATGAGGGCCATCTGCGGTCAATATGACCAGCTCCGCGCCTTGGCGATGATGAAGTCGCGAAACACGTGCAGCTTCGCCTGGTTCTTCATCGCGTCCGGGTAGGCGAAATAGGTGTCGAAGGAAGGCACCTCCGTTTCCGGCAGGAGCTGCACCAGGCCGGAATCCTTGGAGATGACATAGTCGGGCAGCATGGCGATGCCGGCGCCGCCCTGCACCGCGCGCTTGATCGACAATATGTCGTTGATCTGCAGCGTCGGCACGCGCTGGCCGCCCTCGAAATCGCCGACCGTTTCCAGCCAGTTCAGCTCCGACAGATGCGCGGGCACCGGCACGCCGAAAGTGACGATGCGATGCGCCTTGAGCTCGGCCACCGAAGCCGGCCTGCCATGCTTGGCGATATAGCCGGGCGACGCGTAGAGGTGGAAGTGCACCGTGAACAGGCGGCGCTGGATGAGGTCCGGCTGCTGCGGCTGGCGCAGCCGGATGGCGCAATCGGCCTGGCGCATGGTGAGGTCGAGCTCCTCGTTGGCGAGGATCAGTTGCAGGCTGATTTCAGGATAGAGCTCGATGAACTCCTGCACGCGCTCGGTCAGCCAGCCGGCGCCGAGCCCAACCGTGGTCGTGACCCGGAGCACGCCGGAGGGGCGGTCCTTGGTCTCGGTGAGCCGCGACTTGATGGTCTCGAGCTTCATCAGCACGTCATGCGCCGTGCGGAACAGCATCTCGCCCTGTTCGGTCAGCACCAAGCCGCGGGCGTGGCGGTTGAACAGCGGCACGCCGACATCATGCTCGAGCGCGCTGACCTGGCGCGAAATCGCCGATTGCGACAGGTGCAGCGTCTCGGCCGCATGCGTAAACGACCCCGCTTCCGCCGCAGCGTGAAACACGCGTAGCTTGTCCCAGTCCAACGCCATGATTCCCCTCGTTCCTGTTTGGCGTCTGAATGAAAAATCAGGCTTTTACACGGCGTTTCTAAGCCGTTCGTTCAACAGTTTGCGAACCGCTATTCGGCCGCCTCGCGATGCACCTCGATGCCGGCCAGGTACTTCTCCGCCTCGAGCGCCGCCATGCAGCCCAGCCCCGCCGCAGTCACCGCCTGGCGGTATATATCGTCGGTCACGTCGCCGGCGGCGAACACGCCCGGCACGTCGGTGCGGGTCGAATCCGGCGCCGTCCACAGATAGCCGTTCGGCTTCTGCTTCAGCTTGCCGACGAACAGCTCGACCGCCGGCGCATGGCCGATCGCGACGAACACGCCGTCGACCTCGAGCTGCGTCTCTACACCCGTCACCACGTTGCGCAGCTTCAACCCTTCGACCGAAGGCGGCAGTGGCGTCTTGCCCGGACGGCCGGTGATCTCGTCGACAACCGTGTCCCAGATGACGCGGACATTGTCCTTCTTCAAGAGCCGCTCGCGCAGGATGCGCTCGGCGCGGAAGTCCGAGCGCCTGTGGATGACCGTCACGCTCTTGGCAAGGTTCGACAGATAGAGTGCTTCTTCCACCGCCGAATTGCCGCCGCCGACCACCGCGACATCCTTGCCGCGGTAGAAGAAGCCGTCGCAGGTGGCGCAGGCCGATACGCCGAAGCCCATGAACGTCTGTTCGGTCGGAATGCCAAGCCATTTGGCCTGCGCGCCGGTGGCGATGATCAGGGCATCGGCTGTATAGACGGTGCCGGAATCGCCCGTTGCGCGGAACGGCCGCACGTTGAGATCGACCTCGGTGATGATGTCGGCGATGATGTCGGTGCCGACATGCTCGGCCTGCCTGAGCATTTCGCTCATCAGCCACGGGCCCTGGATGGGTTCACCGAAACCGGGATAGTTCTCGACGTCGGTGGTGATCATGAGCTGGCCTCCCTGCTGCAGGCCGGCGACCAGCATCGGCTTCAGCATGGCGCGGGCGGCATAGATCGCCGCGGTATAACCGGCCGGGCCGGAACCGATGATGAGGACAGGCGCGTGCTTGGTGGTCATGAAAAGCCTCTGCGGAGGGCTGCCGGCGTTTGCGGCATGGAAAACTCGTCGATGTCGCGCGTAATGTAAGTGTTGCCCACGACGCCAGCAAGGCAAGTTGGCGTTCGTCCCCGGAAAGCTTTGTCGCACCGAGCGAACCGCTCCGGTGCGGCGCCGATTTCCCTGTGGGGGATGGCGTGGACAGCAAAGTCGTTTAATTACAAAATCCCGCAAGATTCTTTCGCCACTCATAATCATCGAAAGCCCCGAAATGCCGCTCAAGGCCGACCTCGACGCAATCGACTGGAAGATCCTGCGCGAATTGCAGGCAGATGGACGCATGACCAATGTCGAACTGTCGAACCGCGTCGGCATCTCGGCACCGCCTTGCCTGCGCCGCGTCAAGCGGCTGGAGGAAGCCGGCATTATTCGCGGCTATCGGGCGCTGCTCAACGCGCCGGCGCTCGGTCTCGACGTAGTCGCCTTCTGCCTGGTCGGCCTGCACCATCAGGCCGATGCCGAGCTGCGAACCTTCGCCGAGCGCACGCGCGGCTGGCCGGTCGTACGCGATGCCTGGATGGTGTCGGGCGAATCCGATTTCCTTCTGCACTGCGTGGCAAGCGACCTCGGCGCCTTCCAGACCTTTGTCATCGAGGAACTGACCTCCACGCCGAACGTCGACACGGTGCGCACAGCCCTCACGATCCGCCGGGTCAAGGATGAAGGGCTGGTCTCGTTCGAGCGGACGTGACGCCGATCGATTGCGGCGCCCGGCCGATGCGAATTCCGGAATTTCGCCACATCGCCGCCGCGTTGATAACGGACAGACGCAGGCAGCCGGGTCGTCCTGTGCGATTTGGCGCCTGATTGGTTTCCTTGCCCAGGCAGCGTAAGTTCCAAGGACAATCCGCCGTGGAAGGGGACCATGACCAGGTTTGCAAGCCCGATTTCGGCGCTCATCATCTGCATGAACGAGGCCGATATGATCGGCCCTTGCCTCGAAAGCATCGACTTTTGCGCCGAGATCGTCATCGTCGATTCAGGCTCCACCGACGCCACGTTGGACATCGTTCGGCAGTTTGTCGCCGAGGGCTATCCGATAAAGCTGCTGCACAATGGGTGGCCGGGTTTTCCGCATCAGCGGCAATTCGCGCTCGACCATGCCACGCAGCCCTGGTGCCTTTCGATCGACCCGGACGAACGCGTCGACGACCGGCTGCGGCAGTCGATCGTGGCGGCCGTCGAGACGGCCAACGCCGGTATCAGCGGATGGTACATCCGCCGCCGCGACTGGCTGAAGGGCTACGGCTATGCACATCGCTGGGTGCTGCATAACCGGCTGTTGCGGCTTTTCCGCCGGGAAGGCGCGACCATCGACCTGACCGCGCGGGTGCATGAATCCTTCGGCGTTTCCGGCGAGACCGGCACGATCGAAAGCGGCGTGCTGCTGCATCGTCGCGAAATATCGGTCGAGGAGGATCTCGCCCGCGCAAACGCCTATTCCAGCCTCAAGGCGGCCACGCTGGTCGAGAAAGGCAAGAAGCCGGGCCTGGTGCGGCTGGTGCTTTCGCCGCTCGGCAACTTCCTGAAATTCTATCTGGCCAAGCGCTACTTCCTGTGCGGCCGGCACGGCTTCGTCTATTCGATGTCGGTGATGATCTATTCCTTCGCCACCGAGGCCAAACTGTACGAGGCCTCGCAAGCGAGCGAACCGGCGTGAGCGGTCGGATCCGGGTCAGGACGGCTTGGCTCGCCCATCGAGCCGCCCTATGGCGGCGATAAGACCATCGAGGTCGCTGCTGTCCCGCAAGGGCTTGATGACGAAACCGGAGCGAAGCTGCGCCTCGCCGCCGACGAGCCAGCCCTGCGGCAGGCCGGCGCCCAGGCCTGCCTCCATGTCGGCCAGCTTGTCGCCGACGATCACGGATCGCCGGAGGTCGAGATCGAGGCGTTTCGCCGCCTCGAAGAGCATGCCGGGATTGGGTTTGCGCATCGGGTGGTCCGATATGCCCAGCGGCCCCACGCCGGCCTCGTGGTAGGCGCAGGCCAGCACCATGTCCACGACAACGCCCTGATCGCGCAACAGGTCGAGCACGCGGCGGTTCACATCGGCGAAGGCACTCCAGCCGAAATAGCCGCGCGCTATGCCGGACTGGTTGGTCACCACCACGACCGGGATGCCGGCATTGTTGGCGGCGGCGATCGCCGGCAGCATCTGCGGCCGGAGCTCGATCTCGGCCGGATCGCTGGGATAGTCGGTATCGACATTGATGGTGCCGTCGCGATCGAGGAACAGCGCCGGCTGGCCGGCAGGGAAAACCCTGACACCGACCCGCTCCACCCAGAGGCCCGGCTCGGCCAGCGGGTACGCAGCCTTGTCAGCCATTGCTGAGGCGCGCTTCCACCACCTCGCATAGATGATGGTAGAGGCACAGATGCCCCTGCTGGATGATCGGCGTCGAGGTCGAGGGCACGTTGAGCAGGATGTCGGTGAGCGGCGCGAGCTTGCCGCCTGTGTCGCCCGTCAGGCTGATCACCGTCATGCTCATGGCCCGCGCCTGTTCGGCGGCCGCCAGGATGCTCGGCGAATTGCCGCTGGTCGAGATCGCCAGAAGCACGCCGCCGGCCGCGCCATGCGCCTCGACCTGCCGCGAATAAACGGTGTCGAAGCTGTAATCATTGCCCCAGGCGGTGAGCACCGCGGCATTGGCCGGCAGCGCGATGACATTGTAGCCCTTGCGCTCCTTGAGGAAGCGGCCGACCAGTTCGCCGGCGATGTGAATGGCGTCGCTGGCCGAGCCGCCATTGCCGCAGATCAGCAGCGCCTTGCCCGACGAAAGGGCGGCGACGATCGCGCTCGCCGCACGTTCCATCGCGCCTGTGAGATCGCGCTCGACCAGCGCCGTGATCGCGGCCGCCGAGCGGACCAGGTAATCGTTCAGTTCGGACATGAAAGCCTCAATTCTTGTTGCCGGCCGAGCGCAGCCTGCCGATGGTGCCAGTCGTGCTCTTGCCGGCGACGAGATCGACCAGGACCACGCGCCCGCCGGCTTTCTGCACCACGTCCGCGCCGACCACGGTGTCGACCGTGTAGTCGGCGCCCTTGACCAGTATGTCGGGCAAAAGCGCCTCGATCAGCGCCAGCGGCGTGTCCTCGTCGAAGACCACCACCGCATCGACCGAGGCCAGCGCGGCGAGCACGCAGGCGCGGTCGTGCTGGTCGTTGACGGGCCGTTCCGGCCCCTTCAGCCGGCGCACCGAAGCATCGCTGTTGAGGCCGAGCACCAGCCGGTCGCACTGGCTGCGCGCCGCGTGCAGCAGGCTGACATGGCCGGCATGCAGGATGTCGAAACAGCCATTGGTGAAGCCGACGCTCAGGCCCTCCTCCTTCCACGCCGCCACCAGCCGTGCGGCCGATTTGGCGTCGAGGATGGCGTCCCTGTGGACGCTCGGACCGTGCGATCGAAACAGCGCGCCGGTGAGTTCCTCGACCGTCAGTCGTGCGGTGCCGCGCTTTCCCACCACAACGCCGCCGGCGGCATTGGCGATGGAGGCGGCCGCGGCCGGATCGGCGCCGGCGGCAAGCGCCAGCGCGAAGGTCGCGATCACTGTGTCACCGGCGCCCGACACATCGAACACTTCGCGCGCCTGTGTGGCGATGTGGCGCGCCTCCGTCGGACCGACGACGCTCATGCCCTTCTCGCTGCGCGTGGCGACGACGAAGTCGAAGCCATGCGCCGCAAGCAGCTCGCGCGCAGCGGCCACGATCTCGTCATCGCTGAACACCGGTCGTTCGACCGCCTCGCCGAGTTCCTTGCGGTTAGGCGTGATGGCGGTCGCCCCGGCATAGCGAGCATAATCCCGGCCCTTTGGATCGACCAGCACCGGCTTTCCCGCCTCGCGGCAGATCGCGATCAATTCGCCGGCGACGCCTTCGAGCAGGATGCCCTTGCCGTAATCCGACAGGATGACGATGTCGGCACGCGCCAGCGCGGTGCGGAAATGCCGGACCAGCGCCGCGCGCTCCGCCGCGCCGAGCGGCTTGATCTCCTCCTCGTCGAAGCGCAGCACCTGCTGGTTGAGCGCGCTGAAGCGGCTCTTGGACGATGTCATGCGGCCGCGCTCCCGCGCCAGGCCCGTCGTG
The DNA here is from genome assembly GCF_020165515.1 of Mesorhizobium sp. BR1-1-13. Taxonomy (NCBI): domain Bacteria; kingdom Pseudomonadati; phylum Pseudomonadota; class Alphaproteobacteria; order Hyphomicrobiales; family Phyllobacteriaceae; genus Mesorhizobium; species Mesorhizobium sp. BR1-1-13. Next base: position 90,291 of record NZ_JAIUIH010000012.1, read on the forward strand.
TCGGCGCCAAGCTCGCCGAGCATGCGCACCAGGCTGTCGCCTGCCGTATCTGAGCCGATCACCGAGACCGGAATGGCGGCGGCGCCGAGCGAGATGATGTTGGCCACGACATTGCCTGCGCCGCCCATCGCCAGGCTCTCGCCTCGCCCATGGAGCACCGGGATCGGCGCCTCAGGCGAAATCCGCTCGATGATGCCGTTGACGAACCGGTCAAGGATGAGATCGCCGACCACCAGCACGGTGGCCTGGCCGAAGTGCGCGATGGCGCGGTGCAAGGGTTCGGGGGAAAGTAGGTCGTGCTTGATCATGTCACTGGCAACGCGCGCAAAAAAACCGGTTTTGAAGATGCATCGGGGACAAATTGGCCGGACCGGTCGTTCATGGCGATGCCGATATACCGCAATTCGAGCCAGCGCAACGTCGGTTGGCCTCGTCAACTCTTCTGCAAGGCGACATGGACCCCGAGCCCGACGAGCACCGCGCCGCCGGCCCGCTGCATCATGCGCTGGGCGCTGCTGGAGCGGCGCAGCCTGCCGATCACGGCACCAGCCAGGAACACGCAGACGATATCGGCCGAGGAGAACATCAGATTGACTGTCGTGCCCAACACGACGAATTGCAGCCAGACCGGGAGCGCCGCCGAGGCATCGATGAACTGGGGCAGGAACGCCATGAAGAAGATCGCGGTCTTCGGATTGAGCACCTCGACGGCGATGCTCTCGAAAAAAGCGCGGCGAGCCGATTTCCGCTCGATCGCCGGCAGTGCCATGTCGCCTTCCGCGCGCTTGCGAAACAGCGTCACGCCGAGCCAGATCAGGTAGAGCGCACCGACGAGCTTGACCGCCATGTAGAGCGGCGGCAGCGCATGGAAAAGCACGGACAGGCCGGCGGCGGCGGCAAAGACGTGAACATAGCCCCCCAGATGAATGCCGAGCGCCGCAGTCAGGCCGGACCAGCGGCCGCGCGCCATCGTCTGCGCGGCGGCATAGAGCATGGCCGGGCCTGGAATATAGGCGAAGATCGCCGTGGTGGCGAAAAACGCGACGAGCAGCTCTGTCGACGGCATTCCTGGTCCCTCATGATCGCGCCCGGCGGCTCGAGCCGACTGAAGCGGCAGCTTTGCGGCGCCACTGTGGCGCGCTGCCCGCGCAGGGCAATCGCGGACGGGTCCACCCCTCCACCCTTCTTGCGGATCCCAGTACCGCCCGGCAACGCTGCTTTGTCGACAGCCTCGCAAGCCTCCCTTATAAGGACCGGAATCGCAAGCAACCAGAGGCGTTCATGATCATCGTCACGGGCGGCGCCGGCATGATCGGCTCCAACATCGTCGCCGCGCTCAATGCGGAGGGCCACGACGACATTTTGGTCGTCGACGACCTGAGCGATGGCCACAAGATCGCCAACCTTGCTGACTTGCGGATCGCCGACTATCTCGACAAGGACGATTTCCTGGCCCGCCTCGAGGATGGCGGGCTCGGCCGCATCGAGGCCGTTTTCCATCAGGGCGCCTGCTCGACCACCACCGAATGGAACGGCAAGTTCATGATGGAGGTGAACTATGCCTATTCGAAGCGGCTGCTGCATGCCTGCCTGGCGCTGCGCGTGCCCTTCCTCTACGCCTCCTCGGCATCGGTCTATGGCGGCGGCTCCGAGTTCCGCGAGGACGCGGAGCTTGAGCGGCCGCTCAACGTCTACGCCTATTCAAAAAAGCTGTTCGATGACTATGTCAGGCGCAATGTCTTCGATACCGATCATTCGCAGGTCGCGGGCCTGCGCTATTTCAACGTCTATGGGCCGCGCGAGGCCCACAAGGGCGCCATGGCCTCGGTCGCCTTCCATCTGTTCAACCAGGTCGGGCGTGGCGAGAATCCAAAGCTGTTCGGCGCCCATGACGGCTTTGGTCCCGGCGAGCAAAGCCGCGACTTCATCCATGTCGGCGATGTCGCCGATGTCAATCTGTGGCTGTGGAAGCGCGGCGCGAGCGGCATCTTCAACTGCGGCACCGGCCGGGCGCAACCCTTCCGCGCCATTGCCGAAACCGTCATCGACGCGCTGGGCAAGGGCGAGATCGAGTACATCCCCTTTCCCGACCACCTCAAGGGCAGCTACCAGAGCTTCACGCAAGCTGATATGTCGCGTCTGCGCGCGGCCGGTTACAATGGGCAATTCCGCAGCGTCGAAACCGGCGTCAGAGACTATGTCGAATGGCTGAAAGCCCAGCGATCCTCGTGATCGGCCCACGCTGGGTGGGCGATATGGTGATGGCGCAGTGCTTGTTCTCGGCGCTGAAGGAGCTTCATCCAAATGCAGCGATCGACGTGCTGGCGCCGGCTTGGGCGGCCCCTTTGGTCAAGCGTATGCCCGAGGTCCGCCAGCAGATCGATTTCCCGCTGAAACCCGGTGCGCTCGAATTCACGCATCGCCGCCGCTTCGGCCGCCTGCTGCGCGGCCGTTACGACAGCGCCTATATCCTGCCGGGCAGTTGGAAGTCGGCGCTGATCCCATTCTTTGCCCGCATTCCGCGCCGTTTCGGCCATCTCAGGGAAATGCGCTACGGCCTGTTGACCGATATCGTTCCGCTGCCCGAGGCCGTGAAACGGCGCACGGCGCAGGCCTATTTCGGCCTTGCACAGGGTGGCGATTTTCGGGCACCTCATCTGACGGTGGACGCCAATAACCAGGCCACCCTGCTCGACCGTTTCGGCCTGGGGCAGCAGAAATTCGTGGCGCTGATGCCAGGTGCCGAGTTCGGCCCGGCCAAGCGCTGGCCGAGCGAACACTATGCCGGCTTTGCCCGGGAGTTCATGGCCAGAAGGTTCAAGGTCGCGCTGTTCGGGTCGAAGAACGACCGTGATGTGACTGCGGAGATCGCAGCCCTCGCTCCTGGCGTGGTCGACCTGGCCGGCCAGACGCGGCTGGAGGACGCCATCGACCTGATCGCGGCCGCTGGGCTGGCTGTCTCCAACGACAGCGGGCTGATGCATGTCGCGGCGGCGGTCGGCACGCCGGTTGTCGCCGTCTATGGCTCGACCTCGCCACAGAATACGCCGCCGCTGGCCGAACGGCGCGAACTGGTCTGGCTCGGCCTGTCCTGCTCGCCTTGCCACCGCAAGATTTGTCCGCTCGGCCACCTCAATTGCCTGAAGACGCTCGAAGTCGCACGGGTCATGGCGGCCGCGGACCGGCTGCTGGACATCCCGGCCGCTGCATGAAGGTGCTGATCGTCAAGACATCGTCGATGGGCGACGTCATCCACACATTTCCGGCGCTCCAGGATGCGCGCCGCGCACGGCCCGATATCGCTTTCGACTGGTGCGTCGAGGAGGCTTTCGCCGGCATCGTCGCGCTGCACCCCGCACTCGGAACCATCCACACGGTCGCCATCCGGCGTTGGCGAAAACATCTCTTCGACAAGGCCACCTGGCGCGAGGCGACCGCCCTGCGACGCGCCTTGCGGGCGTGCCGCTATGATCTGGTCATCGATGCGCAAGGCCTGTTGAAATCGGCGCTGGTGGCCAGGCAGGCGAAGGCGCCGATCGCCGGCTTCGACCGCTCAAGCGCGCGCGAGCCTTCGGCAACGCTGCTTTACGACGTCGGCCACGCCGTCCCCCGCAACCTCCACGCCATCGAACGGACGCGGCGGCTTTTCGGGCTGGCGTTGGGCTACCGGCCCGATCTTTCGACGCTGGATTCGGGCATCGTGCCGCCGCGCGGCAATCTGACCGGCATATCCGGCAAAACGGCCTTTCTGCTGCACGGCACCAGCCGCGAGGACAAGAAGTGGCCTGTTGAAGACTGGATCGAAACCGGCCGTCTGCTGGTTGAGCGCGGCATGACGCCGGTCACGACCTGGTCGGACGAGCGCGAACAGGCGGTGGCCGAAGCGATCGCCCGGGCAGTTCCATCGACGAGCATCGTGCCAAAATCACCATTGGCCGACATCGCGGCGATCCTGGGCAGCTCGAGGCTGGTAATCGGCGCCGACACGGGGCTCACGCATCTCGCCAGCGCCTTCGGCCTGCCGACGGTCGCGGTGTTTTTGGCCACGGAGCCGGGTTTGACCGGTCCGCGCGGCCCCTATGCATCGACGCTGCAGGCCGCGCCCGGTGAGCGAGTGTCGCCCGCGAGGGTGGTGGCTGAGGCTGAGAGGCTGCTCGAGCACCAGACGCATGGCCAGGCCGGCGCTGGCAAGAACTGATCTATTCAATCGGAAAGCTGGCGCTGCCCTCATCGCCCTGCCGGGGAGAAGGACGCCTTCACCGATGATTTCGCCAATTTTAAGCATTTGCAGAATAGGCGCCGACTTCGCGTTCAGCCCTCTTCTCCCCGTCATTATACGGGGAGAAGGTGCCGGCAGGCGGATGAGGGGCAAGCGCCAACCTTGGCTAAAAACGCGCAGATCAGCGCCCCTCGAACTCCTTAGATAAACTGCACCTGGACGATCTCGTAGCCCCTTGCACCACCCGGCGCGTTGACCTCGATGGCGTCGCCGACTTCCTTGCCGATGAGCGCCCGCGCGATCGGCGAGGAGATCGAGATGCGGCCGGACTTCACGTCCGCCTCCTGATCGCCGACGATCTGGTAGGTCTTCTTCTCCTCGGTGTCCTCGTCGACCAACACCACGGTGGCGCCGAACTTGACCTTGTCGCCGCTGAGCTTGGTGACATCGATGACTTCGGCCCGGGCGATGAGATCCTCGAGCTCGTTGACACGGCCCTCATTGAGGCTCTGCGCCTCTTTGGCGGCATGGTATTCGGCATTTTCGGATAGGTCGCCATGCGAGCGCGCTTCGGATATCGCCTCGATGATGCGCGGCCGCTCCTCCTGCTGGCGCCAGCGCAGTTCTTCCTTCAATGACGCGAACCCCTCGCCTGTCATCGGGACCTTGTTCATGATACCTGACCTTTCCTGCCGCCACCCCCGCGTTTCGGGGAAAGCCTTGTCGATGGTGCAAAAAGAAAACGGTCCGGCAGCCTCGGGCTAACGGAACCGTTCACCGCAATTTCCCTGAATATAGCAATCTTTGCGGGCTTTTCACGCCCAAAAATCGGTTTCTGAAGAAATCATCACCGTTTTCGCGCGCGCCGTCGCAGGAGCCGGCATGGCAACAAAAACCGGCCGTGATTGCTCGCGGCCGGTTCGGAAGGCATTGAGGGATCAGCTCCTCATGAAATGATCGATCTGTTCGGCCAGCATGCCGTATTCGCGCGACCCTTTGCCGGTTCGCTTTTCGATCTCCATCAGCTGTTGCTGGGCGCCGGCCAGGTCGCCGATCTGGAGGTGGGCCTCGCCAAGATATTCGCGCACCAGCGTGTAGTTGGGGTCGATGCGCAGCGCTTCCTCGTAATAGCCGAGGCCAACGGCGATGCGGCCGGAATGGCGGTGCGAATAGCCGAGATAGTTGAGGATGCGCGGGTCCTGCTTGTTGGCGGCGAGGCTGAGCACGGCGATCGCCTCGTCATAGCGGCCGGCCATCGCCAGGTCATGCCCGGCATCGTAGATGCTGTCGTCGTCCAGCATGCCTTCCTGGGGGGCGACGCACTTGTTCTTTTTCTTGTCCCAGACCATGCCTTTCTTGCATTTGGTGGTCGTGCTGGTGTCGTTCCCGCTGCCCGCGGCAAACACCGGAACGGCAAGGAACTGCAGAGCGATAAGCGCGCTCGCCGCCTGGATCAGCACTCTTTTATGCATCGGAGCCTCCTGGAGGGGTGAGAATGCAACACTAACGCAGCGTGTCGTCGGTTTCATCCCGGAAAAAAGCAAGGGGCTAACATGAGGTGACGGATGCTCGAAATCCGCTATCATCGGCGGCGATGAAAGCTGAGCCAGCGGAGACCGCCAGTGCAGCGACGGCTTGAAAAGAATTGGGATCTGACGATCGGGCCCGACACCGTGCGGCTGTTCATCCTCAAATGCAAAGCGCTGAGCGCCGCCATCAATGAAGACTATGCCGACGGCGCCGAACATGAAATCGAGTTCGATGGAAACACCCGTGACAATCACCATCATGACGGACTCGCCGAGGAAAGCTCGGAAAACCTGACCGAAGAGGAACTGCGCGAGCTGATCAACGACCTCAATGTCGACGAGGCGGCCGAGCTCGTCGCGCTCGCTTGGGTCGGCCGTGGCGACTACGATGCCTCGGAATGGGCCGACGCTGTCACCGCCGCGCGCGAGCGCGCCAACAAGCACACGGCAAAATACCTGCTCGGCTTGCCGCTGGTCGCCGATTGGCTGGAGGAAGGGCTGGAAGCGATCGGCGCGTAACGCGCCGGTAATCGATTGTGATCGGGCCTAAGCGCCTTCCAGGCAACTTCGGGCATCCCGGCACCGTTTCGAAGCGATGGCAACACTGAGCTTTTCCCGAAGATACAGGATTGCGTTGGTCATGGTCGTTTCAGCTCTGCTGGTGACGCCAGCCGATGCCAGACATCGTCACAGGCATCAGGAGCCGCTTTCATCGCGAGTGGAGCAGCCGCTGACGCAGCGGGCCGACCGGCCGCTGAAACCGCGCGGCGAAAGGCATCGCAAGCCGAAGCCGGCACGTGCGGATGTCCCAGTGCCTGAACCGCGCCCCGCTGACGCGCCAGAGGCGACAGAACCGAACACGCAAAATCCAGCCGCGACCTCCGACCGGCTCCAGGACGAGGGATCCCCTCAGAAGCAACAAGCCCGGCCCGAGCCGCCAGCCGATGCGAAAAGCGAACCGGAGCCGCCAGCCGTGGCGCCGACGCCGACACAAAGGCCTGAGACTGCGGAACCGGAGGTTGAGCCGCCGGCCCTCGCCCCGCCACCGCCGCCAAAGCCGGCGGACGCGGACAAAAAGGAGATGCTTCCCGACCCGCGTTCGGCTGACCTGCCAGACGCGAAAATACCTGCCGAGGAAGTGGCCTGCCGCGAGCGGCTGAGGGGTCTCGGCGTCGAATTCGAGGAGCACAAGGCTGAAAGCGATCGCGATATCGGCTGTTCGATCCCCTATCCCCTGGTACTTAAGAGCCTTGGCAAGTCGATCGCCATTGCCCCGGGCGCCGAGCTCAATTGCGCAATGGCCGAGGCTGCGGCACGCTTTGCCGGCGATGTCATCCAGCCGGCGGCGAAAGCCGAATTCGGCGCCGACCTGAAATCGATCGGCCAGGCATCGGCCTTTGTGTGCCGGCCGCGCAACGGCACGCGCAAACTGTCCGAACATGCCTTCGGCAATGCGCTCGATATTGCCAGCTTCACACTTGCGGACGGCAGGACGATCGAGGTCGGCCCGACGCCACCGGACAAGGGCGCCAAATTCCTCGACACAGTGCGCAAGGCTGCCTGCGGGCCGTTCAAGACCGTGCTGGGCCCGGGCAGCGATGCCGATCATTCGCTGCATTTGCACCTCGACCTCGAGCCGCGCCGCCACGGCGGTACCTTCTGTCAGTAGGGCCGGCTCAGAAGCGATGCCGCAATTCGGCCGCAGGCATGAACGCCGGCGCTGATTTTTCCTTTACCGTTGATCGTTAAAATCCCGCCTATCGGGGAAAGGGACTGCCGATGGACGGGATATTTCGTGCCGCGCTGGCGCTTGCGCGGCAATCGAAACGCGCGCGCGCCGCGGCCGGCGGACTGGCCGCCCTGCTTGCGCTGGCCGCGGTGTCGGCCTGCAACACCGGCAACGTGCTGGCACTGGAGCCGGCCGTCGATGTCGGCGCGCAGACCGCGGCCGTGCCGCAATATTCAGGCATGCAGCGGCTGGTTCCTTCCGATCCCTACATGACGCAGGCCGCCTATCCACGCATGGACGAGCCGATGTCGCCGGTCGAGCAGATGCCGGCCAGCGAGGCCGACTGCCGTCAGCAGCTGAGGCGCCTCGGCGTCACCTTCACCGACCTGGCGCCGATCCATGAAGGCCAGTGCGGCATTGACTATCCGGTCAAGGTCACGGCCATCGGTAGCATCCAGATGAAGCCCGCCGCGACGCTGACCTGCGACATGGCCGCCAGCTTCGCCGCGTGGACGAAGAACGAGCTCGTTCCTTCCGCCCGCTGGCGCTACTTCTCCGGCGTCAGGACCATCCACCAGGGTTCCAGCTATTCCTGCCGCAACATCGCCGGCGAAGGCGTGCTGTCGGAACACGGCAAGGGCAACGCGCTCGACGTGATGAGCATCGAACTCAACAATGGCGACGATATCGACGTGCGCAAGCCCGGCCTGTTCGCCTTCCGCACCCGCGGCTTCCTCAACAATGTGCGCGCCGACGGCTGCCAGTATTTCACCACCGTGCTCGGCCCCGGCTACAATTACGACCACCGCAACCATTTCCACTTCGACATCAAGAACCGCAAGAGCGGCTATCGCGCCTGCCGCTGATCCCTTTGCCTGGCGGCGGCTTCGCCGCGTACAGTGACGTCGTAGAACTCGAGCGGCATCGATGAGCCAACGAAGCTTCCGACGACGCGCTGCGACCTGGCTGGTGTTGCTCCTGGCGACCTATCTGGCGCTGGCCTATGTCGCCGCGCCGGAATTCTGGACGTTTCGCGATCGCGGCTTTCGCAGCCAAAGCTTCGAGATGGTGACGCACACCCCGCAAGGCATTCCGGGCGACCCGATCAATGTCGGCCTGATCGGCACGCAAAAAGAGGTTGTCCATGCCTTCGCCGTCGCTGGCTGGGACACGGCCGATGCCATCACATTGAGGACAGCGATCGACATCGGCGAAAGCGTGCTGTTCTCGCGCCCCTACCCCGATGCGCCCGTCAGCCGGCTGCTGTTCGAAGGCCGCGCCCAGGATCTCGCTTTCGAGAAGCCGGTCGGCGGCAGCGCCGACCGCCGCCACCATGTGCGCTTCTGGCAGACCGATGCCACGGGCGACGATGGCCGTCCGCTATGGCTGGGCTCGGCCAGTTTCGACCGTGGCGTGGGCCTGAGCCACGACACCGGCGCCATCACCCACCATATCGGCCCCGACATCGACGCCGAACGCGACTTTCTCATCCAGGATTTGACCGCCGCCGGAATGCTGATCTCAACCAGCGACCTGGAAGGCATCGGCGCCACCACGCACGGGCGCAATGGCGGCGGCGACCCCTATTTCACCGACGGCAAGACCGTGCTCGGCGTGCTGAAGCAATTGCCGTGATACCTGAAGTCAGCTCGTGACGAACACGACCTTGCCGAACGGCCCCTTCTCCAGATGCTGGAAGGCCTGCGCCACCTCCTCGAAGCCGAAGACCTGGTCGACCACCGGCCGGATGCCGAGCACCTCGATCGCCTGGTTCATCCGCTCGAAGGCGCGGCGATGGCCGATCGAAATGCCTTGCACGACGGTGCGATTGCGCTGGCCGAGCATTTTTCGGCGCCGCCCTGGGATGCCGTCTGACCGGGCCGCATGCGCTGTCATCTTCTTGAAAACGGCTGCTGACTATTTTCCAATCCAGCACGGCAATGCTATTGACCCCTGATGCTGTATGTTGAAATCGCCACCGTGGTCGTCCTCATCTGCGTGAACGGCCTTCTGGCAATGTCCGAGCTTGCCATCGTCTCGTCGCGGCCGGCCCGCCTCAAGGCAATGATCGATCGCGAGGTCAAGGGCGCCGGCCGGGCGCTTGCGCTTGGCTCCAACCCTGGCAAGTTCCTGTCCTCGGTGCAGATCGGCATCACCTTGGTCGGCGTGCTGTCCGGCGCCTTTTCCGGCGCCACGCTCGGCGAAAGGCTGGCGCAGTTCCTGGCCTCGAACGGCATCCGCGAAAACATCGCCGATCCGCTCGGCGTCGGTATCGTCGTGGCCATCATCACCTATGCCTCGCTGATCATCGGCGAACTGGTGCCCAAGCAGATCGCATTGCGCGATCCCGAGCGGGTCGCCGTGCGTGCCGCCCCGGCCATGACCGTCCTCGCCACCGTCTCGGCGCCGCTGGTCTTCCTGCTCGATATTTCGGGCCGGGCCGTGCTTTGGCTGCTCGGCCAGCGCGGCGAGAGCGAGGAGAAGGTCACCGACGAGGAGATCAAGATGCTGGTCGCCGAGGCAGAGCATCACGGCACCATCGAATCCGACGAGCGCCGCATGATCGCCGGGGTCATGCGGCTTGGCGACCGCGCCGTGCGTGCCGTCATGACGCCGCGCACCGAGGTCGACTGGATCAACCTCCAGTCCGACGATGCGACCACCCGCAAGCTCCTGATGGATACGCAGCATTCGCGCTTGCCCGCCGGCGACGGCGGCGTCGACGCCATGATCGGTGTCGTCCAGACACGTGATGTGCTGGCGGCATTGCTGGGCGGCCGCGCGCTCGACCCGCGCAGGCACGTGCGCACCGCGCCCATCGTGCACGATCAGGCCGACGCGCTCGACGTGCTGCAGACGCTGAAGGAATCCGACGTGCCGATGGCGCTGGTGCACGACGAATACGGCCATTTCGAAGGCATCGTCACCCCCGCCGACATCCTGGAGGCCATCACCGGTGTCTTCCGTTCCGACCTCGAAGCCGGCGAGGAGGAGAATGCCGTCAAGCGCGACGACGGCTCATGGCTGCTTGCCGGCTATATGCAGGCCGACGAGATGGCCGAGGTGCTGGGCATCGACCTGCCGGAAAACCGCGACTACGAGACCGTCGCCGGCTATGTGCTGTCGCACATGCACCATCTGCCGGCGACCGGCGAATGCGTCGACGCGCAAGGATGGCGCTTCGAGGTGGTCGATCTCGACGGCCGCCGCATCGACAAGCTGATCGCCACGCGTCTGCCCAGCGGCCACCGCGAAGTGGTGCGCTGACTGTTCCAACGTTGCCTTGGGCCAAGCGGTCATTGGCCGTCCGTCCGCGCCTACTGCTCTCTGAACGCGCGGGCGAACGAATCGAGCATCGGCCGCGCGAGATATTCCAGGAAAGTCCGGTCGCCAGTGCTGATGAACGCCTCGACCGGCGTCCCGGGATAGAGCTGTTCGGGCCTCACGCGGGATGGCAGGGCGTCAATCTTCAGCTTCGCCCGGAAATAGGGTTCACGCGTAGCCCCGTCGATCAGCCGATCCGCGGAAACCTGTGTCACGGTGGCAGGAACCTCGGGCGTGAGCCGCGTGTTCAAGGCGGACAATCGCAGTTTCGCCGGCTGGCCGACGCGCACCTGATCGATGTCCTTCGGCCGCAGCTTCGCGTCGACGACCAATCCCGATGCCGTCGGCAGGATCTCCATGATCTTTTCGCCCGGAGCAATCACGCTGCCCTTGGAATTGTAGGTCGATGACACCACGATGCCCGCTGCCGGCGCCTTGATTGTCGTGCGCCGCAGCACCGCCGCGGCCGCCCTGATCTGTTCCTCGACATCGGCCAGGTTGGAGCGAACCTCGTCCAACTTCGTCAGCGCCTCCTCCACCCGTTGCGTGGTCAAGCGCTCGGTCTGCTCCTGCGCCTCGACGATCTGGGTGCCGGCCGATGCAAGATTGGCCTCCAGTGCCCCCGCCTGGCCGACGAGGTCGGCTTCGCTGCGCAGAAGCTGGGAGTATTCGGTGCGGTTGGTCAGGCCCTTGTCCAAAAGGCTGGTCTTGATGCCGAGCTCCTTCTTCACCACCTCGACCTGCTGCTGGATGGCTTGTTTCTGGGCGTCCAATCCCACGACGGACTGCCGATGCATGGCGACCCGCTGCGCGAGGATCGATCGTTCCGACCGGAACCGGGCGAGCCTGGCGTCGAATTCCTTCTGCTGTTCGCGAACCAGCATTTCGAAATCGTGCTGAAGCGGCGCAGGCGCCGCTGTTGTGATCGGCGCCAGCCTGTCCAGCCCGTCGCGTTCCGCCTCCAGCCGCGCCGCACTTGCCCTGAGCGCGATCGACTGCCTCGTCAGCCGGTTGAGCTCGGCCTGCGCGGCGGTTGGGTCCAGCACGATCAGATCCTGCGCCTGCCGCACGCGATCGCCTTCGTGGACCAGCAACTCTTGGACGATGCCCCCCTCAGGGTGCTGGATGAGGATGTTCCCGCCCATCGCCGAGATGGTGCCTTGCGTGATCACCGCGCCGGACAAGGGGGCATAGGCCGCCCAATAGCCGAAGCAACCTGCAAATACCGCTATCGCAGCATAGCCGGCCAATGCCACGCGTCCTGTGTCGGTGCGCGGGCTGCGTTCCTCGGCGAGGCTGTGCACTGCCATCATCTACGATCCAAAGCGGGTTTTTTGCGGGGCGCTGCGGATCGTCGTAGCGAACGACCCGGTCACCACCGTATTCTGCCGGGGAGAATTGCCGGCGAGGGGCTGCCGCAGCAAATCGCTGCTCGGGCCGAAGGCTTCGATCGCGCCGTCGCGCAGCAGCATCACGCGGTCGCAGGCCGCTGCCATCGAAGGGCGGTGCGTGATCACGATCAAGGTAATCCCCGCCGCCCGCGCGGCCGAGAGCACCGCTTCGAGCGCCGCCTCGCCGGCGCCGTCGAGATGGGCGTTGGGCTCGTCCAGAACGAGAATTCTGGGGTTGCGGTGCAGGGCGCGCGCCAGCCCGATCCTTTGGCGCTCGCCGCCCGACAGCGCCCGGTCAGACGGACCGATCATCGTCTGGTAGCCGTCGCGCTGCATCAAAATCAGTTCATGGGCCTGGGCACGCTTTGCCGCCTCGACGATCGAGGCGTCATCCGCGTCGGGGTCGAAGCGGCCGACGTTCTCCGCGATCGATCCCGGGAACAGTTCCACCTCCTGCGGGAGATAGCCGATATGCCTTCCAAGCTGCTTTTCGTCCCAGGTCCTGAGATCGGCACCGTCGATCCTGACCGAGCCGCTGACCGGTTGGAGCGCACCGACAAGCAATCTGGCGAGCGTCGATTTGCCGGCTCCGCTCGGGCCGACGATCGCCACCGCCTCGCCGGCCCCGATGTGGAAATTCAGTCTCTTGACGATGGGCTGACTGCCGGGCGTATTCGGCGCGACGTAGATCAGATCCTGCGCCGAAATCGCGCCTGACGGATCAGGCAGAGCCAGTTTTTGCACCGCGGACGGATGCGCCGAAAGGGTCGCCTCCAGCCGTTTCCACGATCGCCCGGCGTCGACGATCTGCCGCCACGAGCCGATTAGCTGGTCGAGCGGCTGCAGCGCGCGCGACGAGACCAGGGAGGATGCGAAGATCATCCCGGCCGTCATCTTGCCTTGCAGGACAAGCCATGCACCCACGCCCAGTATCGCCAGCTGGAGCATCATCCGCACAGCCCGCGACGTTCCGCTAAAGATCGCATTGGCCATCGACGCGCGGTCGTGAACGATCAGGGCTTCGGCGACGTGCTTTCCCCACGCCCGCGCGGCGTTCTGGACCATGCCCATGGCGCGCAGCGTCTCCGCGTTGCGGGCAAAGGCCTGCTCCGACTGGCTGGCGACCGCCGAACGCTGTGAAAACAAGGCGTCGTTCCTGCCGACGGCAAGCTGGGTTGCCAGGACCAGTGCAAGCAGCATCGCCACGCCAGCCAGGGTGAGCCAGAACAGCACGGGATGGATCAGGTAGAGCAGTCCGAGGAAGAACGGAGCGAACGGCAGGTCGAACAGGACCGCCACGCCGCGCGACCTGATGAAGGCGCATACCGAGGCGAGATCGCGCAATGGCGACAGGCCTGCGGAGGCATGGTTGGGCGCGAGCGAAGCGGCGAACGTCTGCGCCCCGAGCTTGCTGTCGACGCTGGCCGCGATCCGCTGCGTGTAAATGGAGCGCACCGCATCCAGAAAGCCCAGAAAGGCCAGCGCGAGAACCGCGATGACCGACAGGTAGACAAGCGTCTCGACATTGGAGGAAGGCAGGACCCGATCATACACCTGCAACAGATAGAGCGGAATCACCAGCAGCAGGATGTTGATCAGCAACGAGAAAACGCCGACATCGGCGATGGCGCGCCACAACACCGCCCGCAGACCTGACTGTCCCATCATTCCCGCACTCCCTTGGCGGCTCATGTCCCGAGACATCGGCGCTCAGACGGAGTGGTCGCCCGCGACGTCCAACGGGTGGTGCTGCAGGTCATCCAGAGTATAGGCGCGGATATAGTCGATCTTCATCTCCGCCGGCGTGGCGAGATGGTCGGGAGGCGCGCCGGCAAAACCGCCCACGGCGAGATCGGCCAGCATGTACATGGGCGTATGCATGTCGGAAGGCGTCGCGGCCTCGGCGACTTTCACGCCGTCATAGGTCCAGACGAGCGTATCCGGCGTCCACAGCAGGCCATAGGTATGGAAGCCGTCGGTGTCCGAAACATTCACCGGGGAGGAGACCTTGGTGTGCTGTCCCGTCTCGTTCGTATGCGCCGTCATGATGAGCGTGTTCGGATCCTGTCCGCGCGCCTCTACGACGTCCAGCTCCGGCGGCCACGAGCCGTCTTCCGGCAGCAGCCAGAAGGCCGGCCAGGCTCCGGCCGTTTCGGGCAGGTCCGCCCGCATTTCGAAATAGCCGTAGGTTTGCGAGAAGCTTTCGTGGGTCGTCAGGATGCCCGACGTGTATTCGTAGTTGTTGATCAGAGGCTTGATATCTTCGGGCGCCTGCGCCGCGGTGATGGTGAGGACCCCGTTTTCCACGCTGAACGGGTGGACGGAACTGGTCGGGCCGTAATTGGCGTCGATGTACCATTGCAGCTCCCCATTGCTGCTCAATGTGCTTCCGTTCGGCGCTCCCCACCAGAAATTGGAATTCCAGGTGCCGTCATGGCCGTTCCAAAGGCTGAGCGTGTTGAAGTCATCGGAAAAGGACAGCGTCATTCCGGACTTGTCGATCGGCAGTTCGAACTGGCTGGGTGCCAGCTTGTCCACCGTCGTGTTGTTGAACACCAGCACCTCGTCGGATCCGAGGTTCAGCAGAAGGTTCGCTCCTGCCTGGGTCATATGTGCCTTGACGTCTTCGAAAGACGTGAAGTCGTAGCCATTGAGGCGGACCGTGTCGTCTGCGCCGAAATCGGTGATCAGATCGCTCCCATTGCCCTTGGTGATGATGAAAGTGTCGGCGCCGCCGCCGCCGATCAGTACGTCGTTGCCCTGGCCGCCATCCAGCGTCTGATGGCCGGAGCCGCCCTTGATGATGTTGTCCAACGCATTTCCGAACGCATAGCGATTGTTGCCGGTGACGACGAGGTTTTCGAAATTGTCAGGGAGATTGTAGCTCATCCATGTGTCGATCGTGTCGATGCCTGCCCCGGGATTCTCCACCACCTTGTTGTTGGTGGAGTAGAGGTGATAGTAGTCGTCGCCCGCGCCGCCATAGATGGTGACGTTGACGCTGGCGTCTCCCCAGAAGGAGTCGTTGCCGGAGGTGCCGTGCAGTTCCGGCCCGGATCCGGTCGCCGAGAACCAATGGGTGGACGTGCCGGTGTAGGAAAGAGGGATGCCCTTGGCGTTCGTGACGGTGCTCATCAGAAATCCTTCCTCGCGCCTGTTCAGGTCATTTCGAAACGGCAACCATCACGGAGCAACGTTGCCCTGCACGATATCGTTCCAGGAACTTGCCACACAGTTGACCATTACATCGACCGTTGAGTGACATTTTCTGAACCGAGAGCACAACAGGCCGGAAAATGGTCTATGGACCGTAACCAGACCGGAGAAATATTTAATTAAATTTTACCGAATGCCAAAACAAGTGTAGATATACTTACGCACGTGATTCGGATTGCCCAAGCGTCACGGCTTTCTGGCGGATAATGTTGCCATTCAGGGAACAATGCGTCGACGCGCGGTAGCTGGGGAGCTTGCCCCTCAAACCGCCGCTTCGATCGGTTCGGCAAGCTTCGGATTCGATCGCGAGGCGATCAGGCAACTGGCCACGATGAGGCCCGCTCCCGCCAGCGTGGTCCAGGTCACCGCCTCGTCGAAGAAGAACCAGCCAAGCGCGATCGCCCAGATGAAGGCGGAGTACTCGGTCGGGATCAGATATTGCGCTTCGGCGCGCGCGTAGGCCCAGCTCATCAGGAATTGGCCGGCGAGCGACAACGCCGTCACCCCGGCGAGAGGAAGCCAGAGCTCGCTCGGCAGCGCAACGGCCAGCCAGGGTGCCGCGAGACCGAGGATGACAGCAACGCAAAGGTTCTGGAACAGCATGATCTCGATCGGCTTGGCCAGCAGCGCCTGTTGCCGCGCGAGGATCAGATTGTAAGCGTAGAACACCGTCGATACCAACACGGCGGCCGTGCCGAGCAGGGCATCCTCGGCATAGGTCGCACGCCCGAACTGTCCGGCTATTATGATTGCGACGCCCGCAATGCCGGCCAGTGATGCCCAGATCGCCTGTCGTTGTATCCGTTCGCCCAGCAACAGTGCGGCCAGCAGAAGCGCAAACAGCGGCGCCACGAAGCTGAGACCGATCGCCTCCGCCAGCGGCAGCCTGGCAAGGCCCCAGAAAAACGACAACAGGACAATGCCGACGACTACGGCACGCAGCGCATGCAGCCTCAGCACGGAAAGGGCGGGAAACGCGCGCGACCCTGCCGACCAGCCGGCGCCCGCGACCACGCTCGCCAGCATGCTGCGCCATAGCACCGTGTTGTAGACGCCGACGGCAATGACCAGGACCTTCATCGCCGCATCCATTCCCGACAGAAGGAAGATGCCGAGCGCGCACACCAGCACCGGGATCATGGGGGAAACGACGCCTGCCAGGCTGGACGACTTCACGGGGCTTTTGCTCATGTGATGGAACGCAGCCGGATATATCAGGGCAGAATGGCCGAGCCAGATGGCAGCTCCGCCCATGTGGAGGGCCAACCGGTGTCCGTCCGTGATCGCGCGAAAGCAATCTCCACAGCTCCATGGCTCAGCCCAGATACGATGCTGAACTCCGCTGTGTTGCTCACTTCCGCTGCCCCGAACGTTGATGAAAACAGATGAACTTCCAGGTTTGGCCGGCGTTCCCTGCGCATGATGCGGAAACTCTTCGTGTTTGGCACCTTGAAGAAAGGCTTTCCCCTTCACGGCGAGGGTTTGTCCGGCGCCGCCTTTCTGGGCGCCTACAGGACGCGAGAGCGCTTCCCGATGCTGATCGCAGGACCTCGCTTCGCTCCGATGATGTTCAATGAGCCAGGCGTCGGTTTCCAGGTCGGCGGCGAACTCTACGCTGTGGACGATCGCGCTTTGGCAAACCTCGACAGGATCGAATCCGTCGGCAAGCCCGGAAATTTGCGCGTGCTGATCGAAGCAGAGCCTGTCGGCGGCGGGGCGCCTGTCTCGGCATATGTCTACATGAAGACCCGGCATCTCGCCGCCCCGATCCACTCCGGATATCTCGAGGACTACGATGATCGGCGCTTCACGCTTTCCTCGGGCAGCTAGAACAATTCCAGGAAAAGTGCATGGCATTCCCGCCCGCCTCGCCCTCATTTCTGCGACGCCAAGTGATCCACCTCGCCACGGATGCTCCGGCAGTTTTTTTCGGCGAGGGATTTTGAGCTAAGGTGACGCACCACCGATGCGGCAGAGAGCATCCAGATGACTGAACGTACCGGCACCCGAGACAGCAACACGGCATCCGCAAGCGATCCCGCCGACGACGATCCTCGCCTGGCATTCATCTATCAGGAGGCGGTGCGAGGCCTCAATCATCAGCAGAACCTCGTCGAGAACATGAACACGCGCGCCGGCAGCCTCATCTTCGCCACCGCGTTTGTAAACTCGTTGCTTGGCGCAAGGGCGCTTTCCGACGGGCTCGGGCTCTGGGATTGGATCGCAGTGGCCCTGCTGTTCGCCATTGGCGGGCTGATCGTCTTCCTGCTTTGGCCCTATCACAAATACACGTTCCGCTTCGATCCGGAAGAGCTGCTCCATCGCTATGTCGATGGCGACAGGCCGCTGAAGATATCGGCCATGCAGCGCGCGCTTGCCCTTCGCATCAAGGCGGACATGGCCAGCAACTGGCGCATTATCCAGCGGCTTCGGGCAGCATTGCAGATCGCGCTGGTTCTTTTGTTGTTCGATATCCTGGCCTGGCTTTTCGCGGTCGCCGGCATTTGACACGCACGATTTTGGGCCGATGGCTGGGCGGCGCTGTTATCCTGCGCAGGTGCCGTCGCAAGCGAATGAGTCGATCGAAACTGCAACTCTTCGGCTTTCTGCGTAGGAACCCTCAACACCAAAAAGGGCGGCGCAAGCGCCGCCCCACATCCATGGAAGGATGATTTCAAGGCGGTCAGGCCGCCTTGATTTCCTCGTCTATGGCGTCGGCCTGGCGCGCGGTCTTCAGCGCCTTGGCCCACCAGGCGACGTCGTTGACCAGCGCGGTCGCGGCCTGGTTCAGGTGCTCGATCTCCTCGAGCTTCTTCTCGCCCTGGCGCACTGCGAGGAAGTCGCCCCAGGCGATATGGACGGCCGACTTGACCGGCGCCATCTGCAACTCGACCGCATGGAGGCGGAGCTGTTCGACGGCGCGGGCGCCGCCGACGCTGCCATAGCCGACGAAGCCGGCCGGCTTCTTGTTCCATTCATTGGCGGCGTAGTCGATGGCGTTCTTCAGCACGGCCGTCGGGCCGTGATTGTACTCGGCGGCGGTGAAGATGAAGCCGTCATATTCGGCGACCTTCTTCTGCCAGCGCTGCGCCACCTCGTTGGTCGACGGCACCCAGGCGGAGGATGCGACCTCGTCGAAGAAGGGCATCGGGAAATCGCGCAGGTCGACGACATCGACCTCGATGTCGGCATGCGACTTGGCGATCTTGGCGATCCACTGGGTAGGCACATCGGCGAAGCGCGCGGCGCGTGTCGAACCGACGATGATGGCGATCTTGGGTTTGGACATAGGGCTCTCCTGGTAAGCAATTCCGGGGCAGGTAAGACTGGTATCGTTTGGATACCGGGGCTATATGAGTTCCTGTCAACTTCGTGCGCAAGGAGGCACCTTTTTGTTACTGAGGAACCCGCACAACACCGAAGACTGCCGTGCCGTTTCGGAAATCCTGCAGCGCGTCGGCGACAAGTGGACCGTGCTCGTCGTCGGCAAGCTCGGCGACGGACCGCTGCGCTTCAATGAGCTGCGCGCCGCTGTCGGCGGCATCTCGCAGAAGATGCTGACCACCACCTTGCGCGGGCTGGAACGCGACGGTTTCGTCACCCGCACCGTGTTCCCGACCATTCCGCCGCGGGTCGATTACGAGCTGACCGAACTCGGCCATGAACTGCTGGTCCCCGTCAGCGCGCTCGGCGAGTGGGCGCGCAGGAACACCACGCGCGTGCGGGCCGCGCGTGCGAAATTCGACGGCCTGCATGGCTGAAATTCCACGGTCGTTCAGCAATCGTTGACTGATTGTCTTCGTGCCTGCACTGCCGAGGTGGACTGACAGACCGTTTGACAGCGGTCCTAGGCTCTAGCTTTCGGCTGGAACGGCCTTCGGCTTGCCCTCGCCGTCCAGCGCCACCATGACAAAATCGGCATGCGTGACCTTTTCCATCAGGTCGGACAGATAGCGCTGCGCCCAGGCCTCGACCTTGAGGGTCATCGAGGTGCGTCCGACGCGCTCGACATGGGTGTAGATGCACAGCGTGTCGCCGATCTTCATCGGCTTGGCGAACGACATCTCCTTGACCGCCGCCGTCACCACCCGGCCCTTGGCGCGCTCGGCGGCGCGGATGCCGCAGGCAAGGTCCATCTGCGCCATCACCCAGCCGCCGAAAATGTCGCCGGCGGCATTGGCGTCCGAAGGCATGGCCAGCGTGCGCAGCGTCAGATCGCCGATCGGCCGCCCATCCGCGTAGTGCACCATGCGAGATATTCCCTGAGATCGACTGCTCCTGATCCCGTATCGTCAAGGCGCCCGGAGGTCAACGCGCGACCGGGTGATGTCATGGCGGAACCAGTCAACGGGGATTGCGGCTCGGTCAGGGGCAACGAAGGCGTTGATTTCGAAGGCCAGCATATCGGGAATTTCCTCCGCCATGTGATGGCCGCTCGGCAGTCCCTTGCCGGTGAGAGTCGAGCCTGCCCAAGGCTTCCAGACTGCCAGGATATCTCCATACAAGGCTTCGAGATCGTCCTTCAGCGACCACAACACCGCCATCGGACACTGAACACGGCGGCCCAACCGACGATCTTCGGCATCGTGGAGATAGTCGATCGACAGGCCGGCCCGATAGTCTTCGATCATGCCACGAACGATTTCGGGATTGCGGATCGCTTCGAGATAGTCCGCATACGCCTCTTCGCCCATCTCGCCTGGCGACCCGCCGTACCATTGTTCGGGGGCAGCGCTTATGGCGCGCTCTGGCTTGTCCGGCTGCGCGAAGAAGAACCAATGCCACCATGCGGCGGCAAATCGGGCATCGCAACGCTCCAGTGCTTCGAGGATCGGAACTCCATCCAGGATCATCAGACGGCTGACGGCGGCCGGGTGGTCCATCGCCAGCCTGAAGGCCGTATAGCTACCGCGATCATGCCCGACAGCCGCGAAACGGTCGAACCCCAAATAATGCATCAGTTCGATGCAATCCTGTGCCTTTGCACGCTTCGAGGACCCCGAATGATCTGTCGTGTCATCGGGAATCGAGGATTGCCCGAACCCGCGCAAATCGGGGCAGACAACGGTATGATCCTTCACCAGAAGGTCGGCCACCTTGTGCCAGGTGACATGCGTGCGCGGATGCCCGTGCAGCAGGAGGATTGCTGGTCCGCTCCCGCCGACACGAACGCGGAGCCTCGCGCTTATAAGGCGGACCTGCTCCAGTCGGAAACCGTCGAACATAATGTCGAAATCAATGATGCCACGGAAGGTTCCCAGCCCAGGCCCAAGTCTAGACCAAAGCTGATGGGCTCCGAGGTCCGAACGACGGCTTCGGTTTTGGAGAGGGCTTCCCCAGAGATTGCACCTCTCAAAAATAACCTGCGAGGTTGGCGCGGATGCGGTCCAGCACCGTGTCGCCGGAAACGTCTGGCACGAATGCCTTGCCGGTGATCGCCTCATAGGCCTGGGCATAGACACGTGAAGCCTGTTCGATGATCTCGTCCGGTATCTTCGGAATAGGCTCCCTGTAAGGATCGCAGCGCGCCGTCACCCACGAGCGGATGAAATCCTTGTCGAAACTCTCCGGCCGCGTGCCGTTCGCCAGGGCCTGTTCGTAACTCGCGGCGATCCAGTACCGGCTGCTGTCGGGCGTGTGGATTTCGTCGGCCAGGATGATCGCCCTGTTTTTGTCGGTGCCGAATTCGTATTTCGTGTCGGCGAGGATCAGGCCGCGTTCGGCGGCGCGCGCCTGGCCGCGGGCGAACAGGTTCAAGGCGTAATCCGAGACGGTGTCCCACTGCGCCTGGGTGAGCAGACCCTGTTCGATGATCTCGGCCTTGGACAGCGGCTCGTCATGGCCACCATGCGCGGCCTTGCTGGTCGGCGTGATGATCGGTTCGGCCAGTTTCTCATTGTCGCGCAGGCCGTCCGGCAGCCGCATGCCGTACATGTCCCGTTCGCCGCGACGATAGCGGGTCAGGATCGAGGTGCTGGTGGTTCCCGCCAGATAGCCGCGCACGACGATCTCGACCGGCAGGATGTCGAGCCTGGTGCCGACGACGACGTTCGGGTCGGGATATTCGAGGACATGGTTCGGGCAGATATCGGTGGTTTCCTCGAACCAGTAGCGCGCCGTCTGCGTCAGGACCTCGCCCTTGAACGGGATCGAGGTCAGGATGGTGTCGAAGGCACTGAGGCGATCCGTGGCGATGATGATGCGCCTCCCGTCCGGCAGATCGTAATTCTCGCGGACTTTGCCCTTGTAGTGACCCGGCAGTTCGGGAATGAAAGCATCCGACAGGACACGCATGGGATCTCCTGCCTTGCGCAGATTGGCCGATGTCCTCGCATAAGCTTTCGACCCCATGCATATCAAGCGGGATTGTTAAGGGTTCCCCGCAACTGGATCCGGTATCGCGGTCGCTTTTTTCACAACGCATGCCGGAAGGCCCAGCGACGCGGCAAGCCTGCCCCGTCTAGGCTGCGGCCAGATTTCCGGAGCCGGCCGTAGCCATCATGCAGACCTATGACTTCATCATCGTCGGCTCCGGCTCGGCCGGTTCGGTGTTGGCGGACAAGCTCTCGGCCTCGGGCCGTTTCTCGGTGCTTGTGCTCGAAGCCGGCGGCAGCGACCGCCGCTTCTACGTGCAGATGCCGCTCGGATATGGCAAGACCTTCTTCGACCCCGCCGTCAACTGGAACTACAAGACCGAGCCGGATCCTGGCCTTGGCGGCAATGTCGACCACTGGCCGCGCGGCAAGCTGCTTGGCGGGTCCAGCTCGATCAACGCCATGGTGTGGATCCGCGGCGCGCGCGAGGATTTCGACGACTGGCGCGACGCGGGCAATCCCGGCTGGGGCTATGACGACCTGCTGCCGGCCTTCAAGGCGCTCGAGGACAATGAAGCCGGGACCGACAGATGGCGCGGCAGAGGCGGCCCGCTGCACATCACCGACACATCGGACGCCGTCCACCCGCTGACGAAGCGCTACCTCGCCGCCGGCCAGCAGGCCGGACTGCCGTTCAATCCCGATTTCAACGGCGCTGCCCAGGAGGGCGTCGGCATCTACCAGATCTCGACCCGCAACGGCCGCCGCATGTCGGCCGCGCGCGCCTTCCTGCGCCCGGCGATGAAGCGCGCAAACGTCCGTGTCGAGACCAACGCGCTGGCAAGCCGCATCCTGTTCGAAGGCAAGCGTGCGGTCGGCATCGAATATCTGCAGAACGGCCAGACGAAGACGGCCCGCGCCGGCCGCGAGATCATCCTGTCGGCCGGCTCGATCAACTCGCCGCAGCTTCTGCAGCTCTCCGGCGTCGGCCCGGCGGCGCTGCTCAAAGGGCTGGGCCTCCCGGTCATTCACGCCAACGAGAATGTCGGCGCCAATCTGCAGGACCATGTCGGCATCAACTACACCTTCAAGGGCAGGCTGCCGACGCTGAACCAGATCCTGCGTCCCTGGTGGGGCAAGCTCATGGTCGGCATGCAATACATCCTGACGCGCTCCGGCCCGCTGTCGCTGTCGATGAACCACGGCGGCGGCTTCTTCCGCACCGACCCGGCCTTTTCGCGCCCCAACATGCAGCTCTATTTCCAGGCGTTTTCGACCGTCATCCCGAAGAGCGGCGAGCGCCCGATCCTGACGCCGGACCCTTGGCCTGGCTTCTCCATCGGCCTGTCCAACTGCCGCCCGTCGAGCCGCGGCGAGATCATGATCCGCTCCAGAAATCCGTTGGATCATCCCAAGATCGTCGCCAACGCCTATTCGACCAATGCCGATGTCGAGGAGATGCTGGCGGCGGTGAAATTCGTGCGCAAGATCGCCTCGATGCCCGCAATGGCCGAGATCATCGCGGAGGAGGTTTTGCCAGGCCCATCAATCACTTCGGACGCCGACCTGATCACGGATTTCAGGAAACGCTCCGGCACTGTCTATCACCCGGTTTCGACCTGCCGCATGGGACCCGATCCCGCGCGCGCCGTGGTCGATCCGCGGCTCAAGGTACATGGGCTGGAAGGCTTGCGCGTGATCGACGCCTCGATCTTTCCCGACAACATCACCGGCAACACCAACGCCGCGTCGATCCTGACCGGATGGAAAGGCGCCGAACTGGTTCTGGAGGACCAAGAATGAAGATCACCGACGTCAAGACCTGGGTTGTCGGCAATCCGCCGCCCGGCATCGGCGGCAAGTATTTCATCTTCGTCAAGCTTACCACCGATGGCGGCGTGGCGGGTTACGGCGAGGCTTACAACGCCACCTTCTCCGCCCATGTCACGGCCAGGATGGTCGAGGACATGGCCGAGCGCTATCTCGTCGGCCGCGATCCGCACGACATCGAGAGTTTCTTTCGCCGCGCCTATTCCTCCGGCTTCACGCAGCGCCCCGACGTGTCCGGCATGGGCTGCTTCTCGGCGCTGGAAATGGCCTGCTGGGACATTATTGGCAAGGAAGCGGACAAACCCGTCTACAAGCTGCTCGGCGGCCAGGTGCACGAGACGCTGCGCTCCTACACCTACCTCTATCCGCATACCGGCAGCGTCCATTCCGAGGACGCCCCGGACGGCAGGAATGTCTACAACGACCCCGAAATGGCGGCGGCCTGCGCGCTCGAATATGTCGAGCAGGGTTTCAATGCCGTCAAGTTCGACCCGGCCGGTCCCTACACCGCCTTTGATGGCCACCAGCCGCGCCTGCTCGACATCGACGTCTCGACCCGCATGATCAAGGCGATCCGCGAGGCGGTCGGCAGCCGCGCCGACATATTGTTCGGCACGCACGGCCAGTTCACCGCCTCCGGCGCCCTGCGCCTGGCGCGCGCCATCGAGCCTTACGATCCCTTGTGGTTCGAGGAGCCGGTGCCGCCCGATATGCCCGAAGTCATGGCGCAGGTCGCCCGCGCGACCTCTATCCCGATCGCCACCGGCGAACGGCTGACGACCAAGTTTGAATTCGCCCGCGTCATCGAGAACCGCGCCGCGACCATATTGCAGCCGGACCTCGGCCGTTCGGGCGGCATTTTCGAAACCAAGAAGATCGCCGCCATGGCCGAGGCCTACCACATCCAGATCGCACCGCACTGCTATTGCGGACCGATCGTCGGTGCCGCCAACATCCAGCTGGCGGTGACGCTGCCCAACTTCCTGATCCTGGAATCGCTGAAGCAGTGGGACGGTTTCCACGCCACGTTGCTCAAGAAGAAGATCGAGTGGCAGGACGGCAACGTCATCCCGTCGAAGGAACCCGGCCTCGGCGTCGAGCTCAACGAGGCCGTCTGCGACGCGCACCCCTACACCGGCAAGGACCTGCATTTGCAGATGATGCAAACGCCGCTGATGCCGTGAGCGAAGGCTACGCCTTCATCGGCCTTGGTCATCTCGGCGGCAAGCTAGCCGCCAGCCTGGTCCGAAATGGTTTTGCCGTCACCGTGTTCGACCGCGACCCGGCCGCTATCGAGCGCCTCGTGGCGCTCGGCGCTATCGCTGCCGGCAACCCCGCCGAGGCGGCTGAGCGGGCGGGCAATGCCATAACTTGCCTGCCGTCACCGAAAGCCAGCGAGGCGGTACTCGCCAGTCCTGATGGACTGCTCAACGGCCTCCCCGCCGGCGGCACCTGGATTGAGATGTCGACCAATGGCCGCGACGAGATCGTGCGCCTCGCGGGCCTCGCCTCGGCCAGGGGAATCGAGACCTTGGAATGCCCGGTCACCGGTGGCGTGCATTTGGCGGCGGCCGGAAAAATCACCGCGCTGGTCGGTGGCGATGCCGATCTTTACGGGCGTCATCGCCCTCCCATCGATGCTATGTGCGCGAAGTCGTTCCTGATGGGCCCGATCGGCTCGGCGGCGGTGATCAAGGTCATCACCAACATGCTGGCCTTCATCCATCTCGTCGCCGCCGGTGAGGCGCTGATGCTGGCCAGGCAAGGCGGGCTCGACCTCGCCCAAGCCTATCACGCCATCGTTGCCTCCTCCGGCAACAGCTTCGTCCACGAAACCGAAAGACAACTCATCCTGAACGGCTCCTACGACATCGGCTTCACCATGGACCTGGCGCTGAAGGACCTCGGCTTCGCGCTGGGCATGGGTCGGGATTTCGGTGTGCCGATGGAACTGGCATCGCGTGTCAACGCGATTTTCGAGCAGGGCAAGGCGGCGTACGGCGGCGGCGCCTGGTCGACCCAGATCGTCAAATTGCTCGAGGACGCTGTCGGCGTCGACCTGCGCGCGCCCGGTTTTCCGGCCAGGCCGGAATCTCCCAAAGATGAATGAAATCAAGACATTGGGCAGGCATCTAGAATCGCGGCGATAGCAACTTGAATCAGAACTGCAACAACGCCCGACGCTTCGTCATCCACGGGCGGAGCGGGCGCGAAAGCGCACGCGCAGACCCGAGGATCCATTCCGTGACTTTAGCCGAAGAGCGCAGCGGAGCAGAATTCCGCACCGCGGCGGCGCTCGAAAGTCGCGGCATGGATCCCAGGGTCTCCGCGACGGAGCTTCGCTCCTGCTTCGCCCAGGGATGACGACGTTGTGGAGCGCTCTTCCCTCGGGCGACGTCTCAATATCTCAGCATCAACGCCCCAGGCAGGATCTCGAAGGTCGCTGGTATGCGCCCGGGCGATTCGCCGTCAATGTCGACCAGCGCGCCGTTCTTTTCCACGTCGCCCAGCGGTTCGACCACCACTTTCCTGCCGCGCAATATGGTGATCGCCGGATGGTTGCGATGCCTGCCGCCATAGAGCAGGCGGATATCCCAGATCAGCTTCAGCTTGCTGGCCGCGCGCAGGATGACGATGTCGAATTGGCCGTCGGTCAGTTCGGCGTCCGGCGCGATCATCATGCCGCCGCCGAAGAATTTGCCATTGGCCACCGCGACCAGCGCCATGCGCGCCTCGACCGGAGCGCCGTCATCGACTGAAATCGTTACATCCTGGAACCGGTAGCGGACGAATTCGACCACGGTGCGCCACAGGAACAACGTCTTGGCCGCAACCTTGCCCTTGCGCTTGTCGGCGTTCACGGCGCGATCGGTTGCGCCCGAGAGCCCCAGGCTCGCAATGTTGACGAAGTGCCGGCTGGCCAGCGCGCCATGGTCGTCGATATAGCAGATGCGCCCTGCATCGACCGCCCTGCCCTTGGCCCCGGCGATCCGCTTCAGCGTCGCGTCCACCTCCTTCGGCAGGCCGAGCCCGCGCGCGAAATCGATACCCGTGCCGCACGGCAGCAGGCCGAGTTCGGGCGCGCGGCCGTTTTCCTTGGACGCCTGCAGCAAACCGTCGGCCACCTCGCTCGCCGTGCCGTCGCCACCGGCCGCGATCACCAGGTCGAAGCCGTTTGCCGCCAGATCGAGCGCCAGCCGCTCTGCATCGCCCTCGGCCTGGGTCTCGCGCAATTCGAAATCGCCGAAGTGCTTTTTCAGCGCGGCCGCGACTTCGGGCCAATGCCGTTTCAGTCGGCCGCCGCCGGCAATCGGATTGAGCACCACCCCGACCTTCAAATTCCCGCCCTCCCCGACGCCGGGCGTGGAGAACCCGATCTTTTGCCGGCATTGAAACCCGTACCGTCCGGCGGGGCAAGTGGCGCCAGCCACATGACACCGAAAATCGAGGGCAGGCTGTCTAAGGCGTTGGCGCTTGAATTTCCTTGGCTTCTGGCATTGGTCCCCGATAATCCCGCTATCCACAGGGGCACGGACATTCCCCAAGACACTTACCCGGCGTAAGTTTGACCCATCTCAGGCGGCTACCGATCGCCCAGCCGAAAGGCGAAAGTGAAAGGCGGATTTCCTGAGGCCCGTACGGCCCGAAGCGAGAGCAGGCTCGCCTGCTTCGAGGGACGGAAGCCGAGACCTACGGGGCCGCGGAAAGCGTGCCAACGCCGACGGCGGACCGATGCTGCCATGAAGGACGGCAAAAACCTTCGATGGCCGCAGGGCAAAGCCCGCAAGGGTGGAGACCGGCGTGGTCTGGAACGGGCGCGGCCTTCGGGCGGCGACTGGCAGGACCGTCAAAATCAAGGCCGGCATGGTGCGACGACTTTACGGAAGTTGCTGCCACGACCGTGTCCTGGTCTGACAGGGAGGCGCTGGGAGAAATCCCGGCGCCGACTGTCTTTTTGCTTCCCGCTCAGGCGCCTTCCCGGCGAAGTTGCGGGCGCCGCTTCACCGCGCGCCAAAATCGGTTAGTATCGCCCTGTCAGAGTCCGTTTGCGTTTGCAGGCGGGTTCGCTGAAGGGGGACACTTCATGACATTGATCCAGAAGCTTGCCGCCGCCACGGCCTGACCGGCCATGGTCCTGTTCCGCTTCATGAAGCGTCTCATCAGGACGATCCTCTGGCTGATCGTCATCATTGTCCTGATCCCGATCGCCGGGCTGGCCTACGGTTTCCTGACGACGCCGTCGCTGGACAAGACACCGTTGCCGGGCATCGCCGAAGGTGCACCGCCGCCGGCGCTCGCCGCCAAGCTGCGTGCCGAAATCCCCGGCTACCAGCGGCCTGAGGAATCGACCTTCCTCACCTACCCGGAATGGGCCATCGTCTATGCCGCGCGCGAATATGCCGGTTTCGTCGCCAAGGACCAGCCGAGCGGCTTTCCCTATTTCGCCTATGTCGGCCGCTTCTGGCAGGACTACGCCATGGTGATCCGCGCCAGCTCCGCCTATAAATTCAACTACGCCAACCACCAGATGCCGGTCGTCATCGGCACCAGCCACACGATCGAGCATGCCCTGCAATGGGCTTATGAAAACACGATCGGCCGCATCACCGAGGCGGTTGCGGGCAGGCGCACGGCGACTGACATCTACCAGGCCAAGGTGGCGGCCGAATACGCCGCCTTCCTCGACCAGGGGCCGTGGCACCAGTTTCCGTATGCCGAGAAGCGCGCCGGGCTTTTCGCCGTGCAGCCGGCGCCGGGCGACAGCGCCGTGCGCTCCAGCGAACGCAAGCTTGCCTTCGGCCTCGCCGACACCATCAAGCAGGTCTATGCCGGCCTGATCAGACAGGCGCTCGCGGCAACGTCCGATCCGGCCTTGCTCGACATCCATGTCTGGGCCAAGGGGCCGGTCGGCGAAGCGACGCGCAATGAAGCCGACACCTTGCTCGAACGCGACTACGGCCCCGACGGCACCGTTTTCGTCACCAAGCGCTACCAGCTGTTCACCGACATGATCCCGCGCCTGATCGACAAGGGCGTCTCCTTCGTCGAGATCGGCGGCAATGACGAGATCATGATCACCGTGCTCTCCACGGATTCGATCGCCGTCCCCGAAGGCATGCGTATCCTGTTCAGCTATCCGCTGCCGGCCGATCCATCGACACGCCGCACCGGCATGGTCGTAGCCGTACCCAAGCTGCATCTGGTATTGCCGGCGCTGATCAAGTCAGGCGCCATGCTGGAGCACGTCTACGACTACTGAGGCCTTTCGGCCACGGTGCGCGGAGAACGGCTGTGTCGAGCGCCCCGCCATGCTCATTCCACAATCGTGGCCAAATCCCGCCTTGTTCGCGCGCGATGGACTGTCGCATGTCGCCCAAAGCGTACCCGCGGGCTGCACCCAGTGGGGCGCGACATGCATCTGAATGGGCTGCCGAGGGGCACATCGAGGGGACGAGACCGTGATCAAGACCGCCCTTGTCGCCATGACCATCGTCGGCTGCGACTGCGACGCCAAGCTTTGCGAATATATCGGCGAGACGCCGGCCAAGTGGTCGACCATCGCCGAGTGCGAAGCGGCGATGAAGAGCCAGATGCTGCACGAGCGCAATTTCAACTATCCGCTCGTCTCTGGCATCTGCCGCGCGAAAGGTTCCGCGTCCTCCTCGCAACTGGCCGCGACCGCTTCGCGCCCGGAGCTGAAGCCCGCCAGCCGCGCCGTTGAGCCGACGAGCCCGCTGCCGCCCGAACTGAGCCACAGGCCGACCGTCCCGGTCGGCTCGCCGACGACGGCGATGGAAGCGGCCGCCGCACGGCCGGTCGCCTATGAACAGGTGGTCTATGGCGGCACCGGCGTGCTCTATCGCACGAAAAACGGCTATGCCGTCGTCAAGACCGATCTCGGCCGCGCCGTATCGGCGACCGCCGACATGGCCAAGCGGTCGGCCAGCTGGCTGGCTGGCCTGGTGCCGAGCAAGCTGTAGGGACGAAGCTTTCTTCACCGACGTTACCATGCCGGTCTTGTCATCGACGGTCGCCGCCACCTTGACCTGAAGGGGCAAACTCGCGCCAAGGTTGCAAATCGGATGGCGATGCAGCATTGTGTTGATCGCAATGATGAAGGGGGGCCTTCCATGAAACCAGCGGTCCGAACTGCGGCAGCCTTGATGCTGGCGCTTGCTCCGGGATCGGTCGGCGCGCAAGGCGTGGATCCAGGTGACGACAAGGGGATCATCTTCGCTCCGGGCGATCCCGACATGGCTGCGGCGACCCAGCAGGCGCTCGCCGGTCTGGATGACTTCCTGGCACTGTCCGAAATGCCTCCCTCCGGCACAGGCAGGTTCAAGTTGAAGGTAAAGGTGCGGGATGAGCATGTCACCGAGCACTTCTGGGTCATACCGTTCCGCCGTGCCGGGACAGGGTTTGTCGGCATATTGGCCAATGAGCCGGAGGCAGTGCACAACGTCGTGCTCGGCCAGAACATAGAATTCACCAGGGACGACATTTCCGACTGGGGATATACGCGAGACGGCCATCAGGTCGGAAGCTTCACGATCTGCGTGATGTTCAAGCGAATGTCGAAAGAAGAGGCGGACAATATGCGCGAAAAGTACGGCTTCGACTGCTGACGGGAACGCCGGCTGATCAAGCCGCTTCGTCCCTGGCGCCGATCTTGCGCACCAGCGCTGCCGTCGCCAGCATCGCGCCCATATCCGATATCATCGGCGCGACATGGGCTTGGTAGTCCAGTGGCACCGAAATGGCGGGCAGTTCGAAGAAATTCTTCGCCTGCGGCAGGAGCAGAAAACCGTCGCTGCCGTTGAGGGCCACGCGCGCCGGTTCCTCCGGCCAGGTTTCGCCCAGCCATTTCAGCGCTTGCGCCAACCGGCCGCTCACCAATGGCTGCGCCGCCTCGGCATTGTCGGTGCGGAACTCATAGGCGGCATCGAGTTCCGGCACGCCGGATGACAGTTCCTGCATCTTGCTGGCGAACATGCCACGGAAGAAGCCGACGACCGCATTGGTCCGCCGCGTCGCCACCAATATTCCCGGAAACGGTTCGATGGCTTCGAAGGCGACGATCACGCCTTTGAAGGCCGTCGATGAGCCCTTGCCTGTCCCTTCCCGCAGTTCCGCTTCGTAGAGCTCGAACGGAAACTCTTCGTAGCGGCCGGAAACGACATCGTCGAACGACTGCCGGTTGAATGGCCCGACCGCCTCGCGCGGCAGCCGGTCGAAGGAATTTGGCCGCCCGCCATGCGCGTAGCGCACGTCGCGGATGAAGCCGAAGATGATGGGCAGCAGTGTTTGCCGAAATGATTGCTGCAGCCGCGTCGCCGGCTTCATCGCCTGGAAATAGAGCAGGATCGAAACCGCGAAGCCGGCGACATAGAGGAATACGTGCGGCGTCGAGAACCATTGCTCGTTGGGATCGGCGACCTTGTTGAACAGCCAGGCGATCAGCACCACCGTCGCCAGCACCAAACCGACGAACAGCGGCACTCGCCTGCGTACCTGCCGCACCACGGAGGCTCGCGCCGATTCATAAGCCTCGATGTTTTTCCGGATGCCGGCAATCACGGCGTCGCCAGGCATGAAATCCGCTGTTTCCACCGCCACCCCCCGCTTGCCTGGACCAGTTCATGATAGCCGGTTTTGTCTGAAGTATCGACTGTGGCGCCTCTTCAACAGACGCTTGCGCCGCCCCTCATTTCGCCAATCATCAGCGCTTGGAAAAGCGCCGACATGGCGATCTTGGCCGATGTCCACCACCTGTAGTTACGGAAAGACCGCGCTCAACCGCCTCTCGACCTTGTCACGCATGCGGCCCTCCAATCCCTCCACTGGCGCCAGCCGCTCATGATCCCTGGCGCGCAGCCGCACAAACGGATGCATTCGGTAGGAAACGACAGACCCCCGCGTTTCCGCATCGGCGCTGATATCGGCGACAAGGATCCCGCCAATGCGTCCCGGCCAAGGCTGGCGGGCAAGGGCGGTGCCGAGGAAATCGCCAAGTCCATAGGCGACGATCGTATTGCCGATCCGCTCCACCGGCTGCACGACATGGGCGTGGTGGCCGACGATCAGCCCGACGCCCTGCCCTGCCAGGCGCCTCGCCAGTGTCCGCGTTTCGGCGCGCGGAAAGTGGCGGAACTCCCAATCCCAATGCGGCACGGCGCAGAGGAGATCGAACCCGTCACCTCGTCGGCGGGCAATATCGCTTTCCATCGAAACGCGGCCGGCGAACAGGTCCTGGCCCGCATTGCGCCACAACGTGAAGGCGGCGAACCCGACAGTCAGCGGTCCGACTTCGACAGGCTGCACCGGGCCGTTGCCGGCGAGGCCGATAGTGCGGATACCGAGCCGCGCGAGCGCAGCCACGGTCTCATCGAAACCGGCGACGCCCTGGTCAAGCACATGGTTGTTGGCCAGCGACAGCACCAGTCTTTCGCGCGCGATGCCGACTGCCGCCAACGTGTCGCCGAGAAAGCGCTCGCTCATCGCGTGATGGGTGCCGAGCCTGGTGCCGAGCACGGCGCTTGGCTTGTCCACGATCGGACTTTCGCAATTGCCGATCACCAGGTCGGACGCGCCAAGCAGCGTCTTGATCGCCGGATCGCAGTCCGGCGCACGGCGGTTGGCCACCGCCGAAATGTCGCCGACGAAGGCGAGCCGCAGCCGCAGCCTCGGTGCCGAATCCATGATTGTCCCGGCCATTGCCGCGAAGCCTTGCACGTCGCCGGCCAGCGACGGCTTCAGGAACCGCGGCAGCCACGACAGTTTGTAGGAGAGCGGATAGTTCGACACGCGATGTCCAATCGTTTGCCCTGTGTAGACCGTCCGCCGGGCGCGTTGAAGCCAGCCAATGACAATCATGCGTCAGGGCCGGCAGACGCGGCATTGCAAATGCGTGTATGATTGCCGGCACGACGCGCATGGGAGGGGGATAATGACACCACTGGCAAGCCTGCTGGCATTGGCACTTGCGCTGGTTCTGCCGACGTCTTCGGCCCAGGCCGCCATGCCCGAAACCGCGGCCGCTCTGTTCGAGGCCAAAACCGTGACCGCGCGCGACACGGCGCTATCGGCGCTGGAGGCAGCCGCATCCACCGACCGGGCATCCGCCTATGCCGCCGGCGCCGGCGAATTCTTTACCGCGCTGGAATTGCTGGCCAGCGGCCTGCACCGCCATGGCTTCGAGAGCCCCCAATCCTTCATGCTGCCGCTGATGCGGCTGCCGGTGCCAGAAAACCCGAACCCCGAACCGCTGAGCTATGAGCAGTTCCGCGCCATTCTGGTCGCCTTCCGCGACCGGCTCGAGAAATCCGCCGCGACGCTGGGGGCGGTGCCTGCCGATGCCGATATCGGCATTGTCATTGACCTCACCCAGGTCGGCATCGACCTCAACGAGGACGGCACGATCGCACCGGACGAAAGCATGGCCGCTATCATGGCCTCGCTGTCGCGCGGCGGCGTAACGCACGACGATGCCGCGCCTGCGCTCACCTTCCGCTTCGACCGCGCCGACGGTTACTGGCTGCAGGGCTATGCCGAATTCCTGATGGCGCAGGCCGATTTCTGGCTGGCGCATGATTTCAGGAGCACGTTCGACGGTTCCTTCCACATGCTCTTCCCGCGCGCAAAACTGCCGTTGCAGGACATCCTTGTCCCGCCGGCTGGCGACATGGGCAGCAGCATCTTCTCCTCGGAATGGCGCATCGCCGATTTCATCTCTCTGGTGCATCTCGTGAACTGGCTGGTGGTCGAGCCCGAACGGCGGCAGGCGGCGCGCCGTCACCTGCTGGAGATGATCCGGCTGTCGCGCGAGGACTGGAAGGCGATCCGCGCCGAGACCGACAATGACCGCGAATGGCTGCCGGGACCGCAACAGAAGGGCGAAAACCCGCTCACCGGCCTCGAAGTCGGAGAGCAGCAGGTCGCGGCCTGGCTCGCCACCTTGACCATGGCCGAGGACCTGCTCGAAGGCCGCGTGCTGCTGCCGCATTTCCGCATCACCGGCAAGGGCATCAACATGAAGCGCTTCTTCGACGAGCCGAAACCGTTCGACCTGGTGCTGTCGATCACCGGCCCGGCCATCGCGCCGTATCTCGAAAGCGGCAAGATTCTGACCAGCGACGATTTCGACCAGATCCAGAGCGAATTCGGCGGCGGTGGTTTCCTGACGTTTGCGCTGTGGTTTAACTGACGGCCTAACGGGACTGTGTTCCTGGATGTCAGCGCCAGCCCCCCACCCGGGCCTGCGGTCCGACCTCCCCACAAGGGGAGGTAGAAGCTCCATTGCGAAGCCTCAGAAAACCGCGCCCTGGTACAGCACCGCTTCCGCCTCCTCCGGCGCGAACCGCCGCGCCAGCGTGCGAAAGGCGCTGTGCACGCCGTCGCGGTCGATGTTGCAGCTTCTGAGATGACGGACCGCCAAGGTCGGATCGAACGCCGTGCGACCATGCAGGACGCGCTGGTTGTCGAAGACCAGCACCTCGCCGGGCTGAAGCTGGTGCTGGAACTGGTTTTGCGGGTCGCAGATCAACCGCGTCAGTTCGGCCAGCGCCCTGCCCGTGTGAAGCCGAGCAGGCTCAGCGTTTGAAGGCGACCGGCAGCCAATAGCCCTGAGAGCAGGAGGCCGGACGTCTCGGCTTGCCCGAGGACACGGTGGCGATCAATGGCCGCCGCGTGACCGGGAACCTGCGGCGGGCGGGTAGCAATTTTGCGGCGACGCGGTGGCCTCTTCAGCAGTACGGAATGACACGCGCCACCGTCGCGGCCTCGCTGAAACGGCCATTCGCTTCAATTAGCAAGAGCTGTTTTGCTTGACTCGGCCGTTAAAAGCAGGCAGCAAAATAGTCTTGGAAGGGCTGCAATACCGCGTTCATGGTCGTGGACGAGCCTTTTTTGGCACAAAGTCCACGTCTCTCGGTTGGTTTTGAGAGGGATTGGTTAACCAACTTTGTCCATATTTTGAAGCAATCGGCAACCAAAGACAGGCGCGGCAAACGCGTCGGGGACCACCTGGGATCACTCACAGAATGGTCGTCGCGGCTATCACAGCCGCGGACGTGGGAGCCGATTGGAGCAAGATTGGTTGAATGGCGTTCTTGAGTAAGAAAATTGTCGGGGACAGGCGTTCGGACGGCGAAGCTGCCGACAACGCGTCACGTGCCTCATCCCTCAACTCTAAGCGGATCGTCCGCTGGGTCGCTGTGCCCGGCGTCAGCGCTGCCGTTGGCCTGTGGCTGGTCGGGACAATGGCTGGTCTGAGCTCCGTCGGCGCTTCGCTGTCGTCGACGTCGAGCGTCCTGCCGCAGAGGCTGGCCGTGCCGGGCTCGCTCGCTCTTGCCGATCCGCTGAAACAGCACTTCCTGATGCCCGCTGCGCCATTCGCACTGGCCAACGCCGATGGCGGCACGCAGGCGCCGCAGAACCATGCCGTGCAATGCGGCTCCGGATGCTTCAGGCTGGCCGCGCTTGCTCCGCGGGCGGAAAAGTCGGCGCGCCTCGTGGCCGCGTCCACGGCACACCTTGTCCCGGTCGCCAAGACGACCTCGCAGGAGCGCTTCGAGCGCATGGAAGCATCTTTCTCGCCAAGCAAGCTCGCTGCCGCCTTCGCCAACGCGGCCAAGCCCGCGGCCGCGGCCGGCGCACCCGCCCGTCCTGTCCTCTCGACCTCCGCTCCACAGGTCGCCGAGGCCTCGCTGGTGCCGGGCGCCAAGCTCGTCGCCAGCCTGTCGGAAGACTTGCCGGCACCCGCGGCGGAGCGCTTCGCCCGGATCGACACCGGCTCGATGGTTGTCCAGACAGCGCCGCAGCCGATGCATTTTGCCCAGCCGGATACCGGCACGCCGGACAATTCGCAACTGGCCCTGGCGCTCGCCCGGTCGCTGCCGGTCGAGGACGAGGCATTCGCCTCGCCATTGCCGATGACCGAGTCTTCGGCCGATGTCGCGGTTTCGCCTGCCGAGACCCAGCAGGAACAGCCGGGCGATGCGGCGGCCTTGCCCGACGCGCTCACCGATGACGTGCCGCTGCCGACCCGTCGGCCGCAATTCGGCGCGCCGGAGCCGTTGAAGTCCGTGGAGCAGGAAAAGCCGGCTCAACAGCCCAAGGTCGTGCAGCAGAAGCCGGCACCTCAGGCAAAGCCGGTCCAGCAAGCCCAGCCGGCAAAGCCGGTCCAGCAAGCCCAGCCGGCAAAGCCGGCCCGGCAGGGCCGGCCGGCAGATGGCGGCGACGCGTTGGCCTATGCGAAGCCAGACACGCCTTCGGGCGGCCTCGGCCAGGCGTTCAGGAACCTGTTCAACGCGCCGGGCGGCTCCAGGAGCGGAGCCGGCAGCGGCGTCGCCGTCTATGACATCAGCGCCAAGACCGTCTACATGCCCGACGGTTCGAGGCTCGAAGCGCATTCGGGCATCGGCGCCATGGCGGACCAGCCGCGCTATGCCGATCAGAAGAACCGCGGACCGACACCGCCCAACACCTATAATCTGTCGTTGCGCGAATCGCGCTTTCATGGTGTCGAGGCTTTGCGTCTGACGCCCGTCGATGGCCGCAATAAATACAATCGTGACGGCCTGCTGGCCCACACCTACCTGCTTCGGGGCCGCTACGCACAGTCCAGTGGATGCGTCGCCTTCAAGGACTATGCGCGCTTCCTCGCCGCCTTCAAGAAGGGCAAAATCAAGCGCCTCGTCGTGGTGCCGCGCCTGAACGGATCGCCGACGCGCGTGGCGGACAACGCACGCGGCGCCTGACCGCAGTCGGCAGGCATCACCGGCACTTGCCTCCTCCTGACAGCCTTCTGTCAGGAGCTGCATCTGGTGATGCGCCTCGGCTGATCGCGCTCTTTCCATTTTCGCCAAGACCTCCCATATTCCGGAGATGGCCAAATCCACCGAAAAGAGAACGCCGCCGACAGCGAGTGACGACCGCGCCGCGCCCAAGCGGCGCAGCCCGCTGACCGATTTCCTCGACGCCTCGGAACCGCTGCACAAAGGCGGCTTCGCCGAGATGCGGCAGCCCGAACTGTCCGGCACGCCGCTCACCGGTTCGGTCGCGGACTGGGCCGAGCAGATCGAGCAGGAAGCCGAACGCGAAGGGCGCCAGGCCGGCAAGGACGGCGGCAAGTCGCCGAAGCCATCGAAGAAGATCCCCGAGCGCTCCGCAGCACCCGGGCGCACGGCGCGCGGCACCTCGATGGGCGGCGCGGCGACAGCCCGCGAGCGCGCGGCGGCCGGCCTCAATCCCGTCGCCGGCCTCGACGTCTCGCTCGAGGAAGCCGAGACGATGACGTCGAGCGGCGTCACCGCGACGGTGGCGGCTCTCTCGGCATTGATTGAATCCGGCAATCCGCTGCACAAGGACGGCGTGCTGTGGACGCCGCACCGGCCTGCCCGGCCGGAAAAGTCCGAAGGCGGCATCACCATCAAGATGGTGTCGGATTTCGAGCCGGCCGGCGACCAGCCGACCGCCATCAAGGACTTGGTCGAGGGTGTCCAAAACAACGACCGCACGCAGGTGCTGCTCGGCGTCACCGGCTCGGGCAAGACCTTCACCATGGCCAAGGTGATCGAGGAGACGCAGCGTCCCGCCTTGATCCTGGCGCCGAACAAGACGCTGGCGGCGCAGCTTTATTCCGAGTTCAAGAAATTCTTCCCCGACAATGCGGTGGAGTATTTCGTCTCCTACTACGACTATTACCAGCCGGAAGCCTACGTCCCGCGCACCGACACCTTCATCGAGAAGGAATCCTCCATCAACGAGCAGATCGACCGCATGCGTCACTCGGCGACGCGCTCGCTGCTCGAACGCGACGACGTCATCATCGTCGCCTCGGTCTCCTGCATCTACGGTATCGGCTCGGTCGAGACCTATACCGCGATGACCTTCCAGATGCAGATCGGCGACCGGCTCGACCAGCGCGCTTTGCTCGCCGATCTGGTGGCCCAGCAATACAAGCGCCAGGACGTCAATTTCGTGCGCGGCTCGTTTCGCGTGCGCGGCGACACGATCGAGATCTTCCCGGCCCACCTTGAGGATCGTGCCTGGCGCATCTCCATGTTCGGCGACGAGATCGAGGCGATCACCGAATTCGACCCGCTGACCGGCCAGAAGACGGGCGAGCTGAAAAGCGTCAAGATCTACGCCAATTCGCACTATGTGACCCCGCGCCCGACGCTGAACCAGGCCATCAAGTCGATCAAGGAAGAGCTCAAGCACCGTCTGGTCGAGCTCGAGCGCGCCGGCCGCCTGCTGGAGGCGCAGCGTCTGGAACAACGCACCCGCTTCGACCTGGAAATGCTGGAAGCCACCGGCTCCTGCGCCGGCATCGAGAACTATTCGCGCTATCTCACCGGCCGCCAGCCGGGCGATCCGCCGCCGACCCTGTTCGAATATATCCCCGACAACGCGCTGGTCTTCATCGACGAAAGCCACGTCACCGTGCCGCAGATCGGCGGCATGTATCGCGGCGACTTCAGGCGCAAGGCGACGCTCGCTGAATACGGCTTCCGCCTGCCTTCCTGCATGGACAACCGGCCGCTGCGCTTCGAGGAATGGGACGCCATGCGCCCGCTCTCGGTCGCTGTCTCGGCAACGCCCGGCGGCTGGGAGATGGAGCAGTCCGGCGGCGTGTTCGCCGAGCAGGTCATCCGACCGACCGGCCTCATCGACCCGCCGGTCGAGGTGCGCCCGGCCAAGACCCAGGTCGACGACGTCGTCGGCGAGATCCGCGAGACGACCAAGGCGGGCTACCGCACGCTGGTCACCGTGCTGACCAAGCGCATGGCCGAGGACCTGACCGAATATCTGCACGAGCAAGGCGTGCGGGTGCGCTATATGCACTCCGATATCGACACGCTGGAGCGTATCGAAATCCTGCGCGACCTGCGCCTCGGCGCCTTCGACGTGCTGGTCGGCATCAACCTTTTGCGCGAAGGCCTCGACATTCCCGAATGCGGCTTCGTCGCCATACTCGACGCCGACAAGGAAGGCTTTTTGCGCTCGGAGACATCGCTGATCCAGACCATCGGCCGCGCCGCCCGCAATGTCGACGGCAAGGTCATCCTCTATGCCGACCAGGTCACTGGCTCGATGGAACGCGCCATGGCCGAGACCAACCGCCGTCGCGAAAAGCAGATGGAGTGGAACGCCGCCAACGGCATCACGCCGGAATCGGTCAAGTCGCGCATCTCGGATATTCTGGATTCGGTCTACGAGAAGGACCATGTCCGCGCCGACATCTCGCAGTTCACCGACAGCGCCGGCGCCATGATGGGCAACAACCTCAAGGCCCATCTGGACGCGCTGGAGAAGCAGATGCGCGACGCCGCCGCCAACCTCGATTTCGAGAAGGCGGCCCGCATTCGCGACGAGATCAAGCGGCTGCGTGAGATGGAGATGTCGATCTCCGACGATCCGCTAGCCAAATACGCCGATATGGAAAGCCCGGTCTCGGGCCGCGAAAAGGGCAAGCACAACAAGGGCGTGGCCAGGCATCGTACATCGGAGGAACAGGAGCGTTTCCGCAAGCTCGACGAAGCGCGCGCCGCCGAAGAGGCAGCCAAGGCTGCCCGGCCCAACCTCTTCCGCAAGCCTGATCTCGACGAGATGGGCGCCGATGGCGCGGTGCCGGTGAAGAAGCCGCTATTCGCCAAACCGTCGATCGACGATATGGGCCCCGGCACCGACATGCCGACGCCGGCCGGCGCGGTGTCGCGCTCGCTGTTCAAGAAGCAGTCGGCGTCCGAAGCACACGGCTCGGATTTCGGCATCCCCGGCGAGCCGACCAAACCGCTGTTCAAGAAAAACTCTCTTGACGAGATGACCGTGCGTCGCACCGAGAAACCAGTCGAGGGAAAAGTGCCGGCGAAGCCACAGCCGATCTCCCCCCTGGCGGGGGCCGGCAGGACAGAGGGGGGCGCGAAGGAACGCGACGACAAACCCGTCCTGCGCCAACGCGCCGGCATCGGTTCTTACGAAGACCCCGGCGACGCCCGCCGCGAAAAGCGCCGGCCCGCGAAGACAGGAAGGCCCGGAAAGTAGTCCATTCGAAATGCCGGCGGGACAGCGCCCCCTCTGTCCTGCCCGTACCCCACAGCAGCTGCGCTGCAGCTGCAGAGGGTGGACCGGACATCACCCCCACGAGTGGAGAGATTGGCAGCTTCAGCGCCCCCCTCGACGCTACCCTCCACTTGCCCAGCGCATGACCTTTGGTGTACTCAGTCCCCACACTCAAACGTCTTGAAAGGAGGGCTGCGTGTTTATCGATCACCATCGTCAGCGTGGCCCGATTTCCGCCCTGCGAGCTTGCTTGCAGGGCTGACCAGGGACGGTCCGGGTTTTTCCCGCTTCGATTTTTTGGTCTGCCCTTCGTGGTGCCGCAACGCCTGTCCTGATGACCGGCGCGCGCACCGTCAAAGTGCACTGAGCCGGACACCGGCAAGACCAGAGAAATCCAAATGGCCCTGATCAGCCTCAAAGCCCTCGGCGTCACCATGAGCGCGCCGCTCTTTTCCAACCTCGACCTCACCATCGGCAGCGGCGACCGGCTCGGCATCGTTGCCGCAAACGGCCGCGGCAAGTCGACCTTGCTCAAATGCCTGTCCGGCGAGATGGAGCCGACCTCCGGCGACATTACCCGCACGCGCGGCTTGCGCGTCGGCCATGTCGAGCAGTCCGTTCCCCCTGCCCTGCTTGGCCGCAGCTTTCATCAGGTAGTGGCTGACGCTTTGCCGCCCGAGCAAGCCGAAAGCGAACTATGGCGTGTCGATGTGGTGCTGGATTCGCTCGACGTTCCTGAGGCGATGCGCGAGCGAGAGATGCAGGCGCTGAGCGGCGGCTGGCAGAGGCTGGCACTGATCGCGCGTGTCTGGGTCACCGATCCCGACATGCTGCTGCTCGACGAGCCGACCAACCATCTCGACCTTGCCCGCATCAGCCAGCTCGAAGCTTGGCTGAACGCGCTACCGCGAGAGGTGCCGGTGGTGATCGCCAGCCACGACCGCGCTTTCCTCGACGCCGCCACCAACCGCACCTTGTTCCTGCGCCCGGACCAGTCGCCGGTGTTTTCCCTTCCCTACTCCCGCGCCAGGCAGGCCCTCGATGAGCTCGATGCCTCGACCGAGCGAAAATTCCAGCGCGACATGAAGGTGGCGCAGCAATTGCGACGCCAGGCCGCCAAGCTCAACAATATCGGGATCAATTCGGGCAGCGACCTGCTCACGGTCAAGACCAAGCAGCTCAAGGAGCGCGCGGAGCGACTTGAGGAAGCGGCAGCCCCGGCGCATCACGAGAAATCGGCGGGGGCGATCCGGCTGGCCAATCGCGGCACGCACGCCAAGGTGCTGATCACGCTCGATGACGCGGCGGTGGAAACGCCCGACGGCACGCTTTTGTTCAGGACCGGCAAGCGCCAC
Source organism: Mesorhizobium sp. BR1-1-13 (assembly GCF_020165515.1). Taxonomy (NCBI): domain Bacteria; kingdom Pseudomonadati; phylum Pseudomonadota; class Alphaproteobacteria; order Hyphomicrobiales; family Phyllobacteriaceae; genus Mesorhizobium; species Mesorhizobium sp. BR1-1-13. The sequence continues at coordinate 131,263 of NZ_JAIUIH010000012.1, forward strand.
ATCTGCCAGGGCGACCGCATCGTGCTGCTCGGCCGCAACGGCGTCGGCAAGTCGCGCTTCGTCACCCTGATCCGCAACGCCATCGTCGACCCCGACACGGTTCAGAATGTGAAGGTGACGCCGTCGACCGTGCTCGGCTACAGCGACCAGGCGCTGTCCGGCACCGCCAGCGACGATACGCCACTGGCCATGGTATCGCGCCGTTACGATGTCGGCGAACAGCGCGCCCGCTCGCTGCTCGCCGGCGCCGGCGTCGGCATCGAGATGCAGGAGAGAAAGATCGGCGTCTTGTCCGGCGGGCAGAAGGCGCGGCTGATGATGCTGGCGCTCAGGCTCGCCAACCCCAACTTCTACCTGCTCGACGAGCCGACCAACCATCTCGACATCGACGGCCAGGAAGCACTGGAAACCGAACTCTTGGCGCATCAGGCAAGCTGCGTGCTCGCATCGCACGATCGCTCCTTCATCCGCACTGTCGGCAACCGCTTCTGGCTGATCGAGAAGCGCCGGCTGACCGAAGTCGAGGACCCCGAGGATTTCTTTCGCTCGGTGGCTGATGAAAACCGCTGAGCGACAGGACAAGCCATGCCAATGCGAAACTCTGGTCTGTCATTGACAGGCCGGAGTTTCGTGTCATCTCATGAGACGTTTTCTTGACTTTCGAAACGTATCGTGCGATGGTACGTCGATTGGATCCGGCAGGTGATACGCTCGTTCAGGGACAAGACCAGCGAAGCCGTATCGAACGGCAAGGCTCCAAAGGGTTTCCCCTCGGATCTTGTTCGATCGGCCCAGCGGAAGCTGTTCATGATCGACAATGCCGCGGAACTTGCGGATCTCAGGACGCCTCCTGGCAACAGGCTTGAGCCGCTGAAAGGCAAGCGCGCCGGTCAGCATTCGATCCGCATCAACGATCAGTTTCGCATCTGCTTTCGCTGGGTAGACGGACAAGCCGAGGATGTCGAGATAACCGACTACCATTGAGAGACAGGTTTCAAATGCTGAACATCAACCCGCCTATCCATCCCGGAGAAATTCTCCGCGAAGAATATCTCGCGCCGCTCGGCCTGAAGCCGTATACGTTGGCCAAAAAGCTGCATGTGCCGCGCACGCGCATCGAGCGCCTGGCCAACGAGGCAACACCGGTGACGCCCGACACCGCGCTGCGCCTGGCTAAGTTCTTTGGAACCACGCCACAGTTTTGGATGAACATGCAGGCCAGCTACGACCTCGCCGTCGAGGGAGAGGCCAAGAAGGCCGACCTCGAAACGATCGAGCGCATGGAGGCCGCGGTCTGAAGGAACGACGCCAGAGCAGCCTGTCTCAAGCCATCCGAAAAAGATTCAAGCAACCTGTCGGATCGCCAGAACCTGCCTCGTCCTTGGGGTGCCGACACAATGATGACGGCGCCAACCCAGGGAGAATGCATCATGTCCGTCCTTTCCTCCATCGGCCGCATCGCAACCCGATATGCGGCAGCGCGCGCCCGCCACCGTAGCGAGCGCATCCTGCTTTCGCTGCCGGTCGAACTGCGCAAGGACATCGGCTTTCCGGAACTTTTCGACGCGCAGAACAGCCGCCGCTCAGCCGCCGTCCCGGCCAAGGTCATATGACCGGCCGATCCATGCGTCTATCGCTTGAGTTTGCCGGTCGCCCGACCAGTCCGGGCCCGGCCCACGAGAAAAATTTCACGCCCATGTAGGACCGCCGTCCCCTCGCGCGTCCTATGGTCCGCAAGGCCAAAACAAACGTGAAGAGGAACACGCAATGACCGACCAGACCCCTGTTCAGCCCAAGGCGAAAGTGCTCGGCGGATTGACCCCCTATCTGCAGGTGGACGGCGCCTTCAAGGCTGCCGAATTTTACCAGAAGGCATTCGGCGCCAAGCAGGTCTTTTTCTACCCTGCGGACGAAAAAGGCCGCACCATGCACATCCATCTCCACATCAACGGTTCGACGCTGATGCTCTCTGACGCCTATCCCGAGCACGGCCATCCGCACCAGGCGCCGCAGGGCTACACACTCCAGCTTCATCTCGGCAGCGACGAGATCGACGGCTGGTGGCAGCGAGCGGTCGATGCAGGCTGCGAGATCGTGACGCCGCTGCAGGTGATGTTCTGGGGCGACCGCTGGGGCCAGGTGCGCGATCCCTTCGGCATCGACTGGGCGATGAACGCACCGGTCAAGTAAGCTCTTTCACCTCGCCTCTTGTGGGGTGAGCAGCCGGTTCGCCGAAGGCGAATTCATCGTGCCAGTGGCACGATGAAAGGCCGGCGAACGCCGGGTCGCTGCGAAGCAGCGGGGACCTGGCAAGTGGATCGGCCACCACCCCGGCCCTTCGCGGGCTCAGGGCGTTCGAAGCTCGAAAAGCCAGGCAATTGGCTTTTCGTCCGCTAGCGCGGACCGCCCCACAAGCGGATAAGGAAGAACCGCCGTCAATCAAGGAGACCCTTAATGTCCTATGTCGATGGTTTCGTGCTTGCCGTGCCAAAGGCAAAACTCGACGACTACAAGAAGCTGGCCAACACCGCCGGCGCCGTCTGGAAGGAACACGGCGCGCTCGCCTATGTCGAGTGCGTCGGCGACGATGTGCCTTATGGCGAGGTCACGTCGTTTCCACGCGCCGTGCAGGCCAAGGACGACGAAGTCGTCATCTTTTCCTGGGTCGTCTACAAATCCAGGCAGGACCGCGACGCGGTCATGGCCAAGGTGATGGCCGATCCACGATTGCAGCCGGATATGTCGACAATGCCGTTCGACGGCAAGCGCATGATCTTCGGCGGCTTCCAGCCCTTCATGGAGCTGTAGCAGCTGGCGCGCGAGTTGGCAGATCGAAAACCTTGGAGATTGGCTTGAATCCCATCGCTTCGTCATCCTATGGCGGAGCAAGGAGCGAAGCGACGCGGCGCAGACCATAGGATCCATGCCGTGACGTTAAGGCGTTGAAACGGTGCAGAATTCTGCTCCGTTGCATCTTTCGATCGAGGTCGCGGCATGGATCCTAGGGTCTTCGCGACGGAGCTTCGCTCCTGCTTTGCCCTAGGATGACGAAGCTGAAGGGCTGATCTGCTGCCCGCGCGGCAAGTCCAGCCTATCCAGCAGCGGCTTCAGCCTGTCGCCGTAGCGCTTCCACAGGTCGACCGAGCCTTGATACATCGGCTGGCGCACCTGCGCGGCGGAAGCCGTACGCACCGGCCGGTCGGTCTGGTGGAACGACAGCACGGCATCGTCCCATGGCAGCCCGAGATAGTCGATCAGCGCCCGGCTCTGGCCGTCCTGGTCGGCGACGAAATCCTCGTAGCGCACATCGTGCACGACGCCGGGCAGCACCTGGTGCCAATGCGCCATGATGTCCGTGTAGAGATTGTGGAAATCGGCGAGTTCGCCCAGATCATAGCCGTACCGGTGGCTGTCGCCGCGGAAATGCACCTTGTAGATCGAAAGGCAGGTTGCCGCCGCATCGCGGGCGCAATGGATGATCCTGGCGTTCGGCATCATCATGTGGATGAAGCCGACAAGCAGGAAGTTGCCCGGCATCTTGTCGGTGACGTGGCGCATGTGCGGATAGCGGGCATGCAGCATGTCGAGATAGGCGCGTCCCGCCTCGGCAAAATCCGTATCGGGCGCATCCGAAACGCCCCAGGGGAAGCCGCCGGGTATGGTCGCCGGGAACTGCCTGCCGACCGCCGTCTTCAGGATGCCGAGCTCGCCGGCGCCGTAGACCTGCGGATGGCTGGCGATGATCTGCTCGACCAGGGTCGTGCCCGAACGGGGCATGCCGACGACGAAGATCGGCGTATCGTCGGAGATCGCGCTGGGCCTGTGCTTCTGGAAGAAATCCTTGTCGAACACCGTTTTCATAGCCTCGAATTCGGCGCGCGTCCTTTCGGCGTCGTAGTCGATGCCCTTGCGGCGGATGGCATTGCCTTCGGCGAAATAATCGAAGGCTCTGTTATAATCCTTCAGATCGTCATTGACCTTGCCGAGGCCGAAGGCAAGCTGCATGCGCGCCAGGCTGCCCGGCAGCGCCTTGGCGTGCTGGGCCTCCATCCCGGTCAGTTCGGCATCGCGCTCCTTCTGACGCTTGACCTGCGTCAGCATCAGCCAGGCGCGCGCCATGCCGGGGTCGACCGCCAGCGCCTGCCGGAACAGGTCGGCCGCCTCGTCAAGCTCGCCCTTTTCCATCAACCCGACGCCCAGCCCGTGCAGCAGTTCGGCGTCCTTCGGACGGATCGACAGCGCCTCGCGGAAGACGGCCAGCGCCTCGTCCAGGCGGCCCGCTTCCTGCAAGGTTTCGGCAAGCCCGATGCGGGCGCGGAAATGGAAGGGATTGCGCGCGACCGTGCCGCGATAGATCTCCTCGGCGCCGTCGAACTGGCCAAGTTGCTTCAGCGACGAGCCGAGATTGTCGCGCGCCGCGAGCTGGTCCGGCCGCAGCGCCACCGCGCCGCGGAAGAAGTCGGCGGCCGCCGCGACACGGCCGAGATCGCGCATCACCGTGCCGAGATTGTTGAGGAAATCCGGATTTTTCGGCTGCAAGCGCACCGATTGCTCCAGGAGACCGAGCCCCTCGGCGCTGCGCCCGGTCTGGTGCAGCAAAAGACCGAGGAAATGCGCAGCCGCCGCATGGTTGACCTTGTGCGTCAGCACTTGCCGATAGAGCGCCTCGGCCTCTTGCCGCCGCCCCGCCTGATGCAGTTGCAGCGCCCTCTGCACATGCTGGTCGAGACTCGACGGCGGCTGTCCGCCCGAGCCGGAGTTGGCGCCTGCACCCGCCGCTCGTCTCTGATCTCTGTTAATGGGAAACCTGCCGTGTTTGTCCGCCTGCCGCGATCTAGGCCATCGGCGCGGCGGGTTCAAGGCTTTGCTTGGTTTCTTGCGCTTGCCATCGGCGCGGACGAGATCAAATCAGCCGGTTGGTCTCGGCCGTCTGCCTGGCGCGCCGAACCGTTCCGTCAGTATCGGCGATCGTCCGCCTTTCCGCCTCGTCGCTCCTGACGGTCAGCCGCGCCGATTTGACGATCATAGGTTTGCCGGTACGCCCGAGGGCGACGGAATATGCGGTGGCCGGCCTGATGGGCGGGCTGATCGCTGGGGTATTGCCTCTTGAGCTTATCGCAGAAACCATGGTTTTTGTCCCTTTTGGAGAAAATAAAACGCAAATTTCGGGAGTGGACCCCAAAATGATTTTTGAGAATTTTTGGAAATATCGTCAAATCATAGCAGAGTTTTTCATATGAACTCAGCAATATTTTTCCTTTGGCTTACTTATTTTTTCAAATCTTCTTGCCCGAAGCCGAAGTCGAAGAGCTGATTGCGGACGACTTCTACCGCGCCCGTCCCTGCCGGAGAATCTCCCTGGCGGAATAACGCATCATGGAGGCGTCCTTGAATTTCGTCATCGAGTTTTACCGATCGCGCGAAGCCGAGGAAGCGACGCTCGACAAGGTGCGCTGGAAGCGCCTACCCTGCGCGCCGCCTGGCAGGGCGCCACCGCGCTCTTCCATACGCTCGCAATGCCGCAAATCCCCGACCCCGTGCGCATCTGCGATGAGCACGGCAGCGAGCTTTACGCCGGGCCAGCCGACGGGGCATACCCATCCGCGTTGTAACCGTCACACGTCCCCGAAACTTGTTTTAGACGGCATCCGCGTTTTCCCAAAGTGCGGAAAAGACGAACACCCGGCCTTTCAGCAGCGGCCCCCGCCAACGATGCGGTAGTCGGCGGCGCGTGCCTCGCAGGCGTTGGGGAAGGTTCGCAACTCGCCGCCCCGCCGGGCGCAGACCGGCGCGTATTCGCGGGTGCAGAAGGTCTGCTCGCCGCCACCCCCGCTGCCACCGTCACGGCAGGGACCGTCGCGCACGATGCGATAACCCGCCCGGTCGGCAAGACAGGCATTGGCGAAGGTCTGGCGGTCGCCACCGCGCCGGGCGCAGACCGGCTCGTACTGCTTGGTGCAGAATTGCGGTCCCGGCCGCGGCGGCCGTGGCCGCGGTCCCGGGCCGTCGTCGACGACCACTGTACAGGCGGCAAGAACAGCCGACAGGAACAGGATGACAAAACCCTGTCGCGAGAAGATTGCCGCAAGAAACCTCATGATCGTCGCTCCCTCAATCCCCGTCCCGCTGCGTGTTGCTCGAAATACGCAGCGGTTCGGGACAATGATATTCACGAAGCAAAGGCCCCAAACCAGTCGCGCTGTTGCGATCCTCCTCATTCCATCGCCGATTGCAACCCTCGTTTGCAGTCTTTCGGCATGAAAACCGGCGCCCGGATCTGTCCTGGCGCCTCGCACCGCCAGCCGTCGCCGCCGCTGGCCCATGCGTGACGGGGCTGTGGCCGATGACCCCTGAAGCAACGAGGCCTATTTGCGGCTCGTCGACGCTCGGATTGGTCGATTCATGCGTCGGGATGCGCCCATCGGGCCGGCCCGCGGCGCTATCTTGCAACCTTCACGTTTCCGTGCGATAAATTCCGTGTTCGGGCATTTGCGACCCGGAGAGCGGAACGTTTTGGACGACCTTTCCCCGATACTGTGAATCTCTGACGGCCCCGTTTTTCGGCGGGGGGTTTGACCATGCGCCAATGCATGACTGCCGAAAGCTACCACCGGGAACTGCCCTCGACGCAAGGTGGCGGGCAGGACCATCAAGACTGAACGGGTGAAGGAGTTTCCCCAATGGCCCAGACCGGCACCGTTAAATTCTTCAACGCGACCAAAGGCTTCGGTTTCATCACGCCCGACGGTGGCGCCAAGGACGTATTCGTCCACATTTCCGCGATCGAGGCCTCGGGCCTGCGCACGCTCGTCGACGGCCAGAAGGTCACCTTCGACGTCGAGCCGGACCGCATGGGCAAGGGCCCCAAGGCCGTCAATCTCCGCGCCGCCTGAGCCATCGGCCAGCCGCACGCCCTTCCTGGCCGTGCGACCGAGGCTCCGAAGCTTGAATGACTTCGGAAGAGGCAAACGAATTTTGAAGGCGCGGCGATTTTCGTCGCGCCCTTTTCATGTCGCAGCGCAGCGAAAATGCCGTCGCCTCAAAGTGGATCCGGTGTCGGGTCAACGACATGCATCATAAAAAACTTGAAGCGCGACGCGCTTCAAGTGCCCGCAAAACTTTCTCTTGCCGATGACGCTAAAATAAAGGACAAATTTCCATTCGGGCATTTGCCGGCCCGAGACTGGAGTTTATGGGATCAAAGGAGCTTCCCATGCCGCAGACCGGCACCGTCAAATTCTTCAACCATGCCAAGGGGTTCGGCTTCATCACACCGGATGATGGCGCGAAGGATGTCTTCGTTCATATTTCGGCCGTGCAGGCGTCGGGTCTTCCCGGTCTTGAGGATGGGCAGAAAGTGACATTCGACACCGAGCCTGACAAGCGCGGCAAGGGTCCCAAGGCCGTCAACCTGTCGATCGGCTGAGCCTGCTCCGGACGGCGGCGGTTCTGGCACGACAGCTTCGCTCCCTGGAGGGTTCGATATTTGATGCCCGTGGCCTCCGGTCAGGCAAAAATTCGTTCAGCCCCCGTTCAGCCACGGTCTCATATTAATCTTTCCTAAAGCCGGACCGCATCCCCGGAATTCGTACGGGCCGGCACGAAGGAGATCGACATGAACCGAATTTTCAAGACAGCCGTGCTGTCCGCCGCAGTGGTCGCCTCAATGCTCGTGGCCTTGCCCGCGGCCAACGCCGATGATTGGCGTCATCACCGCCACCACGGCCATGGCGACGCTGTTGCCGCCGGTGTGCTCGGCCTCGCCGCAGGCGCACTGATCGGCGGCGCGTTGGCCAACCAGCAGCCGCCGCCCCGCGACTACTACGATGACGGCTATTACGATCGCGATGTGCGGATACGCCCGGCGCCGGTCCGCCGCTACTATGCCGAACCGCAAGTGGTCTACGCCGACCGTTATGCCGAACCGTGGACGCGTGGCTGGTACGACTATTGCTCCGACCGGTACCGCACCTTCAACCCCCGCACCGGCACTTTCACCGGCAATGATGGCGAGCAGCATTTCTGCACCGCCAACTGATCAAGGGCTTCCCTGCCCCAACAAGAAGCGCTGACCGCAAGACCGGCGCTTTTTTGTCACGCCGGCACCGGCTTCGGCGCGACGCGCTTCACGTCAAAAACGGATTGCTCCGCCGCTCCTCGCCGAAACGCCCGCCCGGACCGTGGCCGCAGATGAAGCCGATGTCGTCGCCGAGCGGCAAAAGCTTGTCCTTGATCGAGGCGATGAGTGCCGCATGATCGCCGCCCGGCAGGTCGGTGCGCCCGACCGAGCCGCGAAACAGCACGTCGCCGACATGGGCGAATTTGGCCGCGCGGTTGTAATAGACGACATGGCCGGGCGCGTGGCCGGGGCAATGCAGCACCTCGAAGAGATGCGAGCCGAACGAGACCGTCTCGCCTTCGGTGAGAAACCGGTCGGGCACGCAGTTGCGCACGCCGGCAATGCCATAGCGCCTGCCCTGGTTCTCGAGATTGTCGAGCAACATCCTGTCGGCTTCGTGCGGGCCGATGATCTCGACCCCGAGCGCTTCCTTCAGCTCCATCGCGCCGCCAGCATGGTCGATATGACCATGCGTGATCCAGATCGCACCGGCCGATATCGCATTGTCCTTCAGCGCTGCCAGCACCTTGTCGATATCGCCGCCCGGGTCGACGACGACACCGTGCTTGTCGTCCATGTCGAACAGGATCGTGCAATTCTGCTGGAAGGGCGTGACCGGCACGATGCCGGCATTGAGCTGACCCATGATCGTCCTTTCGATGTTCACGCGGTGATGTAGAGGCGCGAACGAAGGGCGTCCACCGCTGAAAGGCAAACAGCCCAAAAGAAATGGGCGGCCGAAGCCGCCCATTTGGCCAGCCCGAGATCGCAGGCTTACTTCTTCATGGCGCCCATGACCGCGCCGATTATGCCCGTCAGGATCGCGCCGCCGCCGGCGCCGCCGACTATGTTCTGCAAGTTGAGCGCACTGCCGAGGCCGCTGGTCGCCGCCGCGGCTGCGTCAGGAGTGATCGCACCGCCGCCGAGCAGGCTGCCGAGGATCGCCGCTCCGCCGACGCCCCCAATGGCGCCGCCCAGGATCTTGGGAAGCTGCCCCATCGCCGCCGTCTTGATCGCCGCGCCGACCGCCTGACCACCGATGATGCCTGTAATGATCTGAACGATGATCGGAAGAAGCGTATTCATGTCCATCTTACCAGTCCCTCCATAGCTGCCAGCCTCCCGGGCCGACACCATCATGGAGACGCTGAATTCGGCGAAAGTCAAATGCAGAAACGCTGAAATAAAAGGGGCGGCCCGAAAACCGCCCCTGCTTGCGCGAAAAGCTGTGACTTTCGTTATTCTGCGGCGATCGCGTGCTTCGGCTGAACGGCCGCAGAATAGTCATTCATCAGCGTCTTGGCGATCTCGCCGACCTCGAATCGGTACGGCCCGATCTCCGAAACCGGGGTCACCTCCGCTGCCGTTCCAGTCAGGAAGCACTGCTCGAAGCCCTCGAGTTCTTCCGGCATGATTGCGCGCTCCACCACCTCCAGGCTGCGGTCCTTGGCGAGGCCGATGACCGTGCGGCGGGTGATGCCGTCAAGGAAGCAGTCCGGCTTGGGCGTGTGGATCCTGCCCTCCTTGATGAAGAAGATGTTGGCGCCGGTGGCTTCCGCGACCTGGCCGCGCCAGTCGAGCATCATGGCGTCGGCATAGCCTTTGGCCTCGGCGGCATGCTTGGACATGGTGCAGATCATGTAGAGGCCTGCAGCCTTCGATTTGGACGGCGCCGTGCGCGGGTCGGGCCGGCGCCACTCGGCCACGTCGAGACGGATGCCTTTCAGCTTCTGCGCCGGATCGAAGTAGCTCGGCCATTGCCAGATGGCGATGGCGCAATTGATGCGGTTGTTCTGCGCCGAAACGCCCATCTGCTCGCTGCCGCGCCAGGCGATCGGCCTGACATAGGCGTCCTTGAAGCCCTGCTTCTTCAGCAGGGTACTGGAGGCGTCGTTGAGCTCGGCCACCGAATAGGGGATCTTGAAGCCGAGCAACCGCGCCGATTCATGCAGGCGCTCGGTATGCTCGTTGAGCTTGAATATCTCGCCGCCATAGGCGCGCTCGCCCTCGAACACCGCGCTGGCATAGTGCAGGCCGTGGGTCAGCACATGGATCTTGGCCTCGCCCCATTGCACGAACTCGCCATTCATCCAAATGAAGCCGTCCAGTTGATCGAAGGGAACGGATGCCATGGTAACCTCCCGCGGGCGGCAGCCCGCATATCGTTGTTCGTTGCGTGCTCTTGTCGGCTGCGCCATCTGGTTGGGGCGCCTGCCGCTGTCTGGAAAGGTAGGCGGATAATCGTGCTCTGGCAAACTCAGGAAGTTCCGGAAAACCCGGCCTGTCTTGCCTTTTCGTTCGCAATCCGCCCAAAACCTTGTCAAAAATTACCATTGCAGTGAAATTACGTCAATAGTACTGACATAATCTTCCCTGCCCATGGAGAAAAGATGACGGATCGAAGCCGAGCAGCCGGGACACCGATCAGGACCGCGATGTCAGCCGAGGATGGCATTGATTTCGCCCTCATCGAGCTGTTTTTCTTCGCCTATCGCGATTTCACTTCGGATCCCGATCAGATCCTGGCCGACTATGGCTTCGGCCGCGCCCACCACAGGGTACTGCATTTCGTCAACCGCAGGCCGGGCCTGACTGTCGCCGAACTGCTCGATGTCTTGAAGATCACCAAGCAGAGCCTGGCGCGCGTGCTGAAGCAGCTGATCGACACCGATCATGTCGTGCAGCTGCAAGGGCCGCGCGACCGTCGCCAGCGCGAACTGTATCCGACCGCCAAGGGCCGCGCGCTGGCGCTGGCGCTGGCGCGGCCACAGTCGCGCCGCATCCATGCTGCATTGGAAGATTCCGGAGCCGCCGAACGGACCCAGGTGGAACGCTTCCTCGAAGCAATGGTCAATCCGGAACTGAGAGCCCAGATCGACGTTGGGTCCGCAAAAATGTCAGGGAAAAGCCATGGAGAGCACTGAACGCGCTGATCACGCGGCCGCACCGGACGACGATGCGCCGCATCTGCTTGTGGTCGATGACGACACCCGCATCCGCAACCTGCTCAAGCAATATCTGACCGAGAACGGTTTTCGCGTCACCGTCGCCGGCACTTCGGGCGAAGCCCGGCGCAAACTCGCCGGCCTCGACTTCGATCTTCTTGTGCTGGACGTGATGATGCCCGGCGAAAACGGCGTCGATCTGACCAAGGCGCTACGGGCCGAGAAGAACGTGCCGATCCTGATGCTGACGGCGCTGTCGGAGACCGACAGCCGCATCACCGGCCTGGAGGCCGGCGCCGACGATTATCTGCCAAAGCCTTTCGATCCGCGCGAATTGATCCTGCGCATCAACAACATCCTGCGCCGCGGCGGCCCTGCGACCACGCCCAAAGTCGAGCAGCTCGTCTTCGGTCCCTACACATTCCAGATCGCCAGGCGCGAATTGAAGCGTGGCGGCGAGGCGCTGAAGCTGACCGATCGCGAGCAGGAGATCCTGGCGATATTCGCCGCGCGCGCCGGCGAAACCATCCCGCGCCACGAACTGGTCGGCGACGAATCGGATGTCGGCGAGCGCACCATCGACGTCCAGATCAATCGGCTGCGCCGCAAGATCGAGCGCGATCCCTCCAATCCGGTCTGGCTGCAGACGGTCCGCGGTATTGGGTATCGGCTCAGCGTCGAATAGACTACCGCCTTCGGCCTGGCGGCCACGGAGCGAGCGAAAGGTGAATGGCGACCACGGAACTGGAACAGCCGGAATCTGACGGCTTGAGCACGCGCTCCACACGGCTGCTCAAGAGGGTTCCGCGCGTCTGGAACCGGTTCTGGCGCCTCGTTTCGCTCTACATGCCCAAGCGCCTCTACGCGCGCTCGCTGATCATCGTCATCGCACCGATGATCCTGCTGCAATCGGTGGTCGCTTTCGTCTTCATGGAGCGGCATTGGGCGACCGTGACGCAGCGCCTGTCACAGGCGACCGTGCGCGACATCGCCGCCATCATCGACCTGATCGAGACCTATCCGCACGACGCCGACTACGCCAACATGATCCGCATCGCCCAGGACCGCATGCAGTTGAAGGTCGACCTCCTGCCGCCCGACCCGCTGCCGCCGCCCGGGCCAAAGCCGTTCTTCTCCATCCTCGACGACGTTCTCTCCGCCGAGATCACCCGCCAGATCAACCGGCCGTTCTGGATCGATACGGTCGGCAACTCCAACATCATCGAGGTCCGCGTCCAGCTCGAAGGCAAGGTGTTGCGCGTCTTCGTGCGCCGCAGCCAGGCCTATGCTTCGAACACGCACATCTTCCTGATCTGGATGGTCGGCACCTCGCTGGTGCTGCTGATGATCGCCATTCCCTTCCTGCGCAACCAGATCCGGCCGATCCTGACGCTGGCCGAAGCCGCCGAAAGCTTCGGCAAGGGCCGGCCGATGCCGCGTGATTTCCGCCCGCGCGGCGCGGAAGAGGTCCGCCGCGCCGGCTTTGCCTTCATCCAGATGCGCGAGCGCATCGAGCGCCAGATCGAACAGCGCACCGCCATGCTCACCGGCGTCAGCCATGACCTCAGAACCATCCTCACCCGCTTCAAGCTGCAGCTGGCGCTGGCGGGCGGCAAGGCCGAGACCAAGGCCGCGCTCAACCAGGACATCGACGACATGCAGTCGATGCTCGAAGGCTATCTCGCCTTCGCCCGTGGCGAGGCCTCGGAAGACACCGGGCGCTTCGATCTCGAAGCCTATTTCCAGAAGCTGAGCGAGGAAGCTCGGTTGCGCAAATGCAAATTGTCGACGACGCTTTCCGGCGATCCGACCGTGCATGTGCGGCCGAACGCCTTCGCCAGGCTGATGTCGAATGTCATCGGCAACGCCTTCCGCTACGCCAAGACGGTGGAGGTGGCCGCCAATCATGGCCGCGGCTCGCTCGTGGTGACCATCGACGATGACGGTCCGGGCATTCCGGCCGAAAAGCGCGAAGAGGTGTTCAAACCCTTCATGCGGCTCGACGAGGCCCGCAATCTCGATGCCAGCGGCACTGGCCTCGGCCTGTCGATCGCCCGCGACATCGCCCGCAGCCATGGCGGCGACATCACGCTCGACGTCAGCCCGCTCGGCGGCTTGCGCGCCGTGATCAAGGTTCCGGCCTGACAGGGATTCAATCGCAGGAAGCGGAAACCGTTTCCGGACGAGGTCATGCTTGGCCGATTTCATTGGCCCGTCATGAAACCATGCTGAAGAGCGCGCATGAAGCGCGCGACCTCACTTGATTCGAGCCCGCCGTCTCACTTCGATCCCGTGCCCGCCCGGGTGCGCTGGAGCGAAGCGAGGGCCGCAGGCTGGTCGCCGTCCCGGCATCGTACCGAAGCAACCGCCGACCTTTCGAGCAAAGGCCCGCCATGCGCATATTGATGGTCACCGACGCCTGGCGCCCACAGGTCAACGGCGTCGTCCACACGCTGGAGCGGCTCACCGAGACGCTGAAATCGTTCGATGTTGCGGTGGATTTCCTGACGCCCAATATCTTTCACACTTTGCCTTTGCCGACCTATCCCGATATCCGCCTGGCGCTGACCACGCCAGGTCACGTCGCGCGCCTGATCGAGGCCTATAAGGCAGACCACATCCACATCGTCACCGAAGGTCCGCTCGGCATCATGGCGCGGCGCTACTGCCGCAATGCCGGCCGGCCGTTTACCACCAGCTACCACACGCGCTTTCCCGAATATCTCAGCGCCCGGCTGCCGGTGCCGGAAAGCTGGGCCTATCGCTGGCTGCGCGATTTCCACAATTCCGGCCAGGGCACGCTGGTCGCGACGCGGTCGCTGGCGGATGATCTTGCAGCGCGCGGCTTCAACAAGCTGAGACCATGGACGCGCGGCGTCGATACCGATCATTTCCGGCCCGACAAGAGGAAGGATCTCGGCTTCCCCGGCCCGTTGTTCCTCTGTGTCGGCCGCGTCGCCATCGAGAAGAACCTCTCCGCCTTCCTCGATCTCGACCTGCCCGGCAGCAAGGTGATTGTCGGCGAGGGCCCGGAACTGGCGAAGCTCAAGGCGCGCTACCCAGCCGCGCATTTCCTTGGCCACCGCCCCAACGACGAACTGGCCGAAATCTACGCCTCGGCCGACGTCTTCGTCTTTCCGAGCCGCACCGACACTTTCGGCAACGTCATCATCGAAGCGCTGGCCAGCGGCACGCCGGTCGCCGCCTTTCCGGTCACGGGACCGATCGACATCGTCGGCGACGGCTTCGGCGGCGCGGTCTCCAACGACCTGCGCGAAGCCTCGCTCGCCGCCCTCGATGTCGACCGCGCCCAGGCGCGCGAACGCGCCATGCGCTACAGCTGGAAAGCCTGTGCGGAAATGTTTCTCGATACGGTCCAGGAGGCTCTGGGCACGACGCGGAAACTGGCGGCCTGACGCTCCCTCTCGGCTAAAACAGCCGCCCGCCGTCCGGCACCTTGCGCTCGATGGCGCCGAGCACCACGGCGCCCTCCTCGTCGGGAAAGCCGAGCGTCAGCACTTCCGACATGAATGGCCCGATCTGGCGCGGCGGAAAATTGACCACCGCGAACACCTGCCGGCCGATCAGCGTCTCGGGCGTATAATATTTGGTGATCTGCGCCGACGATTTCTTCACCCCGATCTTGGGGCCGAAATCGATCTTGAGCTTGAACGCCGGCTTGCGCGCCTGCGGAAACGGTTCGGCCTCGACGATCGTGCCGGCGCGGATGTCGACACGATCGAAATCGGCGAAACTGATCTCGGGCTTGCGCTCGCTGCTTGAACTCATGTCGAAACCAGTCTGGTCAGGCGTTGCCGAACGTCTCGAACAGCACCCCGGCCAGCGCGTCCTTGGCCGATGTGCCGGACCAGACGACGAACTGGAATGCCTGGAAGTAGCATTCGCAGGCCTCCAGCGCCGACGACAGCAGCACCTCGACCTGCTGGCTCGAAGGCTCGACCCCGCCGGCCAGAAGCAGCGACTGGCGAAACATGATCGCGCCTTCCTGCTCCCACAGGTCGAAATGGCCGAACAGCATCTGTTCGTTGATCAGCGACAACAGCCGCATCACTTCCAGCGCGCGGGCCTCGGGCACCTTGATGTCGAAGGCGCAGGCCAGATGCAGCGCCTCGAAATCTTCCATCCACGAGAAGGAGACGTGATAGTCGGTCCAGCTTCCGGCGACCGAGATCGAGATTTCGTCGTCGCCGGCCCGTTCGAAGGACCAGTCATTGTTGTGGGCCACCTGCTCAATGACATCCACCGGATGGATTTCGCGGGAGAATTCGAGTTCGAGAAGTTCCATGGAATGCTTCCTGTGTTCAGGGGAGCGCCACACGCTCCGCGGGGCACACACGACGAACAATCTGATCTAGAACTCGGACGGCCAGGACTTCTCGACGCAAAGACCCCAGACCGGACCCCACCGCCCGGCGCATGACCCTGCTCCGAATCATGCAACAAATTCAGTCTATTGATCGGGAGTCGCGTGAACAGCCCAATTTTTCGCGCTGCGTCATTCGCATGTGGAAAGGCGCTGTCGCACAGAGTCACGCAATGCCGGTAAGCGATTCACGGCAAAGCGCTTTTCAGGCTGGTGCTTTGTGGAAAAGTTTAACGAATTATTTTTTCGGCCTGGGCTTTGCGGAAGCCGCAGGTGTGGCCTGCCCGGTCAGTTCGGCAAGCCTGGCCTCAAGCGCCTCGATGCGGTCGACAAGGCGAGCATTCTCTTCCCTGGCCTTGGCGGCCATCTCGCGCGCGGCCTCGAATTCCTCGCGCTGCACCACATCCATCGAATTCAGGATACGTTCGGCCTGTCCCTTGAAGGCGGTCTCCACCTCGCGCCGCACGCCCTGCGCGGCGCCCGCGGCATCGGTCATCAGCTTGGCGAATTCGTCGAGAATGCGGTTCGGTCCGGTCGACATGGCAAATCCTCGGTTGCTGAAATTGAGTTAGTAGCGCCGCGCGCCGAATGCAAGAACGTTGAGGGTTGCCGCGCTGTCTGCGTTGCTGTGGCGCATGGCAGTGCCATTCCTGTAAGAAGCTCTCAGACGGCGCCAGAGCTGTACTTGAGGGCGCCAGGTCGCCTATTGTGTTCTCGTCTCGTATTGCCTCAAACACACTTCAGTCAGGGTCACCAATGGCAACCCCTCCGCGCCGACCGACCAATCCGATGGCAGCCGCCGAAGCTGCCTTCAAACCGGTGAAGAAGCCGGCACCGCCAATTCGCGAAGCTTCGACCGCGCCGGATGTCCGCGAGCTTGTTTCGATCCGGATCGACCGGGCCGTGCTCGACCACTTCCAGGAAGATGGCCCCGGCTGGCAGGACAGGATCAACGACGCGTTGCGGCAGTTGGTGGCCGCCAAGCCAAGGGATTGAGCTCACCGCCCGCACGGCGCGATGGGCCTGCAAGCGGTGATCCGATCCGATCTTTGACGCCGACTACCTTGCCTTGACCCCGCCAAAACCCTGCCGCATGGTCCGCGCCAAACGCAACCGAGAGCTCCCCGTTGAACGAATATTTCCTGCTGCCGCTGGCCTCGTTGCCCTTTCCCAACATCGACCCGGTGCTGATTCAGATCGGACCGCTGGCGGTGCACTGGTACGGCGTCGGCTACATCGTCGGCATCCTGTTCGCCTGGTGGTACGCCAAGCGGCTCGCCGCCAATCCGAAACTCTGGGCCGACGGCATCCTGCCGATGAAGCCGGAGGACCTCGATGATTTCATCATCTGGGCGGCCATCGGCGTCGTGCTGGGCGGGCGCACCGGCTACGTGCTGTTCTATGACCTGCCGCGCTATATCGCGCACCCGCTCGACATCTTCGCCGTCTGGCAGGGCGGCATGTCGTTCCATGGCGGCCTGCTCGGCGTCATCCTCGCCATGACGCTGTTTTCGATCAAGCGCGGCATCCGCACCTGGTCGCTATTCGACGTCGTGGCCGCCGGCGTGCCGGTCGGTCTTGGCCTCGTGCGCGTCGCCAACTTCATCAACTCCGAACTCTGGGGCCGGCCAACCGACATGCCGTGGGCGATCGAGTTTCCCAATGGCGGGCCGTTTACCCGCCATCCGAGCCAGCTTTACGAGGCCCTGCTTGAAGGCCTGGTGCTCTTTCTCGTGCTGCGCTTCCTCACCCATTCGCGCCTCAAGCTGAAGACGCCGCGCTTCGTCGGAGGTGCCTTCATCTGCGGCTATGGCCTGTCGCGCATAGCAGTCGAATTCTTCCGCGAGCCCGACCAGCAGCTCGGCTATCTCCTCGGCACCAACTGGCTCACCATGGGCATGATCCTGTCCTCGCCGATGGTGCTGGCCGGCATTTGGGCGATGACGACAGCCAAGCCGGTGCCGCAGTCACGGCCGCAGGCGACATGACGCGGCTGAAGACACGCATCGTCGATCTGATCGAGGCGACGGGGCCGATCCCCGTCAACGAATACATGGCATTGTGCCTGTTCGATCCCGAGGCGGGCTACTACACCACGCGCGAACCGTTCGGCGCCGCCGGCGATTTCGTCACCGCGCCGGAGATCAGCCAGATGTTCGGCGAGCTCGTCGCCGTCTGGCTCTACCAGGCCTGGCTGGCGGTCGGCCGGCCGACGCCGGTCACCATCGGCGAGATCGGCCCCGGCCGCGGCACGCTGATGAAGGACATGCTTCGCACCCTGTCGCGGCTCGAACCGGCACTGGCCAACGACGCTGCCTTCGCCATGATCGAGACCAGCCCGCGCCTGACCGAAGTGCAGAAACAGACGCTCGGCGCCACACCGTTCTCGATTCGCTGGCACGAGACCATCGATACGCTGCCGCCACAGCCGCTCTTCATCGTCGGCAACGAATTGTTCGACGCCATCCCCGTCCGCCAGTTCGTCCGCGCCGGCACCGGCTGGCGCGAGCGCGTGGTCGGCCTCGACGCCACGAACAATCTTTCCTTCTTCGCCGGCGCCGGCTCGCTCGACCCGACGCTGCTGCCCGCCGATGCCGGCGAAGCACCGCAAGGCGCGATCGTCGAGATAGCTCCTGCCCGCATCGCCCTGATGGCGGCCATAGCCGAGCGCATAGCCGCTCAAGGCGGCTCCGGCCTGTTTGCCGACTATGGCTATCTGCGGCCGGGTGTCGGCGACACGTTGCAGGCCGTGCGCCGTCATGATCACGAAGATGTGCTGGCCAATCCCGGGCAAGCCGACCTCACCTCCCATGTCGATTTCGCCGCCCTTGCCGGGGTGGTGCGCGCGCATGGTCTGGACGCCCATCTGTCGACGCAGGGTGATTTCCTGCTCGGCCTGGGCATTCTGGAGCGTGCCGGCCGGCTTGGCGCCGATGCCAGCCAGACGGCACGCGACAAGATCGCCGGAGACGTCGAACGCCTCGCCGGGCCGCAGGCCATGGGCGACCTGTTCAAGGTGCTTGCCATAGTGCCGCGCGGCGTTGCCGTTCGCCCCTTTGCCCAAGCTCCGAGCTCGGATTGACAAAGGCGTGACGACGGCCAGTCCGGTTGTGCCGGTACATTTTCATGGCCGGCAACCCCTATAGGAATTTTTTCTTGACGGGGTGAAGGCAACTATGGTAGACATTTGGTTATGGTGCTGAGTTGCGCCAGGGACCCGCCGCACAGGCGGGTTTTTCCGTTCAATTGCTCCCTCAACCGCGCAGCGGCGAAGGAACCGTTACCCCGGATTCGTTGCGTTGCCCCTTCGCCACGCCGGATTGACTTTTCACCGTCACCCCTCCCAATCTCCCGTCCGGTAAAAGAGCGGCTGAACGCCGGCCGTCTCGCTTTCCGACTTTTTCTTGACGAAACCGCCCACACGGACAACAACGCCCACATGCTGAATCAGACTAAACCGGATCCCGTGCGGTCGCCGCTGCTGGACCTGGCGCAGGCACAAGGCATCCGCCACGGTTATTTCACCCGCATAGGCGGGGTCTCGACCGGCATCTATCGGGGCCTCAACATCGGCACCGGCTCGGATGACGACCAGGCGCTGGTCGCCGAGAACCGCCGCCGTGTCGCCGCCTGGATGGGCGTGCCGGCGGACCATCTCCTGACCGCCTGGCAAATCCATTCGCCTGATGTCGTCATCGCCAGGGAACCCTTTGCCGGTGAACGCCCCAAGGCCGACGCCATCGTCACCGACCGGCCGGGCATCGCCATCGGCGCCTCGACCGCCGATTGCGGCCCTGTGCTGTTCGCGGATGCCGGGGCGCGCATCATCGGCGCGGCGCATGCCGGCTGGAAAGGCGCCTTCACGGGGGTGCTCGAGAACACCATTGCCGCCATGGAAAGTCTCGGCGCTCGCCGTGAAAACATCGTCGCCGTGCTCGGCCCTTCGATCGGCCCGGAAAACTACGAGGTCGGGCCCGAATTCGTCGCCCGCTTCGTCGAGGCCGATGGCGAAAATGACAGGTATTTCGCGCCTTCGGCGAATCCCGGTCATTCGATGTTCGACCTCAACCGCTACACGGTGGACCGGCTCGACAGGGCGGGTGTGACCGCGCAGGGTCTCGGCCGCTGCACCTATGCCGAGGAAGATCTGTTTTACTCCTACCGGCGCACGACGCACCGCAAGGAACCCGATTACGGCCGGCAGGTATCGGCAATCGTTTTGGAGAGTGAATGATGGCGCTGCATTTTGAACGATCCGAATTCGACGCGCGCCGCGATCGGCTGGTGATCGAGATGGCCGAGAAGAAGCTCGACGCCATCCTGCTCTTCGCGCAGGAAAGCATGTATTGGCTGACCGGCTACGACACGTTCGGTTTCTGCTTCTTCCAGTGCCTGGTGGTGAAAGCCGACGGGTCCATGGTGTTGCTGACCCGCTCGGCCGACCTGCGTCAGGCGCGCCACACCTCGATCATCGACAACATCGTGCTGTGGACCGATCGCGATGGCGCCAATCCGGCGGTCGACCTGCGCAATCTGCTGAACGAGCTCGACCTGCTCGGCGCCCGCATCGGGGTCGAATACGACACTCATGGGCTGACCGCCTATAATGGCCGCCGCCTCGACGAGCAGCTGCAGACCTTCGGCCAGATCGCCGATGCGTCCGGCATCGTCGGTCGGCTGCGCCTGTTCAAGAGCCCGGCCGAGATCGCCAAGGCCGAGAAGGCGGCGAACCTGGCCGACGACGCGCTGGATGCGGCCTTGCCGCTGATCAAGCAGGGCGGTGACGAGGCACTGATCCTTGCCGCCATGCAAGGCGCGATCTTTGCCGGCGGCGGCGACTATCCGGCCAACGAATTCATCATCGGCTCCGGCGTCGACGCACTGCTGTGCCGCTACAAGGCCGGCCGCCGCAAGCTCACCAAGAACGACCAGTTGACGCTCGAATGGGCGGGGGTGTTTCATCACTATCATGCGCCGATGATGCGCACGGTGCTGACCGGCAAGGCCTCGAAGCGCCATCAGGACTTGTTCGACGCGGCCCGTGCCGCGCTGCTGGCGGTCGAGAAGGCGATGACGCCGGGCAACAGTTTCGGCGACGTGTTCGACGCGCATGCCCGTGTCATGGAGGCACGTGGACTGACCAAGCATCGGCTGAATGCCTGCGGCTACTCGGTCGGCGCCCGCTTCACCCCGTCCTGGATGGACATGCCGATGTTCTACCAGGGCAATCCCGAGCCGATCGCGCCGAACATGACGCTGTTCGCCCACATGATCATCATGGATTCCGAAACCGAGACGGCGATGACGCTTGGCCGCACCTATCTCACGACCGAATCACAGCCGAAGCCGCTTTCCCGCCATGATCTCGACTTGATCGTACAGTGAATCCACGATGGGAGGCGTTCTTCGCCAAGGAGTTAGAAGGCAAATGAGACGATCGCAGCTGACGACCGTGTCATTGCTCGTGGTCTTGGCGCTCGCCGCCTGCACCAACGCAAAAGACGTCCTCGAACCCTCCGCCATCACCCCGCCCACGGCCGCGGCGCCGGCCACGCCGGCAACCCAGGGCGGCGGCACCGCCACCCCGGCACCCGCTGGCCCCGCCACCACCACGGCGGGCGCTCCTGCAACGACCACGACGTCAGCCACGCCGGCCCAGACCGCGGCAGTCCTTGCCAGGACGCGCCTGCAGATCGCGCCGATCGTCGGCGCTTCGGTGGAAGCGGCGACGCCGCTGACGGCGGAGTTGCAGACGCGCGCCAGGCAGCGCGGCATCACGCTGGCCGGCAGCGCCGACCAGACCGCGACCCATGTGCTCAAAGGCTATTTCTCGGTGATCTCCGAAGGCAAGGACACCACCGTCATCTATGTGTGGGACGTCTACGATCCCTCGGGCAACCGCCTGCATCGCATCAACGGCCAGCAGAAGGCGGCTTCGGCCAATTCCGGCGTCAGCGGGGGCGGCGACAGCTGGAAAGCGGTGGCGCCAGCCACCATGCAGGCGATCGCCGACCAGACCATCGACCAGTTCGCGGCATGGCTTGGCGGCAAGGCGGGCTAGACCATCGGACCCGAATGGAAACGGCCGCGGGGAAATCCGATGCTCGAACAAGAGGAAGGAGCAGCGGCGCCGGGTCCGCTGCCCGGTGTTGCCCATACGCGATGGCGCGAACATTTCCCAGGATTAGCCGGCGGATTTCCAATCACGGTGCTTGCAATAGCCGCGCGGGCCGCTAAAAGCCCGGTTAAAGGGCGTAGGCGAGTCTGTTGGGGCTCTCCATCCTCCACCAGGAACGGTGCATGAAACTCTTCGCGGGCAATTCCAACAGGGTGCTGGCCGAGGCGGTCGCCCGCTATCTCAACATCCCGCTGGGCAAAGCCAGTGTCAGGCGCTTCGCCGACCAGGAAATCTTCGTCGAGATCCAGGAAAACGTGCGCGGCGAGGATGTCTTCATCCTGCAGTCGACTTCCTTTCCGACCAACGATCACCTGATGGAACTGCTCATCATGATCGACGCCTTCATGCGCTCGTCGGCCAAGCGCATTACGGCGGTGATCCCCTATTTCGGCTATGCCAGGCAGGACCGCCGCGCCTCCGGCCGCACGCCGATCTCGGCCAAGCTGGTCGCCAACATGATCACCCGCGCCGGGGTCGACCGCGTGCTCACGCTCGACCTCCACGCCGGCCAGATCCAGGGCTTCTTCGATATTCCGACCGACAATCTGTTCTCGGTGCCGGTCATGGCCCGCGACGTGAAGGCGAAATACAAGCAGCTCGGCAACGTCGTCGTCGTGTCGCCCGACATTGGTGGCGTGGTGCGTGCACGCGCGCTGGCCAAGCGCTTCGACGCACAGCTCGCCATCGTCGACAAACGCCGCGAGCGTCCCGGCGAATCGGAGGTCATGAACATCATCGGCGCGGTCGCCGGCAAGGACTGCCTGCTGATCGACGACATCGTCGATTCCGGCGGCACGCTGTGCAACGCCGCCGATGCGCTGCTGGCCAACGGCGCCACCAGCGTCACCGCCTATATCACTCATGGTGTGCTGTCGGGCGGCGCGGTCGCCCGCATCAGCGGCTCCAAGCTGCAGGAACTGGTGATCACCGATTCCATCCAGCCGACCCAGGGCGTGCTCGACGCCCCCAATATCCGCGTCATCTCGATCGCCGACCTGATGGGCGAAGCCATCTCGCGCACGGCAACCGAGGAATCGGTGTCGAGCCTGTTCGACTAATTGTCGATCCCGGCGGGCGCGTAGCGCAGCAAAACAGATTACAACGTGGAATCAGTGCTCCTGCAAATGGACCTTGGACCGAGGGTTGCCGCATCAGCTTGATGCCATCGGCGCTGCCTCAAGCGGCGATCGGACCGCCTATGCGCCGCGGGTTTTCGCCGGCATCTCGCGCGCCGCGCATATAGCCGCGCGGCGAGGCGCCGAGCATGCGCTTGAACATGGTGATGAAGGCCGGCACGCTGTCATAGCCGAGATCGAGCGCCACCCGAGTGATCGGCTCGCCATCGGCGAGCCTCGGCAGCGCCGCGAACAGGCATGCCTGCTGGCGCCATGTCGATAGCGACAGTCCGGTCTGGCGATGAAAGGCGCGCGTGAAGGAGCGTCGGCTCATGCCGGCGGCGTCCGCCCACTCGTCGATCGTCGCGCGCGGCGACGGTGCCGCCACGAAACGCCGGCACAGCGCCGCCAGCCTGGGATCGGACGGGAACGGCAGGCCAAGCGGCCGCTCCGGCAAGGTCGGGATTTCGTGCAGCAGGAGATTCATGATCAGCCCGCCGCGGCCTTCCAGCACGCCGCCTTGCGGCAGTTTCTCCGATTCCACGATCAGGCTGTGCATCAGGTCGGTGACGCCGACGACGCGCAGGCCTTCCGGCAGTCCGGGGATCGCTCCCGGCATGACATAGACCGAGCGCATCGAGACGTCGCCCAGCATCTCGACGGAATGCTCGGTTCCCGCCGGAATCCACATGGCGTGATCGGGCGGGACCATCCAGCGCCCGTGCCGCGTCGTCACCAGCACGACACCGACCAGCGCATGCAGCAACTGGCTGCGGCTGTGGCGGTGCCGCGGCACATGGTAGCCGTCGGGATATTCGGTCGGCAACGCCACCGCCGGCCCGGCCACTTGCTCCAGCCATAGCCAGCGACGCTCGTGCAACTGCTCGAGGTCGGCACTACCAGCGTGAATAATTTCCCTGCCATGCGGCATAAGCTATGGCCCACTCGCGAAACTATTGGACCAAACCACGAAAGAAGTCGTCCCGCAAGCAGCCTATAAGCCATCCGTTCCCAAGGCGACGCAGGAGCGTCCGCCAGCTTGCCCGCGGGTATGCCGCCAAAAAGACTATGGAGCCTACCTTGACCGATACGACAGCCGTCGCCCCTCCCGCGACCGCCAGCCATGCTTCAGCCCAGGCGACGGCCTTCACCGTCATCCTGGCGGTGAGTTTTTGCCATTGCATCAACGACATCATGCAGTCGCTGCTATCGGCCATCTATCCCCTGTTGAAGGAGAATTACGGCCTCGATTTCTGGCAGATCGGCCTTCTCACCTTCACCTTCCAGGTGACCGCGTCGCTGCTGCAGCCGGTGATCGGCATGATCACCGACAAGCGGCCAATGCCCTATTCCCTGCCCTACGGCATGGCCTCCTCGCTGATCGGCCTGATCGTGCTTGCCTATGCCGGCCACTACACGCTGCTCCTGATCGGCGCTTCGCTGATCGGCATCGGCTCGGCGATCTTCCATCCGGAATCCTCGCGCATCGCCCGCTTCGCCTCAGGCGGCCGCTTCGGCCTGGCACAGTCGCTGTTCCAGGTCGGTGGTAATTTCGGCCAGTCCATGGGACCGCTGCTGGCGGCGTTCATCGTCGTTCCCTTCGGCCAGACCAGCATTTCATGGTTCGCCGTCGGCTCGCTGATCGGCATCGTCGTGTTGTGGCAGGTCGGCGGCTGGTACAGCCGCTTGCGCGCCACGCAGGCGAACCGCAAGACGTCCAGTTTCGTCTCGCCCTTCCCGCGCCGCAAGGTGATGGGCGCGCTTGCCGTGCTGACGCTGCTGGTGCTGACCAAGAACGCCTACATCGCCAGCCTCTCCAGCTACTACACCTTCTACGCCATCCATAAGTTCGGCGTCTCGGTGCAGATGTCGCAGGTCATGCTGTTCCTCTTCCTCGGCGCCTCGGCGCTGGGCATCCTGCTCGGCGGTCCCTTCGGCGACCGCTACGGACAGAAGGCGATGATCTGGTTTTCCATCGTCGGCGTGCTGCCCTTCACGCTGGCACTGCCCTACGCCAACATGGAATGGACGATGGTGCTGACGGTGCTGATCGGCCTGATCCTGTCGTCCGCCTTCTCCAACATCGTCGTCTTCGCGCAGGAACTGGTGCCGGGCCGCGTCGGCATGATCGCCGGCATCTTCTTCGGCTTCGCTTTCGGCGTCGGCGGCATCGCGGCAGCCGTGCTCGGCATCGTGGCCGACATGAAGGGCATCGACTTCGTCTTCCAGATCTGCTCGTATTTGCCGTTCCTGGGCCTGCTGACGGTGTTCCTGCCCAACATGAAGGAAGCGCGGAAGGCCTAGCCTGGGAAAGCGCCTCGACACGTGCGAGCGCGTCGAGGCCTCAGTGCAGGCCGAATTCGCGCAGCAACTCTTCACGGTGGCGCACGAAGCGGCTTTCGCTGCGGTCACGCGGGCGCGGCAGGTCGACGGTGATCAGCCGCGCCGCGCCGCCTTTCTCCCTGGGCAGGATCAGCACTCTGTCGGCGAGATAGATCGCCTCCTCCAGATCGTGGGTGACCATGACCATGGTGACGTTTTCCTCGCTCCAGATACGCGCCAGTTCCTCCTGCATGGAGATCTTGGTCATGGCGTCGAGGGCGCCGAGCGGCTCGTCGAGCAGCAGGATCTCGGGCTGCACCGTCAGCGCCCGGGCGATGCCGACGCGTTGCGCCATGCCGCCCGAAAGCTGCCGCGGGTAGGCATCGCTGAACTCGGCAAGACCGACCAACGCTATGTAGAAGCGCGCCCTCTGCTCGGCCTGCGCCTTGGGCACGCCGCGAACTTCGAGGCCGAAGGCGACATTGCCAAGCACGCTCAGCCAGGGCAGCAGGCGCGGTTCCTGGAAGATCACCGCCCGCTCCGCGCCGACACCCTTTATTTGCTTGCCGTCGATCGCAACGGCGCCCTCGTCGGCGGTCTCCAACCCGGCAAGGATGCGCAGCAATGTCGTCTTGCCCGATCCGCTGGCGCCGACAATGACCAGGCACTCGCCGGAGCGGATGTCGAGATTGAGCGAACGCAGCACGGCGAGCGAGCGCCCGCCGAGCGCAAAGGACTTCGACAGGTCGCGGATCGTGACCTCGCCGCGTGCTGTGGCCATGCTGGGAGTCCCCTTGCTCAATTGGTCTTGCTTTCGCCTGGCCGGTAGAGGATGTCGGCAGCCTTGAGCTTGCCTTTCGGCAGGCGGCCGTCGCGCTCGAGCACAGCCACCCAGAAGTCGATGTCGCGGTCGGTCGCCACCGCCTTCTCGCGCAGACCGAAACCCGTCCAGTAGCGCGCCAGTTCGCCGTTCTCGCCGCGTTTGTCGAGGATTTCGGCCAGCACCTTGCGTGCCTCGTCGGGGTTCTGTCGCGACCAGTCGGCCGCACGCGCGGACTGCTCGACGAAGTTCTTGGCGGCGTCGCGATTGGCGACGATGAAATCCCGCCGCAGCACGACGAAGCCGCCCGCGATCTCGCCCAGCACGTCGGCGTCGTTGAACACGCCGCGCACACCGCCATTGGCCACCAGGGCACCGGCGAAAGTCGCCTGCCAGTAGCCGAGCCCGGCGACATCGACCTGATGCGAGCGCAGCGTCTGCTCGAGTTGCGGCCCCGGCACCACGACGAGCTTCGCCGCGTCCGGCGGCAGGCCGACGCTGTGCAGCGCCTCACGCACCGCGTAGTCGAGATGGGCGCCGAGCGTGTTGACCGAAATCGTCTTGCCGGCGATGTCCGCGATCGACCTGATCGGGCTGTCCTCCAGCACATAGAAGACGCTTTTGACCTGGCTGTTGATGCCGTTGCTCGGATAGGCGGCGACGAAGTCGTTGCCGCCGGCGATCGAGTTGATCACGGCCGGCGTGGCGGCCGAACCCAGGTCGACGCTGCCGGAGGCGAGCGCGAACAGCGATTCCGGGCCGCCGCCCGCATAGCCGACATTCTCGAGCTCGATGCCGAGGCCCTTGAAGTAGCCGAGTTGGTCGGCGAGCTCATGCGGAGAGATGCCACCGCGGCTGGCGAGATAGCGTATCTTGACGGAAGCGGCCTGCGACCGCGCGATCGACGGTAGCCCGACGATGATGCCGGCGGCAAGAGGAGCGCGCAGAAGCAGGGAGCGGCGTGTGATGGTCATGATCCGGCCTTTCACTTTTCAAAAATGACGATGATGGGGGCGGCTGTTCAGCCGGCGGAACTGCTCCAGCGGCAAAGCCGCCGCTGCAGGCTGACCAGCACCTGGTTCGCGATCAGGCCGAGCGCGGCCAGGATCACGATCGACGCGAACATCAGCGGGATCTGGAAATTGTACTGCGCGTTCATCACCTGGAAGCCGATGCCTTTGTTGGCGCCGATCATTTCCGAGGCGATCAGCAACAGCAGCGCGGTGGTCGCGCCGAGCCTCAACCCGACGAAGATCGAAGGCACGGCGCCTGGTAGCACGACGCGCCGGAATATGGTCAGCCGCCGGGCGCCGTAGACGCGCGCCATTTCGAGCAGCTTCGGATCGACCTCCTTGACGCCGCTGATCGTGTTGAGCAGCAGCGGAAACAGCGTCGCCCAGAAGATGACGAACACTTTGGAGGCTTCGCCTAGCCCCAGAAGCAGGATGAAGACGGGATAGAGCGCCAGGGCCGAGGTCTGCCGGAACAGTTGCAGGATCGGATCGAGCGCCGTCTCGACGCTGCGGACCTGACCCATGACGAGGCCGAGCGGGATGGCGACTGTAGCCGCCGCGGCGAAGGCGAGGCCGGCGCGCTGCAGGCTGATGGCGATGTCGCCGAGCAGGCTGCCCCCGGCGAGGCCCTTCCAGAGCGCTACGACGATCATGTCGATCGGCGGCAACACCGCGGCATTGACCCAGCCGCCGCTCGCCGCTGCCTGCCAGAACGCCAGGAAACCCAGAAGCACGCCATAGCGCGACAGCAGACGCGCCAGGGTTCGGCCAGCCAGGCTCAGAATATCGGCACCGAGCCCGTTGCCGTTTTCATGCGCGCCGATGCCGGTCGGCCGTTCAATGTGCTGCAAAGTCATCGTCATGCCTTTCGCTTCAACGCATCATTCGGCTGCGAGCACGGTCGAACGGGCAACCGTCCAGGGGTTCTGCGGCCGCTTGAGGCCAAGATTCTCGCGCAGCGTCCTGCCCTCGTAAGCGGTACGAAACAGGCCGCGCCGCTGTAATTCGGGGACCACCAGGTCGACGAAATCGTCTAGCGCGCCGGGCAGCCATGGCGGCAGGATGTTGAACCCGTCGGCGGCTTCGTTGCTGAACCATTCCTCCAGTTGGTCGGCGACCTGAATGGCGCTGCCGATCACGGTGTAGTGGCCTCGTGCGGTCGCGACCCATTGATAGAGCTGGCGGATGGAGAAGTTGTGCTCGTCTGCGATCTGGCGGATCAGCGCCTGGCGGCTTTTCATGCCTTCGGTTTCGCGGCTCGGCGGCAGCGGTCCGTCGAGCGGATAGCCCCTGAGATCGAGCGTTTGTCCGGCAAGCCCGTTGAGCAGTGCGACGCCGTCCTCGGGCAGGATCAGGTCGTTCAATTGCTGATACTTGGCTCGCGCCTCTTCTTCGGTGCGGCCGACAAAGGGCGCCACGCCCGGCATGATCAGCACCTGTTCGGGATCACGGCCGGCTAGCGCCACGCGGGCCTTGATGTCGCGATAGAATTCCTGCGCAGAAGCAAGGTTCTGATGCGCGGTGAAGATGACCTCGGCCGAGGCTGCCGCGAGCTTGCGCCCATCCTCGGACTGGCCCGCCTGCACGACCACGGGGTGGCCCTGCACCGGACGCGGCACGTTGAGCGGCCCTTTGACACTGAAATGCTCACCCTTGTGGTCGATGTCGTGAAGCTTGTCTTTGTCGTAGAAGCGGCCCGTTTTCTTGTCGCGGATAAAGGCGTCGTCCTCCCAGCTGTCCCACAGCGCCTTCACCGTCTCGACATGCTCATGCGCTCGTGCGTAGCGCTCGGCATGGTTGGGCTGGATGTCGCGGTTGAAGTTGCGCGCCGTGTCGTCGCCCGCCGAGGTGACGACGTTCCAGCCGGCCCGGCCATTCGACAAGAGGTCGAGCGAGGCGAATTTGCGGGCAAGCGTGTAGGGCTCCTCATAGGTGGTCGAGGCCGTGGCGATGAATCCGAGATGCGTCGTCAGCGGCGCCAGCGCCGCAAACAACGTCACCGGTTCGAAACCCGCGATCTTGGCGTTGCCGCCTTCGCGGGCGCCAAGCCCGACCGTCAGGTTGTCGGCGAGGAAATAGGCATCGAACAGGCCCCGTTCGGCGGTCAGCGCGAGCTGCTTGTGAAACTCGAAATTGGTCGCGCCGTCGGCCGGAGCGTCGGGGTGGCGCCAGGCGGCGACATGCTGGCCGCCACCGGGTAGAAAGGCGCCGAGCTTGATCTGTCTTGATTTGATGGTCATGGCTGGGTCCCTCTGTTCGAAAACCATTGGAGTTCAGGCGGCGAGGCCGACGCTGCGTGCCGTCCCGACGACGCGGGAAACCTCGGCAACCGCCTGCCGGGCGCGGGCATGGATGGCCTCCGACACCAGGACGCCGTCGGCGAAATCCTTGTCCGATGCGTAGATCGCGGTCGGCACGGTCAGCGCCTCGAAAAAACCGAACAGCGGCCGCAGCTGATGTTCGACGATCAGCGAGTGGCGTTCGCCGCCGCCCGTCGCGGCAAGGATGACCGGTTTCCCGCGCAACGACGACGGATCGAGCAGATCGAACAAATGCTTGAAGAGCCCGGTATAGCTGCCTTTGAAGGTCGGCGACCCCGCGACCAGCACATCGGCGCCGACCAGCTGTTCGATGATGGCGCGGGCCGCAGGATCGAGATCGCCGAGGTGCCGTGCCGCCGGCAGCGACGGACCGAGATTTTCAATATCGTATATAGCCGAGGTCGCCCCGATGCGGTTCGCCGTCTCGCCGGCGATATGGCTGATAAAGGCCTTGGTCTTCGATGGGCGGGTCAGGTTACCGGATATTCCCAC
Organism: Mesorhizobium sp. BR1-1-13; assembly: GCF_020165515.1. Classification (NCBI taxonomy): domain Bacteria; kingdom Pseudomonadati; phylum Pseudomonadota; class Alphaproteobacteria; order Hyphomicrobiales; family Phyllobacteriaceae; genus Mesorhizobium; species Mesorhizobium sp. BR1-1-13. The sequence continues at coordinate 160,972 of NZ_JAIUIH010000012.1, forward strand.
CACCAGCTTGTTCGTCATCGGGCTCTCCTCGCGGTCCTTATTCATTAAGGCTACCGATTTTGTAGAATTAAATGAGCGAGAAGATTTCAAAACTGGCGCAATCGGGAGATTGAGTTTGCGCCGCAGCGCCCTTCAGTGGTTCGGCAGATGCGCGGTTCCGGCTAAGGGGTGTCGCCATTCTCGGACGCCAGGCCGACCAGCGACAGGTCCAGGTCGACCTCGCCGCCGCCGGCCGCAAGCTGCCCGTCCACTGCAACGGCCCGAATGAGACCCCGACCGAACGCTCGGGCATGACGCTGGCTGAACTCGATGCCCTGAACCGAGAGATCCAGGCGCTGTCCGCGGCGTTGACGAGCGATCGTCAGCCACACCTGCGCCTGGCAGCCGTTCCGACCGATGGATTGTCCGGGGCGCCAGGATCAAATCGACGGCCCGCCGTGCGGGTCGGCGGGACCTGAGCCAAGCCTGATCAGGCGGATTTCAGCACAGTGAATGGGCGTTTGACAGTCCGCTTTGCCTGGAAACTCCCGGCCGGAGCGGGCCGGCCGACATGAAAGCCCTGGACCTTGTCAATGCCGAATTCGCGCATGAGAGCCATCTGCTCGTCCGTTTCCACCCCTTCGACCAGAATTTTGTGGCCACGGTTTCGGACCAGCGCGACGATGTCCTGGAGCATTGCCTTGCCGTTCGGGGTGGCGCAGTCATGAAGGAAGGAGCGGTCGATCTTCACCGTATCGAAATCGATCAGCCGAAGCCATGAGAGGCCCGCGAAGCCGGTGCCGAAATCATCAAGCCAGATCTTGATCCCCAGCAGCTTCAGGTCGCTGATGCAGCGAAGAATGTCCGAATGCATCTCCATCTCCAGCCCCTCGGTGATCTCGAAGGCCAGCCTGTTGCCGGTTACGCCGGTCTCGCCCAGGATGGTTGCGACCGACGCCGCGAACCCGGGCGTCTTGAGCTGGATCGGAGAGACGTTGACGCTGACCACGCGCACATGATCGTGCGCCAGGAGCTCGGCGCACACAGTCCTGATGGCCCAGCGCCCGAGTTCCAGGATGGCGCCGGTTCGCTCCGCTACGGGGATGAACAGGCTCGGCGGAACCGATGTGCCGTCCAGCATTTTGAGGCGCATCAGGGCCTCCACCGCTTCAACCCGGTCCGTCGCGACATCCTGGATCGGTTGATAGACCAGTGAAACGAGAGCCTGGCCGATCGCGATCTTCAGCAAAGCCGCAATGTTCTCGCTCTCGTCGCTGCTCTGGGGATCGGTTGGATCGAACAGCCGGGCACAGTTTCGACCGCCTGCCTTTGCCAGATAGAGTGCGCGGTCGGCCTCGTGGATGATCTTCTCCAGCTTGGCACCGGTCTGCGTCCTGGTGAATGCAGCCCCAACGCTTACCGTCACAACCGAGATACCGTCACGCCGCAGTTCGTGGGTAAGCGCCAGGTTCTCGACGGTGCGGCAAATGGCTTCCGCGATATCTATGATCTGATCCTTGTTCTCCATGCGGGCCAGGACGATGAATTCTTCACCGCCGTAGCGGCCGATCGAGCCATTGTATTCCCTGATCATATCCCGGAGGGCATTGGCGACATGGATGAGGCAACGGTCGCCTTCCTGGTGGCCGTAGCAGTCATTGAACTTCTTGAAGAAGTCCACGTCGATGAGCATCGCCACGAAACTGGTGCCGACCCGTTGCCACTCCCCCCAGTAGTCCCTGAGCTTTTCATCGATCGCCCGTCGATTCTCCAGACCCGTAAGCGGATCGGTCCGCGACAGCCGCAGCAGCGCCTTGCCGCGTTCGGTGGCTTCCTTGTGCTGGATTTTGGCTTCCAGCGCGTTCAGGAAGACGTTGTAGCGCTCCTCGTTCAGCTTCCAGTTCACATAGGACGTGAATGTGAAGCACGAAACGTAGAAGGCGCCAAATACCATCTTGTATGTTACCGTGGCAGGCACAAAGTAATTCACAGCATACAAGACACACATGATGATGGTCGATGTCACGATCGATAGATTGAAACTGAATGTAAAGAATAGATTTGCACTCATCATGAAAATGGTGCCGAATACCATATAGTAGGCGACGCTTTCCTTGTCCGCGCTCATGAAGGCCGGGAACAACCAGCCGATATAGCCGAAAATGATGGCCCCGGCGCAAGTCACGTCGAGCCATTCCGTGGCCACTCCCCGGCGAAGTTGCGCCTCCAGGATCGACAGCGCGGTCACACCGACGGCGAAGCGCGCCATGATCGTATAGGCCGCCACGTCCGGGATCAGCAGCAGATCCGTTGCCGAAAACAGGAGATAGATGGCCACGGCGATCCAAAGCCCAGGCCGGGCTTCCAGTCTTCGCTTCGCCTGGGCTTCCCTTCGATAAAGGACGCGGAGCTCGTCGGCCCCCGGCTCGTAGCGGGCTTCGTACGGCTCTACATGCGCCATGTCGGCCAGTCTGGATGACACGCGTTCGCTCTCGACAAATCCTGGTTGAAGGGGATTTTGCGTTCCAAGTTCTTTCTGGCTTCTGCCCCCACGCGGGCCAACTCCTTGGACGCGACGGCGACTGCGCACCTCGCACGACAATGCAACGGCGCGAAACAAATTTCGGTTAACTCGGGCCGGGAATCCAATGCGGCGGGTTTTAACGCGCGAACATGGTTGGCGGGAAATTAAGCATACCGTTAAAATGCGTTCGGGACGACATTGGCAAATCGGGCATTGTACGTAATAAGTTAACTGACTGTTAACTATGGAGTGCTCGAGTGCAAAGTGTCTTTGATGGCAAAAGCCTGATTACTGCCGAGATGATTGCCGGCAGTTTTCCTCGAAAAAAGCCCGAGCATCACGGCGAGGCGTTCGAAACCGCCCGCGCCGAGCTAGCGCTCATTCTCCACGCCACACACCAGCAGGTCGAGGAAGGCAAAGACCCTGCCGAGATCGTTCGTCGCCTGCTGTCCTACCTCAACGCCCTGCGGTCCAAGGTTCATCCCGACGTTTGGCAGTCGTTGATCCCTGTGGCGCAGAACCACCCGATCCTGGACTACTTTCTCCAGGACCCGCTCACCCGGTGGTCATTCACCAAGCCGAGGGGCTACTCCGGCGACGCGCAGTTGCTCGACTACATCTATTGTGATCCGCACGTGGCCGAAAGCGTGGCGAGCGCCTCGGACACCGGAAAAGCACTCTACAGCCATACCAAGGACGTACCGTCCTGCGTGGCGGCGCGGGAACGGCGCGATCTCTTGACCCGGTATGTCGACGAGACGGCGGACAAGAGCGGACCGCAAGCCGAGGTCCTGGCGATCGCCGCCGGTCATTTGCGCGAGGCCAATCGTTCGACCGCCTTGGCCGAGGGCCGCCTCAAGCGCTGGGTTGCGCTCGATCAGGACCCCCAGAGCGTTGGATTGATCGCGCGCGACTTCCAGGGCACCGCGATCGAGGCCGTCGACGGTTCGGTGCGGACCGTGCTCACCAGGGGCCACAAGCTGGGCAAGTTCGACCTCATCTACGCCTCCGGCCTTTACGACTACCTCCAGCACAACGTCGCCGTGAAACTCACGAAGACTTGCCTGCAGATGCTGAAGCCGAACGGCAGGTTCCTGTTTGCGAACTACGCCGAGGGCAATCCCGACGCCGGCTATCGGGAAACGTTCATGGACTGGGTGCTGCTGCTGCGTTCCGAGGTCGACATGTGGAACATCATCAATGCCAGCGTCGACCGCAACACGGTCGAGGCGCAGGTTTTCTTTGGCGAGAACCGCAACGTGCTGTATGGCGTCATCGAAAAGCGCGGATAGGGCAATTCCAGGAAAAATGCGCGGCGGTTTTCCCGGAGAAAGAGCATAGCGCCTTCCCCGGGCAATTGCGTACAGACAAAGAACTGGAGCGGGTCGGTGACCCTATCGACGCTGAACCGCTCCAGTGACAACCGTGGACCGGCGCCGGCGTGAGGCCTCGAGCGCTTTCGGCCGGGCTAATCGTCCCGCCCCGGACCATCGCCTTTGGATGACTGCCTTTGGCTTGCACCTCCCGCCGCCTTCCGCTATAGAGCCGCCACCCGCGTAGACACCCTTGGAGGCAACGCGGCGGAAGGCCGCCTCACCCGGCGGCTTTCGACGTTTACGGTCAAGGCCCATTGCCAACCGCAAACGCTCCAGAACAACGCGAAAGGAAGTGCCATGAGCCACGATACTTACGAGCTCAAGGCCGAAGCGCGCGAACAGGTCGGTAAGGGGTCCGCCCGTGCAGTTCGCCGCAACGGTAAAGTGCCTGCAGTAATTTACGGTGACAAGCAGCCTCCCCTGGCGATCGCTCTCACCTACAAGGACATCTACTACAAGATCCACGGCGGCGGGTTCCTGACCACGATCGCCACGATCGACGTCGACGGCAAGAAGATCCAGGTCCTGCCGAAGGACTTCCAGCTCGACCCGGTCAAGGATTTCCCTGTCCATGTCGACTTCCTGCGCATCGGCAAGGACACCGAGGTCAATGTCGACGTGCCTGTCCACTTCATCAACGAGGACAAGTCGCCCGGCATCAAGCGCGGCGGCGTGCTCAACATCGTGCGTCACGAGGTCGAGTTCCACTGCCCGGCCAATGCGATCCCGGAATTCATCACCGTCGATCTCACCGGCGCCGACATTGGCGATTCGATCCATATCTCGTCGGTCAAGCTGCCGGCCGGCGTCAAGCCCGTCATCTCCGACCGCGACTTCACCATCGCGACCGTCGCCGGTTCGTCGGCAATGAAGCCGGAGACGGAAGAGACGGTCGAGGCTGCACCTGAGGCGGCTCCCGCCGCCGAAGAGAAGTAACTTTTCACGCCCGGAGCTGACGATGCCGCTTGTCTTTGCAGGCCTCGGCAATCCGGGCGCGAAATACATGAACAACCGGCACAATGTCGGCTTCATGGCGGCGGACGCGATCGCCCGCCGCCACTCCTTTTCGCCCTGGTCTAAGAAATTCCAGGGATTGATCGCCGAGGGCACGCTCGGCGGCGAAAAGATCATCCTGATCAAGCCGCAGACCTTCATGAACCTGTCCGGCCAGTCGGTCGGCGAAGCGCTGCGCTTCTACAAGCTCGGCCCCGGGGCGCTGACCGTCTTCTACGACGAGATCGACCTTGCGGCCGGCAAGGTCAGGGTCAAGGTGGGCGGCGGCTCGGGCGGCCACAACGGCATCCGCTCACTCGACCAGCATGTCGGCAATGCCTATCGCCGGGTACGGATCGGTGTCGGCCATCCCGGCGTCAAGGAGATGGTGCACGGCCATGTGCTCGGCGATTTCGCCAAGGCCGACCGCGAATGGCTGGACGTGCTGCTCGACGTGATCGCCGACGACGCTGGCTTGCTCGCCAAGGGCGACGACAATTCCTTCATGAACCGCATCACGCTGGCGCTGCGCGACAAGCTCGTGCCGACCGGCGATGACGACCGGCCGCCACCCAAGGCGCCGAAACAGCAAAGCCACGTCCGGCAGGCACGCCCGCAGCAGGCGCCCGTCAAGCTGCCGGAGAGCGGCCCGATGGCCGCCATGCTGAAGAAGCTGTTCGGCAACAAGGACTGAGCTTGGGTCCATGGGCGTTACAGGGCTTGACGTTCATCACCCCTATCGCCCATAGCCCTCACCAAATCTCGAATTCCCGATAGGACCGGACAAAATGGGTTTCAAATGCGGCATCGTTGGCTTGCCCAATGTCGGCAAGTCGACGCTTTTCAACGCGCTGACGAGGACGGCCGCCGCGCAGGCCGCCAACTACCCGTTCTGCACCATCGAACCGAACACCGGCGAAGTGGCGGTGCCCGATCCGCGCCTGCAGAAGATCGCCGCGATCGGCAAGTCGAAGGAGATCATCCCGACCCGCATCTCCTTTGTCGACATCGCCGGCCTTGTGCGCGGCGCCTCGAAGGGCGAAGGCCTGGGCAACCAGTTCCTCGCCAACATCCGCGAGGTCGATGCCATCGTGCATGTGCTGCGCTGCTTCGAGGATGACGACATCACCCATGTCGAGGGCCGCATCGACCCGGTCGCCGACGCGGAGACTGTCGAGACCGAACTGATGCTCGCCGACCTCGAGAGCCTCGAACGCCGCATCGCGCAATTCCGCAAGCGCGCGTCCGGCAAGGACAAGGAAGCCTTGACCGTGCTGCCGATGATGGAGGCAGCGCTTGAGCTTCTGCAGGCAGGCAAGCCGACCCGCATCCTGCTCGACGGCATCTCGGCGGAAGATCTGCGCATCCTGCAGGGCTTGAACCTTCTGACCTCGCATCCCGTGCTCTACGTCTGCAACGTCGCCGAGGCGGATGCTGCCACCGGCAACGAGCACACCAGGGCCGTGGAGCAGATGGCCGCCGCGCAGGGCGCCCGCACCGTCGTTATTTCGGCCGCGATCGAAGCCGAGGTTGCGCAGCTCTCCGACGAGGAAGAGATGGAATTTCTGTCCTCGCTCGGCCTCGACGAGCCCGGCCTGAACAAGGTAATCCGCGCCGGCTACGAACTGTTGCAGCTCATCACCTATTTCACCGTTGGGCCGAAGGAGACGCGCGCCTGGACTGTGCACAAGGGCGCCAAGGCGCCGCAGGCGGCCGGCGTCATCCACACCGATTTCGAGCGTGGCTTCATCCGCGCCCAGACCATCGCCTATAATGATTTCGTCACGCTGGGCGGCGAAGTAGCGGCCAAGGAAGCCGGCAAGGCGCGCGACGAAGGCAAGGAATATGTCGTCCAGGACGGCGACATCATGCTGTTCAAGTTCAACACGTGATCCCTCGGTCATATCCGCAGGGATCCTAGGCCGAAGTGTGAACGGGCCAAGCCGCGTCGCATTCCCGACAGGGTGAGGCCGTGCACGGGCTGCCCTCGCTAGGCCTTTCCGCTATTGGCTCAGTGAACGCGGAAGGGACCATATGAATAGGACGATCCCAACCCTGATCGGTTTCTCGGCCATCCTGACGTGGTCGTTCCTCGCGCTGCTGTCGACCGCCGCCGGGCCCGTCCCGCCTTTTCAACTGGCCGCGATGACCTTTCTGCTGGGAGGCTCAGTCGGAGCGGCCAGCTGGATGGTCCGCCCGTCGGCGCTCAAGTCGCTACGGCAGCCATGGCAGGTCTGGGCGATCGGCACGGCAGGGCTGTGCATCTATCACTGCGCGTACTTTTTCGCCATCCAGTCCGCGCCGCCCGTCGAGGTGAGCCTGATTGCTTATCTCTGGCCATTGCTGATCGTCGTCTTCGCCGCTTTCCTGCCGGGAGAGCGGCTGAGGTCTCACCACATAGCCGGTGTGATGCTCGGCCTGGCGGGTGCCATCGTCGTCATCACCAAGGGCGGCAGCGTGGGGCTTGCCGACGGCGTGAAGCCGGGCCACGTCATTGCCCTGTTCTGCGCCTTCGTCTGGTCCGGTTATTCCGTCCTGTCGCGCCGTTTCGGCCAAGTGCCGACCGATGTGGTGGCGGTGTACTGCCTGATCACCGCGGCCGTCGCCTTCACTCTCCATCTCGCGCTCGAGATCACTGTCTGGCCGCAGACGATGACGCAATGGAGCGCTATCGTCACTCTAGGCGTGATACCGCTCGGCGCCGGCTTCTATGCATGGGACTATGGCTGCAAGCATGGAGACATCATGATCCTGGGCGCGCTTTCCTATGCCGCGCCGCTGTTCTCGGTGATCGTGCTGCTGCTGGCCGGATTCGGCGTCTTCCACTGGTCTGTTGCGCTCGCTTGCGTCCTGATCACGGTCGGCGCGGTGATCGCCGCCAAGGACATGTTGCTGAAGGCGCAAAAACAACCTCTTGCCGAGGAACCGTCGCGTGCATAGGCCCGATCTGCGACTGCGACGTGGCTACTGCCCGGCCACCGTCCTTCCGCTCACCCACACCGCGGCGATGTTGGCGCGTGCCGCGTTGAGCACGATCTTCTGGAAGACATCGTCGAGCATATCGTCCGCCGGGATGATGTGGATGTTCGAGGCCTTCGCCGTCGTGTCGATCAGCAGCGCGTCGAATTCATGCCCGACGCGAAAGCTGCCCGTCGGCAGGTCAAGCGCTTCGGCACCGCCGGCGGTGGCCAGCCAGAACGCCTCCTGATGCGTGATCGGCGCGCCGGGTGCGCCGCGCTGCGCCGCGTCCAGGCCGGCATGGACACCGCTCTGCAGCGTCCTCGAGGCTGACAGCGCATGCCGGCAGCCGTCGAAGAGCGACGGGCTGTAGCCGCCGGAAATGTCCGTCCCGAGCCCGACATGCATGTGCCGGTCCAGCGCGCCGCGCAGCGGAAACATTCTGGGCTCGTCCATCGCCTTCGGCGCCGTCTGGGCCATCGTGCTGCACCAGATCCTGCCGAGCGCCCGATAGGGACATTCGCAGGCCGGCCCCCGCGGGTCCGGCCTGCTCTCCACGATAAGCCCGAACCGCGGTCGATGACCCGACCCGTCGAAGCTTTCATACTGCCGGCTGCTCTACGAGTTTTCTGAGCGTCCCTGGTGTCGGCCCCTAGTCCGGCTTGTCTTGATTTTGTCATGCCGCAAGTCTAAGCGGCGGGCACAGGCTCGGCGCACGAAGGGTAGTGCGATCCGATACGACGCAGCAATCCGAACGCGCTTTCCGGCAGGGAGATCTGGCGATGATCAAGGCTTTCGTCGTGGACAATGATCGCCTGCGTCTCACGGACGATCTCCTGGCCAATGGCGACAAGGTCGTCTGGGCAGATCTCTTCAATCCGACCAAGGACGAAGAGGCAACAATCGAGAATTGGCTCGGCATCGCCATTCCGACCCGCGAGGAGATGGAGGAGATCGAGATTTCCAGCCGCCTCTATATCGAGGACGGCGCCTACTTCATGACCGCCACCTTGCCCGCCCAGACCGACGTCGACGATCCACTGATCTCGCCGGTCACCTTCGCGCTAGCCGGCAACAGGCTGGTCACCGTGCGCTATCACGAACCGAAAGCGTTCAAGACCTTCCCCTTGCGCGCCGAGAAGGTGGCGACCGGCTGCACCAGCGGCGACACCATCCTGATCGGCCTGCTGGAAGCGATCGTCGACCGGCTCGCCGACATCCTCGAGCGCGCCGGCCGTGACGTCGAAGCGATCTCGCGCGACATTTTCGAGGCGCGATCGACCAAGGTGTCGAAGCGCAACCGTGATTTCCAGGAACTCTTGAAGGGCATCGGCCGCAAGGAGGACATCGCTTCCTCCGTGCGCGACAGCCTGATCTCCTTGCAGCGGCTGGCCGGCTTCCTCGCCCATGTCGCGACCCAGGCCAAGATGAGCAAGGACGTCCGCGCCCGCATCAAGACCTTGTCGCGTGACGTGCTTTCTCTTGCCGACCACGCCACCTTCCTGTCGCAGAAGATCTCCTTCCTGCTCGACGCCACGCTCGGCATGATCTCTATCGAGCAGAACGCCATCATCAAGATCTTCTCGGTCGCCGCCGTCATCTTCCTGCCGCCGACGCTGGTCGCCTCGATCTACGGCATGAATTTCGACGTCATCCCCGAGCTCAAATGGGAGCTCGGCTATCCGTTCGCGATCGCCATGATGGTTCTGTCGGCGATCCTGCCCTTCTGGTATTTCCGCCGCCGCGGCTGGTTATGATCGCAACGGCCGGCCGGGCGCCCGCGGCTGGCTCACCAGAAAGGGCTTGACCAAACGCCGTCCGGCCTGCATCCGGGTTTGCCGATCCATGTGGATCGCACGTTCTGCAACCGGATTCCACGCCATGACTGGAAAGACATGGGCCTATGAGGACTTCGTTGAAGGAGCCTCGTTCGACCTCGGCACCAAACAGGTGAGCGCGGCCGAGATCATCGAGTTCGCCAGTGAATTCGATGCCCAGCCGATGCATCTCGACGAAGAGGCCGGCAAGGCAAGCATCCTGGGCGGCCTCTCGGCCTCGGGCTGGCATACCTGTGCCATGTTCATGCGCATGCTATGCGATGCCTTCCTGCTGGACTCGACCTGCCAGGGCGCGCCCGGCGTCGATCAGGTCAAATGGAAGAAGCCGGTGCTGGCCGGCGACACGCTCAAGGGCAGCCTCGTCGTCCTCGCCAAGCGTCCTTCGAAATCGAAACCGCAGCTCGGCTTCGTGACCATGCGCAGCGAGCTAGTCAACCAACGCGGGGAAAGCGTCTTCGAGCTCGAGAATTCCGTCATGTTCCTCACGCGCAATGCCGCAGGGAGCCTTGCATGATGCTGGACGAATTCTTCCGCGTCGGCACCACCGTCACGCTGGGCTCGCATACGTTCGAAGCCGAGGCGATCAAGGCCTTCGCCCGCAAATACGACCCCCAGGTCTTCCACGTCGATGAGGATGCCGCGAAGAAGAGCGTTCTGGGCGGGCTGTGTGCGTCCGGCTGGCATACCGCCGCCACCTGGATGAAGCTCAACCTCGAAACCCGCATGGATGCCGAGTGGACCGGCCCTGGCCCGACGCCCGAATTTGGCCCCTCGCCTGGCTTCAAGAACCTGAAATGGCTGAAGCCGGTCTATGCCGGGCAGACCGTGACCTTCACCCGCACCGCCCTTTCCCACCGCCCGATCGCCTCACGTCCGGGCTGGCGGGTGCTGACCTTGCGCTCGGAAGCCTTCGATTCGACCGGCGACAAGGTACTGGAGTTCGAAAGCGCCGTGCTGGTCAAGGTGGAGTAGTGGCGGCGCTTTTCCCTTCTCCTCTTGTGGGAGAAGGTGGATCGGCGCGCAGCGCCGAGACGGTTGAGGGGTGCTCCAGCGGAGTGAGACGTTGGCGTTCCCTGGAACACCCCTCATCCGACCTCGCTTCGCGAGGTCACCTTCTCCCACAGGGGAGAAGGAAAACCGCCCCCTATCAGTGTCCCTCGAACCCGATCAGCGTCCGCACCGGCACGCCGAGCGCTTCCAGCTTGGCGCGGCCGCCGAGATCCGGCAGGTCGATGACGAAGCAGGCGGCGAGGATGTCGGCGCCGATCTGGCGCAGGAGATTCACCGCCGCCTCCGCCGTGCCGCCGGTGGCGATCAGGTCGTCGACCAGAATCACCTTCTCGCCCGGCGACACGCCGTCCTTGTGCATCTCCATCTCGTCCAGCCCGTATTCCAGGCTGTAGGCGACGCGCACCGTTTCATAGGGCAGCTTGCCCTTCTTGCGGATCGGCACGAAGCCGGCAGAGAGCTGATGGGCGACGGCGCCGCCGAGGATGAAGCCGCGCGCTTCGATGCCGGCGATCTTGTCGATCTTCTCGCCAGCGTAGGGATGCACCAGCTCATCGATGGCGCGGCGGAAAGCGCGCGCATTGCCGAGCAGGGTGGTGATGTCGCGGAACAATATGCCGGGCTTGGGATAGTCCGGGATGGTGCGGATCGCCGGCAGCAGCGTGTCTTCGAGCGAAGGTCTCATGAGGCGGCTCCGGGTGGTCCAGTTTCGGCGGAAAGGCGTGAAATGGCGCAGCGCCAAATCCTAACCCGGCGCGACCGACAACGGCTAGCGCGATGTGGCGGCCGAGACAAGCGCATCCGGCGAAAGCAGCACATACGTCCAAAGGCATGCCTCTGTCGGCGCTGCGATCTTTCGCATCGAAGCGATGGCGATCACCGAAACCGCAAATTCTCGCGGGTCAACTGTTCGATCGAGCTGCACCCCATCAGCTTCATGCCGCGTTCGATCTCGATGCGCATCTGTTCGAGTGCCCGTTCGACGCCAGGCTGGCCCGCCGCCGCCAGCGGAAACAGATAGTAGCGTCCGACGCCGACGGCCTTGGCGCCGAGCGACAGCGCCTTGAGCACATGCGTGCCGCGCTGCACGCCGCCATCCATGATGACATCGATCTTGTCGCCGACCGCATCGACGATTTCGGCGAGCTGGTCGAAAGCCGCCCGCGAACCGTCCAGCTGCCGGCCGCCATGGTTCGACAGCACGATGCCCTTGCAGCCGATCTCGACGGCGCGCTTGGCATCCTCCACCGACATGACGCCCTTGAGGCAGAACGGTCCCGGCCAGAGCCTCACCATCTCGGCGACGTCGTCCCACGTCATCGACGGATCGAGCATTTCGGTGAAGTAGCGGCTGATCGACATCGTGCCGCCGCCCATGTCGACATGCTCGTCCAGCTGCGGCAGCTTGAACGCCTCATGCGTGAAATAGTTGATCGCCCAGGCAGGCTTCAGCGCGAACTGGGTCATTCCCGCCAGGTTGAGCTTGAAGGGAATCGCAAAACCGGTGCGCTTGTCGCGCTCGCGGTTTCCCCCGGTGATGCTGTCGACGGTCAGCATCATCACTTCGACCCCGATCTCCCGTGCCCGCTGCATCATCGCCCGGTTGAGGCCCCGATCGCGATGAAAGTAGAACTGATAGACCTGTGGTCCACTGCTGATTTTTCGCACTTCCTCGAGGCTGACGGTGCCGAGCGAAGAGACGCCGAACATGGTGCCGTATTTTGCAGCGGCCCTGGCGACCGCCCGTTCGCCCTGATGGTGGAACAGCCGCTGGAGGGCGGTCGGCGAACAGTAGAACGGCATCGCCAGCTTCTGGCCCATGACGGTCACCGACATGTCGGTCTCGCTCACCCCGCGCAGCACGTTGGGAACGAGGTCGCAGGTCTCGAAGCTCTCGGTGTTGCGGCGGTAGGTGACCTCGTCGTCCGCCGCGCCGTCGATATAGTTGAAGATCGGCCCCGGCAGCCGCCGCTGCGCCATGCGGCGGAAATCCGAAAAGTTGTGACAGTCGTTGAGCCGCATCATGGAACCCCAAACGCCCTATAGGCGGCAAAGCTTTCGCCGCCGTCGGGGCGTCGAATAGCAATCGCCTGCCGCGCTGCCAACCGGCTTGTTGGACAAGAAAGCGACCACCTCACGCGCCAGCCGCTTCGGCAAGCAAAAAGGGCGCTTCGCGGGCGCCCTTTCCTCAATCTCCGGCCGCGCGGCTTAGTGCGCGACGGCTTCCCAAACCTTGCGCTTGGTCATGTAGACCAGTGCGCCGAACAGGAGCAGAAACACCAGCACCCGGAAGCCGGTTTTCTTGCGGGCTTCCATATGCGGCTCGGCCGCCCACGCCAGGAAAGCGGCGACGTCGCGGGAGTACTGGTCGACGGTCTGCGGCGCGCCGTCGTCATAGGTCACCTGGCCGTCGGAAAGCGGCTTGGGCATCTTCAGCGACACGCCGGACATGAAATACGGATTGTAGTGCGTGCCTTCCGGGATGACCATTCCAGCCGGAGGCGTCTGGTCGTAGCCGGTCAGCAGCGAGTGGATGTAGTCGGGGCCGCCTGCATCATACTGGGTGAAGATGTCGAAGACGAACTGCGGAAAGCCGCGCTCCACGCCGCGCGCCTTGGCCAGCAGCGACATGTCGGGCGGGGCTGCGCCGCCGTTGGAGGCGGCCGCGGCTTCCTCATTGGCGAACGGTGCCGGGAAATGGTCGGACGGCTTGCCGGGACGGTCGAACATGTCGCCGGCATCGTTGGGGCCGTCATGGATGGTGTACTCGGCGGCCAGCGTCTTGATCTGCGCATCGGAATAACCGAGGTCCGAAAGCGTGCGGAATGCCACCAGGTTCATCGAATGGCAGGCCGAGCAGACTTCCTTGTAAACCTTGAGGCCGCGCTGCAGCTGCGCCTTGTCATAGGTGCCGAACGGGCCGGTGAAGCTCCAGTCCATTTCCTTCGGTTCGTTGATCGGGAAATGCGTCGGCGCCGCCGCGTTGTGCGCCTCTTCGGCCGCGATCGCCCAGGTGCCCGCGGCCCCAATGCCGGCGGCCACAAGGCCGACCAGCGCAAGCGAGGTGAGAATCTTTTTCATGCCAAATCCCCTTAGATTCTCTACCGCTCAGCCCTTGGTCTCAGGTGCGGCCGTGGCGCCCGCCGGATGCCCGCTGCCGCCCTTGTTCTTCTCGAGCACCGCCTCGGTGATCGAGTTCGGCAGCCTGCGTGGCGTCTCGATCAGGCCGAGCACCGGCATGATGATCAGGAAGAAGGCGAAGTAGAACAGCGTCGCCATCTGCGCCATGAACACATAGCTGCCTTCCGCCGGCTGCGAGCCCAGCCAGCCAAGCAGGATGGCATCGGCCACGAACAGCCAGAAGAACAGCTTGTACCAGGGCCGGTAGACCGCCGAGCGCACCTTGGAGGTGTCGAGCCACGGCACCAGGAACAGCATGGCGATGGCGCCGAACATGCACAGCACGCCGCCGAGCTTGGAGTTGATCGGCCCTATGTTGAAGGTGATGGCGCGCAGGATCGCGTAGAACGGCAGGAAGTACCATTCCGGAACGATATGGGCCGGCGTCTTCAGCGGGTTGGCGACCGTGTAGTTGTCGGGGTGGCCGAGATAGTTCGGCAGGTAGAAGACGAAATAGGCGAAGAAGAACAGGAACACGATCATGCCGAACGCGTCCTTGATGGTCGCGTAAGGGGTGAAGGCGACGGTGTCGGTCTTCGACTTGACCTCGATGCCGGTCGGGTTCGACTGGCCCACGACATGCAGCGCCCAGATGTGCAGCACCACGACGCCGGCGATCATGAACGGCAGCAGGTAATGCAGTGCGAAGAAGCGATTGAGGGTCGGATTGTCGACCGCGAAACCGCCGAGCAAAAGCTGCTGGATCCAGTCGCCGACCAGCGGGATCGCGCTGAAGAAGCCGGTGATGACGGTGGCGCCCCAGAAGCTCATCTGGCCCCACGGCAGCACGTAGCCCATGAAGCCGGTCGCCATCATCAGGAGGTAGATGATGCAGCCGAGGATCCACAGCAGCTCGCGCGGCGCCTTGTAGGAACCGTAATAGAGGCCGCGGAAGATATGGATGTAGACGGCGACGAAGAAGAACGACGCGCCATTGGCATGCATGTAGCGCAGCAGCCAGCCGGAATTCACGTCGCGCATGATCTTTTCGACCGAATCGAAAGCGAGATTGGTGTCGGACGTGTAGTGCATGGCGAGCACGATGCCGGTCAGGATCTGCGCCACCAGCATGATCGACAGGATGCCGCCGAAGGTCCAGGCATAGTTGAGGTTGCGCGGCACCGGATAGGCGACGAAGCTGTCATAGATCAGCCGCGGCAGAGGCATGCGCGCGTCGAACCAGCGCTCGATACCGGTCTTGGGCGTATAGGTCGAGTGTCCCTCGCTCATCGAAATATCCCCTGCCTCAACCGATAAGGATCTTGGTATCGGAAATGAACTTGAATACCGGCACAGCCATGTTCTCGGGCGCCGGGCCTTTGCGGATGCGGCCGGCGGTGTCGTATTGCGAACCGTGGCATGGGCAGAACCAGCCGCCGAAATCGCCTTCCTGGCCGAGCGGAATGCAGCCCAGATGCGTGCAGACCTGAACCATCACCATCCAGGCTTCCTTGCCGGGCGTGGTGCGGTTGGCATCGGTCGCCGGGGCGTCTGCCGGCAGGTTGGCGTTGCGGGCGATCGGATCCTTGAGATCGGCGAGATTGACTGCCTCGCCGTCCTTCATCTCCTGTTCGGTGCGGTTGCGCACCACGACCGGCTTGCCGCGCCACTTGACGATCAGCGACATGCCCGGCGTCAGTGAGGAGACATCGACCTCGACCGACGCGAGCGCCAGCGTCGAGGCATCGGGGCGCATCTGGTCGATGAACGGCCAGGCGACGGCGCCCGCGCCGACCACGGCGGCCATGCCGGTGGCGACGTAGAGAAAATCTCGACGGTTGGGATCCTGGGTGTCGGTTGCGCTCACGGGTACCTGATCCTTTCGCCTCTTCCGTGCCGGTGGCCGAGCCTTGTTCCCCGCCCATTCACGCCAACCCGACAGCGCATGGCGAACAGGCTAGCGAATTCCTCCGGCATTTGGGCTTCGGTTTATGCGTGAAGTCCGTTTTTGTCCAGACGGGTGAAGGCACAAGGGCAGATTGTCGCGGGGGCAGAATCCGCCATCGCCCGACAAGACGGCGAATGGCTGTGAAACACCGCCAAACAACCGGGAAACAACGGCTAATCCGGCGTCCAGCTTCGCCTCGACACCTGGCCCCGGGATGGTCTATCCTGCACCATGGCACATGTCATAGACCGCGAGGAATGGGCTGTTCGCCCCGACCGCTGGAAGGGCGAGTTGCAATGCGCCCCCTACGGCTCCAACTCCTGCCTGATCTTCAATTATCTGCCGGAGACCGGCGGCGGACCGCGCCTGCATTCCCATCCCTACGCCGAGATCTTCATCATCCGCCAGGGCACCGGCCTGTTCACGGTCGGCGATGAGGAGATCGAGGCCTCCGCCGGCCAGATCGTCATCGTGCCGCCCGGCACGCCGCACAAATTCACCAATCTCGGCCCCGGCCCGCTGGAAACGACCGACATCCACGAGAACGGCACTTTCCTCACCCAGTGGCTGGAGTGATCCCGGCCCAGGTGATTCCTGGAAAAGCGCAATTCCTGGAAAAGTGTGAAACGCTTTCCTACCGCAACCGCGTCAAAACAATCCAGCTCTGTCGGTTTTCCGATCGCCGCCTAGATCTATGGCATAGGCAGCCGGCAGGGCCAGGACATGCAAACCTCTGAAATCGAAATCGAAGGGCTGAGCATAGCGATCCGCGAGGCAGGCCCGGCTGAAGCGCCTGCATTCCTGCTGCTGCATGGCTGGCCGCAAAGCTCCTATGCGTTCGAAGGGGTGATCGGCCGGCTGGCTGCCGACTACCGGGTCGTCGCACCTGACCTGCCCTGCATCGGCGGCTCGCAAGGCATGCCTGAGGCCGGCGACAAGAGAACCCTGGCGAGGCTGATGAGAGGCGTTGCCGAGGCTTGCGGGCTGCGGCACCTCGTGGCGGCCGGTCATGATGTCGGCGGCCAGATCGTGTTCGCCCTGCTGCGCGACCATCCTGAGATCCTTTCCGGCGCGGCGATCATGGATGTCGCCGTTCCAGGTGTCGCGCCATGGGAAGAGGTCATTCGCAATCCGCGGATCTGGCACTTTGCCTTCCATGCCGTCCCGGCGCTGCCGGAAACGCTGGTGAGCGGCCACCAAAGCACCTATTTCGACTTCTTCTTCAATGTGCTTTCGAAGGATCGGGCGTCGATCCCCGCGCAGGCCAGGGAAATCTATGCGAGAGCCTATTCCCGGCCTGAAAGCCTCCAGGCCGGTTTCGATTGGTATCGCGCCTTCCCCGAAGATGCCAAAGCCAATGCCGCGCAGCCCGCGACGCCGATAGCGATTCCGGTGCTGTATCTCAGGGGTTCGGCCGAGTCCGGCGACATCGGCGACTATGTCGAAGGCCTTAGGGCCGCCGGGCTTTCCAATGTCGAAGGCGACATTATCGCGGACAGCGGGCACTTCGTCGCCGACGAGAACCCCGAAGCGCTCGCCATCCGCCTGGCGAGATTCCACAGGGAGATCGGCGCGACAAACGCCGACCCTACATGGCGCCGAGCCTGACCAGGACCGCCTTCGGGATGTCGTATTCGCGAATGACGGCATCGTGCTTTCGAAGGCCACAGAGCTCGCGCTGGATGAAGTAGCCGTGCACCGCCACCGCCGCCTCCTTGAGCAGCCCGGGACGCAACTGCTCGTCGCCATTGTTGCGCAGCCGGGCCAGCGTTTCTTCGACGCGTTGTCCAGCGCGGCCGAGCGCCGCCGCCTTCTCGGCGAGGACTTCATGGCCAAGCGCGTCGAAGGCGGCTTCAGCGGCCGAGGCGCTGGTCAGACGGGACGGCGGGCGCAGGGACATTTCAACCTCCTTTCTCGAAAATCATCCGGTGCGTGACGAATTCTTCGCCCGCCACCGGCGCGAAGCCAAGCCGCTCATAGAAGCCGAAGGCTTCCTGAGGCGCACGGGTGTTGAGCACGGCGAAATAGCGGCGCGCCCTGTCGACAACGGTTTCGACCAGCATGCGGCCCAGGCCCGTGCGCCGATGGCGCGTGCCGACGAACAGATGCCGGACCCGGCCGTGGTCCCTTCCCTCGAAATAGGGATCGATGTTCAACCCGCACACGCCGGCGAGTTCGCCGCCGTGCCACGCTCCGAACAGCGCCTCGCCCTGTTTCAGGAACTTGTTGCGGCCGCTTGCCCAGCCGTCGCGAAGCCGCACCAGCATCCAGTAGCCTTCCCGTCGGCTCTCTTCCATCAGCGCATCGAAGGCCGGTGTCGTCGGCCGCAGCCGTTTCAGCAGATAGCCGGTCTCCTGCGTCGCGCCCATGCCGCTACTCCGCCGGCCGCGTCTCTTCCAGCACGGCTTCCTCGTGATAGAGGAAGCCGCCGGACTGACGCTTCCACAGCCGCGCGTAGAGCCCGTCGAGCGCCACCAGTTCGTCATGCGTGCCTTGTTCGACAATGCGGCCGCCGTCGAGCACGACGAGACGGTCAAGCGCGGCGATGGTCGACAGCCTGTGGGCGATAGCTATGACCGTCTTGCCTTCCATCAGCCGCGTCAGGTTTTCCTGGATCGCCGCCTCGATGTCGGAATCGAGTGCCGAGGTCGCCTCGTCCAGGATCAGGATCGGTGCATCCTTGAGGAAGACACGGGCGATTGCCACGCGCTGGCGCTGGCCGCCCGACAGTTTGACGCCGCGCTCGCCGACATAGGCTTCGTAGCCCTGGCGGTCGCGATTGTCGCGCAAGGTCAGGATGAAATCATGCGCCTCGGCTTTCCTGGCCGCCGCGATCACCTGCGCGTCGGTGGCGTCGGGCATGCCGAGTTTGATATTGTCGCGTAGCGAACGGTGAAAAAGCGCCGTGTCCTGACTGACGACGCCGATATTGGCGCGCAGCGAATTTTGCGTCACCCGGGAGACATCCTGGCCGTCGATGGCGATCTTTCCGCCTTCGAGTTGGTACAGCCGCAGGATAAGGTTGGCGAGCGTGGTCTTGCCGGCGCCGGACGGCCCGACCAACCCGACCTTCTCGCCCGGCCGCACCACGAGATCGATGCCGTTGAGCACGCCGAACCCCTTGCCGTAGTGGAACTCGACATTCTTCACCTCGATCCGCCCGCCGGCCACGACCAGTTCCCGGGCGTCGGGAGCGTCGACCAGACCGAGCGGCTGCGAGATCAGCGCCTTGGAATTCTCCAGCACGCCGAGATTGCGCAGGATGCTGTTGAGCTGCATCATCAGCCGGCCAAGCAGCATGTTGAGCCGCAGCACCAACGACAGTGTGAAGGCGACCGCGCCGACGGTGATCGAGCCCTCGACCCAGAGATAGACGGCAAAGCAGCCGATCGCCGTGATCATGATGCCCGACAGCGTCGTCAGCGCCATGCGCACGCCGGTCAGCCGGCGCGTGAACGGGCGCAACGCGTCGAGATAGATGTCGAAGCCGCTCCTGATGTAGCGGTCGTCGCCGTCGGCGGAGAACAGTTTCAGCGTCTGCACGTTGGAGTAGGAATCGACGATGCGGCCGGTGATCATCGACCCCGCCTCGGCGGTCGCCTCGGCATGTTTGCGGATTGCCGGCAGATAGAGCCTGGCCAGAAAGCCGAAGGCCGCGATCCAGATCACCACCAGCACTGCGAGCCTGATATCGAGCCCCGCGACCAGCGCCAGCGTCGTCACCGTATAGACGATCATGAACCAGACGACCTCGATGAAGCTTTCCATCAGGTCGCCGGTCGCTTGCCCGGCCTGCCAGACTTTTGTCGCGATGCGGCCGGCAAAATCGTTCTGGAAGAAGGAGTAGGACTGGCGCGACACGTGCCGGTGCGCCTGCCAGCGCACCAGATTGTAGAAGCCGGGCGTGATTGTCTGCTCGTCGACCAGGGCCGACAGGCCGACGACGATGGTGCGGACGACCAGCACCACGACGATCATGAACACAAGTTCCGGCCCGGCGGCCGTCCACAGCGCATGCCAGCTGCGTTCGCCGGGAAGCTGGTCGAGGATGTCGACCAACCGCCCGACAAAGTAGAACAGCCCGGCCTCGACCAGCGGCGCGATGCCGCCGATGACCAGCATGGCGAAGAAGGCGAACTTGGCCTGGCCGACATAGTGCCAGAGAAAACCGGCGACGCCGGACGGCGGCCGGAGATTCGTGGGCTCCCTGAACGGATAGACCCAGTTCTCGAACCAGCGATAGACGGCTGTCATCATGCGGCGGCGGCCATCATTCAGCGGCTTGTCCCTTTGCGCCAACGTCGTTTGCGACATCGATCGGGCCGTCATCGAGCAGGAAACCGCCCGACTGGCGCTGCCAGAGCTGCGCGTAGAGCCCGCCCTTGGCCACCAATTCCTCGTGCGAACCTTCCTCGATGACACGGCCCTGGTCCATCACCACAAGCCTGTCCATCGCCGCGATGGTCGACAGCCGGTGGGCGATGGCGATGACGGTCTTGCCTTGCATGAGCTTGTAGAGGTTCTCCTGGATGGCCGCTTCCGCCTCGGAATCCAGCGCCGACGTCGCCTCGTCAAGGATGAGTATGGGCGCGTCTTTCAACATAACGCGAGCAATGGCGATGCGTTGCCGCTGGCCGCCGGACAGTTTGACGCCGCGGTCGCCCACATAGGCGTCGAATCCCTTGCGGCCGCTATGGTCCGAAAGCCCGGCGATGAAGTCCAGCGCCTCGGCGCGCCGCGCAGCCTCGACAAGCATGTCGTCGCTGGCGTCGGGCCGGCCATAGAGGATGTTTTCGCGCACCGAACGATGCAGCAACGAAGTGTCCTGCGTGACCATGCCGATCTGGGCGCGCAGCGAATCCTGTTTCACCGCTGCGATCTCCTGGCCGTCGATCAGGATACGGCCGGCTTCGAGGTCGTAGAACCGCAGCAGAAGATTCACCAGCGTTGACTTGCCGGCGCCGGAGCGGCCGACAATGCCAACCTTCTCGCCCGGCTTCACCGCCAGCGAAAGGTTCTCGATGACGCCCTTCTGCTTGCCATAGTGGAAGCGGATGTCCTCGAAGCGGATCTCGCCTTTGGAGACCGTGATCTCCTTCGCACCGGGCCTGTCCTCGACAAGGCGCGGCAGCGAAATCGAGGCGATGCCGTCCTGCACCGTGCCGATATTCTCGAACAGGCCCGACATTTCCCACATGATCCACTGCGACATGCCCCACATCCGCAGAACCAGGCCGATGACCACGGCGACCGCGCCGATCGTCACCGCCTGGCCCAGCCACAGCCACAACGAGATGGCGGTAACCGAGAACAGGAGAAGCGCATTCAGGATGTAGAGCGAGCCGAACAGCACCGTCACCAGCCGCATCGACCGGTAGACCGTGTCGAGGAAGCCCATCATGCCCTCCTTGGCGAAGGAGGCCTCGCGACGGGCATGGCTGAACAGCTTGACCGTCTGGATGTTGGAGTAGCTGTCGACAACGCGGCCCGTCATGACCGAGCGCGCATTGGCCTGTTCCTCGCCGACCTTGCCCAGCCGAGGAATGAAATAGCGCAGCAGAAGGATGTAGCCGACCATCCAGACGCCGAGCGGTGCGGCCAGCCGCCAGTCGGCCGAGCCGACGATGAGCAGCATGCCGAGGAAATACACGATGACGTAGTTCAGGACGTCGATCACCTTGATCACGCATTCGCGCACGGCGAGTGCCGTCTGCATCAGCTTGGTGGCGATGCGGCCGGCGAATTCGTCCTGGTAGAAGCTCATCGACTGCTTGAGCAGATAGCGATGCACCTGCCAGCGGATACGCATGGGGTAGTTGCCCATCAGCGTCTGCTGGTTGAGCAGCGAATGCAGCCATACCGTGCCAGGCAGCGCGAACAGCACGACAAAGGCCATGCTGGCGAGCTTCCAGCCCTCCGTCTGCAGGAAGGTTTCGCGGTTCTGCCCCGAAAGCCAGTCGACGATGCGGCCTAGGAAGCCGAACATCCACACTTCCGCGATGGCAATTGCCGCCACCAGCACCGCATCGACCAGGATATAGGGCCATGCGCCGCGCGTGTAATGCAGGCAGAAGGCAACCAGCGTCTTGGGCGGCTCGACTGGCTCTGCGCCCGGGAACGGATCGAGCCTTTTTTCAAACCAGCTAAACAACAACATAGGTCATGCTCATGAAATCTGTTTCCGCTCACGCGGCGCGTGAACGTACGAAGTCCTCGGACCGCAGGGCGCCGAGGGCCGACGGTCCGGAATCATCCGGACCGTCGGCCCTGCTTCGCGCTATATAGGGGTTCGCAGGCTTTTCGCCGACAGGCTCTTTTGTTGATCCTGACGGTGCGGTGTCGACAAGGCGGATCTTCGCGCCCGGCCGGATCGCCCGGATGATACGGCGCACCAACGAGGGCCGGCTCGGGTCGGGAACCGCGCGCGAGAAATCGACGTCCGGCAGCATGCCGCGATGCGGGCGGCGGCGAACCTCGGCGTGGACCGCCGACGAATAGGTTTCGCCGATCAGCAGCGCCCAGGTCGGCAGCCGGTGGATATGCAGGCTCCTCGAGCCAGGTATTCTGTAGGGATCGAACATCGGTCCGTCCTCCGTGTGAAAATAGAGATAAAAAGGGTGTTCGACGTCCTGCCGCGGGATCGGCGGCTGATCAGTCGAGACGCGTTGGGGCGGGGCCATCGGCCCCTTCGGCAGCTTGAAAAACATCGCAGGATTCCTTCGAAGACCAGGGAATGGTTTCGGCGGAAATCGGTGCGGAAGCGTCTAAGAGATCAGGAGAACCGTCGTACCGAAACCGCCAGCGGGCATGTAAGCCCACGGAGAGGGTGCTGGATGTGCATGGTCATCATGAATTACCCCTCCTTCGGTTCGGGTTGACAATGTACGCTGTATACCCGACTTCGCAGAAAATGGCCACCCGCAGGTCCAGCAATTTCCAAAACCGCGAAGCCGCTGTGGCCGATTTGCCACTTAATAGAAGGATGCGGAAATGAACGACCGTCTCCGCATCGCCCTTTACCAGCCTGACATCGCCGGCAACACCGGCACAATCCTGCGCTTCGCCGCCTGCCTCGGGATCGGCGTCGACATCATCGAACCGGCCGGTTTTCCGCTCTCCGATAAAACGCTCAGGCGCGCCGGCATGGATTACCTCGAAATGGCTGCCCTGACCCGGCATGTCGACTGGCACGCCTTCGAGGAGTGGCGCAAGGCCAGCACGCACCGGCTGGTCCTGCTGTCGACCAAAGCCGCGACCCCATACACCAGCTTCAACTTCGCCACTGGCGACATCCTTTTGTTCGGTCGCGAATCCGCAGGCGTGCCGGATCCGGTCCATCAGGCGGCGGACGCGCGTCTGACGATTCCGATGCAGGCCGGCGCGCGCAGCATCAATGTCGCGCTCTCCGTCGCCATGGTTGCCGGCGAAGCCATGCGGCAATTGGGCCAGAATGCCATCTGCTGAAGCGGCGGCCACGGTCCCGCCGGCGGCGGCGACACGGCCCTCGCCCGTCATTCTCACCCAAGCGCACATCGCCATCTCCTGTCGTTTGCATGTCGATGGCTTCTTCGCTACAAGCTCAACTTAACTTGAGGTCAAGCGGAAAGTGCGAGATGGCGCCAGCAGCGGAATTAACGGTGGGCCAAGTGGCCGCGCGCAGCGGTGTCGCGGTGTCGGCGCTGCATTTCTACGAAGCTCGCGGCCTGATCCGCAGCCACCGCACGTCAGGCAACCAGCGCCGCTACGGCCGCGACGTGCTGAGGCGCGTGGCCATCATCAAGATCGCGCAGGAGGTCGGCATTTCGCTGGCAGAGATAGCGACGGCGCTTCAATCCCTGCCCGAGGGCCGCACCCCGACGCGCGACGACTGGAGCCTGCTGTCGACCGCCTGGCGCGACGGGCTCGACCGCAAGATCGGTCAATTGAAGAAATTGCGCGACGGGCTGACCGACTGTATCGGCTGCGGCTGCATGTCGATCGACAAATGTCCGCTCCGCAACAAGGATGACCGGCTGGCCAGGGAAGGAACAGGGGCGAGAAGGCTGGTTCTTCCTTCTCTCGGTTCACGGAGAGAAGGTGCCTGAGCGTAGTGAAGGCGGACACAAGGGGCGGTGCCTGTATTGGGTTGTTCCCGTAAACAGGCGAGGAAATCCTAATCCGCCGCCGGCAGGCGCCTTATGGTGAATTCGATCAAATCGCCCGGCCGTTCGAACCAGCTTTCGATCTCGGTCCAGTAAGCCTGCTTGGGGAAGCGCTCGAACCATTCCTTTGCCTTCAGGCGAGCGTCCGAACGCGGCAGGACGAAGGTTTCGCGCAAAAATCCGTCGCGCGGCATGCGCGCGCGTTCAGCCCGGCTTTGATCGAGCCTTTTCTTCAGGCCATCCAACGGCGGTCTTGCCGGGGTGCGCACGAAGGTCTCCTTGCTCCGATCAGATCAGACTTGACCCTTTCCCCTAAGAGATTAGGGATCGCGCCGGCAAAAGACGAGTCATTTGTAGGGGCCGGCCGCCCCGAAACCGGAGACAGCACTTGGAACGACCTGAAATACCGGCTGGCCTGCCCGCCGACATCGAAGAAAAGAAGATGAAGGCACGCCTGTGGTTCGAGGCATTGCGCGAACGCATCTGCGGTGCTTTCGAGCAGATCGAGCAGGATCTCCAGGGCCCGCTCGCTTCATGGTCGCCGGGTCGGTTCGAAAGGACGCCGTGGGAGCGTGACTCCGGCAAGGGCGGTGGCGGAACCATGTCGATGATGCACGGCCGAGTCTTCGAGAAGGTTGGCGTCCACACCTCGACCGTTTACGGCGAGTTCTCGCCCGAATTCAGGAAGCAGATGCCCGGCGCCGAGGAGGACCCGCGCTTCTGGGCATCCGGCATTTCGCTGATCGCGCACCCCTGGAACCCCAACGTTCCGGCCGTGCACATGAATACGCGCATGGTCGTCACCTCGCGCCATTGGTTCGGCGGCGGCGCCGACCTTACCCCCGTGCTCGACCGGCGCCGCACGCAGGACGACCCCGACACAATGGCCTTCCACCGCGCCATGCAGTTCGCCTGCGAGAAGAATGCCGGTGTCGCCGACCATGCGAAATTCAAGGCCTGGTGCGACGAGTATTTCTTCCTTCCGCATCGCAACGAGCCGCGCGGCACCGGCGGCATCTTTTTCGACTGGCTGCATTCGGGGCAGGGAAAGGGCGGCTGGAATGCCGATTTCAACTTCGTCCAGGATGTCGGGCGCGCTTTTCTTGTCGTCTATGGCCATCTCGTGCGGGGCAATTTCAACGAGAACTGGACCGATGGCGACCGCGACGAACAGCTCATCCGCCGCGGCCGTTATGTCGAGTTCAATCTGCTTCATGATCGCGGCACCATTTTCGGCCTGAAAACCGGCGGCAATGTCGCCTCGATCCTCTCCAGCCTGCCGCCGGAGGCCCGCTGGCCGTAAAAAGATAGTGAGCGCGCCGTGAGCCGCATTGATGTCCCATTCGCCTCGAAAGGGGCATCGAATGTGGCGCGGGAGCCCTCGCAAAGTTTCTTTTTCGTCTAATAGGCTTCGGAAAAGACTGGGCTATTTGTCGGGACGGGTCGGGAAACGCCGGCGGTTCGCCTGCGCAATTCCAGGAGTGCAGAGCGGTTCTCCGTCCGGAATTGCGTCAGAACGAAGCGGATCGCGACTCGACGCAACCGGACGGCCCAGGACGATGCGGGACACCTTCGCCAAAAGGGGTGCCCGCGCTTTCCAGGAGTACTTCGCAATGCGCAAGATCATTGTTTCGGCCGCAGCGGCTGCCCTTCTCGCTTCCGGTTCGGTGGCATTGGCCGCCGTCAAGCACACCACCGGCACGATCAAGACCTTTGATACGGCGGCCAAAAGCCTGGTTCTCGACAATGGATCGTCTTTTACGCTCCCCCGGACCTTCAAGGATCCTGGCCTGAAGGTCGGCGAGAAGGTCAGAGTTTCATGGGACATGAGCGGCAAGGATAAAGTTGCCGAGGCAGTCAAGATCATGAAGTGATGACCTGCCCACAGGGCTGGCGTAAGAGGGCGGAGCAGCGCTGCTCCGCCTTTTTGCCGTTGACGGCAATCAATGCCACCCCATCTGTGTTATGGTTTCACCCGCTCGCGGTCCAGCCGGTCTCAAGGTCGGACAACGCGCCAAGAAGATGTGGAGTCCCTGCCGCCTTTTGCAGGACGGCCGACCGGACTCCATGGAGGAAAAGGAGAAATCCCATGAAGGAATTCCACTGCGGCTCGCTCGTTCCAGGTTGTGAATGGCACACGCGCGCCGAGGAGGAAGCCGAGGTCATGCGCCGTGCCGTCGAACATATGCGCGAGACGCATGGCGAGACGATCATCCGCGAAACGATGATCGAAGCGATCCGCTCGCGCATTGAGAAGGTCCGCGACGCCGCCTGATTTGGAGCAAGTTCCGGGAAATCGCAGCGATTTCCGCCCGGATTGCGTTGACGAATGCTTTATCCGGCCTTCAGGGCCTGCGCGGCGCGCTTGAGCAGCGCGTCGCGATCGGGCCCGAAACCTGCATCGACCCATTCCACTTCGAGATTCCTGAGGATCGCGCCGAGTTTTGGCCCGGGCATCCCCCCGATCGCCGTCAGATCGGCGCCCTTGAGTGGAAACACGGGCCTTTCCCATCTCAGCGCGAAGGCGAGAAGTCGGGAAAAGCCGCCGGCCTCGATGAGCGCATCGGTCTGGTCCACCGCGCGCACCCGTGCCGCTGCGAGTGACAGGCGAAGCCGGTCGACGACCCCCTGCCGGTCGCCGCGGTAGAGCGTCTTGGCCAGTTCACCTTCGGTGGTTTTCGGCTCGATTCCCGGCGTAAGCGCCCAGTGGCGCAAACGGTTTGCTTCCGCAGTCGACAGTCTCAGCCGCTCGGCCAGCGTCTTCATGCGCGCCGCATCCGGCGGCACGATCGCCTCCAGCCTGAGCATCGGCTCCGCCGTCCAGCCCAGATCCTTCTCGGCTCTGGCCAGGCCGTGGATCGCATCGATGCCCCATTTCTCGCTTTCCGGCAGCACGCTGGTCAAAACGCTCGCCTGCCGCATCCACAACAGCGCGCGGGACGGATCGGCCGCCGACAACAGCTTCTTGAGTTCGGACCAGACGCGCTCGGCCGAGAGCTGCACGAGCCCTCCCTTCAGCCGGGCGCAAGCCTTCAGCCCCTCGGCGTCCGGCCGGCCTTCGCCATACCAGGCGAAGAAGCGGAAAAAGCGCAGGATACGCAGATAGTCCTCGCGGATACGCGCTTCCGGATCGCCGATGAAGCGCAGCCGGCGCCCCTCTATGTCGGCGACGCCGCCGACCAGATCGACGACCGTGCCGTCGGCTTCCGCGTAGAGCGCGTTGATGGTGAAGTCGCGCCGCTCGGCATCAAGCTTCCAGTCTCGCCCGAACGACACTTTGGCGCGGCGGCCGTCGGTCTCGATATCCGCGCGCAGCGTGGTAATTTCATAAGACTTCCCGCCGGCAATCACGGTGATCGTGCCGTGCTCGATGCCGGTGGGAACGGTCTTGAACCTCGCCGCCTCGGCGCGGCGGATTGTCTCCTGCGGCAGGCAGGTGGTGGCGATGTCGATATCGGCGACGGGCTGGCCGATCAGCGTGTTGCGCACCGCGCCGCCGGCGACCCGCGCTGCCTCGCCGCCGCTCGCCAGAATGGCAAGCAGGCGCTGCAGATGCTTGTCGCCGAGCCAGTCGGCCCTGTCAGCGATCGAGACCTTCACGCATAGAGCCTTTCATAAAGCGTGCGGATGATGCCGGCGGTGACGCCCCAGATGCGCCGGTCGCCATAGGGCATGTCGTAGAAGAACCATTCGAGATCGTTCCAAATGCGGCTGTCCCTGATGTGGTTGGCCGGATCCATGAGGAAGCGCAGCGGCACTTCGAAGGCCAGGTCGACTTCCTCGGCATTGAGCGCCAGCTGGAAAGGCGGCCGCACGATGCCCAGCACCGGCGCGATCCTGTAACCGCTGCCCGCGACGTAATCGGGCATGCGGCCGATGACCTCGATATGATCCCGGCGAAGGCCGATCTCCTCGAAGGTCTCGCGCAGCGCCGCCGCTTCCGGACTGGCGTCGGTCGCATCGATCGTTCCGCCGGGAAAGGCCACCTGCCCCGAATGGTTGCGCAGCGTCTCGGCCCGCTTGGTCAAAAGAACCGTGGCATCGCCCTGGTGATCGACGATCGGGATCAGCACCGCCGCATCGCGCAGCGGTTTCGCCCGGTGGAGGCGCGGATGGCCTGGATTGAAGCGATGATCGCCATAGTCGTCGCCGGCATGCGCCTGCGGCTGCGCGGCAAAGCGCGCGCGCAGATCGGCAATGGAAAAGGGCGTCGGCGTCACCTGGTCCATCATGAACTGTCCGTCACGCGCTCAGCTGCCTCAGCCTGTCGGCCGGCATGATCGGATAGGCCTGGCCTTTCGAGCGAACGGCAAACATCAACCTGCCGTCGATCTCGATTTCCTCGCCATGCTCGACCAGTTCGTACATCACCGGCCGCGCCACCAGCGCCTCCAGCCGCCCGCGCACCAGCACATAAGGCTTCAGCCCGCCGGTCTCGTGTTCGTCGACGAAGCGCAGCGGCCGCTCCGGCCCGGCCTCGACGACGTCGCCGACATTGGTGCGAAACGTGATGATCTGGCTCTCGCCACTGCCCGAGACATCCAACTCGACGGCGATGAAGGGTGCGTCGGCGACGCGGATGCCGACCTTTTCCACCGGCGTCACCAGATAGGTCCTGCCGTCCGCGTCCTTGCGCAGCACCGAGGAAAAAAGCTGCACCAGCGGCATGCGGCCGATCGGAGTGCCGAGATAGAACCACGTGCCGTCAGCCTTAATTTCCATATCCAAATCGCCGCAGAAGTCGGGATTCCAGCGCTCCACCGGGGCCGGCCCCTTGCCGGCGCGGGCCGCGCGCGAGATCAGCGCCTCAAGGCCGCGCGCCTCGGTCGCGGCCGCCAGGCTTTGCTGTCTTTGTTCGGAGCCCTCTGCCATCGTCACGAAATAGTCACTGTTGTTGCGCTTGTCAGCCTAACTCTGTGATTTAAATTTGACGGCAGGCGCCAGACGGAGCCGAATCGCGGCATTCTGCGTCAAGCTGGTATTTCCAACCACAAGGATCGATGCTGCATGAGCGTGATGGTCAAGGAAAGCCCGATCAGCGAAAAAGACATGATCGCCGAGGTCGAGAAGGCGCTGGCCGACATTTCCAGGGTCCGCGACGGGGTCGGTCGCATCATCTTCGGCCAGGAAAGTGTCGTCGAACGCGCTTTGGTGGCGCTTCTGGCCGGCGGCCACGCGCTGCTGGTCGGCGTGCCCGGCCTCGCCAAGACCAAGCTGGTCGAGACGCTGGGCATCGTGCTCGGCCTCGATTCGCGTCGCATCCAGTTCACCCCCGACCTGATGCCCTCGGACATTCTCGGCTCCGAGGTGATGGAGCAGGACGAATTCGGCAAGCGCTCCTTCCGCTTCATTTCGGGGCCGATCTTCGCGCAGTTGCTGATGGCCGACGAGATCAACCGCGCCTCGCCGCGCACCCAGTCGGCGCTGCTGCAGGCCATGCAGGAGTATCACGTCACCATCGCCGGTGCCCGCCACGACCTGCCCTCGCCTTTCCATGTGCTCGCGACGCAGAACCCGCTGGAGCAGGAAGGCACTTATCCGCTGCCCGAGGCACAGCTCGACCGTTTCCTGATGCAGGTCGACATCCTCTATCCCGAACTCGAGGCCGAGCGCCGCATCCTTTTGGAAACCACCGGCGTCGAGGACGCGAGGGCGCAGAATGTGCTGCAGCCGGCACGGCTGAGGGATATCCAGACGCTGATCCGCCGCATGCCGGTGCCTGAAAGCGTGGTCGAGGCGATCCTGGCCCTGGTGCGTTCGGCGCGCCCCGGCCAGGGCAATGCCGAGACCGACAGGCATGTCGCCTGGGGCCCGGGTCCCCGGGCCAGTCAGGCACTGATGCTGTGCACGAGGGCGCGCGCGCTCTATGATGGGCGGCTGGCGCCGTCAATCGACGATGTGCGTGCTCTGGCCGAGCCGGTGCTCCAGCACCGCATGGCGCTGACCTTCGCCGCCCGCGCCGAAGGCACCAGCGTGCGCGACGTGGTGGCCAAGCTCGTGAAAGGTATTTGATGGCGCGCATCGGCGAGCTCCAGGCTCCGGCAGCGACGCGCGACGCGCTCGCCCGCGGCCGGTTGCGGGCTTCGCTCGTGCCCGACCTGCTGGTCGAGGCGCGCCGCATCGTCAACACCGTGATCGCGGGCTGGCATGGCCGCCGCAAGCGCGGCATCGGTGAGAATTTCTGGCAGTTCCGGCCCTATGTCGAAGGCGATTCCTCGCGCATCGACTGGCGCCGCTCGGCCCGCGACGACCACACCTATGTGCGCGACCGCGAATGGGAAGCGGCCCATACGGTGTGGCTGTGGGCCGACCCCTCGCCGTCCATGCTCTACAAGTCGTCCGGTGCCGCCGTTTCCAAGCAATCGCGCGGCCTGGTGCTGGCGCTGGCCATGGCCGAGCTGTTGTCGCGCAGCGGCGAGCGCATCGCCTGGCCCGGCCTTACCGATCCGTTCACCGCCCGCAATGGCGCGGAGCGCATCGCCGCCCAGCTCATGCATGCCGGCGAGTTGCCGGCCAAACCCGATCTCTCCGGCATCCGCCGCTTCTGCGACATCGTCATCGCCAGTGATTTCCTCGACCCGGTGGAGGAGACCATGGCCTGGCTCGACGTGCTCGCCCGCCACGGCGTGCGCGCACATCTGATCGAGGTCGCCGATCCGGCCGAGGAGACATTCCCCTATGCCGGCCGCACCGAATTCACCGACCCGGAGAGTGGCGACAAGCTGACCGCCGGACGCGCCGAGATGCTGGCCGATGAATATCGCCTGCTCTATGGCGCCCGACGCCAGGAACTGGCCAGCTGGTGCAAGCGGCTCGGCTGGAGCTTCACCGTCAACCACACCGATCGACTGGCTTCCGACGCCCTGGTACGCCTGCACATGGCGATGACCGATGGCGGTCAGTCCAGGCTGACCGCTGTTGGCCACGCCGGCATGATCGCCGGTGGCGATCAGCTTGGAAAGGCCGTCGCATGAGCTGGCTGCCGCTCTCCTTTGGCGCGCCCATGCTGTTGTGGGGTCTTTTGGCACTGCCGGTGATCTGGTGGCTGCTCAGGCTGACTCCGCCCAGGCCGCAGACCGAGGTGTTTCCGCCGTTGAAGATCCTGGCGCGCGTGCTGAAGCGCGAGGAAACCCCGCAGCAGAGCCCCTGGTGGCTGACACTGCTCAGGCTGCTGATGGCGGCGCTCATCGTCGCCGCCCTTGCCGAACCGGTCTTCAATCCGCGCGAGAAATTGCCGGCCGAGGGCGCGGCCTTGGCGCTGGTCGTCGACAATGGCTGGGCAAGCGCCGCCGACTGGAACAAGCGCATCGCAACCGCCGAGCGGCTGATCGCCGACGCCGGTTCGAACGGCGTGCCGATCATCATCGCCTTCACCGCCGAAAAACCCAATGCCGAGATCGGCCCGTTCGATGCTGCCGCAGCGCTCGACCGGCTGCGCGCGGCAAAGCCGCGGCCGATCCCGACCGACCGGCCGGCGGTCTACGCCCGCGTCGCCGCCGCGCTGGAGCGCCTGCCGGGCGCCAGCGTCGCCGTGCTGGCCGACGGCCTGGCGGCGAAGGGCGATGACGCCGCCTTCAACACGCTCCTGTCCAAAAACGCCGCCCGGGTCGTGTGGGCCGTTGCCGACCGGATGTCGCTGACCGGCCTGACGGGCGCCGAGAACGAGGTCGACGGTTTTGCCCTCACCGCCATCCGGCCGCCCGGCGATGCGGCCCCGGCGCAAGTCACCGCCGGCGCATTCGACGACAAGGGCCGCCGCATCGCCGATGCGACGCTGACTTTCGCACCCGGCCAATCCACCGCCACCGGCACCATGGCGGTGCCGTTCGAGCTGCGCAACGATTTCGCCTCGATCGCGCTCGATGGCGAGCGTCAGGCGGGCGCGGTGCGCGTGCTGGACGAAAGCTCCAAGCGCCGCCGCGTCGGACTCCTGTCGCAGGCCGAGGCCGACCAGGCGCAGCCGCTGCTGTCGCCGCTCTACTATATCAGGCGCGCGCTGCAGCCCTTCGCCGACCTGGTCGAACCCTCCAGCGCCGACCTGGCCGACGCCATTCCGCAGATCCTCGACCAGAAGCCCGCGATGATCGTCATGGCCGATATCGGCACCATTCCCGCACAGATCAGGCCAAGGCTCGTCGACTGGGTTGAAAAGGGCGGCACCCTGGTGCGTTTCGCCGGGTCGCGACTGGCCGCCGCCGGCAATGACGACGACCTTCTGCCGGTGCGTCTGCGCACCGGCGAACGCTCGCTCGGCGGCGCACTGTCATGGACCACGCCGCAACCGGTCACCGAATTCCCCAAGGCTGGCCCCTTCGCCGATCTGGCGCCGCCGACCGAGGTGACCGTTTCCAGGCAGGTGCTGGCAGAACCGACGCCCGATATCGTCGAGCGCACCTGGGCAGCGCTTGCCGACGGTACGCCGCTGGTCACCGGGCTGAAGAAGGGCAAGGGCACGCTGGTGCTGTTCCACGTCACGCCCGAAGCGACCTGGTCGAACCTGCCGATCTCCGGCAGCTTCGTCGAGATGCTGCGCCGCATCGTGCAGTTGTCGCGCAACCAGGGCGCCGCCATCGCCAATGCCGAAGCCGCCGCCACCTCGCTGGCGCCCTACCGCATGATAGCGGCCGACGGAATGCTGGTGCCGCCGACGCCGGATGCGCGCCCGCTGGTGCCGGGCGCCGGCGCTCTGCCGGTGACGTTCGAGAACCCGCCCGGCCTCTATGGCTCGGAGGCCGGCGTCTTCGCCCACAATCTGCTCGATGCGACAAGTACGCTCGCGCCGCTGGCGCGCCCGCAAATCACCGTCCCGGTTACCACGATCCAGTACGCCTTTGACGAATCGCGCAATTTGAAAGGCGCGCTGGTGGCCGCCGCGCTGGCGCTGATGGTGCTCGATACGCTGGCGGTGTTCTGGATGGGTGGCCTGTTCTCACGAAAGCCGCGCCGCGCCGGCGCCGTGGCCACCACGGCGGCCATTCTGATCGGGCTCGGCGCGCTGTTCGGCCAGGTCGGCGCCGCGCGCGCCGACGATGCCAAGCCTGGCGACACCGCCGCCATAGAGGACATCTCCAAGACCCGCATCGCCTATGTGCTGACCGGCGTGCCCGGCGACGATTCGATCAGCCGCGCCGGGCTCGAGGGCCTGACCCGCTTCCTCATCGAGAAGACCGCGCTCGAGCCGGGCGCGCCGGCCGGCGTCGACATCTCCAAGGACGAGCTGTCGTTCTTTCCCCTCATATATTGGCCGATCGATCCGGCCGCAGCCATGCCCAGCCAGGCCGCGATTGCCCGTATCGATGCCTATATGCAGCAGGGCGGCACCGTGCTGTTCGACACGCGCGACCAGTTCGCCAACGGCATCGGCGCCGACTCGACCAGCCCCGCCACCGAGCGGCTGCGCGACATCCTCGGCAACCTCAACGTGCCGCCGCTGGAGCCGGTGCCGTCGGATCATGTTCTGACCAAATCCTTCTTTATCCTGCCCGAATTCCCTGGCCGCTTCGGCGGCAGCCCGCTCTGGGTCGAGGCATCGCTCGACGCCAGCAATGCCGAAAACCGGCCGGTGCGTACCGGTGACGGCGTCTCGCCGATCATGATCACCGCCAATGATTTCGCCGGCGCCTGGGCCGTCGACGAGAATGGCGACCCGCTGCTGCCTACCGTGCCCAACGATCCGATGCAGCGCATCTATGCGCTCCGCGCCGGGGTCAACATTATGATGTACATGCTGACCGGCAACTACAAATCCGACCAGGTGCACGTGCCCATATTGCTTGAACGGTTGGGGCAGTAAGATGAAGCTCTTTCTTGTGCCCGCCCC
>NZ_JAIUIH010000013.1:0-186204 GCF_020165515.1 Mesorhizobium sp. BR1-1-13
CCCCCCCCCACGGCGGCACTGGCGGCGGCGAACTCGTAAGACTGCCGGTCGCGGACCTTCACGTAGGTCGAGCGGCGGGCGGCGGCGGATCCGGGGATTTCGATGGCGGTAATCATCTCGCCCGGTTCGATCGCGTGTTCCTTGTGAGGCGTGGTGCCGGGCAGCAGGAAAAAGTCGTCGACCAAGACGCGGCGTTCGCCGAGATGGACCACCGCATCGAAGGCGACGAGCGCGGTGGCGAGGTCGCCGGGATACGTGGCGATGCAGGCCTCGGTGGTGCCGAGCACCGCATGGCCCCTGGTGACGCCGCCGATCGCCGAACAGCCGCTGCCGGGCTCGCGCTTGTTGCAGGCGGCAAAATTCGAGGGATCGCGGAAATAGGGGCAGCGCGTGCGCTGCATCAGATTGCCGCCGACGGTCGCCATGTTGCGGAGCTGCGCCGATGCCGCCTGCCACAGCGCCTCCGAGACGGCGGGAAAGCCGCCCTTGATGCCAGCGTGGTCGGCGACATGGCTCATCCTGGCGAGCGCGCCGATGACCGCGCCGCGCTCGTCGATCTCGATTGTGTCCAGCCCCTTGAGATGAGTGATGTCGACCAGGCTGTCGGGCTCGGCGACGCCGCATTTGGCGAGGTCGATCAGCGTCGTGCCGCCGGCCAGCAGCATGGCGCCGGGCAGGGCGGCCGCCCGGCGTGCGGCGTCGACCGAGGTGGCGCGAAGATAGGAAAAATCCCTCATGACGCTACCTCCAGCGCTGCCTGTCGCACGGCAGCGACGATGTGCGGATAGGCGCCGCAGCGGCAGAGATTGCCGGCCATGTATTCGCGGATCTCGTCATCGGAGCCGGCATGGCCTTCGCGGATGCAGGCGACCGCCGACATGATCTGGCCAGATGTGCAATAGCCGCACTGGAAGGCGTCCTGATCGAGGAAGGCAGCCTGCACGGGATGCAGTTCGCCCTCCCGTGCAAGCCCCTCTATGGTGGTGACGGCGCGGCCTTCGGCCTGTGCCGCCAGCGTCAGGCAAGCCAGCACGCGCTCGCCGTCGACATGCACCGTGCAGGCGCCGCACTGACCGTGGTCGCAGCCCTTCTTGGTGCCTGTCAGGCCGAGGCGGTCGCGCAAGGCGTCGAGCAGCGTGACGCGCGGTTCGAGGTCCAGCGTATGCGGCTGGCCGTTGATATCGAGATGGACGGGGATTGTGGTGTTCGTCATGGGCGTCTGGCTCCAGTTGCTTGACGCTGAGGGAAATGAAGTGGTGTCGGGGCGGGGAAGGGCAAGGCCAATCGAGGAGGCGGAGCGGCGGAGACGGCGATCTCCCTCGCAACAGGTGAGATTGGCAGCTTTGCGGTCACGGCCACTCTCCAGCGGAAATCGGCTTTGGCTTGCAAGCTTTCAGCACGTGACATACCGGTTCCCCTGATTATATGATAAAGGTGCTCCACTAAAACGGAGGCGCCTCCGTTTATTACGTGGGGGCTGACCCGATGGGGTTCAAGCCCCATATTTCGACAGTGGAGAAAAAATTGGCCGCAGAGCCGTCCGCCATCCCCGATCGGAAGACCGCAGAGGCCAAGCCGTTGCGCGCCGACGCGCAGCGCAACCGCGACCGGCTGGTCGAGGTGGCGGCCTCGGTCTTCGCCGAGCGCGGGATCGATGCCTCGCTGGAGGAGATCGCGCGCCGCGCAGGCGTCGGCATAGGCACGCTCTACCGGCATTTCCCGACACGGGAGCACCTGGTCGAGGTGGTCTACCGCCGTGAGGTAGAGGGACTGTGCGCGGCCGCCGGCGAACTGGCGGCAAAACATCCCTCGGATGTCGCGCTGGAGGAATGGATGCGGCGCTTCGTCGACTATATCGCCACCAAGCGCGGCCTGGCGACCAGCCTGCGCATCCTGCTCACTACCAATTCGAGGCTGTTTTCAGACACATCCGGCAGGGTGTCGCAGGCCTTGCGGCAACTTGTCGAGGCGGCGGTGGCCGACGGCACCATCCGCGGCGATGTCGACGCGTCCGACGTGCTGCACGCGCTGGGCGGCATCTATTCGGCGCCCGACACTCCGGATTGGCGCGATCGATCGCGCCGGCTGGTCGGGCTGCTGATGGACGGATTGCGGTTCGGCGCCGTCAAGGCTAGGTGAGGGCGACTGGAGACTGGCCCGCGGCTGGCGGGCACGTCCGCGATTTGGGGGCATCTTATGTATGTAGGCCGTTCCTACAAGGTGATGGATTTCGCGCTCTGGTCGCGGCGCAGCGTCATCTACATGGTGGTGGTGAGCGGACTGGCTGTTGCGGCCTACCGCCTTCCCGGCCTTGCCGGGTTCTCGGTGCCGTGGTCTGTCGTGCTGGTGCTCGGCACCACGGTGTCACTGGTTGCCGGTTTCAAGAATTCGCAGGTGTTCACCCGCAGCGGTGAGGCGCTGCAGGCTTTTGCGCAAATCACGGCCAGCAGCCGGTTGTGGTCCAATTTCTGCAGGGACTTCACCGACGCCCCGACGGCGAAGCAACTCATCTATCGCCACATCGCCTGGATGACGGCGCTGCGTTTCGCGCTGCGGCGGCCGATGCCATGGGAATCCATGGCGCGGGCCGCCAATGTCGAATACCGGCGGCGTTACCATGTCCAGGAGGATACGGGCTTGATTGCCGACGAATTGCGGCCGTTGTTGGCCGAGCAGACCGGGGGCGTCCTGAAATCGCCCCGGCCGGCAATCGCCTTGCTCGAAATGCAATCGGTGCAGGTCAACGGGTTGTTCAAGGACGCCAAAATTCCTCCGCAGATCTATGTCGAACTGACGAAACTCATCCGCGACTTCCACGACCAGCAGGCGCGCTGCGACCGCATCAAGAATAATCCCTATCCCCGCCAATACGCCATCGTCAGTTCCATGTTCGTGATGATCTTCTGCACGCTGTTGCCGTTCGGCGTCGTTCCGGTCTTCGCGGAGATGGGCAAATTCGGCGGCGCGCTGGGCTCGATCGCGATCTGGCTGACGATCCCGTTCAGCACGCTGCTGGGCTGGGCATACATGTCTCTCGACCAGGTCGGCGAGAGCAGCGCCAACCCTTTCGAGGGCAACGCCAACGATGTGCCGATTTCGCAGATCTGCCGCGACATCGAGATCGAAATGCGGACTTGGCTCGGCGAGGTCGATCTTCCCGCGCCATTGCTGCCTGTCAACGACATCGCGACGTAAAAGCCAGCGCGCTTGGCGGGGATGAGCAGAGCGAATGGCCGGCGTCATTTCCGCCTTGGGCGGCGCGCCAGCGCCGTCGAAGCGTCAGGTCTTTTCGGGCGTGCACCAGGGGCAGCCCTTGGCGGGTTGCGACGGCTCGTCGCCGCGCCGTGTCGGCTCCGCCTCGATCGGCTCCCGTGTGTCGGGACCGTGCGTCTCGCTCGTCTGTGTCATGGTCTTCTCCTTGACGGGGTTGCGATTCAAACTGCTTGCGCAGTGCCCTGTTTTTGCAGCGTTTTCTCCAAGCGCTTGGCTTTCTCCCGGCCCGCCTGCCTGTTGGAAATCACGCGCAGCCACGGCGCCAGATGAAAGGCGCTCATCAGCAGGTACATGGCCGGCATGCCGGTGAGCGGCGAGGGCGTGCCCATGCACAGCATCGTCGCATCACCGCCGAAGATGCCGGCCAGCAGCGCCATCAGGGCGAAGGTCGGCGCCGCGGCGAGACAAAGCCAGTCGGCGATGCCGAGGCGGGCCGCGTCCTGATCGGGACAGGGGCGGGCGCCTGTATGGATGTCGCTCATGTCTTTCTCCTCGGTTGCGCATTGGCGCGAGCCCGGAAAGCTGCAGCAGTTCTGGGAAAGCTGCCGCCTTGCGAAGAGCGTCCGGCCGTGCTTGCGCGGAGCCGGGCGCTCTAGCCAGGCTCTACTGGGCGTCTTTGTTGCGGAACGCCGCCTCGCCGGCAGCAGACACTTCGTCCCATTTCCTGTCCGGCGCGGCGTCGGCGTCGTAATTGTCGCTCCAGTTCCACCATTTGTAGGTCGGGGTCTGCGGATAGCCTTCGGGCGAGTCCTCCCAGACCTCCTGGCGGCCGAGCGGCGTGGCGTCGAGGTAGCTCCAGACGGTGCCCATCGCCTCGTCGCCGCGGTTATTAATCAGATAGGTGCGGAAGATGCGGTCCCCGTCGCGGATGAAGACGTTGTGGCCGTGCCATTCGTCGACGCCAAAATCTTTGTCGAAGCTGTCGGTGATGGTGTACCAGGGCATTGCCCAGCCCATCCGCTTCTTCAGCCGCGCAATGTCGGCCTGCGGCGCGCGCGAGGCATAGGCCAGCGTGGTATCGCGGGCGTTGAGATGGGCGAGGTTGGAGACCTGGTCGGCGCCCAGCGAGCAGCCGCGGCAGGCGTGATCAGGCCAGCCATACACACCCGGCTCGAAGAAGGCGCGGTAGACGATCAGCTGGCGGCGGCCCTCGAACAGGTCGAGCAGGCTCGCCTTTCCATTGGGTCCTTCGAATGTGTAATCCTTCTCGACGGCCATCCAGGGCATGCGGCGGCGCTCGGCGGCCAACGCATCCTTGGCGCGGAGCGTCGCCTTCTCCTTTACGAGCAACTGCTGGCGCGCCGCCTCCCATGCTTGCTGGGAAACGATCGGCGGTGTGTGCATCTGCTTGGTCATGGCTTTTGCCTCGCTGTTCCGGTTTGATGTGACGGGACTGACATAGCGCCGGACAGCGGGACGGTGAGAGTTACAAGTATGGCGGGATTCGCCATGGCGGGATTTTGAATGGATTCGCTGATCACGGCTGCGGGTCTGTTGCTGGCGGCGGGCGATCCGCTCGGCGCGCTCGACCGCGTGGCACTGCGCGAGGACGCACCAGCGCTGGCGCTGCGCGGCATCGCCATGGCGCAGCTTGGCGATCTCGACCGAGCCAGGGCGCTGCTGCGGCGCGCGGGGCGCGCCTTCGGACCCAGGGAAGCGGTGGCGCGCGCCAGGTGCGTCGTCGCCGAAGCCGAGATCGCGCTGGTTTCGCGCGACCTCGGCTGGCCGGCCAAGGCGCTCGATGCGGCGCGGGCGACGCTGGAAAGGCAAGGCGACCGGCTGAACGCCGCGCATGCGCGGCACCTGGAAGTGCGGTTCCTGTTGCTGATCGGCCGCCTCGACGAGGCCGAGAAGGTGCTGGCCGGGCTCGATGCGACGCCGTTTCCGCCGGCTTCGCGGGCCGCGCACGAGCTGGTCGTGGCCGGCATCGCCATGCGGCGCCTCAGGACGAAGACCGCGCGCGCGGCACTCGAGCGGGCGCGGCACGCCGCATGGCGGTCCGGCATTCCCGGACTGATGGCCGAGGTCGACAGCGCGTTCCGGGCGCTGGCAACGCCCGCGGCGCGACTGATCGCGAACGGCCAGCAGCGTCCGCTGCTGCTCGAGGAGGTCGAGGCCTTGCAGGCATCGGAAGCGCTGGTGGTCGACGCTCTTCGTCATGTCGTGCGCAGGCAGGAGGCGCTGGCCTCGCTGGCGACACGCCCGGTGCTGTTTGCGCTGGCGCGCGCGTTGGCCGAGGCCTGGCCCGGCGACATGCCGCGTGCGGCGCTCATCGCCAGAGCCTTCGGCGGCAGGCACGCCGACGAGTCGCATCGCGCCAGGCTGCGGGTCGAGATCGGCCGGCTGCGCGCCGAGCTTCGCGGGCTGGCCAGCATCCAGGCGACGAAACGCGGTTTTTCGCTGGCGCCGAAAGGGGGCGGCGAGGTGGTGGTGCTGGCGCGGCCGATCGAGGAGCGGCATGCGGCGGTGCTCGCCTTCCTCGCCGACGGCGAAGCCTGGTCGAGCTCGGCGCTGGCGCTGGCGCTCGCATCCAGCCAGCGCAGCGTGCAGCGCGCGCTTGAACAGCTTGCCGAGACCGGCAAGGTGCAATGGTTCGGTCACGGCCGGGCGCGCCGCTGGATGACACCGCCGGTGGCGGGTTTCACGACCACCTTGTTACTCCCGGCGCCGTTGCCGAACGGCTAGAAACGGATCACACGATCAAAGGCGAGGATGAAGGACATGAAACATGCAGCGGCCGAGATCCTGCGCGAATACGGCCCCTTTGCGGGCGTGGACAGCGTGCATGGGGTGAGCTTCGATGGGCGGAACGTCTGGTTTGCCTCGGGCAAGGGGCTCACCGCCTTCGACCCGGAGAGCGGGCAGGCGGTGCGCTCGATCGATGTCGCCGCGCATGCCGGGACGGCCTATGACGGCCAGTACCTCTACCAGCTCGCCAAGGACCGGATCCAGAAGATCGATCTCGACACCGGCACGGTGCTGTCCACCATTCCGGCGCCCGGCGGCGGCGGCGATTCCGGCCTCACCTGGGCCGAGGGCACGTTGTGGGTGGGGCAGAACCGCCAGCGCAAGATCCACCAGATCGATCCCGAGACCGGGGCGATCCTGCGCGTCATCGAATCCAACCGCTTCGTCACCGGCGTGACCTGGGTCGACGGCGAGCTATGGCACGGCACCTGGGAAGGCGACCAGAGCGATGTGCGACGTGTCGACCCGGAGACCGGAGATGTGCTGGAACGGCTCGACATGCCGCCCGGCAAGGGCGTATCGGGGCTCGAATCCGACGGCGGCGACCGCTTCTTCTGCGGCGGCGGCCCGGGCGGCGTGGTGAGGACCGTGCGCCGGCCGAAATGAGGACTGATCCTTGCGGTGAGCTCAAATGCCGACGCCTGCGGACAAAGCGACAGGAGCATCGCCTGTGTCGATCACACATTCGGCAATTTGTCCGCCGCCGACTGGCCGTTGCCCGATGCCGGGCCTAGATAGGCTGGACCATCTTCGCAGAGGACCAGACCATGCCTGAACAGATTTCGTTGAACGACGGCTCGACCATTCCCCGGCTCGGCCTTGGCGTGTGGCAAGTCGATCCGGCTATCACCGCCAAGGTGGTGGGCTGGGGGATCAAGGCCGGCTACAGGCTGATCGACACCGCCGAAGGCTACCAGAACGAGAAGGGCGTCGGGGAGGCGATCCGGAGCGCGGGCGTGCCGAGAGGCGAGCTGTTCATCACCTCGAAGCTGCGCAACGGCGCGCACCAGCGCGATGCCGCATTGCGCGCTTTCGAGGATACGATGGACAAGCTCGGCATCGAACAGATCGACCTGTTCCTCATCCACTGGCCGGTGCCCAGCCAGGACAAATATGTCGAGGCCTGGCAGACGCTGGTCGAGCTGCAGAAAGCCGGCCGGATCAAGTCTGTCGGCGTGTCGAATTTCAACCGGGATCACCTGGAGCGCATCATCGGCGAAACCGGCGTCACGCCCGCCGTCAACCAGATCGAGCTGCATCCGCGCTTCCAGCAGCGCGAGATCAGGGAATTCCATGCCCGGCACAACATCCACACCGAAAGCTGGAGCCCGCTCGGCAGCGGGAGGCTGCTCGGCGATCCGACCATAGCAGGCATCGCCGCAAAGCACCGCAAGTCCGCGGCGCAGACGATGATCCGCTGGCATCTCCAGGAAGGGCTGATCGTCATCCCGAAATCGGTCCACCAGGACCGCATATCAGCCAATTTCGACGTCTTCGATTTCGAACTGGACGCGCAGGACCTGAAAGCCATCCGCGGCATGGATTCAGCCGACGGCCGCGTCGGGCCGAACCCTGCCACGGCGGCGTTCTTGTTCTGAGGTCACCAAGGTTTTTACTCTACGCCGGCGTCTCAGGAGATCAGCAGCTTCAGCGCCTCAAATCCCCGAGCCGTCCAGCTGCTGGGCGTCGTCGCCTTCCCAGGGCGAGGGCATGGAGGCGCGGGCGAGGTTGGCCGAGGGCATCGGCATCCAGCATTTCAGCTCGGGCTCGGCGTATTCGACGATGCGGCCGGGCGAGGAGTCCGATGCGCGCCAGCCTTCTTCGCCGAACTGGTCGCCGTCCGACCAATAGGCGAGGTCGACTTCCGCCGGCCCCTGCTCGGACGGCCGGACCGTGACGAGGATCCGGCTGCCGTCCTTGGGCGCGCTTGACATGTGGCGCCAGCGGTCGGGCTCATCCATCGCTCATCCTCCTCGAGATCCATTGCCGTGCTTCGGGAGGGATAGTCGCCTCGCGTCCGGAAGCGGTCAACCCGGACTTTTCGCAAAAACCCGTTCTTGCGGTCGCGACCGCATTGTCGGATTCGATGGGCTCTATCCGTCCTTGGCGTGCATGCCGCAACAAAGGAGCGAGGCGATGGCGAGTGACAAGGTCGGGCCGAAACCGCACGGGGCGGACGCGGGGATGAAACTGTTCTTCAGCCGCAACCCCAATCCGCGCCTGGGAGTCGCGGTGGCCCGTCACCTCGGGGCGAAGGTCGCGTTCGAATTCGCTTCGCCCATGGCGCCGGGGCAGGCGGAGCGGTTCCGTCCGCTCAATCCCAACCTTTCCCTGCCCTTGCTGGCCTGGCCGGGAGGGAGCCTCTGGGAAGCGGACGCCATAGCCTGCCGGCTTTCGCGCGACATGGGTTCGGATTTCTGGCGCGCGGGCGACGACGAACCCGAGATGA
The DNA here is from genome assembly GCF_020165515.1 of Mesorhizobium sp. BR1-1-13. Classification (NCBI taxonomy): domain Bacteria; kingdom Pseudomonadati; phylum Pseudomonadota; class Alphaproteobacteria; order Hyphomicrobiales; family Phyllobacteriaceae; genus Mesorhizobium; species Mesorhizobium sp. BR1-1-13. The sequence goes on from NZ_JAIUIH010000013.1 coordinate 8,471, forward strand.
TCCGTTGGCTGAGCTGGGGCAAGGAGGAGTTCGTCAGGGCCTGCGACATCGTGCATTTCGAGCGCGGCACCAAGCAGCGCTACGGCATCGGTCCGATCGACGCGGAAAAGGTCGCGGAGGGACTGGAACAGTTCCACAGGACGGCGCCGATCCTCGAGGCGGCACTTGGCCGGCGGCCATGGCTGGCGGGGACTTCGGTCTCCTATGCCGATTTCCGCATGGCGACGTTCCTGCCCTTCAACGACGCCGCCCGCTTGCCGCTCGGCGATTATCCCGGGATCGAGCGCTGGTACCGCCGGCTCGAAGAGATCGAGGCCTGGCGCGATCCGTTCCAGGGGCTGGACGCGCCCGCATTGGCGCCGGTCCCCGGACAGTGATGCCCGCGTGAGACGAAGCGAGAGCGGTCGACGAGGCTTCAGGGTTTGAATCGCGATTCCGCTTCAACTGCTTGTTTTCACGTCCATCCAAAACGATTGCGCGCTTGTCCTGCAATCGTTCCCCCGGTCCGATATTCGCATCCGGCAGGCAGTATTCGCACAACTGTGCGCAACGCCCAACTGCCGGCCATCGGCGCTCGACGCGTTGCAATCGGGTTGATAAGTCCCTCTGCGAAGGAGCGGCTGAGTCTGACATGACCGTTGCGATCGAGATGGGACAGACGACCGCCGGCGCGCCGGCAGCGCTGGACCTTGAGGAACTGCTGGCGACGCGGCTTTTGGTGCAGGGCAATTCGGGCTCCGGCAAGTCTCATTTGTTGCGCCGGCTGCTGGAGCAGAGCGCGCCCTGGGTGCAGCAGACCATCATCGACCCCGAAGGCGACTTCGTGTCGCTGGGCGAACGCTTCGGCCATCTGGTGATCGATGCCGAGGAGCATACCGAGCGCGGGTTGCAGAGCGCCGGCGAGCGGGCGCGCATCCACCGCGTCTCCACGGTGCTCAACCTCGAAGGGCTCGACGCCGAGAACCAGATGCGGCGCGCCGCCGCCTTCCTCGGCGGTCTGTTTGAGGTCGCGCGCGACCATTGGTATCCGATGCTGGTGGTGGTGGACGAGGCACAGCTTTTCGCGCCGGCGGTGGCCGGCGAGGTTTCCGACGAAGCGAGAAAGCTTTCGCTCGGCGCCATGACCAATCTGATGTGCCGCGGCCGCAAGCGCGGGCTTGCCGGCATCATCGCCACGCAGCGGTTGGCCAAGCTGGCCAAGAACGTCGCGGCCGAGGCCTCCAACTTCCTCATGGGCCGCACCTTCCTCGACATCGACATGGCGCGCGCGGCCGACCTGCTTGGCATGGAGCGGCGCCAGGCGGAGGCTTTTCGCGACCTGGAGCGCGGACATTTCATGGCGCTTGGGCCAGCGCTTTCGCGCCGTCCGCTCGGCCTGCGCATCGGCCCGACCGATACGAGCCCGCGCAACGGCACGCCGCGCCTGATGCCATTGCCGGAGGCAGCGCTGGAGGATGCACGCGCGATCATCCTGGCCGCGCCGCCGCCTGAGGCTGTCCGGCCGCGACGCCAGGCGGCATCGCCGGATCTGCTCGACCAGCTGATGGCGGCGAAGTCGGCGGCGCTGGAGATCCGCCCCGAACCGGCCGAGCCGGCGCCCAGCGCCGAGGACCTGGCGGAGCGGCGCGAGCGGATGGACCGCATCCTGCGCGCCATACTGGCGGAGCCCGACGCGGGCTTCCGCGTCATCGGCGTGCTCTACCAGGAGTTCGTGGTGCGCTGCCGCATCGAGGGCCTGGCGTCGGTCGTGCCAGACCTGCAGGAGTTCCGCCGCATGCTGACGCGCGCCCGCGCCGGCGTCGGCTCCGATATGGCCGAGGGCGATGCGTGGCGCGACGTCTCGGTGCGCGCCTCGCTGCTGCCCGAGGACATGCAGGGCGTGTTCATGATGATCGCCCGCGCGGCAAAGGAGGGCTGGCCCTGCCCGAGCGACGCCGCGATCGCCCGCGCCTATGGCTCGCACTCCATGCGCCGCGCCCGGCGCCTGCTCACCTATATCGAGGAGCAGGGCCTGATCGTTTGCCAGCTCGACGGCACCGGCCGCCGCACCGTGACGCTGGTGGAACTCGCCTGGGCGACGGCGCCGGGCGATCCCAATGCGGCGCCGGGCGAGCCCAACGCCGAGGAGACGGAGCAGGGCAGCCTGGCGCTGTGAACGATGCATGCGCGCGGCATGGTTGCGGTTTTTCACTGGAACATAACGAGAACATGTGATACTCTATCGCATCGGTGAGTCTTGCGCGGTACGGTTGAGGGCGATGGGAAAAATTTCACAGATTCGCGGGTCGAAATTGCCTGCCGTCTTGCGCTCGGTGGTTGATGCGTTGGCAGCGGCGCGCGCTGAGCTGTCGAAGGCTCGCCTTCTGGCACGCGCATGGTGCGAGACGATCAACGAGTGCGACCGCGAAGCCTATGCGGTTTCGCTGACCCGGCGCGCGCTGGCGGCCTTGTCGGCGGCCCTCGGCATTTCGCCGGCGATTTGCCCCTCGCTCGCCTTCGACACGGAGCCGTTGGACGAGCCGGCATCGGCACTTGCACACAGCATCGGAGAAACCGCCGCAAGGCTGCCGATCCTCGAAGCGCTGCATCTCGTCACGAGCCTCTATCCGGTCCTGCTGCCGACCAGGGAGCGAGGCGAGCGCGGCGCCTTCTACACGCCGCCGGCGCTGGTCAACCGCCTTCTCGACCAGGCTGAAGAAGAAGGCCTCGACTGGCGCACCGCACGGGTTCTCGATCCGGCCGCCGGCGGCGGGACGTTCCTGTTCCATGCCGCGCACCGCATGGTCGCCGCGCTCGGCGATTGCGAGCCCGCCTTCGCGCTCAGCCATGTCGGCACCAGGCTTGCCGGTTTCGAGCTGGACCCGCACGCGGCCAGGCTCGCGCAGGGCGCCCTGGAGATCGCTCTCGCCGATGTCGCGACCAAGGCCGGCCGCGCTGCGCCCGCCATCGTGACGGCGTGCAACACGCTCGAGGCCGATCCGGAACCCGTCTTCGATCTCGTTGTCGGCAATCCGCCCTACGGACGGGTGTCGCTGCCGTCGCAGTTGCGGGAGCGCTATGCGCGCAGCCTTTACGGGCACGCCAACCTCTACGGCGTTTTCACCGATGCGGCGCTGCGCTGGACGAAGCCGGGCGGCCTGATCGCCTTTCTGACGCCGACAAGCTTTCTCGGCGGCCAGTACTACTCGGCCCTGCGCGGCCTGCTCGCCAGGCAGGCGCCACCCGTCGCCATCGACTTCGTGCATGCGCGACGCGGGGTTTTCGAGGATGTGCTGCAGGAGACGCTGCTTGCCGTCTATGTCAGCGGCGCCGAGCCGCGGCGCGCGCAGATCCACTACCTGACCGTGGCCTCCGAAACCGAGGCCAAAATTGTCCGCAACGGCACGATAGGCTTGCCATCCGACCGCGCCATGCCCTGGCTTGCGCCGCGCACGCCGGAGCACAGCCGGCTCATCGCCCGGGCCGAGACGATGACGCATCGGCTTGCCGATTGGGGCTATGGGGTCTCGACCGGCCCGCTGGTCTGGAACCGCTTCAAGGGCCAGTTGCGCGACCGTGCCGGCGGCAAAGGCGTGCATCCGCTGATCTGGGCGGAAGCCGTCACCTCCGACGGCCAGTTCGCCTATCGCGCGCGCAAGAAGAACCACGCCCCTTATTTCAAGCTGGAGGCTGGCGACGGCTGGCTGCTTGTCGAGGAGCCCTGCGTCCTGGTGCAGCGCACGACCGCCAAGGAACAGGCCCGGCGCCTGATCGCCGCCGAACTTCGCCAGGAATTCATCGATGCGCATGGCGGCGTCGTCGTCGAAAACCACCTCAACATGGTCCGCGCGACCGGCAGCACGAAGGTGCCGGCGGCAGTCGTGGCTGCGCTTTTAAACAGCCGTGTCGCCGACGATCTTTTCCGCTGCATCAGCGGCAGCGTCGCCGTTTCCGCCTTCGAGCTCGAAGCGCTGCCGCTGCCGTCGCCCAAAAGCACCAGGGCGTTGGCGAAGCTCGTCGCAGCCGGTGCGGCGCGCGATGAGGTCGAGGCGGAATGCCGCCGCCTCTACGGTGAGCCTGCATGACGGCACGGCCGCCCTATGCGACGCGCGATCTTGTCGCCGGGCGCCTGCCGCTGATCTTTCCGGAGGGCACGCCGAACCGCACCTACTGCATCCGGGAACTGGCCGCCAGCACCGTGTTCGCCGCCATCTATATCGGCGCCGTCGAGGGTTCGGGGCGGTTTCTCGGCCCGGTCCATGTCTATCGCATGACCCGCGAACAGGCGGCGCTGGCGGACGATGTAGATCGGGATGCCTACGCCGCAACCGTCCTGCGCAAGAACGGCGTCGTTGCGGGATCGCGCTGGTACGCGGACAATACGCGCGAGCCCATCCGCGACGAGACGCTGCGCGACGGGCTGGTGGCGATCGGCGCGGTGCTGCGCCGGGAAGATCTGCCGACGACATCGGGTCAACCCCGCTATGCGCTGAAAGCGGCGTTTGCCGCCCTGTTCGATCCGGCGCTGGAAGGCGAGGCGCTGGAAACCGCCATCGCGGACTTCCAGGAAACGCATCTCAGCAAAGGCGCGCTGGCCCGCGTGACCATCATGCGCGCCGGCGCCGTCGCCAACACCGCCGGCATCCGCGTCACGTTTCCGAACGGCGACACGAGGCTTTTGGCGCCGGGACCGAGTTCGGTCATCGCGCAAGCCGTCATCGAGGTGTTCGCCAAACGGTTTCTCGCCGCCCCTGCCATGTTGTGGTTGAGCGAGAGCGGCAACAAGGTGGTCCTGCGCGACGACGCCATCGCCAGTGCGATCGGCCTCAAGATCGAGGCCGACAGGAACCTGCCCGACATCATCCTGGCCGATCTTGGCCGCAAGGAGCCGCTGATCCTGTTCGTGGAAGTGGTGGCGACCGACGGCGCGATCACGGACCGCCGGCGCGATGCCCTCCTTGCCGTGACGGACGCGGCTGGTTTCGAGCGAAAACAGATTGCCTTCCTCACGGCCTACCAGGATCGCCAATCCGCCGGCTTCAAGAAGACCGTTGCGCAACTCGCCTGGGGTTCGTTCGCCTGGTTCGTCTCGGAACCCGGCCAACTGCTCGTGCTGCATGACGGCGCGGGCGACGGGCGTCCATTCGGCAGCTTGCCTTGGACAGTGGTGTAATAACGCTTCCCTAGCGTCAATAGGACAGCCGGTCGATACACGGTTTATCCGGTGTTGCGCGCCCTTGGCGGCCTGGCCTGTTATGTTTAATGTTGGACTTATTGTATAAAAATAAGGTCTGGCGAATAGCACTTCGTTGGTCGGGAACGAGGAGCATTTTCGTTTGATGGCGAGGGGAGCGCCAAACGATGACGTTCAACTTCGATGGACCTCCAGTGGATGAGTCCGAGGCTGACATCCCGCTTGCCTGCCAGCGCCAATTGTTGCCTCTCGTAGGCGAAATCGTCGAGGCGGCTGTCGCGGCCGGCTGGGACAAGGATGATGTGCTTCTGGCTTTTGTGGAACTCGCGTGGGATCTTTACGAGAAAGGTCGCGGCGACCCGCAATAGACGGCCGTGAACGGCTGGCTCCGCGCCGTTCCGTTGCGTGCCACTGATGCCGAACAACGCTGTCGAACCACGGGGCCGACACAGCCTCGCATGTGAACTCTTCCTTCGTGACCGATGCGTTGCCGGCTTCCGCCTGGGGCGACGAAACCGTAAGCGAAGAACCGTCAAGGCTCTTCGCTATTGACGGTAGAAATGCTGCTGAACTTCCTTCGACGGTCAATTCTTCTTTCTTATCTCGAATAAAGAATTTTCTTTGCGCGTGGAAGTTCTTTCTAATTCGAGGCGTGTGCGTTACGTTGATTCCGGGTTAGGGGAAGGGGATACCAAGCGGCGATAAGCCGGCTGAGGCGACACGTATGAAACATGCGGACCGGGCTCGGGAAAGCGGCGATTCCCGGGGCGTCGATCAAGAGCGGACAGCTCGATACGTGCTAGACATCATTCCGGAAAGTGCTGGTCCCAGAAGAGCCACCGCCCGCGGCAGCGTCATCTATTCCGTCCGCAGTCCTGGATCCCAGAAATTCCTGGCCAGGGAGCATTCCACGGGAATTGTGCTGAGGCCGGCACGCAAACTGAGAGCCTCGCTCGGCAGTGACAGGATCACGCAGTACGATGCGCCGGTCGGCTGTCTCGTCATCAACCCAGCGGGAATCGACAGCACGCTGGCCTGGTCGCAGACCAGGGAGAACGCCGTCGTTTCCATCTCTCCCGAGGCGCTGTCCGAGCTGGCGACCCATGAGTTCGACCTCCCGGAGGTGGAGCTCGAGCCGCCTGCATTCGGCACCGTTGACCTGAGGGCGCTCAACATAGCCCAGATGATTACTGCCGAATTGACCGACAGGCTGCCGCCGAACGAGCTTTATCTGGACTCGCTGCTGACGGTGTTCGGGATACATCTGCTGCGCAGTTACACGGGTCGCAAGAGGCGGGCCGCGTCGCCGAGAGGCGGGCTCTCCGCCGTTGGCGCCCGACGCGTGCGAGAGTATCTCGACCAGAACTTCGCGCGGAAAGTCATGGTCGCCGAGCTCGCGTCGGTCGCGGGGGTCTCGCCAAATCATTTCATAGCAAGGTTCGCCAGGACATTCGGCATGCCGCCGCATCGGTATCTGATCAACCTGCGGCTCGACCTCGCGGAAAAGCTGCTGGCCGGCGGAGGGTTGCCCATTGCCGAAGTCGCCTACCTTGCCGGATTTTCGGATCAGAGCCATCTGGCCGCGACCATGAAGAGATACAGGGGAAGGACGCCAGGCGGACTGGTGGCGCTTTCCGCAAGAATTGAAAGCCCGACCATGGCAAAGTAGCAACACCTGCCGGCCGGCGATCCAAGACCGGAATTTCCTACAAGGCTTCCGGAGTTTTTCAAAATACGTCCGTCACCACCTGTGCCCCAAGCTTTGCTGGAGTCATTTGGAATGCCATTCAGTTTGCGTATTGTTTGCCGACCGGCCGGATCGATCACATGAGCGGGGCTGGCGATGCGGGCCCGCTTCGATCAATCACGAATTGTTTTTCAGGGGAACGGGGAGGGAGGCCTCGGGTTGAAGTTCATCTGGGAAATATCGGGAGGCCGAAAAATGCCGGGCGATGATGGTCCCCCCGGAGCGGTTTCCGGAACCAATCCGGCGCGGCAGCCGCTGCTCGACGTGAAGGGCGGGCTTTCCGTCCGCAGCGCGCGCAAGGTGCAGGAGTTCCTGAACGAGAACTTCTCGCGCAAGCTGGCGCTTGCCGAAATGGCCGCCGTCTGCGGTTTTTCATCCTATCACTTCGTGCGCGCCTTCTCCAAGACGTTCGGCATGCCGCCGCATCAATATGTGCTCGACCTCAGGCTGGATTTCGCGGAACGGCTGCTTGCCGACAGCCACATGACCATCGCCGACATCGCCCATCTCAGCGGTTTTTCGAGCCAGAGCCACTTCACCACCATGATGAAGAAATACCGGCAGGTGACGCCTATGCAGGCGCGGCTGACCAAGTTTAACGCGAAGATTAGATGAAGCCGCTCTGTGTCATTATTTGATTTCTTTGTTTTAAAGCAGCTGCTAAGGTAACGAGCCGTTAACCTCCGCCTATATGCTCGGCTCTTTTCTCACAAGACAGCAATTTCATGAAATACCGCGAGCGGGAATCATGTCTTCCTGCCGACGAGCGGAATTCTCAGACATTTCGTGCCGGCCAGCGGAGAGGGAACCATGACCGACAACCAGATTTCGGGCGGCCAGATTTCGAACGGCTCGCTTCTTGTTCGGCGTCGTGCGGTGCATTTCGCCAGTCACTGGATCGCGAATGCCGATCCTCGCTCCCGCTCGGCCCGGCGCCGCTTGATGGCGGTGCTGCGCATGGCGCATCGTGCGCTCGGCATGGGACGTAAGCGCCTGGGGCTGGGAACGCTGGGCGTCGGCGGCAGTGTGCGTTCGGCCCTGGCCTCCTCCGCCAGCCCGACCAGCATCATCGGCGGCCTGGCGGCGCTCGCCGCGCTCGGCCTCGCGACGCCGGCCCAGGCACAATACCAGGCTGGCGGCGGTTCGGCGACAGGCGGCAACGCCGTCGCCATCGGTAACGGTGCCACGTCGAATGGCGCGAACAGCGTGGCGTTGGGCACCTCCAACAGCGCAACGGGCGATGCCACGATCGCCATCGGCTATTCGATGAGTGTCAATGGCCTCAATTCCATAGGCATAGGTGTTTTCGCGAGCGCGACCGGCGTCAACGCCCTCGCGTTAGGCGGGAACGCCCATGCCAACGGAGACGCAGCAAGCTCCATTGGCGTCAACTCGGTTGCAGCCGCGGGCGCGGCGGCCTTCGGCCTGAACGCGCGTGCCGACGGATTGGAGTCTACAGCGATCGGCTATGTCACCCGGGCGACCGGGCTGCGCGCGACGGCGCTCGGGCATGGGGCAACAGCATCCGGAGTGGATTCGCTTGCCCAAGGTAGCAGCGCCGTCGCAAGCAACCAGAATGCCATCGCCATTGGATTCCAGGCGACCGCGACCGCGATCAACGCCATCAATCTTGGCAACCGAACTGTTGCGGGAAGGGGCGCCCTTCAAGAGAGCGCCATCGCCATCGGTACTGATGTGCTGGCGTCCCAGGTTGACACCACCGCGATCGGACGCGCGAGCAAGGCAACGGGAACGGGCGCCATGGCGATGGGCGCCACGGCCAGTGCGTGGGGCAACCAGTCCATCGCGCTCGGCCTTGGTGCGATTGCAGGCGTTCAGGCCAACACGGCCTTGCCCAACAGCATCGCCATCGGCACCAATTCTACCTCTTCCGGCGCGTTCGCCACCGCGATGGGCGCTACCTCAATTGCGAGCGGCGACGCTAGTACGGCCGTCGGCAACACAGCCGCTGCCAGCGGTGCAAACGCTTCCGCATTCGGGTCTGGAGCGAATGCCGCGGGCGATAATTCTCTCGCTGCCGGCGTCAGCGCCACGGCTAGCGGAATCGGCAGCACCGCGCTCGGCATCGGCGCCGTAACCAGCGCCACGAATGCCGTCGCCATCGGCAATACGGCGAGCGCGTCCGGGGTGAACTCCATCTATCTCGGCGCGCGCACCTTTGGAGCCGGGGCCAGCGCACAGAGCGCCATCGGCATCGGCACGGATGTGTCGGCGTCCGCAACCAACGCCATCGCGGTCGGTCTCCAGTCCACTGCGAGTTCCGCCGATGCCGTCGCCATCGGCACCAGGGCGAATGCAAGCGGCGGCAAGGCCGTCGCCATCGGCGCCGACAACGTCGCTTATGGCGACGGCGCGGTCTCGATCGGCGATCCGAGCTACGCCAGCGGTACCGGCGCCTTCACCGGCGGCGCCAACAACATCGCCAACAGCGACGGCACGACGACCGCCACGGCAGCGAACATGGCGGCCGGCGCCGTCGCCATCGGCAACAACAACAAGGCGATCGGGCAAGGCTCGGTGGCGTTGGGCAACGGCTCGACAGCGGGTGCCGCCGGCCTTGCCGGCAATGTCGCGCTGGGCGACGGCGCGACGGCGGCGGCAAGCTCCGGCGACGTCGCGCTGGGCTCGGGCTCGGTGACCACCACGGCCGTCGGCACGGCCAGTGGGGTGGTCAACGGCACGACCTATGCCTTCCAGGGCATCAACCCGACCTCGACAGTCAGCATCGGGGCGCCCGGCGCGGAGCGCACGCTCACCAATCTGGCGGCGGGGCGGATCAGCGCGCTCTCGACCGATGCGATTAACGGCTCGCAACTCTTCGCCACCAACCAGGCGGTGGACGCCATCGGCACCACGCTCAACAACATCAATGTCGGAGGCGGCATCAAATATTTCCACGCCAACTCGGCCCTGCCGGACTCGCAGGCTCTTGGAGCCGATTCCGTCGCGGTCGGCCCCAATGCGGTAGCCAACAATGCCGGCGACGTGGCGATCGGCCTGAATTCGACGTCGGGCGCGACGACCAATGTCGGCGGCACGACGATCGGCGGCGTCAACTACACCTTCGCCGGCGGCACGCCGGCCGGCGCCTTTTCGGTCGGCTCGGCCGGCGCCGAACGCCAGATCCAGAATGTCGCCGCCGGACAGTTGAACGGCGGTTCGACCGATGCGGTCAACGGCTCGCAGCTCTTCGCCACCAACCAGCAGGTGACGCAGAACACGACCGACATCGCCAATATCGGCACTGGCGTGACCGATCTCGGCAACACGATCAACAACATCGCCGGCGACACCTCGACCGCCTATACCGACGCCAACGGCATCGGCATCCGCTACGCCCGCACCAACGAAGCCGGCCTGGCGCAGACCGATTCCTTCGCACAGGGCGTCGGCTCCACGGCTGTCGGCTACCAGGCGACCGCAACCGGGGACAGCGCGCTGTCGCTTGGCCGCGACACCCTGGCCAGCACCGACGGCAGCGTGGCGCTCGGCTCGGGTTCGCTCTCCGATCGCCCGATCGCTCCGGCTACCGGGCAACTGCCCGCCGGCCCGTCGAACTTCATCCAGTACAACACCACCGACAAGGCGCTGCTCGGAGCGGTGTCGGTCGGCAACGCCACTTCGTACCGCCAGATCACCAACGTGGCCGACGGCACGCAGGACCAGGACGCGGTGACGGTGCGCCAGCTCGCCGGCGCCATCGCTGCCGTATCGGCGACCTCGACCAAGTATTTCCATGCCAATTCGGTGGCTGCCGACTCGCTGGCGGTCGGCGCGGAATCGGTCGCGGTCGGTCCGACCACGGTCGTCAACGGCGATAACGGCATCGGCATCGGCAACGGCGCCGTCGTCGACCAGACAGCGCCCGGCGGAACGGCCATCGGCCAGAACGCGCATGTGATGCTGGCCGACGGCCTGGCGTTCGGCACCAATTCGCTCGCCTCCGGCATCCAGTCGGTGGCGCTCGGCGCCGGCGCCCAAAGCACCTTCATCAACAGCGTGGCGCTGGGCGCGCAGTCCATCACCTCGGTCGGCGCGCAGGCCGGCTACACGGCTTTTGCACTGACCGCCCCGCAGACCTCGGTCGGCGAAGTGTCGATCGGCGGCGCCGGGGCTGAACGCAAGCTCACCAATGTCGCGGCGGGCTCGGCCGACACCGACGGCGTCAACGTCTCGCAGCTGCGCGGCGTGTCGCAAAACGTGACCAACCTGTTCGGCGGCAGCACCACGCTCAATCCCGACGGCTCGATCACCGGTCCGACCTACACCGTCCAGGGCAACACCTACACGACTGTCTATGACGGCCTCACGGCGGTCGACAATGCCTTGACCACCATCAGCAATGGCGGCGGCATCAAGTACTTCCACGCCAATTCGTCGCTGGCCGACAGTATCGCCGGCGGGACCGACGCCGTGGCGATCGGCCCCGAAAGCGTGGCGAGCGGCAACGACAGCCTGGCCGCCGGCCATGGCTCTACGGCTACCGGGGCGGGCGCCGTCGCGCTCGGCCAGGGCGCGCAGGCCAACAACGCCAATGATGTGGCGCTCGGCTCCGGCTCGGTGACGCAGACCGCCGTCGGCACCTCCAGCACCGTCATCAACGGCAAGACCTACGCCTTTGCCGGCACCACGCCGACCGGAACAGTCAGCGTCGGCGATGCCGGCGCGGAGAGGACGATCACCAATGTCGCAGCCGGACGGATTGCCGCCGACAGCACCGACGCGATCAACGGTTCACAGCTCTTCGCCTCCAACCAGGCGATCGAGGCCCTGCAAACCGGCGTCGGAAATCTCAACCAGAATGCGGTGACCTATGACACGCAGGGCGGCGCCAAGACGAACACCATCACGCTGCAAGGCGGAGACGTCAACGCGCCGGTCGTCATCTCCAATGTCGGACCCGGCGTGGCCGGCACCGACGCGGTCAATGTCAACCAGCTGACCAAGGGCCTGGACACCGCTATCAGCACATCCAACAGCTATACCGACAAGGTGGCGGCCACGACCCTGCAACAGGCCAACGACTATACCGACCAGAAACTCGGCCAGCTCAACTCCGACATCAGCGGCATCAGGGACGAAGCGCGGCAGGCCGCGGCCATCGGTCTTGCAGCTGCCTCGCTGCGCTACGATGACCGGCCCGGCAAGCTGAGCGTGGCGGTCGGCGGCGGCTTCTGGCGGGATGCGAGCGCCTTCGCCTTCGGCGCCGGCTACACCAGCGAGGACGGCCGTATCCGCGGCAATGTCTCGGGCACGGCGGCGGGCGGAAATGTCGGTGTCGGCGCCGGCCTGAGCCTCACGTTGAACTGAGGCGGGAATGAACGGGGCAACCAGCCATCATGCCCGGCTCTTCCTCCTGACCTGCCTGGCGGTTGCCGGCGGCCTTTCCCTGGCCGCCGGGCCGGCCGCCGCGCAAGCGACCGCGCCCTACAGGATCAAGCCGTCCGACGTGGTGGTGCCGCCCGAGGTGAAGATGGGCCAATACCAGCGCACCATCCGGCCCTTCGAGAACTGGACGCTGATCTGCGACGAGAACCTCAAGGCGCGCAAGAAGGTCTGCAACGTCTCGCAGGTGATCGAGGACGGGGCCGGCAAGATGGCCTTCAGCTGGTCGCTCGCCGCCACGCAGGACGGCAAGCCTTACATGATCCTGCGCACCGCGCCGAACGCGAAGAGGGACGGCCTGGTATCGGTGAAGTTCGACGGCCGCGACCCGATCGGCGTTCGCTTGAATGGCTGCAACGAAATGGTCTGCGTCGGCATGCTGCCGGTGGGGCCTATCATGCGCCAGGAGATAGTGCAGAAAGCGACGCCGGCGATTTCCTACAAGACCGTCGACGGCCAGACGATTACAGTGACCGCAACGCTCAAGGGGCTGTCCGAGGCCCTTGCGCCAGTCAAATAACCGAGGCAGCACCGTGAGCCACCAAGACCCGTTCATCTCCCCAGCGCGCGGCCCGAGCGTGGAGCCGGACCGCAAGAGGATCGTCGAGCCCGATCGCAAGAGGGTCGCCGAGCCGCAGCGGCGGTGGCCGCGCGTCCTGGGCTTCTCGCTGCTGGGGCTGGCCATGATCGGCATCGGCTTCGCTGCGGCGAACTATGCCGCGATCGCCGGCCTCGTCGGCACCCCGACGGCCGCGCAGGCCGGGACGGCGCCGCCCGCATTGCCGGACTCACCTTTCCTCGAACATGTCAAACAGGCCGGCGTTCAGGCCTGCTCGACAATCTTCCCCGTGCTCGGACAGGTCCTGACGACTGGTTCGAAATACAGCGTCAAATCCTTGTGGAACGATCAGGCCGCCGACAAGCACGCCGTGCAGGCCCTCGTCGGCATGGATTATGCGACGGAAAAATACAGCGGACCGGCCGCCGGCATGGTTTTCGCATCGCCCACCGCTTCCGGCTGCGAAGGCGCGATGGTGCGGGTGGCACCGTTCGCCAGCCCGTGTTCGGAGATCCCGTCCGTTCTTCCGCAAGGCAGCAAGATCACCGACCATCTCGGCCAGGTCGAAGTGTACGAGCTCGGCGGCAATTCGGGTGAAGCGCTTCTGCTGCCGACCGGTAATAGCTGCGTCGTGATCTCCATCGCGTCGGCGTCGAAGTGAGACACGGGATAGGCGAATGGGCGAGGGCTCCTGGAAAGGATTGCAGACCATGAAATCGCGACGTCTGGCAGTTTTGTGCATGGCCCTGCTGTGGAGCGGGCAGGTTGTCTCGGCCGACCTTGTGGCGCCGCCGGAGCCGGAGCCGAAGGAGGAAAAGGGCATCTGGGGGGCGATCGCCTATTCCAGCGTCGATACCAAGCACGGCTTCTTCTGGGGCGCCGACAAGCGCCAGGAGGCGAAGGACGCCGCGATGAAATATTGCGAGAACGCCGGCGGCAAGGGCTGCACTGTTGTCACGGTATTCCGCAATCACCGCCATTGGACAGACGACGACGAGACGGGCTTTCCCTACAAGCACTGCGGCGCCCTGGCTGTGGCCGAGAAGAAGCAGACCGACCGGCTGACGCCGTGGGGCGCGAACTCCGCCGAGACCCGCAAGGACGCGGAAGACCTCGCTCTGCATGCCTGCGAGGCGGCGGGAACCGAATGCAAGATCCGCGAGTGGGTCTGTACCTGAAGCGCGTCGGCCGAAACGGATTCGGGCGAGGCGCTTTGGAATTGCTTTTGCACCCTGCGTGAGGCAGATGACGGTGGCCCGCGGGTCCCGAAGATCGCACCGGTTTTCGGGGGCCATGCGCGTAAAAACCCGAAAGAGAAAGTCGCAATCGTTGTTTGACAGATTTGTTCTTCTGAAGGCGGCCGCACTCTGCGCGGCGGCCCTGGCCGCATCGAGTGCGGGTGCGCAACAGCAGCAGGCGGCCACGCTTCCAAACGGCGCGTCGTCGCTCCAGGAGACCTATCAGGACTGGAGCCTGGCCTGCACCATCCAGGACAATGCACGCGCCTGCTCGGTTTCGCAGGACCAGACGCAGAAGAACGGCCAGAGGCTGCTGGCGGTGGAGCTGCGCACGGGGCCGAAGGCTGGATTGACCGGAACCCTGCTTCTGCCGTTCGGCATCCTGTTCGACCCAGGCGTGACGATCCAGATCGACGACCAGCCGCCCCTCGGCCAGTTGCGGTTCCGTACCTGCCTGCCGAACGGATGCGTGGCGCAGTTTCCGATCGACCGGGCGCTGGCGCAGAAGCTGAAGGCGGGCGGGGTCTTGACGCTCAACGTCATCACCGACGCCGAGACCAAGCTCAGCTTCCCCGTCTCTCTGAAAGGCCTCGGCGCCGCCCTCGATCGCGTCGCGGGGCTGAGCGGGCGCTGAGGAGGGACGAAGTCGGTTTAGTCCAGATCACGCGGCCTCTGGACCGGAGTGCCGGAGCCCCACAGGGCGCGCCCGAGCAAGTTCCGTCTGCCCTTGCGCGGGCCAAGATCGATATCGCTGACAAGCTTCGCGCCGCCCTCGCGCCGCTCCAGCGTGATCTTGCGGCTGTGGAAGGCCTCCAACTCGGCGCGATGCGCGACGCTTATGATCGTCACCTTCGGCAGTTCATGGATGACGGTCTCCATCATCTTGTCCTGGCTCTTCTCGTCGAGGGCCGACGTCGCTTCATCCAGCACGATGATGTCGGGATGGTGCAGCAGGAGGCGCGCGAATGCGAGGCGCTGCTTTTCGCCACCCGACAAGGTCTGGTCCCAAGGCGCGTCTTCCTCGATCCTGCCGGTCAGGTAGTCGAGCCCCACCTTGTCGAGGGCGGCGTTGATCTTCTTCAGCGTCCAGTTGTCGGCGGCGGCCGGATAGGCGACTGCGCGCCGCAGCGTCCCGGAAGGGATGTAGGGACGTTGCGGCAACATGAACAGCCGCCTGCCGGGGTGGAAATCGACGCTGCCGCCACCCCACGGCCACAGACCCGCGACGGCTCGCACCAGCGTGCTCTTGCCGGAACCGGATTCGCCTGATACCAGCACCCGCTCGCCGGGCTCGACCACGACCTCGGTTTCCTTGACCACGCCGGTGCCGTCGTCCAGCGACACCGAGAGATTGTCCAGGCTGAGCATCGCACCGTCTTCGGTTTCGCCGTGCTTGATGCGTCCCAGCGCATCGCTCTGCTCGGCGCGCTCCAGCCCGTCGAGCGACATCATCAGCGAGGCGATACGCCGTGCCGAGGCGTTCCAATCGGCGAGACGCGGGTAGTTGTCGACCAGCCACCCGAACGCGCCCTGCACGATGGCAAAGGCGGAGGCAGCCTGCATGACCTGTCCAAGGGTCATGCTGCCTTCGAGAAATTTTGGAGCGCAAAGCAGGATCGGCACGACCGGCGCAAACAGGCTCGACCCCTGCGACACCAGCGCGGTGCGCATGTGCTGGCCTGTCAGCAGCGCCCATTGCCGGAGCACCGTGCCGAACGTCTTGTCGATGCCGCTGCGCTCCTCCTCCTCGCCGCCGAGCAAAGCGATGCTCTCGCCGTTTTCGCGCACGCGCGTCAGCGTGTAGCGGAAATCGGCTTCCGCCTGGTTCTTCTGCTCGGAGAGCCGCACGAAATGGCGGCCAATGACCACCATCGAGGTGGAGGTGATGGCGGCATAGATCACCGCGGTGACAACGAGGAAGCCGGGAATGGTGACGCTCGCACTTCCGATAGGCAAAGTCAGCGCCCCGCCGATCGTCCACAGCACCAGGATGAAGGTCGAGGCCGACAGAAACGCGTTGATCACACCGGAAATGAAATCGACGGGCGATTCCGTGGCAATCCGCAAATCCTCCGCGATTCGGGCCTCGGGGTTCGTGTGGTCGCCGCCCACGAGGTTCAGTTGATAGTAGCGGCCGCCTGCGAGCCAGCGCGCGATGGTCGCCGTGGTGAGCCAGGAACGCCAGCGGCGCTGGATCGTCATGCGGAGATAGACCTGTGTAACGACAAGGCTTGCGCTTCCGACCACGAGCGGCGGGAATACGGCGCTGAGCACATAGACGGTGTGGGCGTCGCGTTTCTCGATGGCGTCGAAGATAGAGCGGTTCCAGATGTTGATCCCATACTGGAAGCCGACATTGATGCATATCAGCATCAAGAGCCCGATCGTGAACGGCCAGGCCAACTTGTCGCCGCGCCGGCTCCAGTAGCCGCGCGCGCTGATCCAGAAGCGCCTCAGCAGGTAGCGCTTGCGCGCCTGCTCGGCCGCCTCCGGCGTCAGTTCCGGACCGGGTTCGATGGCGCCGGGCGGCGGCGCGGCCTCGCCGACGACCTCGGACGCAGCTTCGACAGTCGAGGCCTTCTCCTGGCGGCGCGACTTCTCTGCCTTGCGCCGTTTGGCGCCGTCGATCGATTTCGCCATGAGTTTAGCCTCGGATGTAACGGCGACAACGGCCTAAAAATCAAAAGGTTTCACCAGGCCCGCTTCAGACGGCGCCATGGCTCTTCCCGTGCTCCCATGCTCAATCCGCGATGCCGCCAGCAGCCGCTGGACAATTCGCCAGCCGCCGGGCCCGTTTCGCGACGGTCTCCTCGCAGCCGGAGCGAGACGGTGTACTTGGAACCAATGATGGGCGAGACTGTTTAGCCATGAACTTCGATGCGACGCCGACGTCCCGGCCCGGCCGGTAGGCGGCAATCTTGAGGAGCGCTTCGTCATGAATATTTCGTCCAGATTTCGTTCAGTCGCGATTGCCGTCATCACCGCCGCGGGCGTTGGCTTTGCCAGTGCCGCGCAGGCCGACACCGGAACGATCCGCTTCTCCATCTACAAGGCGGCTTTCTTCGTCGGTGGCTCCGGAGGCGAGGGCACGCTGACCTTCCACGGCCGCCGATATCCGATCTCGGTCGGCGGCATCTCGGGCGGCCTCGCCTTCGGTGCCTCCAAGACCTATTTCCGGGGCACTGTGCGTCATATCAAGCGCGCCCGGGACGTGACGGGGGTCTATGGCGCGGCCGGCGGCGGCGGCGCGCTCGGCAAGGGCGCCCAGGTGATCGTCATGACCAACGACAAGGGCGCCCAGCTCGAGCTCACGGGCAGGCAGGTAGGGCTGCAAGTCAACGCCGATCTCAGCGGCATGAGCATCACGGTGAAGTGAGCCCCGTCACTGCGTTAGCCTTTTCGAGGGATGGGCCGGCGGCCCCTCCCTACCGCTCCTCCACGATCCTCAGATAGGCCGCGGTCACGAACAGCACGATCAGGCCGAACAGGATCCTTCTTGCCCCCTCCGGCATCTGTAAAATCGTCAGCAGCGTCGTCAGCACGGTCAGGATCAGCGCACCGATGATGGTGCCGGCATAGCCGCCGCGGCCGCCGAAGATGGAGGTGCCGCCGATGACGGCGGCGGCCACGGAGGGCAGCACGAGCGGTTCGGCAAGGGACAGGGAAGGTGCCTTGATCAAGCCGATATAGAGCAGGCCGGTGATGCCGGCGAGCAGGCTGGAGAGAACGTAGAGCGCGGTGATGACCTGCCAGTAGCGCACGCCGGAAAGGCGGGTCGCGCGCTCATTGTCGCCGACGGCATAGAGCAGGCGGCCGAAGCCGGTGCGGTTGAGGCCGAAGACGATCAGCACCGCGACGGGGACGAACAGAAGCAGCGCGTTGGGAAACCCTGCGGTCACGCCGGTGCCGAGCCAGGCGAGGAAATCGGGGATCTTGGCGCCCGAGGCGATCACCGTGCGTTGATAGACCTGCAGGAAGCCGGTGCCGATCAGGCTGGTGCCCAGCGTCATGATCAGCGGGTGGACGCGGAAGACGCCGACGCCGATGCCGTTGACCAGGCCGATCAGCACCGCCGGCATCATCGCCAGGAGGAAGGCCACGGCCGGGTCCTGGTTGACGGCTTGCGTAGCCATGATGAAGGCGCTCATCGTCGCCACCGTGCCGACCGAAAGGTCTATGCCGCCGGTCAGCATCGTCATGGTCTGGCAGCCGGCAAGGATCGCCAAGGGGATGGCGAATTTGACGGTGTTGGCGATCCAGCGCTCGTTGACGATGCCGGGGCGCAGGATCTGCAAGATCACAACCAGGATGACCAGCAGGATGATCAGCGGGATCAGCGGCCGGTCGGCCATGAAGCGTTTGACGCGGCGGCCGAGGGGGACAGGGGTGATCGCGGTGGTGCTCATGAGGTGGCTCGTGCTTGGGTTGGGCCGGTGCCGAGGCTGGGGAGGAATGGCGCTCTACGGCGCGCCCCTCTGGCCTGCCGGACATCTCCCCCACGAGGGGGGAGATTGGCTGTCATCGCGGCTTTCGCCAATCTCCGACGTTGCAGAAATGAGAGGGGCGCCGAAACTGCCAATCTCCCCCCTTGTGGGGGAGATGTCCGGCAGGACAGAGGGGGGCGCGAAGGAACGCTAACATCCAGCTCCGTCAGCCTCACGGCACCACTCACGACTGCCGCCCCCGCATCGTAATAAACGCGCCGAACATCACCACGGCGACCATGATCAAACCCTCGATGATGGCGGTGACGTTGGGGTCGATGGCAAGCAGGGTGAGGTCGGTGCGCACCAGGCGCAGCACGAAGACGGCGACGATGGGGCCGAGCAGGCCGCCCTTGCCACCGCCCAGCGCCACGCCGCCCAGCACCACGGCCGCGACGCTGGCGAGCAGATAGGGGCCGGGAATGGGCGCGCCGATGCCGGTGCTCATGGTCAGCGCCAGGCCGCCCATGGCCGCGAACAGGCCCGACAGCGCATAGGCGATGATGCGGGTGCGCTTGACCGGCACGCCGCTGCGGAACGCTGCCAGCTCACTCGAGCCGATGGCGTAGATAGACAGGCCGAGGCGCGAGCGCCTCAGCGGTATCCAGACGATACAGAGACAGATGATCAGCACCAGCAGCGCCTTCGGCAGCCAGGCGTCGATGCTCTGCGGCAGGCCCGGTATCGGCACGGTGCCTGAAATCATCGCCTTCAGCCATTCGGCGGCGGCGCCGCCCGGCGCGCCAAGCACCAGAAGGGCCGCCCCTTGCAGCACGAACAGCATGGCGAGCGTCACCACGATGTCGGGGACGCGGGTGACGACAATGAGCAGGCCGTTGAGTGCGCCAAGCACAAAACCCATGGCCAGCACGAAAGGCACCACGAACAGCGCGTATTCTTCCGAGGCGCCGGCCATCATCGAGGCGGCAGTGACGCTGGTCAGCGCCATCATGGCGGCGACCGACAGATCGATGCCGCCGGCGATGACGACGACGGTCTGCGCGGCCACGGCAAAGGCGTAGGGCAAGACGGCCCGCGCCAGCGAGCCGAAATCGCCGCTGCCATAGCCAGGCTGGATCAGCTTGGTGACGACGAACAGCACGATGAGGAGGCCGAACAGGCCGGCGACCCAGCCCTGGCGGCGCAGGAGATGGCTCATGGCGTCGCCTCCGGTGCATCGGGGGCATTTGCTGTGGGGTCCGCCAAGATGCCGACATCGGCCTTGGCGCCGCGCCGCAGGCCGTAGGCGGCGCGCATCAGTGCCGGCTCGTCCGCCTCCTCGACCGGGAAGATATCGACGACGCGGCCGCCGAAGATGACGATGACGCGATCGCAGACGCGCTGCACCTCTTCGAGTTCCGAGGTGTAGAACAGCACCGACTTGCCGTGGCCGGCGAGCTCACGCAGCAATTTATAGATTTCCTGCTTGGTGCCGACATCGATGCCGCGCGTCGGGTCGAAGCACAGGATGGTGCGGGCATCCGCCGCGATCCAGCGGGCGATGGTCACTTTCTGCTGGTTGCCGCCGGACAGGCGCTGCACCTCGCCTTGTGCTCGGGTGTCGATCTGGAGGCGCGCGATGGCGCTCGCCACCGTGGCGCGCTCCTTGCGCATGGCGATCGGCCCCCAGTTGCGCAAGGCGGCGCTGAAGGGCAGCGCGATGTTCTCGCGCACCGAGCGCTGCATGGCGAGGGCTTCGGAGCGGTCGCCCGGCACATAGGCGATGCCGGCGCGGATGGCGTCGATCGGATGGGTGAATTTCGCCGGCTGGGCGTCGACCTCGATGGTGCCGCCGGACGGTTTGATCGAGCCGGCAAGGGCGGCGAACAATTCATCTTGGCCCTGGCCTTCGAGCGCGACGACGCCGGCGACCTCGCCATCGGCGAGATCGAAGGAGACGTCGTTGAGCTTGGTGCCGACGCGCAGATTGCGCACGGCGAGACGCGGGCGGGCAGGGGCCGACGTGGCGGCCTGGCCGGCGGCGCGTGCGGCCATCTTGGTCTTCTCGATGCGGGCGCCGAGCATCAGCTCGACGATCTTTTCCTCCACGCCGGGCTCGATGTCGAGAACGCCGACGGTCGCGCCGTCGCGCAGCACGGTGGCGCGGTCGCAGAGCGCCGAGATCTCGACGAAACGGTGCGAGATGAAGATCACGGCGCGGCCGCTGTCGCCCTGGCGACGCACGACTTCCAGCACCTTTTCGGCAAGATTGGCGGGGAGCGCCGCGGTCATCTCGTCGAGCAGCAGCACGTCGGGCTCGACGGCGAGCGCCCGCGCCAGGTCGAGCACGCGCAGCACCGCCAGCGGAATGTCGCGCGCGGTGTCGCGCAGGTCGAGGTCTGATATGCCGAGTTCGCGCACCCAGGCACGGAACGGCTCGACGGGCGTACCGGTCAGCCGCAGATTGGACAGTATGTCTAGATCGGGGATCAGCGACGGTTCCTGGTAGACCGGCAAAAGGCCAGCGCGGCGCGCGGCGGCGGGCGAGCGAATGTCGCGCGCCTCGCCACGGATCAGGACGCGCCCGGCCGAGGCAGGAACCGCGCCGGTCAGGATCTTCACCAGCGTTGACTTGCCGGCGCCATTGGCGCCCATCAGGGCATGCACCTCACCCGGCAGCACGGACAGCGACGCGTCGCGCAGCGCGGCAACCGCGCCGTAATTCTTGGCGACGCCGGAGGCGTCGAGGAGGGGGCTTTTCGGCAACGGGTTTGATGTCAAAACGTGTTGTTCTCGGGTGAATCTGTTCAAGAATTTTATAGAGCCGATAATTCGGGTGAGTTGGCGCTCTACGGCGCCCCCCTCTGTCCTGCCGGACATCTCCCCTCAAGGGGAGAGATTGGCAGTTCCGGCGGCGGCCTTCCCTTCTCTTGTGGGAGAAGGTGGCCTGGCGAAGCGAGGTCGGATGAGGGGTGCTCCAGGGAACGCTAACGTCTCACTGCGCTGGAACACCCCTCATCCGTCTCGGCGCTGCGCGCCGATCCACCTTCTCCCACAAGGGAGAAGGAAGAAGGGCGTCTCGTCCAGCTTACTCGCCCGGGCCCTTACAGGCCACGATCTGCTCCTTGGTGTACGTCGTCCAGTCCGGGATCGAGATCGAGACCGGCCATTCCGGGCTGAGCGACGGATCGGCGGCGGCTTTCAGCTTGGCCTTGCCTTCCTCGGTGGCGTTTTCCCAGAGCTGCGGCTCGACCAGAACGGTCTGCTGCGCCGGCTTCTTGCCGTCGAGGATCTGGAGCGCGAGCGTCACGCCGGCGCCGCCGATCGAGCCGGGATTGGTCACGGCTGCCCCGACGAGGTCCTTGACCGAATTCAGCTGGCCGACGAAACCGGCATTGTCGGCGCCGACGACCGGCACCATCGGCGCCTGCGATTCCACCAGCGCGTCGACGATGACGTTGTCGATGCCCGAGGTCCACACGCCGTTGAAGGGCGTGCCGGTGGCGAGGAAGGACAGCATCTGCTGCTTGGCCTGGTCCTGCTGCCAGCCGGTGAACACTTCCTGTGCGACCTTCACGTCGGGGAATTCGGCCAGCGCCTTCTTGAAGCCCTTGTCGCGGTCGCTGTCGGCCGAGGCGCCGGCGGCGCCGCGCATGTAAAACACCTCACCCTTGCCGCCCATCTGCTGGAACAGCCATTTGGCGCCGAGATAGGCATATTGTTCCTGGTTGTTGGAGATGATGTAGGCCGAGGGTTCGGTGACCGCCTGGTCGACGGCGACGACAACGATGCCGGCCTTGGTGGCTTCCTCCAGCCCCGCCTTGATGCCGGCGGGATCAGCCGGATTGACGACGATGGCGTCGACCTTGGCGCTGATAAGGTTGCGGATGTCCTCGAGCTGCCCGGCGGCGTCGGTGTTGCGGTGGGCGATGTTGAGCTTGGTCACTTCGCCGGAGGCCAGCGCCTGCGCCTTCATGGCGCAGACCATCTCCTCGCGCCAGCCATTGCCCTGCACGGTGTTGGAGATGCCGATCGTGTATTTGCCCTCGGCGGACGAGGCGCCCATCGAGGCCAGCAAGGCAGCGCCGGCAAGGAGTGGAACAATGGGCAGCGGCGCCATGGTCAGGTATTTCTTCATTTCAGATTTCCTCCACTTTGATTTTCATTTCAATTCCAAGTCGTTACACCGCGCCGCGCAGAAAGAGATTCAGGTGGCGTAATTCAAGTTTCCGTTTCAGTTTTCCGCCGTCATTTCACGAAAGGTCGCAACACGTCCCGCGCGAGCAGGAAACCGCGCTTGACCTTATCGTCGCTGCCCTCGAACCACCGGTCCTCGTGCTCGATGATGATCGGGCCGTCATAGCCGGCACGGTAAAGGCCGGAGAAGAAGCCGTTCCAGCCGACATCGCCCAGCCCCGGCATGCGCGGCACCTGCCAGCCTATGCCAGACGAAAGGATTCCGCGCTCGTACAAACCATCATGATCGATCATCAGGTCCTTGGCGTGGACATGCAGCATGTAGGGGCCGAATTCCCTGATGAAGCGGGCCTGGTCGATCATCTGCCAGACAAGGTGCGAAGGATCGAAATTCATGCCGACATCGCCGCCCCAGGTTTCGAGAATGCGGCGCCAAACCAGCGGCGAATAGGCGATGTTGTGGCCGCCCGGCCATTCGTCATAGCTGAAGATCATCGGGCAGTTCTCGAAAGCGAGCTTGACGCCGTGGTCGCGCGCATGGGCGACGATGTCGGGCCAGACCTCGAGCGCGTGCTGCCAGTTGACGTCGACGGTCTTCGAGGCATCACCGCCGCAGAAGGTGTTGACCAAGGGCACGCCCATATTCGCGGCCAGCACGATCACCTGCTTCAGGTGGTCGATCACCGTCTTGCGGTGGGCGGCATCGGGATGCAGCGGGTTGGGATAGTAGCCGAGACCGGAAATGGTCAGCCCCTTGCCGGCAAGGTTTGCCGCGATGTCCCTGGCTTGCGCCGGCGAGGTCGCGGCGGCGTCGATATGGCTTGTACCGGCATAGCGGCGGGTGGCGCCCGAGGCTTTCGGCCAGCAGGCGATTTCCAGCGCCTCGAAGCCGGCCGAGCTTGCCCAGTCGGCGACCGCGTCGAGCGGCGTCTCCGCGAACGGTGCGGTGAGCAGTCCAAGCCTCATAGTGCCTCCCCTGGTCGTGAATTCACGACCGATTCCTACTATGCAGATCGTGCCGGCTGCTTCAACCGCTCATCTGCCGGTTGCGCGCATGCATGCCTGACGGTTGCCATCGGATCGTCCGACAACAGCCCGTCGAGCGCCGATGTGACGGCCTTGCGAAACATGTCGTTGGCCGCGAGGGCGGGATCGAAGATGGCGTCGATCGCCAGGATGCCCGCGGCCAGCGCCGGGACGTCACGTCCGCTTGCCTCCGCTATGCCAGCAATCTTGCCGGCATAGGGGTCCGACACCGGCCAGCGCCGGCCGAACCGGGATGAAGCCTGGATCAGATAGGCCATCCAGCCGGCGACGGACACCGACAGCAGCGCAATGCTTTTTTCCTCGCGCAGCCGATCACGGATCGGGTTGAGCAGGCGCTGCACGATCTTTTGCGAGCCGTCGGTGGCGATCTGGTGATTGCGGTGGCGGATCGCGGTATTCTGCAGACGGCCAAGGCTCTGCTCGACATAGGCTGACGGGTCCATGCCCGGCACCGGCTTCAACGTTGGCAGCGTCTCCTCGACGAGCATGCGGCGCACGAAGGCTGACAGCAGCGGGTCCGCAATCGCGTCGAAAGTGTGTTCGAGGCCGGCCAGCACGCCGAGATAGCTGAGCGTCGTCTGAGCGCCGTTCAGCACACGCATCTTGAGATGCTCGAATGGCGTGACGTCGTCGACGAAGGTTGCCCCCACCAGGTCCCAGTGCGGCGCGCACCCTGCGAATTTCTGTTCGATCACCCATTGCCGGAACGGCTCACCGGCGACGACGGCTCCATCGCGGTAGCCGAAAAGCTGCTCGACACCGTCGAGATCGGCCTGCGTGCTCGCGGGCACGATGCGGTCGACCATGGCGCAGGGGAAGGCGGCATTGGCCGCGATCCAGCCGGCAAGGCCGTTGCCGCGCCGTTCGGCAAAAGTCCGCACGACATTTTCCAGGATGGTGCCGTTCGCCGGGATGTTGTCGCAGGAGAGCAGCGTCAGCGGCCGGCCGTGCGCGGCCATGCGTTGCTCCAGCGCCCGCGCCAGAATGCCGGGCACGCTGCGCGGCGTCAGCGGGTTTGCGAGATCGTGGACGATGTCGGGATGGTCGAGGTCGAGCGCGCCGCTGGCCGGTATATGGCAGTAGCCCTTTTCGGTCACGGTCAGCGTCACGAATTCGATGTCCGGGGAGGAGAGCACTTCGAGCGCGGGCATGGCGCTCGCCTGGCTGTCGACAACGCGCACGATGCTGCCGATGACGCGGGCCTCGACACGGGAATCCTGGCGGATGAGCCTGGTGTAGAGCCCGTCCTGACGGCCGAGCGTATCGGCGAGCGCCGGCGGACGGATGTTGATGCCGACCACGCCCCAGCGGCCGAAGCTCCGCGCCAGGAGGTCGTCGGTGTATTCGGCCTGGTGGCAGCGGTGGAAGGCACCGACGCCGAGGTGCGCCATGCCTGCCTGGAGCAAGGCACGGTCGTAGTCGGGCTTTTGCACCGTCGCCGGCAGGCGGCCGAGCAAGGCCGGACCGAGCGTCTCGGGCGCGGCTGTGCTCACCGGTTGGCTCCAATCACCCACTGTTCCTGGTCGATCAGCGCGCCGGTCATCGGTCCCGCAGCGTCGGAGAGAAGGAAGACGGCGAGCCTGGCCACATCCTCCGCCGAGAACAGCCGGCCGAAGGGCTGCGCGGCGTTGGCGGCATCGAGCCAGCCGGCGCCGTGGCCGAGCGTCTCGGCCTGCATGACGCGCTCGGCGGGCGTATCGGTCCAGCCGACATTGATGCCGTTGACGCGGATGCGGTCGAAGCGGTGGGCGTTGGCAGCGTTCCTGGTCAGTGTCGCCAGCGCGCCCTTGGTGGCGGAATAGACGGCGAGCTCGGGCGAGCCGCAATGGGCATTGATCGACAGGATGTTGACGATCGCGCCGCCCTGGCCCCGCTTCCGCATGTCGGCAATCGCCGCCTGCATGAGGAAGAAAGGGGCGCGGGCATTGACGGCAAACAGCGAGGCCCAGTCGTCGGGGGTCGCATCGAGGAAGGAGGCCCGGTCGGTCAGGCCGGCAGCGTTGACCAGGCCGTCGATGCCACCGAAGTGGTCGATGCAGGCCTGCGCCACAAGGGCAGGGGCTTGCGGATCGGCGAGATCGGCGGCAACGAAGGCGGTGGGCGTGCCCATGGCCGACAAGTCCGCCGCCACCGCATCGCCGCGCTTCGCATCGCGGCCGGTGATCAGCAGGCCGCCGGCGCCGGCACGCGCCAGCGTTTCGGCGACCGCCCGGCCGATGCCTTGCGTCGCGCCGGTGACCAGCACCATCTTGCCGTCGAGCTGAAGCTCCATTCCTCCTCCCGGAACAAAGTTTCTATTTCTGGAAATATGGAATGTCAGTTCCCGTTAGTCAATCGCGCAATCATTCTGCCCGTTGGGCCACGACGCCATGGACCAAAGCCATGCCGACGGCGAGCGACGCCGCCAGCGAGCGGAAGCCTGCGAAGTCCTGTTCCACCACTTCCAGCCAGGTGTCCGAGAACTTGACCAGCGGAGAAAAAGTGCTGTCGGTGATGGTGACGATCCGCGCGCGCCGCTCATGGGCGACCGCGACGAGGTCGGGCGTGATCGAATTGTAGGGGCTGAAGGAGACCGCTAACACCACATCGCGTCTGTCGATGCAGCCGACCTGGTCGAGCGCGGTGGAGCCGACATTGTCGACCAGCACATTGCGCACGCCTTGCTGCGACAACGTCAGCGAGAGATAGCTGGTGACGGGAAAGGCGCGCTTGGAGCCGATGACGTAGATCAGCTCGGCGGCCGAAAGCAGCGCCACCATTTTCTCGAAGCTCTCGATATCGAAGCCGGCTTCGATGCGGCCGAGCGAGGCCTGCGAGGCGCCGACCAGGCCGCGCAGGAAATGCAGATCGGCATTGGCTTCGGGCGCCGTGCGTTCCTGGCCGCGCCCTTCCGGCCACGACGCCTTGACATGGTCCTTGAACAAGCCCTGGAAATCGGAAAAGCCGGCATAGCCGAAGATCTGGGCGAAGCGCACCAGCGTCGAAGGCTGCACGCCCGCTTGCGCGGCCACCTGCGCGATGGTGCCGAGCGCGACGTCGCTCGGATGCTGCCAGAGGAAGATGGCGACCTGGCGCAGCCGCTTGGGGAAATGCACCGTGCCGGAGGACAGCACCGCGCGCAATTCCTCATAGGTCCGCGGCTGGATGTAGCCGAGCGTCGCCAGCGAGCGCCCGCGCTTGCGGGTCGCCGCTTCGTCGGCAACCGGCGGTCCGGATGATTTGCGCGCCCCGCTCATGATTTCAGGCTAGCGCGATACGATCGTTTTACAATATGGAAATTGGAAATCGTGTTCGATTGAAGGGGCCGGTGGAGTGATAACGGTTGGAGAGCTGCGGCTGGCGCTATGGATTGTTCGCTGCGACGGTAGACGATTGGCCGGAGCCTCCGCCACTTCGTCATCCCAGGGCGAAGCAGCCGCGCAGCGGCGTCGCGGAGACCCTGGGATCCATGCCGCGACATCCATCGAAGGGATGCAGCGGAGCAAAATTCTGTACCGTGGCAGCGCTTTGAGATCACGGAATGGATCCTATGGTCTTCGCCGCGTCGCTTCGCTCCTTGCTTCGCCATAGGATGACGACGCGACAAGTGATCCGCCAGGAGGAGAAAACATGGTCTACGCAACATCGGATGGATCGGCGGGCAGGCGTTTGCGGGTCGGCATGGTAGGGGGCGGGCAGGGCGCTTTCATCGGCGCGGTGCACCGGCTGGCCATGCGGCTCGACGACCAGATCGCGCTGGTGGCCGGGGCGCTGTCGTCCAATCCGGAGAACGCCGCCGCCTCGGCCGCCGAGATCGGCATCGCGCCGGAGCGCAGCTATGCCGATTACCGCGCCATGGCAAAGGCGGAGGCGGCGCGCCCGGACGGCATCGAGGCGGTCGTCATCGTCACGCCCAACCACCTGCACGCGCCGGTCGCGACAGCCTTTCTCGAAGCCGGCATTGATGTGATCTGCGACAAGCCGCTGTCGACGACGCTGGGCGAGGCGCAAGCCCTGGTGGCGCTGGCGCGGGAGAAAAATCGCCGCTTCGTCGTCACCCTCAACAACACCGGCTACGCCATGGTGCGCCAGGCGCGCGAGATGGTCGCGGCGGGCGAGCTCGGCCGCATCGTCTCCGTGCACGGCGCCTATATCCAGGACTGGCTGACCAGGCCGATCGACGCCGACGGCCAGAAGCAGGCGGAATGGCGCACCGACCCGGCGCGCGCCGGACAATCGGCCGTGCTGGCCGATATCGGCGTGCATGCGTTCAACCTGGCGAGTTTCATCAGCGGCCGCGAGGCCGAGACCGTGTCGGCCGACCTGTTCACCGCCGTGCCGGGACGCCGGCTCGACGACAACGCGCATGTGCTGGTGCGCTGGGCGGGCGGGGCACGCGGGACGATCCTGGCCAGCCAGACGTCGCCCGGCCACTATAATGATCTCTCCGTGCGGATCTATGGCGACAAGGCGGGACTCGAATGGTCGGGCACGCGGCCGGAAGAACTGCGCTTCTCCAGATATGGCGAGGAAACCCGCACACTGATGCGCGGCGGCCATGGCTCGACCGAGGAAAGCCGGCGCGTGTCACGCATGCCGGCCGCCCATCCCGAAGGCTATATCGAGGCCTTCGCCAATTTCTACCGCGACGCCGCCGACATCATCCGCGCGCATCGTTCGGGCGCTGCCGTCGATGCGGCTCGGGCGGCGCAGGTGCCCGATGTGGTCGACGGCGCGCGCGGCGTGAAGTTCGTGGCTGCGGCGGTGGAGTCCAACGCGGCGGGCGGGGCGTGGACAGCGGCGCGGTTCGCGTGAGGGCGTGCTCCGCATTTCCTGCACCATCGAATGTGAAGCACGCCGTCGCGGCCACGCCGACGGTGCCGCGCTGTTGACGGCGATCGAGAGACTGCGCTGCGTTCCGCCCTTTTTCAGCTCGTTGCGAGGCTGGTTTCGAGGGGCAACAGCCGGCTGACTGCTTCCAAATCGTTGCCGCCGACCTTGCGCGAGGTGATTGCGACGCTATGTCAGGCGCATCCGCGTTGCTCCCCGCCCGCGCGTTCGGCAATCTATCGCTTCGGCGTTGAAGGCTTGCTCCGATGGAACTAGGTCTCATTGGATACTACAGCGACTTCGTTGTTTACCCGCTGGCGATCGCCGTGCTGGCGGTGGCCGGGCTTATCGAGGCCGGCGAAGAGAGCGCGCCAGGCTGGCTGGCGACAGCGCTGGCGTGCCTGTGCCTGTGGACGCTGATCGAATATGTCATGCACCGGTTCGTCCTTCACCACATTCCCTGGATCAGGGATCTGCACGCCCGCCATCATGTCGAGGAGCGCAGTCCGGTGGGCACGCCGACCTGGCTCAGCCTCGGCGTGCATGCGCTTGTCGCGTTCTTGCCCCTATGGATGATCTCGGATTTCGCGGTCGCCAGCGCGGCGAGTTGCGGGCTGATGCTGGGCTACCTCTGGTACATCAGCATCCACCACATGATCCATCACTGGCATCCCACCCATCCGAGCTATCTCTACACGCTCAAGCGCCGCCACGCGCTGCATCATCATGTCGACGAAAACGTCAATTTCGGCGTGACGTCGATATTCTGGGATCGGGTTTTCGGCACGGCGCGGCTCTGAAGCCCGTAGGCGTGCGCAGCCGTTCCTGCTCACAGCTCCTTCTGCGCCAATTCCCTGAATTCGTCGGGCACGGAGCGGGCGGCCTCCAGCGCCACGGTGCCGTAGCCGACGGCGTGCCTGCCCAAGCGCTCACGGATCCTGTCGATGGCACGATCAGCGCCGAAGCGGGCCAGCCAAGAGCGCTATCCCTTGCAAGTGCATGAGCGGACAGCGCGGCATTATCCAATTCGAGATCGGGGTCCGCAGAGCTATTTTCCGAATCTTGCCCGCTAGGCCATGTTCATCAAGTCGCGGCGCAGCTTGCCCGTCAGTCCGCGCCGCCATCCGCGGCACGCCGACCTGTCCGCGGGCGCTCGCCCACCGAGGAGGCGAGCCCGTCCAGCACCAGGCTCCGGAACATGGAATCGACCTGAGACGGCGACAGTTTCGGCTTGCGCTCGAACCACCAATTGAGGGTCGTGATGAAAGCGCCGACGATGAATTGCACGACGAAGTCGCGCGGAATGGAATCGCCGTAGAGGACAGGGGGCAGCTCTTGCCGCACCATTTCTGACAAGGCCTGGCGAATTTCGTTCTCCGCCGCGGCGCCGCCCCGCCCGCCAATCATTGTCCGGTAGTGGTCGGCGTAGCGGGCCGCGTGTTCGAACATGGTCCCGCTGAAGCTCAGCGTATCGTTCGGCACCCGGGCGCTCGCGTCCACCTGCGCTTGTGCTTCCTTGAGTTCTTCCCGAAGCCTCTGGAAACCGCTGCGCAGCAGGTCCTCCTTGCCGGTATAGTGCGCGTAGAACGTCGAGCGGCCGACATCGGCTTCGTCGATGATGTCCTGGACCAGGATGGCCTCGTAGCCCTTGCGCAGCATGAGCCTCAGCAGCGCCTCGTGAAGAGCCCTGCGCGTTCGGGCGGCCCGCCGGTCAATCCTTTGTGGCATGCTCCCTCCGTTGCCAGGTCGCACGCCTGGAACGCCTTTCCAGGCAAGCTTTTCCGAGACGGGCGCGTACGGTTTGTCCGGTAATGGATGTTCCGTCCGCATCGTCCGTCGAAATCTCGGACAGCGCGTCCATTATCATACTTATTGTTTCGAAGTTTCGCCAGTTCGGCAGACGCTGTCACGGCGTTGGCCGATCCGGGCACCGTTGAAGGAAAGGACGATGGACATGCACCATCTGCGAAGCGAAGCGCACATTGCTCGGGCCCAGGGCGCAACCGGCCCGCAAGCCGACAAGGGCATCGGCTTTCCGCGCCTCTATGACCTGTTGCTTCTCATCCTCACGCGCGGGCGGGACCGGGCCTATCGGGAAGATCTGCTCGATCTTGCCGGTTTGGCGCCGGGTTTCCAATTGCTCGATGTCGGATGCGGCACCGGCACGCAGGCGATTTCAGCCTGGCGCCGGGTGCAACCTGGTGGATCGGTGGTTGGCGTCGACGTTTCCGAAAAGATGCTTGCCGCGGCTCGTCGCAAGGCGAGCCGGGCGGGCCTCGAGATCCCGTTTCACCATTCCGATGCGGCCAAGCTGCCGTTCGAGGACGGGCGCTTCGATGTGGTTACCTTCACGACCGTGCTGCACATGGTGCCTGAGGCGAGGCGCGGCCTCTGCCTGCGCGAAGCAGCGCGTGTCCTGCCCCCGGGCGGACGGCTGTTGCTGATCGACTATGCAGGGCCGGTAAGCGAGCGCAGACATGCGTCGGCAAGGCACGGCCGGCATGGCCAGTTCGACCTGGACCACCTTCGCGGACCACTGGCGGAAGCAGGGTTCGAGCGCATCGAAGGCGGCCCGCTCAACTGGCTCGGCCTGCATTTCCTGCGCGCCATCAGAGTGTGAAGGACGCCATGGCGTCGCGCCGGCGGTGCAGCGATGCGACCGCCGTCGCAATGAAATTTTAGCCTCTCTGTGACGAGCGCGCTGCGCCAGTGCGATAGTATTTTTAACATCGCGGACCCCAGCGGTGCCGGACGGCGATGGAGCCACTCCTGGCATCTTACTCCAGCCGCTCACAACTCCTTCTGCGCCAATTCCCTGAATTCGTCGGGCACGGAGCGGGCGGCCTCCAGCGCCACGGTGCCGTAGCCGACGGCCTGTTTGCCAAAGCGCTCGCGGATCTTGTCGATGGCGCGGTCGGCGCCGAAGCGCGCGAGCCCCTTTTTGGTGCCGGGGCGGCGCTTTTCGTCGGCGAGGCCGAGCGGCAGTTCGAGCTGCAGCTCGGCGCTTTCCTCCAGATGCGAGACCGAGATCGCCAGCAGTGAAATCGTCCTGTCATGGGGATGGTCGGCGAGCACGCCGCGCACCAGGTCTATCGCGATCTCGGCCAGCATCACCGTCGCCGAGATCGGCTGGTCTGATGTGATCGAGCGGGTGACGGCGCTGAGGTCGGCGAAGCGCACGCGCACCGTCACCGTGCGGCCGGGGCGCGCCTTGGCGCGCAGCCGGCTGGCGACGCGGTCGGCCAGATGCAGCAGGACAGGGATGTAGACGCGTTCCAGTGCCGGCTTGCGGCCAAGCGCCGACTGGGCACCGGCCGAATGGGCGCGGCGATGTGTTTCCAACTTGCGCGGGTCGCGGTTCCACGACAGAGCGGCGAGCTTTTCGCCGGCGGCGGGGCCGAGCAGCCGCGCCAGCGCGCCGCTGTGCGTCCTGGCCAGTTCGCCGATGGTCTCGATGCCGATCTCGGCCAGCCGCGCCCTGGTCGCCGGGCCGACGCCCCACATCAGGGAGACCGGCAAATCGTGTAGGAAGGCGATCTCGGTGCCGGGCTCGACCACCACCAGTCCGTCGGGCTTGGCCACCTGCGAGGCGATCTTGGCCAGGTGCTTGGTGCGCGCCACGCCGATCGAGATCGGCAGGCCGAGTTCGCTTCGCACGCGTTGGCGAATGGTCGAGGCGATCTCCCGCGGCTGTCCGAACAGATGCGTGCAACCGGCGACATCGGCGAAGGCCTCGTCGATGGAAATGCGCTCGACCAGCGGCGTGAAATCGTCGAGCACCTTCATCGCGGCGTCGCCGAGCCGCTGGTAGTCGCGGAAATTGCCGCCGACGAAGATCAACTGCGGGCAGAGCTCGCGCGCCTTGCGCCCCGGCATGCCGCCGCGCACGCCGAAGGCCCGGGCCTCGTAGGAGGCGGCGAGCACGACGCCGCCGCCGACCGCGATCGGCTTGCCGCGCAGCGACGGATCGAGAAGCTGCTCGACCGAGGCATAGAAAGCGTCGAGATCGGCATGCAGGATGGTGGGCTCCATCCCCGGTTCCTCGCCACGTTGTAGAATATCGAACATAAAGAGAACAAACGTTGCTCTCTGTCAAGCGAGGTCGCGATCCGCCGGAACATTGTCGCTCACAATCGCGTTGACGGGCCGAAGGGCGCCGCGTGCGGAGGCTGGCATGGGCAACTTTGAAATGATCGATCTGGTTTGCGTCGTCAACGCCTGCTCGACCGACCGCGCCGCGGGGCGGCTGGTTTCGATGGCCAGGGCCGTGGAGGAATTGCGGGTGCTGACCGGCGATTTCGTCTCGGCCGACGAAACGGTCGCGAATGCGCTGAGTGAAGTCGCGCTGCAATGCGGCTGCGCCGTGCTGTTCGATGAGCAGGCGGGCGCCGACATATTGCGCACGCCATAGCTCGTCGCCGGCGTGGTGCAATGCATCACGCAACCGCTCCAATTGCTTGTTTTTGCGCTATTCCGGACAGAGGGCCGTCACACGCTTTCCAACGCGCGTATGCGTGTCGCTGTTCCCGAGTCCGCTTTGGCGACATCCACTAACCGAGATGCTCCGCCCGCAGCGCCTGCTTCAGGCGCTCCAGCGCCGGCTCGCCGCCGGCAGCGAGCGTATCGGCGATCCTAGCCAGATGATCGTCGGCCTTGCGGTGCTTGCTGCCCCAGGCGCCGAGCGCGGCCAGCACGGGCACAAGGTCGATGCCGGCCTCGGTCAGGCGATAGATCGCCTTCAGCCCGTGCGTGGGATCACCGCTGCGGGTGAGGATGCCTTCGTCCTGCAATGTCTGGAGGCGCTCGGCCAGCGTGCGCGAGGAGATGCCCTCATCGGATTGCAGGAATTCGCGAAAGTGCTTTTTTCCGGCGAAGACCAGATCGCGGATGATGAGCAGCGTCCAGCGGTCGCCGAGCAGTTCGAGCGACAGGTTGATGGGGCAGCCGGACCGGTCCCGTGTCGACATGTATATGGTTCCGTTTTTAAATCGCTTTACTATTGACATCATTTTCATCTCAGGTCAATAGTTCCAAATGTAAATCATCGGCAGCCGTGCCAGCCGGGCGGGTAAAATGAGCCGCTCGGCCCTTTGACCGGGAGAACCATGATGAAAAAGCTGATCCTCCAGATGCAGATGTCGGTCGACGGTTTTGTCGGCGCCGACGCGGATCATCGCTGGCAGCTCTGGGAATGGGGCGACGACAGCGCCTGGGACGAGGAGCTGAAACGGGATTTCAACGCCGTCTTCGCCGGCATCGATACCATCCTCTTGAGCCGCAAGATGGCCGAGGAAGGGTACCTCACCCATTGGGGCAATGCGGCGAAGAGATATCCGCGCGACCCGTTTTACGCTTTCGCCCAGCGCATCGTCGAGGCGAAGAAGGTGGTGCCGAGCGACAGGCTCAAGGCCTCGCGATGGGAGCGCACGACAGTGGTCAGCGGCGACCTGCCGCGGGAGGTCGGCGCGCTTAAGGCCGGCGAGGGCGGCGACATCGCGGTGTTCGGCGGCGCCGGCTTCGCCTCGGCGCTGATCGCGGCCGGGCTGGTCGACGAGTTCCAACTGTTCATCAACCCCGCGGTGCTTGGCGCCGGACGCCGCATCTTCGACCAAGGCGGGTTCCGGACATTGGGGCTGCTCGGCTCGAAATCCTATGCCTGCGGCATGGTGGTGAGCCGATACGCGCCAGCGGGGTGACAGGGTGGCGTAAGCCCTGCGCCGCCAAAAAGACGTGCGGATGGAATCCTTTGCCCGGCTCTCTTCGTCTTCAGCGTGCGGTCGCCGGTAGGGCGGCTCGCATCAACGCTGAACGGAGAGACAAGACCATGATCCTGGTTACAGGTGCCACGGGCCTGAACGGAACGGCCATCATGCGCGAATTCGCGAGGCACAAACATGCGGCGAGGGCGCTGCTGCGCGATCCCGCGCGGGCCTCGGCGTCAGGGCTGGACCGACTTGCCGGCGTCGAACTGGTCGAAGGCGACATGCGCCGGGCCGAAACGCTTGGCCCCGCGCTCGACGGCGTCGAGCGCGTGCTGATGATTTCGACCGCAGCCGAGGATATGACGGAGACGCAGTGTCGTTTCATCGACGCCTGCAGAAAGGCCGGCGTCGCGCATGTGGTGAAGTTTTCCGGCGCGGAATCCAACATCGGCTATGACGCGACGAAATTCCGCTTCACTCGCATGCATGAGGAAATCGAGCGCTATCTGGAAGGCGCCGGCATGGTCTGGACGCATTTGCGCCCCAGCCAATTCATGCAGGTCTATCTGCGCGATGCGCCGACCATCGCCGCCGAGGGCGCTTTTTACCTCGCGCTCGGCGAGACCGAACTGTCGCCGGTCGATGTCGAGGACATAGCCAAGGTGGCGTTCCGGCTGTTGCGCGATGGCGGACACGCCGACGAGCGGCTCGAGATGACGGGGCCGGAGGCGCTGACCATGAGCGACATCGCGGCACGGATATCGCAGGCGACCGGCAAGCCGATCCGCTATGTCGACATCAGCCCGGAGCAGCGGCGGTGCAATCTTTTGGCGGCCGGCATTCCAACCGAGTTCGCCGATGCGCTGGATGAGCAGTTGGCCGAGCGGCGGCGGCGGCCGAAATCGCGGGTGCATCTGGCCACGCATGAGATGTTCGGCGTGCGCCCGACGCCCTTCCTCGAATTCGCCCGGCGCCACGTGGCGATGTTCAGCGGCGCGGCTTGAGCCGCCCGGCAAAAAACATCGCCGTCAGGTATCCTTTTTGGCCGCTCGTCCGTCTCTGCTTCCGATGGCCGCGCACCGCGCGACCTGCAACCGGCAAGAAGACCATCATGGCGAGCGCCGAGCGAGGCAAACAAGAACCACTGCGCGGCGCTTGCCGCCAATGCCGGCAAGCGGACCAGTCCGCAGGTGCGGCCGGGTGCGATCCGCGCGGAGTTGGTGCTGGTGCTGGAAAGGCCGCATGGCGACGTCTGGCGGCCCGCACATCTGGTGCGGATCCATGCCGATGGCGGAGTGATCGACGGCATCGGCAAGCATTATGCCTGTCCGTGGATAATGGAGATGATATCCGCCGATACGGCTCCCCGACCGGGCTCACTTCGCATCATGAAAAATAATGCCCGCCGTGTGCCGCATGCCCGAGCGTAGGCGGCTGACGCCGTGGCGCAAATTGACCCGGTAATTGCCCTTGGTGCCCTGCACCGGCCGGTTGTGGACGGCGAAGGCGACGGCATCGCCCTGGCGCAAGGGCACCACTTCCACCCGGCTCTGCATGCGCGGTCGCTGTTCGGTCAGGGCGAACTCGCCGCCGGTGAAATCCTCGCCGGGTTCTGAAAGCAGAATCGCCACCTGCAGCGGAAAGGCGAGGTCGCCATAGAGGTCCTGGTGCAGGCAGTTGAAGTCGCCGGGCACGTATTGCAGCAGAAGCGGCGTCGGCCTGACCTGGCCGGCGGCGTGGCACTGTTCGAGAAAGGCGGCATGCGTTTCGGGATAGCGCATGGCGATGCCCATGCGCTCGTTCCACCGGTTGGCGACCTCGGCGAGCCTGGGATAGAGCGCCGTGCGCAGCCCGCCGATCAGGTCCGGCAAGGGGTAGCGGAAATAGCGGTATTCGCCCTTGCCGAAGCCGTGCCTGGCCATGTGGACATGACTGCGGAAATGCTGTTCGTCCGAATAGAGCCCGGCGATCTGCCGGCACTCCTGCGGCGTGAGCAGCTTTTCCATCACCGCACAGCCGAAGCCGTCGAGTTCGGCGGCTAGGGCTGGCCAGTCGTAAGTAGCAACGCGTCCCTCGGCGGCTTTCACCACCGATGCCGCAACCTTGGCTTGGGCATTCATATCGCGGCCTCCCTGTCGAGCAGGGCGCGCTTGCGCTCAGTGCCCCAGCGGTAGCCGGAGGGCGTGCCATCGGCGCGGACGACGCGGTGGCAGGGAATGCCGAGCGCGATCGCGTTGGCGGCGCAGGCGGTCGCCACGGCGCGGGCGCCGTTCGATTGGCCGAGGCGTTGAGCTAGGGCGATATAAGTGATCGTGGCACCGCACGGAATCGCGCGCAGCATCTCCCAGACCCGCTGCTGGAACGGTGTGCCGTGGCTGATGTCGAGCGGCAGCTCGAGACCGGCGGCGGGCGTTTCGATGAAGCGTGCTATCGCCGCGAGATCGTGTTGCAAGGCGGTCTCGTCCTCGACCAGCATCCTACCGGGGAAGCGGCTGGCGAGGTCCTGCTCCAGCGCCTCGGCGTCGGAGCCGATCAGAATGGCGCAGACGCCGATATGGCTGCGCGCCGCCAGGATGTTGCCGATCGCGGATTGGCCGATGGCATAGGCGATGGTGCCGAGGGCGGCAGCGTTGGAGGCTGTTGCCGGGATATTGGCTTGCATGAGGTTCATTGTTTTCACTCCTTGATCTGTGCCTGAACCTACAGCGATGGTTCGCCGCGCTCACTCCGGTGCTTGCTTTCAAATTCAAATCCAGGATCTGAACGGCGAAAGTCGGCGGGGCGCGGCGTAGAGCGCTGAGTGTACTCAGGCGACACGGGTGACCGCGACCTCGCCCAGCAGGAACACCTCGCCTGATTCCAGCCTCAGTTCGATCTCACCGGTCGCCGTGCGGCTCCACTCGGCCTTGCTCCCATCGACAAGTCTGCCGATGGCTGCCATCACCAGCGACTTGGCATCTTCGGCGCGTCTGACGGCGGCGCCGTTGGGGAGCTGGATGTTCGCACCGGTAGTGGAAGACCTTGCCGTCGCGCGCATTGCCGGTCCTCCTCAGGCCTCGCGGCCGAGCAGCGCGCGCTTGCGCTCGGCGCCCCAGGCGTAGCCGGACAGGGCGCCGTCCTTGCGGATCACGCGGTGGCAGGGAATGGCGACCGCGAGCGCGTTGGCGGCGCAGGCGCCGGCAACGGCGCGGATCGCTTTCGGCGCACCGATGCGCCCTGCTATCTCGGCATAGGAGACGGTGCGGCCGGCCGGGATATCGCGCAGGGCCTGCCAGACCCGCTGCCGGAACGCGGTGCCGCGCAGGTCCAGCGGCAGGTCGAGACCGAGCCTTGGAGCCTCGACGAAGCCGACGACGCGGGCGACGAGCGCCTCATAGTCGCGGTCGGCGCCGATCAGGCGCGCCTTGGGGAAACGGTCCTGCAGGTCGCGCACCAGCGCGTCCGGTTCGTCGCCGAGCAGGATCGCGGCGACGCCCTTCCTGCTCGACGCGACAAGGATGGCGCCGAGCGAGCATTCGCCGACGGCGAAGCGGATCTCCTCGCTGGCGCCGCCGGCACGGTAACGCGTCGGCGTCATCCCGAGCATGCCGGTCGACTTCTCATAGAAGCGGCCGCTCGAATTGAAGCCGGCATCGTAGATCGCCATTGTCACGCTGGCGCCGTCTTCCAGGCCCCGGCGCACCCTTTCGGCGCGCCGGGCGGCCGCGTAGTCCTTCGGCGTCAGGCCGGTAACGGCCTTGAAGGTGCGGTGGAAATAGCCGGCGCTGCGGCCGGCGGCGGCGGCCAGTTCACCGAGCGACGGTTCTTCCTCGCTCTGTTCGATCCTGCGGCAGGCCTCGGCCACCATCGCGGCGTTGCCAGCCTCGAGCGAAGGTCCGTCGGGATTGCAGCGCCGGCAGGCGCGAAAGCCGGTCGCCCTGGCCTCGTCCAGAGTGTCGTGGAGCTGCACGTTCTTCGGGTTGGCGCGCCGCGACGGGCAGGAGGGCCGGCAATAGACGCCGGTCGTGGCCACCGAATACCAGAAGCTGCCATCAGCCGATTTGTCGCGCGCCACGACTTGCGTCCAGCGCGGATCGTCGGCCACCGGCAGCGGCGCGGGTTTGAGATTCTTGGCAAGGGTGATGAACATGCCGGCATTGAAGCCGCAGACGACCCGCGTCGCCACCCGTTTCCTGCCAGGGACCTTGATTTCCCAATTTGGGAAATTCCCCTTGTTCCCATTTTGGGAAATTGCTATATTTGGCCATGCAGATCATCGCCAGGAAGGCGCTGAAGGACTTTTGGGCCAAACACAATCAAGCCGAAACTCCTTTGACGGCTTGGTATGTGGCGGTGAGCAATGCTGATTGGAAGGCCCCGGCCGACATCAAGGATATGTTTGGAGCGACGGTCGATTTCGTCGGCGACAATCGCGTTATTTTCGACATCGGAGGCAACAAGTACCGCCTGGTTGTCCATGTCGCCTACAAGTTTCACCGGGTTCTGATCAAATTCGTCGGGACACACAAAGAATATGACAAGATTGATCCGGAGAAGGTGTGATGGAAAACATTCGACCCCTTAAGACCGAAGCCGATTACGATTGGGCGATTGCCGAAATCACCCAATATTTCGAGAACGAGCCGGAAATCGGCTCTCCCGATGGCGACCGATTTGATGTTCTCGCGACCCTGATCGAGGCCTATGAAGACAAGCACTATCCCATTGAAGCACCCGATCCCGTTGAAGCAATTCAGTCCCACATGGAGTTGTTCAACTTGTCGCGAAAGGCTCTGGCCGAGGTGATCGGATCATCACCGCGGGCAACGGAGGTGCTGAACAGGAAGCGGGCCTTGACCCTGGACATGGTCTTCAAACTGAACAAGGAATGGAACATTCCCGCCGAAATCCTCGTGAAACCCTATCATCTTGCAAATGATGGGGGTCGAAAGCGCGCCTAACGGGCTCCAGACTCCTACGCCGCCCGCTTGGGCTCGACCGCGAACGGGCTCAGCCCTAGCCATGTTTGCATCTTCCTTGCGATGTGCTGATCTCCGGTCAAGGCGACCTTTGCACCTGCCTTCTCGACCGTGATCAATCCCATCCAGATCGCCGTCATCGTGTGCAGGTCGGTCGAGACATAGAGATCGACGTCGAAGCCTGGATCGTACCAGCACAGATCGACCTCCCCATGCTTTTCGACGATCAGCCACCACGACCGTTTGGACGCCGGCAGGTCCTGGTACAGGAATTGTATCACGGTGCGCCCCTCGGGCAGCGGCGAAGGGTTCAGGTTGCGCCGCATGTCCCACATCAGCAGCGACGGATCGAGGTTCTTGAGAGACAGCCGGGACTCGACCCATTTCTGTCCCCAAAAGCCCATCGCCTCGACGACGGGGCGCAAATCCCGGCCGGCCTCCGTCAGCCGGTATTCGAAGATGCCCTTCTCGCCCGGAATCCCCTTGCGCTCGACGATCCCCGCGAGCTCGAGCTCCTTCAGCCGTTGCGACAGAAGGGTGGGCGACATTTTGGGGACGCCGCGGCGCAGGTCGTTGAAGCGGGTCGAACCCGCCACCAATTCGCGCATCAGCACCATCGTCCAGCGGGTGCACAGCACCTCGGCGGCCATCGATAGTGGGCAGAACTGCTTGTATCCGTGCTGGGCCATGATCCGACGTCCTCCCTCGAAACTGGCCTGAACATTAGACTTTCATGAAGGAAGCGGCCAGTACGGAAACTGTACCGGCCCGGTACAGATCGCGGACTGGCTGGCGCCGGCCCTGCCATGCGAGCCCTTTGACCGGCCGCGGGGATCTCCCCTGTGCGCCGTAACAGGGAGACGACCATGACCACATATGTCATCGCAGACATCAAGGTGAAGAACCCGCAGTGGATGCCGGCCTACGCCGCATCGGTGCACGACCTCGTCCACAAGCATGGCGGCAGGTATCTGTCGCGCAGCGGCAATGTGAAGACGCTTGAAGGCAAGCCGCTCGACACCACGCTGATCGCGCTGATGGCGTTCCCGTCGGAAGCGGCGGCGCGCGCCTTCGCCAACGATCCGGCCTACGCGCCCTTCGTCTCGGCCCGTCAGGATGGCAGCGATAGCCGCTTCCAGATGATCGACAACACCGACCTGGCGGGGACGATCCCGTATCTGCCGAAGGGATGAACCTTCCCTCCATGGGCCTGGAAGGGCAATCCGACCGGCATCTTCGCCGACATGAACCCGAAAGTCTCGTGCGAACACGCGGTGGCGCCCAGCCAATAGTCAACGAGGCCAGGCGGCGAGGGCCGCCTGGCCGAACGATCGTTCCGCGTGGCTGCCCTATGCGGCCTTGATCAGGCCGAGCTGGGTCAACGCCGCGACGCCGTCGTCGAGGCCGATCTCCTCGACGATCCTGCCGTCGATCACCTTCAGCACCGTGGTGCCGGTGAAGCGCATGGTGCGGCCGGTGGCGGCGGGCAGCGAACCGACGAGGAAATCGCTGAAGGCCGGGCCGGTATGCGTGCCGCCGCCTTCCCACTGGCCGACGACATAGTCGCCCTCGGCGATGAGGTCGGCGGTGGCCCAGAAGTTGAGATCCGGGAAGGCGGCGCGGAAATCGGTCATGAAGGCCTTGATGTCCTCGCGGCCGCGGCGCGGTTCATGCAGCGAATATTTGAGCAGCATGTCGGGCGCGGCGATGGCGTCGACGACGGAAAGATCGCAGGTTTCACCCCAGAAATCGGTGAACCATCTGACGACGACGGCCTTGTTGTCTTCCTGTTTGGTCATGGGGAAAGTCCTCTTCCTGTTTGCACGAGATCACCAGGACGGGTGGCGACCCCGCGCAACCACTAGGAGGATCGGCGGGCGGGCAAACTCCGCTTCTTGCCCGCCAATCGAAAGTCGGGGCCGCAAGCAAGGAACGCGGCGGAGCCACCGGCGTGGTAACGCTTTCTTCTCTGGTTTTGCCGCAGATTGCCCCGGGCGGGGTTGGACGAAACGGAAGATGGCGGGTCAGGACAAGAAAAGCCGTGATGGAACGTTCTGGGAGAAGGCCCTGGAGCGCGCCCAACTTGGCGTCTGGGATTGGGACCTTCGGACAGGCGAGTGTTTCTATTCCGCCACCTGGGCGCGGATGCTGGGCTATGACGAGGACGAGCTCGCCAACAGCAGCGACCTCTGGCTGCGGCTTACCCATCCCGACGATCGCGAGCAGGCGCTGGCCAGCGGCGACCGTCACATCGCCGGCCTGACCGACACCATCGAGACCGAGCTCAGGCTCCGGCACAAGCAAGGCCACTGGGTCTGGGTGCTCGACCGCGGCGGCATCGTCGAACGCGACGGCGACGGCCAACCGATCCGGCTGATGGGCGTGCAGACCGATATTTCGAAACAGAAGGCGGCAGAGGCCGCGCTGGAACAGGTCAACATCCGCTTCCGCCTGGCGCTCGCGGCCAGCGGCACCGGCATCTGGCACTACGACATCGCCACCAACAAAAGCTATTGGGATTTCCGCACCAGGGAAATTTTCGGCCTTGTAGCCGTTACCGACGAGGTGACCGCCGACCTATGGCACAGTTACCTGCATCCCGACGACAAGCAAGCGGCCGAACGCGCCCACAGGGCGCCGCTGGAAACCGACGGCGTCATTGCCGCGCAATATCGCATCATCAGGCGCGACGGCGATATCCGCCATGTCGAATCGCTGGTGCGTTTCGTGGCTGCCGCCGGTGCCGCCGGCCAGATCCTCGGCACGGTGCGCGACATCACCGAGGATAAGCTGCGCGAACAGGAACTGGCCTATGCCGCCCGCCACGACGCGCTGACCGGCCTGTGGAACCGCGCCGCCTTCGACAGGCTGCTTGGCGAGCATATTGCGGTGGGGGCGCCGCTGGCGGTGTTCTATGTCGATCTCGATTACTTCAAGGCGCTCAATGACTTCGCCGGGCATGCCGCCGGCGATCTGGCGCTGAAGAGCGTTGCCGGGGGCATACGCGGCTGCCTGCCGTCGTCGGCGCATGCGGCGCGCCTGGGCGGTGACGAGTTCGCGCTGCTGGTGCCGCATTGCGACGCGATGCAGGCCGAACGGATCGCCGGCGCCGTGCTTGGGGCGGTGCGCGAGGCCGACCTCGGCCCGGCCGCGTCATCGCGCCGACTGGCGGCCTCGATCGGCATCGCCTTCATCGATGACGCCACGACCTCCGTGGCCGATGCGCTGGCTTGCGCAGACGACGCCTGCTACGCGGCCAAGGCGGCGGGGCGCAACCGCTTCGCGGTGTTCTCGGCCGCGGCGCGATCGGGGGCCGCCGGCCTCAATGCGGCGCGCATCGCAGCCGACACCGTCGATGCCATGGACGACGGGCGGCTGAAACTGTTCGGCCAGGAAATCCATCTCCTGGGAAAGCCATGGCAAGAGTGCCGGCACGTCGAAGTGCTGGCAAGGCTCGCCGCGCGCAACGGGCGGCTGGTGCCGCCGAGCGAATTCATCCCGGTGGCCGAGCGTTTCGGCATCGCCTCGAAACTCGACCGGTGGATCATCCGCACGGCGCTGGTGCGGCACGGGCCGGCGCTGCGTGCCGGGGCGCTGACGCTCGGCTTCAACCTGTCGGCTCAGACATTGAGCGATCCGGGGCTGTGGAATTTCGTCGACAACACCATCGAGGAAACCGGAGCGCCGCATTCCGGCATCGGATTCGAGATCACCGAAACCGCGGCCGTCACCAATTTCGACGCCGCCGAGGACTTCGTGCGCAAGGCGCGCGAGCGGCGCTGTCGGGTGAGCCTCGACGATTTCGGCGCCGGCATGAGCTCGTTCGAGTATCTCAGGCGCTTTCCCGTCGATGCGATCAAGATCGACGGCTCGTTCATCGAACATATCACCGACAGCCGCTTCGACCGCGAGATCGTGCTGGCGATGACCGGCATTGCCAGGAGCCTCGACTTCGCCGTGGTGGGCGAGAAGATCGAACGGCACGATACGCTTGCGATGCTCCAGGACATGGGCGTCGCCTACGGCCAGGGCTTCTTTCTGCATCGTCCCGAGCCGCTGGAGGCGATCGTTTCGCGCGCGACGGCCGGGACGCCGGACAGGCGGCGCGCCTGAAGCGGCACGCCGCCCGCCAGAATCGCCGAGCCACGCCAACACTCCATTAGGCAATCCCGAGAGCTGTTGAGCACGGCTCCTGGAACTGCTCCGGGCGATCGGCCGGGCGCGGCGGAACGATCACTGGCGGTCGGCGAACCGTGCCGATCGCGGAAACTCCAACACCTCTGCCTCCGATCGCCTGTGCTGCGCCTCCGCGACCGCTTCGATCAGCAGGTCGAGGGCTTCGCATGCCGAGCGGCTTGTCTCGTCATCGCCGCGCAAATAGTGGTAGGCGCGCTCGAGATGCACCCGGGCGGCTGAAAAATCGCTGGTCAATGATCCCTCCATTACCTCGCCCTAATATATCTTGGCGGGTCCGGCGGAACGCAGGGTAAATATCCACAGGCGGATTTTATTCAAATGCCGGGGGATTCCGGCAAGAAGGGCGAGGCCGGCGCTGTCAGGAGAGACAACGCCCAACTCTTTGCCATGCCTTGCCACGCAGCTAGAATGCTACCTCCCTTGTCCGAGGATGGCAGCCATGATCGTCCAGGCCTGCATCAATGGCGCACGACCGCGCGATTTTCATCCGAAATTGCCGCTGACGGCGCAGGCGATGGCGAGCGATGCGGCCGCTTGCGTCGCCGCGGGCGCGGCCGAGCTGCACATCCATCCACGCGGCGCGGACGGGCGCGAGAGCCTGGCCGCCGTGGACGCGACCGTGCTGGCGGTGCGTCGGGCCTGTCCCGGCACGCTGATCGGCGTGTCGACAGGCGCCTGGATCGAGAATGACGTCGAGCGCACCCGCGCGGCGATCGCCGGCTGGCGCGAACTGCCCGATTATGCCTCGGTCAATCTTTCGGAGGCAGATGCCCCCGACGTCATGGAGCTGTTGCGCCAGCGTGGCGTCGGCGTCGAGGCCGGGCTTGCCACCGTCGCCGATGCCGGCCGCTTCATCGGCCTCGCCGATCACAACCGGGTGCTGCGCATCCTGATCGAGATCGACATACAGGAATTGCCCGCCGCACTCGCCGAGGCGCACGGCATCGCCGCTCTGCTCGAACGCGCCGGGCTGCGACGG
The DNA here is from genome assembly GCF_020165515.1 of Mesorhizobium sp. BR1-1-13. Classification (NCBI taxonomy): domain Bacteria; kingdom Pseudomonadati; phylum Pseudomonadota; class Alphaproteobacteria; order Hyphomicrobiales; family Phyllobacteriaceae; genus Mesorhizobium; species Mesorhizobium sp. BR1-1-13. The sequence continues at coordinate 52,907 of NZ_JAIUIH010000013.1, forward strand.
CCGGTCCTGCTGCATGGCGTCGACGCCACGGTCTGGCCGTTCGTGGGGCTGGCGCGTCGAAGGCGCTGGTCGACGCGGGTCGGACTGGAAGACGGCAGGACGCTTCCCGATGGAAAGGTGGCGCAGGACAATGCGGAGATCGTTTCGGCGGCGGCGGCGGTGTTTTGGTCGAAAACCTGAAGGGTCTCAAGCGCCTTGGCTGTGCAGCCGGTGCGACAAGCCGACCCGACCTGCTCCGCCATAAATCGTTCTCACTCGAGGCGCAGCTAAATAAAGGCAAATTCGGCCGGGCGCGGGGAGCCTTGTGCAACTGCCGCGGAGTTCCTGCATGTCACTGTCCGGTACCACAACTCGCTACGGAAGCCTTGCCCAGGCATTCCACTGGTTGACGGCACTGCTCGTGCTCATCGCCTTCCTGGTCTCGGCAGGCGGCCCTCCTACGCGCGTTTATTCAGCGCCCAGGGCCTCGATGCTGCTGCTTCATGAATCGCTCGGCTTCGCGGTTTTCTGGCTGCTGGTGATCCGCCTGGCCTGGCGGCTGTTCGATCGCATTCCCGACGCTCCGTCCATGCCCGCCTGGATGTATGTCGGGTCGAAGGCGGTACATTGGGCGCTCTACGCGTTGATGTTCGCTGTGCCGGTGACCGCCATGCTCGGAGCATGGTTTGGCGGCCATCCGGTCATGGTGTACGGCTTCGGTCCGATCGGTCCGCTTTTCGCCCCATGGGACGTCGGCGCTTCGCTGGCGGAAATCCACGGCACGCTTGGGGACATCCTCGTGTGGCTGGCCGGCCTGCACGCCGCGACGGCCGTCTTCCACCACGTTCTTCTGCGAGATCGCGTGCTCAGCCAGATGCTGCCCGGCTTGGCTGCTCCAGAATGATCCGGATCGCCTGATCCACCACGGGATGCAGGCCGCTGGCCTGGAAGGACAGGCGGTTGCCGGAGCCGACATTGCTGGTCATGGCGATGGTAAGACCGGTCGCCGGATCATGCAGCATGACCGCGACATAGCCCGGGATGCTGCCTTGGTGGCCGTAGAAGGCGCGGTCGGCATAGGCGCTCTGGAACATGCCGGCGCCCGTCTCGCGCATGCGGGTGCCCGGGAAGCTCGCCGGCACGCGGTGTTCGAACATCTCGGCGAAGAAGGGCGGCGACAAGAGCTTGCCGGAGAAAAGGCCGCGCATGAAGCTCACCATGTCGGATGGCGTCGACACCATGTCGCCGCAGCCATAGGCGGCGCCGAACGGGAAGGAATCGGAAGAATCCTGCAATTCGCCGGAGTAGGGCAGCACGCCGTCCATGCGCCACATCTCGCCGCCGGAAGCGATGTCTGTCGGCGCGCCCGGCGCCGGCGGCGGCCGGTGATAGTAGCCGCGCACCATCGACTTTTCCGGAAATGCTTCGGTGGCCGGCGACCAGGTGTTTTCCAGGGCGAGCGGCTGCAGGATCGCGCTTCTGACATAGGCGCCGAGCGACTGGCCGGTGACGGCCTCGATCACCATGCCGGCCAGCACGTAGCCGGTGTTGTTGTAGACAGCGGGTCCGCCCGATGCCTTCTGCTTGTCGGAGGCGAAGGCGATGTCGACCAGCTGCTGCGGCGTCCATTGCCGGCCCGGATCCATCGGAATGTAATATTCGAATTCCGGCAGGCCGCTGCGATGGTTGATCAGCTGTCGCACCGAAATATTCCCCGCACCCGGCAGATCCGGGAACCAGGAGGAGATCGGCGCGCCGAGCTCGAGCTTGCCGGTCTCGGCGAGCTTGACCAGGGCGGCGGCGACGAAGGTCTTGGTGCAGCTGCCGATCTTGAACAGCTGGTCTGATCTAACTGATGTGCCATGCGCACGATCGGCGAGGCCCGCGGTGAGGGCGATCGGCGAGGCGCCTGTCGAATAGGCCAGCGAGGCACCCACCGCGCCGTCGGCGAGGTAGCTGTTGAGGAGGGAGGTCAGGTCTTTCGGCATCGATGGTCTCGCTTTTTTTGGGGCAAAGGATCTTCGCAAAATCGGCTGGCGTTGTGGCTTAGGAGAGGCCCCCTCATCCGGCCCTTCGGGCCACCTTCTCCCCGTGGGGGAGAAGAGGGGGCCATGCTTTGTCAGCTTCTTCCGACTCCGCTGTTGAAAGAGGGGCCGACGCTGAAAATCTCTTCTCCCCACCGGGGAGAAGGTGGCCGCGTAGCGGCCGGATGAGGGGGCGGCGCCTGCCCTCACTCAGCCACATCGACCGCGGCGAAATTCTGCCGGCCGAAGGGGTCGAGCACGTAGTTGAGCACGCTCTTGCGGATCGGGATCGCCACCATCGAATGGGCGATCGGCGCCACCGGCACCTCGGCCTTCAGGATCGCCTGCGCCTTCCCGTAGATCGCGGCGCGCTCTTTCGGGTCGGCGGCGACGCGGCCTTCATCCAGCAGCTTCTCGAAATCCTTGTCGCACCAGCGCGAGCGGTTGGAGCCGCCCTTCACGCCGTCGCAGGACAAGAGATAGCTCAGCATGTTGTCGGGATCGCCATTGTCGCTGCTGCCGCCGAGCAGGAAAGCGTCCTGCTCGCCCGCGGCGGTGCGCTTGAGATATTCGCCCCATTCGAAGCTGACGATCTCGGACTGCACGCCGACCTTCGCCCAGTCGGCCTGGATCATCTCGGCCATGCGCTTGGCGTTGGGGTTGTAGGGGCGCGACACCGGCATCGCCCAGAGGCTGATCTTGAGGCCGCTTTCGTGGCCTGCTTCCTTCAGCAGTTTCCTCGCGCCGTCGGGATCATAGTCGATGCCGGCATCGGTGACGGCGCCGAGCTGCGCCGGCGGCACGACGCTTCCGGCAACCGTGCCGGCGCCGGCATAGACGGCATCGACAATCGCCTTGCGGTCGACGGCCTTGGCGAGCGCGGTGCGCACGCGGACATCGCCGAGCGGCTGATGCTCGACGTTGAAGCCGAGGATGCCGATGTTCTGGCCCTTGAGGTCGAGGACCGTAATGTCTGGATCGGCGCGCAGTTCGGCGACGGCACTTGGCGGAGGCGGGGCCGCCACCTGGCATTCATTGGCCTTGAGGCGCTCGACGCGTGTGGTCGGCTCGGGCGTGACGGCGAAGACCAGCGAGTCGATCTTCGGCGCGCCGCGCCAGTAGTCCTTGTTGGCGGCGTAGCGGACCTGGCTGTCGGGCACATAGGCATCGAGCACGAACGGGCCGGTGCCGACCGGCTGGCTGTCGATCAGCTCCGGCGTGCCGGCGGCCACCATCTTTTCGGTCTGCTCCAGCGACAAGATCGAGAGGTAGTCGAGCGCCAGTCCGGCCAGGAAGGTGACGTTGGCCGCCGTCAGCGTGAAGCGCACGGTGTGGTCGTCGACCTTGTCAATCTTGTCGATCAAGGTGCCCATGCCCAGCGCGTTGAAGTATTCGTAAGCGCCGCCGCCGAGCTTGTGATAGGGATTGTTGGCGTCGCGCTGGCGATTGAACGTGTAAAGGACGTCGTCCGCGTTGAACTCGCGCGTCGGCGTGAAATGCTCGCTCGACTGGAATTTCACGCCTTGGCGCAGGTGGAATGTATAGGTCTTGCCGTCCGGCGAAACATCCCAGCTCTCGGCCAGCGCCGGTCCGACTTCGGTCGTGCCCGGCTTGAACTCGACCAGCCGGTTGAAGATCGTCTTGGCGGCGGCATCCATGGTGGAGTCGGCGATGCCGATCGCCGGGTTGAAGGTTTCGGGATTGGCCTCCGAGCAATAGACGAGCGTCTTGGCATGAGCCTGCCCGCCGAGAAGGACGGACGAGGCCAGAAGGGTCGAGCCAAGCACTGTGCGCAGAACGGTGGATTTCATCGCAAACGCTCCTGATGACACTTTTTCTGGTTGAGGGAAGGGCATGAACTTCATGGCGTCGCCGCCGGGGCCAGGAAGCGGTCGGGCGCCAACGCCGCGGCGGTGACGCCAAGTGCTGCGACATCGTCGGGCAAGGGTTGGCCGCGCATCAGCGCCGAGCCGAGCCGCGCCAATGTCAGCGACACCTGGAAACCGTAGCCGCCCTGGCCGCCGAGCCAGAAGAAGCCGGGCAGGCGCGGGTCGAAGCCGGCGACCGGCGTGCGGTCGGGCGCGAAGGTGCGCAGGCCGGCCCAGGGCGTCGACGGGCGGCCGATGCGCATGGACGTTGCCTGCTCGATGCGGTCGACGGCTATAGCGACGTCGATGTCTTCCGGCCAGGCGTCGCAAGGCTCGGAATCGGTTTCGTCGGCCAGCGAGCCGATCAGCCTGCCGGCGTCTGGCTTGAAGTAGAATTGTTCGTGCAGATCGACCACCAGCGGCCAGCCGGCAATGTCGACGCCCGCGGGCGGATCGAACAGGAAGGCGGTGCGCCGCTTGGGCTGGAAGCCGAGGCCGGTGAGCCCCGCCAGGCCGGCCACGACGTCGACCCAGGCGCCGGCGGCGTTGACGACGATGTCGGCGGGATAGGCGCCGGCACTGGTGGCGACGCGCAGGCCGTTGCCGGTGTGCACGATCTCGCGCACCTCTTCGCCCGTGCGCATGATGCCGCCCTTGGCCTTCAGTGCCGAAGCGCAGGCCGCAAGCATCTTGCCGGTATCGACGTCCACCGCACCCGGTTCATAGACGCCGCCGCATGTGGTTTGCGAATCGATGACGGGAACCAGCGCCTGCAGCTCAGCGGCGGAAAGGCGGCGTACGCTCGGCACCATGGCCTGCAATTCGTCTCCCAGCCGGTCGACGGCCGCGCCGTCAGCGGCGCGGCCGACATGCAGCGCGCCACGTTGATGCGCGACGAAGCCGCCGTCGAAGAGCGCCCGGCGGCTCGCCAGCGTCAGCGCTCGCACCACGCGGTTGCCATAAGTCTCGGTGAACAGGGCAGCCGAGCGGCCGCTGGCATGATAGCCGGGCTGGCTCTCGCGCTCGATCAGGGTGACCTCAGCCCAGTCCGCCACCTCGGCGGCAAGCGAGAGGCCGGCAATGCCGCCGCCGATGACGACGATTTTCGGGAGGGAATTCGACTGCATCGATCAGTCGTAAAAATAATTTCTTATCCAGTCAATATTTAGCGTATAAGAAAATTGTTGGCATTGTTGATGGCGGCGGGGAGTTCAATTACCTAGGGATGGAGCGGCGCGATCCCGCGGCATGGAGCTGATATGTCGGAGCAACCGAACCTGGGTGATTGCCTGCGCGGCTTGAGGAAGACGCATGGCTGGACCTTGCAGGAGGTGAGCAGGCTCACCGGTGTCGCAGTGTCGACACTGTCCAAGGTCGAGAACGACCAGATGTCGCTAAGTTACGACAAGCTGCTGCAGATCTGCGAAGGGCTCGGCATCCATGTAACGGAACTGCTCAGCGGCGACCGCAAGCAGGCGGCGTCGCGCACCCGCCGCTCCGTGACGTCACCGTCCAACACACTGCGCCAGCTGACCCGCAATTACGACTACCGTTATCTGGCCACCGACCTGGTGCGCAAGCGCATGGTGCCGATCCACGCCTATGCGCGCGCGCGTACGCCGCAGGAGTTCGGCCCCCTGACGAAACATGCCGGCGAGGAATTTTTGATCGTGCTCAAGGGCGAGATCGAGCTGCACACCGACCAATACGCGCCGGTGCGGCTGAAACAGGGCGACAGCGTCTACATCGATTCCACCATGGGCCACGCCTACCTGTCGGTGGGCGAGGGCGACGCCGAGATGCTGTGCGTCTGCTCCGGCGACGAACCCGACATGGAAGGCACGCTGCTGAGCGTGCTGGAGACGGTGGAGGGATAGCGGCGACAGGCTGCGGCGAAGCTGCACGACCTTCTCCCTCCTTGGCCGCAGACCGCTACAGCGAAACGGTTCGCCCCAATCCCCGCCGCACCGCCTCGCGATAGGCGAGGTCGGCTGCCACCATGTCCTCCATGGCCACGCCCATGGCCTTGTAGATGGTGATCTGTTCGGCGCTGACCCGCCCTGGCCTGAGCCCCAGCAGCATCTCGCCGAGTTCGGTTCCGGTTTGCGGATCGAGGCCGTCAAGTTCGCAAGAGCCGACCGGAGTAGGGGCGAAGGCATCGGCCGTCTCGACGAACAGACTGCCCCTGCCGATAAGCGAAACAGGCAATTCGCCGCCGGGCGGGGCGACGCCGACCGACGAGACATGGGTGCCCGGCCGCACCCAGTCGGCCGAGATCACCGGCTCGTAGGAGTGCGTTGCCAGGCAGACGACATCCGATGAGCGTATCGCGGCCTCGAGATCGCTGACGGCGACGACGCCGACATGCCGGGCGGCAAGGGCTTGCGCATCGGCGAATTCCTTCGAGACCACGCGGATCTCGGCGAAGTCGCGCACCAGCGGCAGGAGATTGAGGTGTTGGCCGGCCTGCACGCCGGCGCCGACCACGGTCGCGATCCTTGCGTCGGGGCGGGCGAGTTCGCGCACCGAAAGCACGGCTGAGCCGGAAGTGCGAACGGCGGTGATGTAGGTGCCGTCCATGACACAGACCGGCATGCCCGTCGCAGGGTCGAACAGATGGATGGTGGCGAGGTGGCTTGGGATGCCGCCGGCGATATTGCCCTCGAACACGTTGACGATCTTCACCGTCAGATGCATGCCCGCCATCCAGGCGGGCATCGCCAGCGAATAGCCGGCCTGCGGAATGTCGAGCTGCGGCCGGGCCGGATTGACGACCTTGCCGCCAGACAGCGCCTTGAAGCCGCTGGCCAGCGCGTCGAGAAGCTGGCGAAGGTCGAGGCATGTCTTCACCTCGGCCTCGCTCAGGATGAGCACCGGCGTGTCGCCCTTGGCCTGGGCGCTGCGGGAGATCGATAGGGCTGTCGTCATGGGATACGCTTTCGTTGGTGGCGGGAGTGCACCGCAACGGTATTGCGATCCATGGGCGTGATGAAATATGCTGTTTTGGCTATTTCGGCGTGATTATCACGTTTGCCCCCGTTCAGAAGTGTGAATCTGACATGGACGATCTCGACCGCATCGACCGCTCGCTGCTGCGCTTGTTGCAGGAGGATGGCCGCCGCACGACGCTCGATCTGGCCCGCCGCGTCGGCCTGTCGCCGACGGGAGCGGCGCAGCGCGTCAAGCGGCTGTTCGCCGAAGGGTTCATCCGCGCGGTGCGAGCCGTTCTCGACCCGGCCAGGATCGGGCAGGCACAGCTCGTCTTCATCGAGGTGCGGCTCGACCACACGGCGCCGCATGTCTTCGACCGCTTCGCCGAAGCTGTGTTGCGTGCGCCCGAGATCATCGAGTGCCATATGGTGGTTGGTGGTTTCGACTATCTGGTCAAGGCGCGGATCGCCGATATGGCGATGTTCCAGGATTTCCTGCAGCGGGTCATCCTGCCGCTGCCCGGCGTTCGGGAAACGCACACCTACGCCTCGATCGCCAATGTGAAGCCGGATGCTTTGCTGCCCGTCGCTCCTTGAAGCCGAGTGTGTTCGCATTTTCTGCAGGTCGGTTCAGCCTTTCTGGTTCGAAGCGGCCGACGAAACCGGCTATATGACCGCTGAACCGCAACTCCCGCCAACCCTTGAGAGGAAAACCCAATGAGTTCAGAAAAAGTGGCTGTCATCGTGGCCGGCGGCAGCGGCATGGGGGCGGCGGCGGCGAAGCGGCTGGCGGCGGACGGGTTCAAGGTCGCCATCCTGTCTTCATCCGGCAAGGGCGAGGCGCTGGCCAAGGAGCTGGGCGGCATCGGCGTCACCGGCTCCAACCAGTCGAACGAGGATCTGCGGCGCCTCGCCGACCTGACGCTGGAGCGCTATGGCCGCATCGACGTTCTGGTCAACAGCGGCGGCCACGGGCCGCGCGCGCCGATCCTGGAGATCACGGACGAACAGTGGCACACCGGCATGGACGTCTACCTGCTCAACGTCATCCGGCCGGTGCGCATCGTGGCGCCGCAGATGGTCAAGCAGAAGGGCGGCGCCATCATCAACATCTCGACCGCCTGGGTGGTGGAGCCGAGCCCGATGTTCCCGACCTCGGCCGTGTTCCGCGCCGGCCTCGCCGCCTACACCAAGATCTTCGCCAACACTTATGCAGCGGACAATGTGCGCATGAACAATGTGCTGCCCGGCTGGATCGACAGCCTGCCGGCGACGGAAGAACGCCGCGACTCGGTGCCGATGCAGCGCTACGGCACGTCGGAGGAGATCGCCGCGACCATCGCCTTCCTGGCGTCGGACGGCGCCGGCTACATCACCGGCCAGAACATCCGCGTCGACGGCGGGATCATTCGCGCTATTTGAGGCGCGGGCCGGGAGGGGAGGCCTGTCCGACGCGCGCCGCGGAGGGGATCCGGCATCCCGCCTGGCGCGACGACATCTCACACCAAGGAGGAAAAATGCGGCTTCTGATACTTGGCACCGGCTGGATGGCGCAGGAACATGCACGGCAATTCAGCGCCATCGGTGGCGTCGACATTGTCGGGGCCGTCGACCTCGATCCGGCGCGCGTCGGCGAATTCGCCGACGGCTTCAACATCCCCAACCGCTTCACCGCGCTGGAGGAGGCGCTGCAATGGGGCGCTTTCGACGCCGTGGCCAATGTCACGCCGGACCGCATCCACCACCCGACCACCATGAAGCTGATTGCCGCCGGCAAGCCGGTGCTGTGCGAGAAGCCGCTGGCCGAGAATTTCGGCAAGGCGATCGAGATGGCCGAGGCCGCCGAGAAGGCCGGCATCGTCAACATGGTGAACCTCACCTACCGCAATGTCGCGGCGCTGCAGAAGGCACGCCGGATGGTGCAGGCCGGCGAGATCGGCACGGTCCGGCATGTCGAGGCGTCTTATCTGCAGAGTTGGCTGGTGTCGAAATTCTGGGGCGACTGGCGCAGCGACCCGAAATGGCTGTGGCGCCTGTCGCGCGGCCACGGCTCCAACGGCGTGCTTGGCGATGTCGGGATCCACATCCTCGATTTCGCCAGCTATGGCGCGGCCCTCGGCATCGACCATGTGTTCTGCCGGCTGCGTTCCTTCGACAAGGCGCCCGGCAACCGCATCGGCGACTATGGGCTCGACGCCAATGACAGCTTCGCCATGACGGTGGATTTCTCCAACGGCGCCTTCGGCGTGGTGCATGCCAGCCGCTGGGCGACCGGCCATCTCAACGAATTGCGCCTGCGCATCTATGGCGACAGAGGCGGTCTCGAAGTGGTGCACAACCTCGACGGCTCGTCGCTCAAGGCCTGCCTCGGCGAAAATGTCGATGACGGGATATGGGAAGAGCTCGACGCCGGCACGGTGGCCACCAACTATCAGCGTTTCGCCGACGCGGTGCGGACCGGCGTGCAGGCCGAACCATCCTTCCGCCACGCCGCCGAACTGCAGAAGGTGCTGGATCTGGCCGTGGTGTCGGACGAGAAGCGGGCGGAGCTCGCGGCGAGCGCGCAGACGCGGTGAGGGTCGCGCCTTCCCTCTCAGGGACCGGTCACGAGGTCAAAAACCAGTTTTTGCAAATTGCCGCCATTGCCGAATTCGACGCGGTCGAAATCGCGGCTTGCCTGTCGCTGCGCCTGCGACAGTCCGGAGAGGCGCCTGGTCATCTCGGTCCGGATCTTGGCGCATTTGGGATCGTCGGCAACGCTGAGGCCGACGGTCGCCGCCTCGATCTTGCGCACCATGGCAATGATATCGGCGCCATGCACCTTCTCATGGGCGATGACGCCGGCGATGAAGCTGTCCCAGCTCTTCTGCACGGCCGGCGGCAGAGAGCCTGACGGCTTCGGCAAGGCATAGGTGATGATCAGCTTCGGCCTGGCCGATGCCAGCACGCAATCGCCGCCCTTGTTCTGGTAGTCCCTGGTCCAGGTCAGCTTGAAATTGGTATAGGCGATGGTGCGCGTCTTGGCGCCGCGGATCAGCGGTCCGTTCTCGCCGATCGACCGGTAGAGCTCCTGTCCGGTCCGGCCCGAGATAGCGTAGGGCTCGATCGTCTCGACCGGCTTCCATTGGGCATGGGCGGCAAGCGGCAAGACGAGCACCGCGACCAGCGACAGGCACAGACGAACACACGCTCTCAACACCGCTCTCCGCGAAACCAGGACCGGCGCCGACGCCAATGCCATCTGTGGCTTCCTATATGCTGCCGGCGGGTGCTGCAAATACCTTTGGAGGGCCATCGCTGGGTGCTGGCGCAGTGCCGCAAGGCCAGGATGGGGATGGGGTTGAAGAAGTTCCCTCGGTTCGTCATCCTAGGGCGGAGCAAGGAGCGAAGCGACGCGGCGCAGACCCTAGGATCCATGCCGTGACACCTGCCGAAGAATGCAGCGAATCAGGATGTTCTCCCGACGCATGGCCCGATAGCCCTGACATATGACCGGCTATGTCTACATGACCGCCAGCCAGAAGGGCGGCACCATTTACATCGGCGTCACAAACGATCTCGGTCGTCGTATGCCAGAACACAAGTCGGGCCAGGGTTCGCGCTTCACCAGCCAATATGGTGTGCGGCGACTGGTCTGGTACGAGGAGTATTTCGATATTACGGACGCCATCCAGCGCGAGAAATCGCTCAAGCGCTGGCGACGCCAGTGGAAAATCGAATTGATTGAAAAAGCCAACCCGGAATAGTTCGAGCTGTTTCGTGGAACAGGATGGTAGCCACGGCCACTTCGTCGTCCTCGGGTTTGACTCGAGGCATGTCGCGGTGCGCGGTGATCGGAATTCCGCACCGTAGCGGCGCTCCCATGTCACGGCATGGATCCTAGGGTCTCCGCGACGGAGCTTCGCTCCTGCTTCGCCCTAGGATGACGAAGAGAGGGTGAGGCTTCCAAACCAACGGCCTTGCCGGCGCCGGCGTGTCGCCGTAAGTCGTGCTCATGATCACCTTCCGCAAGGCCCTGGCCTCCGACCTGCCTGCCCTCGTCGCCATGCTGGCGGACGATCCGCTTGGCGCGGCCAGAGAGGATGCCTCGCTGCCGCTGGCCCAGGGCTATGTCGATGCCTTCGATACCATCGACGCCGATCCCAACCAGTTGCTGGCGGTGGCGGTCGATGGCGCCGACGTGGTCGGCACCTTGCAGGTCAGCTTCCTTGCCGGGCTGTCGCGCAAGGGCGCCTGGCGCGGTCAGATCGAGGCTGTGCGGGTCGCCGGGCAGCGCCGTTCCGAAGGCATAGGCAGGCTGATGATCGAATGGGCTGTTGATCAATGCCGGGCGCGCGGTTGCGGCCTCGTCCAACTCACCACCGACAAGACCAGAGCGGACGCGCACCGCTTCTATGAAAGCCTCGGCTTCACCGGCACCCATCTCGGCTACAAGAAGACCTTGTAGCGCAGGCGGGGCCGTCGCTTTTCCGCCAAGGCGGGCGGCTGGCGCATGCGCGAAGGCCTGCAGGCCCTATTCAATTTGCGGCGAGACCAGATATAGGTCAGCTAAGTTGACCTATATTCGATGCGTCCGGGGAGGCGTGCTTGACCCTTATGAACCTGTTGGCGTCGCGCTCGTCGCGTATGAAGGCGTCGGAAATCCGCGAGCTCCTGAAGCTGCTCGACCAGCCGGACATCATCTCCTTCGCCGGCGGCATTCCAGATCCGGCGCTGTTTCCGGCCGATGCGATCCGCGATGCCTATGCCGACGTGCTCGGCGGCAGCGAAGCGGGGGCCGCGCTTCAGTACCAGGTGAGCGAGGGCTATCTGCCGCTGCGGCGATGGATTGCCGGGCAGATGGGCAAGCTCGGCGTCGTCTGCGAGGAAGCCAACATCTTCATCACTTCGGGCTCGCAGCAGGCGCTCGATTATGTCGGCAAGCTGCTGCTGTCGCCCGGCGACACCGCACTGGTGACGTGGCCGACCTATCTCGGCGCGCTGCAGGCCTTCAACGCCTATGAACCGCGCTACGACCGGCTGAGGCCGGAAGGCGGCAACATGACGCCGGATGCCTATCGCGCGGCGGCGGCGGCGAATGGCGGCCGGGTCAAGTTCACCTATCTGGTGCCGGATTTCGCCAACCCGACCGGCAACACGCTGGACAGGCAGCAGCGCGAGGCGGTGCTCGATCTTGCCGGCGAGCTCGACATCGCAATCGTCGAGGACGCCGCCTACCGGGCGCTGCGCTATGATGGCGAAAGCGTGCCACCGATCCTGGCGCTCGACTGCGCGCGCCCCGGCGGCATCGACAAGGCGCGCACGCTCTATTGCGGCTCGTTCTCGAAGATCCTGTCGCCGGGCATGCGCGTCGGCTGGGTCTGCGCGCCGCGTCATGTCGTGGAGAAGCTGGTGCTGATGAAGCAGGCTTCCGACCTGCACAGCCCGTCGATCAACCAGATCGTGATGCACCGGGCGGCCGAAGCGGTGTTCGAGGCCCAAGTCGAAAAACTGATCGGCGCCTATCGCGAGCGCCGCGACGGCTTGCTCGGCGCCCTCGAAGCCAACATGCCGGAAGGCGTGACCTGGAGCCGCCCGGAAGGCGGCATGTTCGTCTGGGTGACGCTGCCCGAAGGCGCTGACGCCACCGCGCTCCTGGCGCGCTCGGTGAAGGAGGCGCGTGTCGCCTTCGTGCCCGGCAGCGCCTTCTTCGCCGATGGCACCGGGCGCAACACGTTGCGGCTGTCCTTCACGCTCGCCGACCGGCGCGCGGTGAGCGAGGGGATCCCGCGGCTGGCAGCGCTGCTCAAGACTTAAGGCGCCGGCCAGACGACGGTGCATCGCCCCAGCAGCGATCAAACCCGGGTTGTCCTGACGTGTCGCGGGTGCAAAATGGCCTTGTGTCCACGAATGCGGGTTCATGCGCCATGACCGACCTTTCCGGTATCTACCGCGACTACATTGCCTGCCTCAACCGGCAGGACTGGCCGAACCTCGGGCAGTTCGTCGACGACGACGTGTCTCACAATGGCAGGCGGATCGGTCTCTCCGGCTACCGCGCGATGCTGGAGAAGGATTTCGACGACATTCCGGACCTTCGTTTCGACATCCGGCTGCTGGTCTGCGATCCGCCTCATGTCGCGAGCCGGTTGATGTTCGACTGTACGCCCAGGGGAAATTTCCTCGGGCTTGCCGTAGACGGCAGGAAAGTGTCCTTCGCCGAGAACGTCTTCTATGAGTTTCGCGGCCCGAAGATCCGGCTCGTGTGGTCCATCATCGACAAGGCCGCCATCGAAGCCCAGCTTTGAAACACGAATCTCTCCTGGCGCGCTCGGTAAAGGAAGCGCCCGTCCCCTTCGTGCCCGGCAGCGCATTCCAGCAATTCCCACCAACAGTTCGCACCATTGCCCAATTTCGGGCCGCTTTTCGGCTAAACTCGTCGGCGTCTTGGCTGGAAATGGAGGAAGCTATGAGCTTGCGCCTCGGTTTCGCCGTGCTGGTGCTGTTCGGCCTCGCCAATCAGGCGGCTGCTTTCGAGATTTCAAGCCCGTCGGTTTCCAACGGCAAATGGGCCGAAAAATATCTCGGCGACAAGGCCGGCGGCTGCAGCGGGCAAAGCGTGTCGATCGCCTTGAGATGGAAGGACCCCCCGGTCGGCACCAAGAGCTACGCGCTCACCATGTTCGACCCCGACGCCGGCGGCGGCAAGGGTTTCTGGCACTGGCTGGCCTGGAACATCCCGGCAAGCGCGAAGGGCTTGGCCGAAGGGGCGGGCTCGAAGCGCGGCAAAGGCTTGCCCAAGGGTACGGTGCTCGGCAAGGGCGGTATCGGCCGCGCAGGCTATTTCGGGCCATGCCCGCCGCCCGGCAGCGGCACGCATCACTATGTCTTCACGCTGTATGCGCTCGGCGCGCCGAAGCTGCGCGCGCCGGAAAATCCCTCTCCGGAAATGGTGGCAGTGGCCGCGAAGAGCCAGGCGCTCGGCGAGGCCAGCGTGACGTACACCTACGGGCGGTAGGCAAGACCGGTTCAGGCAATCGCCCTGGCCACCAGCGTATTGACGGCGCTGTTGGCAAACACGTTCCAAGAGATCGTTTGAATTCCGTTCCGGTGGCCATCTGGCGGCTTGCGCGCGTAGTCTCGGCCGGTGCGTCAGCGCGTCCAGAAATCGCGGTGCGGCGCGATCAGCTCGTCCTCGATCTCGGGGAAGGGGCCAAAGACCTCGATCTTCTTCTGGCCCGAGGCGAGGACTGTGCGCGAGGGCAGGCTCATCGTCGGATTCTCGGCGTGATCGCCGGTGAGTGCCAGGAGCTTCGTCTCCTCGAGGCCGTAGACCAGGCGGCCGATATTCGCCCAGTAGAGCGTTCCGGCGCACATCGCACAGGGTTCGCCGGTCGAGACCAGCGTGCAGGACCAGAGGAAATCCGGCTCGTAGGCAGCCGCCGCGCGCCGGGCGAGTTCCGTCTCGGCATGGCGCACCGTGTCGAGGTTTCCCTGGCGCATAAGGACGCGATCGTCCGGCCCGACCAGCACACAGCCGAACGGATGATGGCCGTGCACAGCTGCCTCGCGAGCGACGGCGTCGGCGGCGCGGAGGTGGGCGAGCATCTGGTCGCGGGTCATTGCGCAATCCTAACACGATGGGCGAGGAGACGAACCGCACCCGACGACCGGCTTCGTAGGGCTGAGAGTGCGCCGATCGGCGGGCATTGGCAAGCTTCGCCCGGCGGGCAAAACCCGAGCGCGGACCATCGCCTGATCAGGCGAATGAGGTTTGAAGCACTGTTCTCTGCTCTCGTATCCCTGTATACGAAATTGAAATGGTCTGTTTGAGGAATCGATGAGTCCACCGCCAGAGACCGTGCCGTTTTTCAGCCAGTGGGAGACGCCCGACATGACCTTGGCCGTGCTTGCCGATGGTGCTGAGGTGGCGCTGCGGCGCGATGCGCTGTGGGAGAATTCGGGCGCGCGCACACTCGACGAATACGCGCTGTGGGCCGCCAATATCTGCGGCATGGCATGCCTCAAGATGATCCTGGCGGCGCGCGGCCAGATCGTGCCGACCATCGAACTGGCCAGGCGCTGCACCGGATATGGCGGCTATGTCGTCACCGAGGGATCGATCAAGGGCCTGATCTACGCCCCCTTCGTCAGCTTCGTGAAAGCGGAATTCGGCCTCGAGGCAGAGGTGATGACCAGTGTCGCGACATCGGATATTCCGACGATCCTCAGGCGGTCGCGCTTCTTCATCGCCTCGGTCAGCAGCTCGATCCGCTGGCCCGAGCGCGAGCCCCCGTCCAAGGGCGGCCATCTGGTGCTGGTCATGTCGGCATCGGACGAGGGTTTTCGCTTTCACAATCCGTCCGGCCATACCGGCGCCACACAGGCAAATGCAGTGTTGGCGCCGGCCGATTTCGACCGCTTCTTTGCCAATCGCGGCATTGCCGTCAGCATTTGATCTCGAGGGATTTCGATGAAGGACAAGGCTTTTCAATGAAGACCAAGATTAAGGTCGCCGTCCTCTATGGCGGACGTTCGGCCGAGCATGACGTGTCGCGCCTTTCAGCCGCCAACGTGCTGAAGGCCATCGACCGGACGCGCTACGAGGTGGTGCCGATCGCCATTTCCAGGGACGGTCGATGGCTGCTGCAATCTTCATCCGAAGCCGGCGACGACAGAGCCGGGGCGCCGGTGTCTGAGGACGGCGTGGAGGTCGCATTGTTGCCCGGTGGCAGAGGCAGGCTGGTGGCCGCACGGGGCGGCGGAGCAGAGCGCGACCTGCCACCGGTCGACGTCGTCTTTCCCGTGCTGCACGGTCCTTTCGGCGAGGACGGCTCGGTGCAGGGCTATGCCGAGGTCGCCGACGTCGCCTATGTCGGCTGCGGCATTCTCGCCTCGGCCGCCGCCATGGACAAGGATGTCGCCAAGCGGCTGCTGCGCGAGGCCGGGCTGCCGGTTGCCCGTTCCGTCACCGTGCATCGAAACGATGTCGGGCCGTTCCAGGAGATTGCCGGCGCGCTCGGCCTGCCTTTCTTCGCCAAGCCGGCGCGCCAGGGCTCGTCCTTCGGCGTCAGCAAGGTGAACGACCGGGACGGCTTCGAACGGGCCGTCGAGACGGCTTTCCGCTACGACGGCAAGGTCCTGATCGAAGAGTTCGTCGACGGCCGCGAGATCGAATGCTCGGTGCTGGAGCGGGCCGACGGAACGCTGACCGTGTCGCTGCCCGGCGAAATCATTCCGGCCGGCAAGCACGGCTTCTACACCTATGAAGCCAAATATCTCGACGCCGACGGCGCCGTGGTGAACGTGCCCGCCGATGTCCCGTCCGCCGTCGCCGACAAGGCAAGGGAGATGGCCTCGCGGGCTTTCCAGGCGCTGGGCTGCGAGGCGATGGCCCGGGTCGACTTCTTCCTGCGCGCCGACGGCTCGCTGCTGGTCAACGAGGTCAACACGCTGCCCGGCTTCACCGACATCTCGATGTATGCCAAGGCGCTGGCGGCGATCGGCATCGGCTACAGCAAGGTCATCGACGTGCTGATCGAGCACGCACTGGCGCGGCATGCCGCGCGAAAGTCCTGAGGTTCGGCGTGGCATTGACGGCGGATCACGCGAAGCTAGTTAGAGTCGATCCCTTGGCGAGAGGAGAGCTTGCATGGAAGAACTGCATCGCGGCCGGCTTATCGATCATATCCAACTGGTGGTCAGAGACATCGCCGCCAGCCGCCGCTTTTACGAAGCAGTGTTTCGAGTGCTCGACATTCCGATCGGCGGCAGCGCTGCCGATTATTTCTGGGCCGACGAGCTATTCATTTCCACCGCCGACAGCCGCGCGGCTCGGGGAGAGTTGACCGGTCGCCATCACCTGGCATTCCAGGCGAAAGACCGCGCCATGGTCGATGCGTTCTACAAGGCCGGGCTGGACGGCGGCGGCAGGGACAATGGCGCGCCGGGTGAACGCCGGTACCACCCCGGCTACTACGCCGCTTTTCTTCTCGACCCGGACGGCAACAACATCGAAGCGGTGTATCACGGGCCGGCCAACCGCAGTGCCGCCTCGGTGAAGATCACGTTCTAGAATGCGCCGAAGAGGCGGGTGGTTTGCCTTGATGCGGCGGTCCCGGCTTGATCCTGATCCGGTGGAGGGAGCTCGATCGATGCCAAGGCGACCCCGCCGCGCGGCGGGCCTTGAAGGCCATCTGAGGCATAGTTACATCAACCATTAAGCGTGCGTTTGCACGCGAATACAACGCTTTGGCCAAGCTTCATCTATGGAGGTTGTCATGGCAAATACACTCATGGAAGGAAAGAAAGGCCAGGACTGGCTCAATCTGGTCCTTGCCGTCTGCCTGTTCATCTCACCCTGGATAATCGGCTTCGCTGCTGAAACCGCTCCCGCATGGAACGCCTGGATTGTCGGCGTCGTCCTGGGCGCGGTGGCCGTGGCGGCGCTTGCCGCCTTCGCCGAGTGGGAGGAATGGGTAGGTGTCGTTCTCGGCCTCTGGCTCGTCGTGTCGCCCTGGCTGCTCGGCTTCATGGCGAACACGCATGCGATGGCCACCCACGTCATTCTCGGCGTGCTGGTGGTTGCCGTATCAGGTTGGGCCGTCTGGGACGTCCGTCACCCGCACGCACATGCGTGACCGCTGACCAAGGATGGGGCCGGCGCGCGAGCGGGGCCCCTCCGGCTTTGAAAGTCTGCCCATTGCTTTTGCCGCTGGCTGCGAAGAGCCGGATCGCGGGCTTGCAATCTGAGACCGGGCCATGGATTTCGGCGGATCGAACGCCATATCCTGCGTTATCCAGGGAGTTTTGAACGTGACCCTCGCGCGGATGGCGGTTCTGGCAGCGGCCTTCATGGCCGCCGCGGCCGCCAGTCACTCTTCCGTGCACGCGGAGGCGGCGGAGAAGGTGGCGTTGCGCATCGTGATCGACGGCGCCATCGGCCCGGCGAGCGCCAGGCAGCTCAATGAAGCGCTGGCGAAAGCCGCCGAGCGGCACGCCGAAGCCGTTGTCCTCGAGATCGATACACCGGGCGGGCTGGTGACCTCGATGCGCGAGATGATCGCCGATATCCTTGCCTCGCCGGTTCCCGTCATCGGCTATGTCGCGCCCGCCGGCGCGCATGCGGCAAGTGCCGGAACCTATATCCTTTATGCCACCCATGTCGCGGCGATGGCGCCCGGCACCAATCTGGGGGCCGCCACGCCGGTCGAGCTTGGCGGGCTGCCGTCCCTTCCCGGTGGCGACGAGAAGAACAAGGCCGACCAGAAGAATGCCGCCGGGCCTCCGGCGGGCGACGCGATGATGACCAAGGTCACGAACGACGCCGTCGCCTTGATCCGGTCGCTCGCCGAACTGCGCGGCCGCAATGCCGACTGGGGCGAAAAGGCCGTGCGCGAGGCGGCCAGCCTTTCCGCCAACGCAGCACTACAGGCGCATGTCGTCGACCTCGTCGTCCGCGATACGGCCGAACTGCTCCAGCTTGCCGACGGCCGCACGGTCGAGGTGGCCGGCAAGCAACAGGTGCTGGCGACCAAGGGCGTGGCGGTCGAGACGCTCGATCCCGGCTGGCTGATCCGGCTTCTCGCTGTCATCACCGATCCCAACATCGCCGTCGTCCTGATGCTGGCCGGTGTCTACGGCCTCGTCTTCGAGTTCACCAGCCCAGGCGCCGTGGCGCCCGGCGTGATCGGGACCATCTGCCTGCTGCTCGGGCTCTATGCCCTCAATTTGCTGCCGATCAGCTATGCCGGCCTCGCCCTGATGCTGCTTGGCATCGCCTTCCTCGTCATCGAGGCCTTCAACCCGACCGTGGTGCTCGGGCTTGGAGGCGTCGCCGCCTTCCTGCTCGGCGCCGCCATGCTGCTCAAGGTCGAGGGCCCCGGCTTCGAGATGTCGTGGGCGCTCATCGGCACCGCCGCGGCGCTGACGCTTGGCCTGGCGCTGCTGGCCGGCAGCTATCTGTGGAGGGCGCGCAAGAGCCTGCCGCGTGTCGGCGCGCAGGCCATGCGCGGAGCGCCGGCCAGGATCCTCGACTGGTCGGGCATCGAAGGCCATGTGCTCGCGCAGGGCGAGCGCTGGCGGGCGAAAGCCGACGAACCGCTCGCCCCCGGCGACAGCGTCGAGGTGGCCGATGTCCGGGACCTCGTGCTGACGGTCCGGCGCAGGAACAATGGAGCAAGGCAATGATCATCGGTTACGTCGCCTATCTGCTACTCGCCCTCATCGTGCTGGTCTTCCTGTCCGCCGCCATTCGCATCCTGCGGGAATATGAGCGCGGCGTGGTCTTCACGCTCGGCCGCTTCACCGGAGTGAAGGGCCCCGGCCTCATCCTCCTCGTCCCCTTTGTCCAGCAGATGGTGCGGGTCGACCTGCGCGTGGTGGTCCAGGACGTGCCGCCGCAGGACGTGATCTCGCGCGACAATGTCTCGGTGAAGGTGAACGCGGTGCTGTATTTCCGCATCGTCGACGCCGAGCGGGCCGTCATCCAGGTCGAGGACTTCATGGCCGCGACAAACCAGCTGGCGCAGACCACGTTGCGCTCGGTTCTCGGCAAGCACGAACTCGACGAGATGCTGGCCGAGCGCGACAAGTTGAACAGCGACATCCAGGAGATCCTGGACCAGCGGACCGACGCATGGGGCATCAAGGTGTCCAATGTCGAGATCAAGCATGTCGACCTCAACGAGAATATGGTCCGCGCCATCGCCAAGCAGGCCGAGGCTGAAAGGCTGCGGCGCGCGAAAGTGATCAATGCCGATGGCGAGCAGCAGGCGGCGGCAAAGCTGGTCGAGGCCGGCAAGATGCTGGCGCAGGAGCCGCAGGCCATGCAACTGCGCTATTTCGAGGCGCTGCACGACATCGCCGGCGAGCGCTCGTCGACGGTGGTGTTTCCGCTGCCGATGGACCTGCTCACGATCTTCAACAAGCAGCCGGGCGCCGCGAAATAAGCCTGGTTGGGGGCGTGTCAGTCCGGCACGGTTTCGAGCCGGAACTGGCACGATCACCCCGCGATTCCCCGAAGTTGCGATCTCCACGCCAGGCGCGCTGCCGGTCCTTTGCTGTCAATTTTAGGAGTTTTATTCAGAATTCGGCAATATATAGCAGGCTTTTTAGCGGATTCATTGTTTTTAATCAGCTTAAGCTTTCGCTATGAATTCTCGACTAGGGTGAAGGCGAAACAATCGAGAGCCTGACGGCGTGCCGGCTTGCCCGGCCTGTCAGGTAATCGCTTCCTACAAGTCAAGCTTCGGTTGCATAAATGAGTGGGCCCATGTCGATTGCCGGCATCATCGAAAGGATCCTGGACAAGTTGTCCGGCTCCAGCCTGCTTGCGGCCGGCCTTCTGCTGCTGACCGCGCTGGGAAGCGCCCTGATCGCCTATTGGCGGACGGCGGAGCGCAAGAGCTTCAGGGAGTTCTTCGATTTCGTCTTCCCCAACGAGATCGTCACGCATCCCTCGGCGCGGGCGGACCTGCTTTTCTGGATCACCCGCAAGGCGATCATGCCCTTCCTGATGCTGCCCGCGGGCGTGACCTTCGTCGTCGGCGTCGGCTACGCGACAAACCGGACGCTGGCCGCGCTGTTCCAGGTGCAGCCGCCGCTTTTTCCGGGCCCTCCGGGAGCGGTGACGGTCGTCATCTTCACGGCGACGATGCTGATTGCCTACGACATTTCCTACTACCTCTACCACGTGGCCCAGCACCGCTTTCCCTTCCTGTGGGAGCTGCACAAGGTGCATCATTCGGCGGAGGTGATGGTCGGCATCACCAAGGACAGGGTTCATCCGCTCGACGAGCTCATGAACCGCGCCTGGGACGGCGTCATACCCGGGATCTGCTTCGGCGTCTGGACCCTTTTGTCGCTCAACCTCGTCGAAGTGACGATCTTCGGCGTCAACGTCTACGTCATGCGCAATATCCTGATGATGGATTTCGTCAGGCATACCCATTTCAAGATTTCGTTCGGGCCGCTCAACAACATCGTCTTGTGCCCGCATTGGCACCAGCTGCACCACAGCGTCGATCCCCGGCATTACGACAAGAATTTCGGCCTGCTGTTCTCGTTCTGGGACCGGCTGTTCGGAACGTTGTGCGTGCCGAAGCCCGATGAGGATTTCAGGTTCGGATTGATGGAGCGCGGCGCGCGCGACTATCAATCCCTGTCCGGGCTTTACGTGCTGCCGCTCAAGAAGATGTGGGGGCACATCGCCCGGCGGTTCCGCCGCCGCGCTTCGTCCGAGCCGACACGGAGCCCGCAGCCATGAACGCTCATGCCGCGATCGCGGGCTTGAAGTCGGGCGCTTTGGAGATCGTCACCTCCGAGGCCCGCCTCGCGGAAGTCGGGCCGGCCTGGACGGAGCTGTGGCGCCGGGCGGAGGGGCTGATCTTTCAAAGCCACGCCTGGGTCACGGCGTGGTGGCAGACAGCCCCGGACCGGGAGCTGCGCGGTCTCAGGATCGGCCTCATCTGGAACGGTGACCGGATCGACGCCGTCATCCCGCTGGCGACGGTGCGGCGCAAGGGCGTCAACGTCCTGGAATGGGCTGCCAAGGACCACAGCGACTATGGCGACGTGCTGGTCGCGCCGGACTGCGATCCGGCGGCGGTCGCGGCGCTATGGCAGGAAATTTCGGCCGCGGGCGGCTTCGATCTCGTCTATCTGAACCGCCTGCTGCCAGACGCCGCGATGCGCACGCTGCTGGCTCCCGCTTCGGCGCCCAAGATGGCGCTCCGCCCGAACCGCCGCAGCGAAACCAGCTTCCGGGTCGCGGGGCCATGGCGGACGGGCGCGGACTGGTTCGGGGAACAAACGAAGAAGATGCGCCAGAATTATCGCCGTGGCCGCAAATTCCTCGAGGAGGGCGGCGAAGTGCGGTTCCGCCTCATGTCGCCGGACGAGCCGATGCAGCCCGTCCTCGACAGGCTCGCCGAGTTCAAGCGCAAATGGCTCGCCGCGCACGGACACGAATCCAACCTGTTCGATGAAGGGTCGCCGGCGCTGGGCGCGCTGGTCGCCGTGCTGGCCAGGGAAGGGCTCCTGCATGTCTTCGTGCTGGAATGCGCCGGGATGGTGGTCGCGGTCTCGATCAATTTCGTCCAGCGCAACACGATGATGGCCTTCGTCACGACCTACGATCCGGATGTCGAGCGGGCGTCTCCCGGCATGGTGCTGATGATGGACTACATCCAGTGGTCGATCGACAGGGGGCTGACGATGGTCGACTTCCTGTGCGGCGGCGAGGACTTCAAGCGGCGCTTCGCGACCCAGTCGGTGACGCTGGATTCGGTGCTGGGAACAAGGACCTTGCGCGGAACACTCGCCGCGCTGGCGGACCGGACCCTGCACGCCGGCAGGGAACTGCACCAGCGGTTGCGGCCCGATCCTCGCCAAAAGCCGGCGCCGGTGGAATAGGCCGATTCACGGCGAGATGCGAACCGAGATTTGACGCTGCTGGCAGGACGGACCTGCCCGAAACCGGCAGCCTATCGGTCGATCATTACCATGGTGCGGTCGCCGTAGCGCGGGCCGGAGACCTTCCCCGGGGCCAGCGCGTCGTCGAGCGCCGCGATCTCGGCGGCCTCCAGTTTCAGCGACGCCGCGGCGACATTTTCTTCCAGATATTTGATCCGCTTGGTGCCGGGGATCGGCACGATGTCGACACCGAAGACGTTGCCCTTCTCCAGGAGCCAGGCCAGCGCGATCTGCCCTGGCTTGACGCCTTTGGCGACGGCGATGTCGCGGACCTTCGCGGCGGCCTCGACGTTGGCGTCGTAGTTCGCGCCCTGGTAACGCGGGTCGCCGCGGCGGTAATCGCCTTCCGGATAGTCCTCGGCGCGCTTGGCGCCGCCGGTCAGGAAGCCTCGGCCGAGCGGTGAGAACGGCACCAGGCCGATGCCGGTTTGCCGCAGCAGGGGAATGATTTCCGGCTCGAGATTGCGCTCCCACAGCGAGTACTCGCTCTGCAGCGCCGAGACCGGAAACACGGCGTGCGCCCGCTGGATGGTGGCGGCTCCCGCCTCCGACAGGCCGAAGAAGCGGACCTTGCCCTGTTTGACCAGCTCGCCGACCGTGCCGGCGACATCCTCGGCCGGCACGGCCGGATCGACACGGTGCTGGTAGAGAAGGTCGATATGGTCGGTGGCGAGCCGCTTCAACGACCCTTCAACCGCCGCCCTGATGGTTTGCGGCCTGCTGTCGCGTTCGGTGCCGACCTGCCGGCCATCTTCGATGCGAAAGCCGAATTTGGTGGCGATGGTGACCTTATCGCGCTTGCCCTTCAAGGCGCGGCCGAGCAGCGCCTCATTGGCATGAGGGCCATACACTTCGGCGGTGTCGAGGAAGGTGCAGCCGAGCTCGATGGCGCGGTGCAGCGTGGCGATGGATTCGCCTTCGTCAGCCGGGCCGTAGGACTGGCTCATGCCCATGCAGCCGAGGCCGATGGCCGAGACCCGCAGCCCCTGGCTGCCGAGCTTGTGTGTGTCGAGCGTCATTCTCGTGTTCTCCGGAGGGGATCTCACGAAAGTATATAGGGCGCTCGCTCAATTCCCACAGCCGCTGGCGGACCGGGGGCATGGGACATGACGCCGGCGTCTGTGTACGGCGTCGTGGCTCCCGACCCTAGGACAGGAGCTCGCCTTGGGACCGGCCGTTGACGGGACCACCCGGCCGTTCCTCGATCACGGCCAGGCCCTCGAATTCGATTGCAGCGCCAAGCATTTGAGCCGCCTGCATGACCAGGTGCTCGACGTCCTCGAGGGCGACGTTCTCATCGAGGTTCCTGAGCCTGACCTGTTCGGCAACGGTGGTGATCCTGACGATACCCGCCGTCCTGAAAGCTGTATGGACGGCGGATTGAACGTCATCACGCAAGCGCATCGAGTAGTCGTACCGCATGGAAACCTCCTCGGCGAAACCGCTTTGCCCTTCATTGCGCAGCATGCGCCGAATGTTGGTTCCTGGCAAGCGAAATATGGGAAATAGATATATATACCAGTGGGTTAGCGGAATTACACAAAGCAGCGGCCGGCGGTTGAGGCATACTATGAGCGGAAGGAGCAGACGGCTTGTCTGGCGGCCTTGACGCTGCAGGAGAGCAACACTAGTTGTTAGTTGAACAAGGCAAATACTAATTCAGGGCATTGGGGTCTGTGCGAGGAGGTGCGATGGCTGAGCTGGAACGTCCTGAACGCTTGCAGGTCATGCTGACCGCCGACGAACTGGCGGCACTGGAAAACTGGCGCTTCGACAAGCGCATGCCGAGCCGCTCGGCCGCGGTCAGGGAGCTTTTGCGGCGTGGCCTTGCCTCGGACGGGTTCCTGGCGGCGGAGCAGGGCGTCAAGTCCCAGGACTTCGGACTGCTGTCCGCTCCAGGCGGCAACGGCAATGTGGGCGACGGCCACTCTGAGTGAGGTGTGGTGACATTCAGCCGATGCCGGCTTGCAAGGACGGGTTCCGCGCTTCCGGCGCCCATCGAATGTCCGCTCCGTTCTGGTTCTCGAAAACCATTTTGTCTGGTCGTTGGCGTTTTCGATGCCGGGCTCGGCCTGATCTGTGGAACCGCCTTCGCCTCGATTATATTAGCCGGCGAGGCGATTTCGATGAAGTGGAAGCAGGCAGGCCGCTTCAAGGTGATTGCCTTGCCCGGCGCACGCGTTATCTAGTGGCGATAGGCTGACACCTGGCGGGGCAATGGCTGACATAGCAAGGAATGAAAAACAGGATGCAACAGCGGATGCGCAGCTGGCGGCGATTGTCGATTCCTCCTTCGACGCCATCATCAGCAAGGACCTGAACAGCATCATCAAGAGCTGGAATCAGGCGGCCGAACGCATGTTCGGCTACAGCGCGGAGGAAGCGTTGGGGCAGTCGATCCTGATGCTCATCCCCGACCACCTCAAGAACGAGGAAACCGAGATCATCGCGAAGGTCCGCCGCGGCGAACGCCTGGCGAGCTATGAGACGACGCGAAAGCGCAAGGACGGCACCTTCATTGCCGTTTCGCTGACGGTGTCGCCGATCAGGAACGCCAGCGGCGACATCGTCGGCGCCTCGAAGATCGCCCGCGACATCAGCGCCAGCAGGGAGAACGAGCGCCGGATCAAGATGCTGATGCGGGAAGTCAACCACCGCGTCAAGAACCAGTTCGCGGTGATCCTGTCGATGGTCAGGGAAACCAGCAAGCGCTCGGAGGACCCGCGCGAGTTCGAGGAGATGATCCGCGCCCGCATCATGGCGCTGTCACGGTCGCACGATCTGCTGGTCACCTCGAACTGGGTGGGAGCCAGCCTGTTCGACCTGGTCCAGGAACATCTCAAACCGTTCGGCCGCGAGGAGCAGATACTGCTTTCGGGACCGCTGCTGACCTTGCAGTCGAATGCGGTGCAGAATCTCGGCATGGCTTTCCACGAGCTTGGCACCAATTCGTCCAAGTATGGAGCGCTCGCCAGCGATTCCGGCCGGGTCGAGGTGACCTGGAGCATGGGCGACGACGCTCTGGCCGAACGCGAATTCCAACTTGTCTGGGAGGAGCGGTCTCCCCCCTATAGCGGCGGCGACGAGCGCGACGACACCACGCGCAAGGGGTTCGGCACCGTTGTCCTGCAAAGGGTGGCGCCGCAGTCGCTCGGCGGGTCCGCCGTGATCGAGCGCTCGCCCGGCTATTTCAGATGGACGCTGCACGCGCCGCTGGCATCGATCATCGTGCCGCAGCACCCTATGGAAGACGCCGGCCAGACGACCGGCTTAGGCATCTGAAAGCTACCGCCGTGGCCAAGGCGCGCCGCATTCGCGGATTCAGGCGACTACAGGATGTTGGCCGTCACCTCGACGATGATCGCAGCCCCTTCTAGCGAGCCGTCGGGCACATGCACGACTCGCGAAACGCGCAAGTCCTGGGCGTTTCCGTCGACGGACAGCGAAACGCTCTCGCCGATCCGGGGCACGGCCTGGAACACGGCCTCGATGGATTGAGGCCGGTTGTCGATGGATACGCGGCAGTTGACGGTCATGGGCATCTCCTGTGGCGGCCACCCCACGCGTCAACGCGGCCCCCTCGGATTGGTTTCAGGCAGGGGTGCGGCAATCCCCGAAACAACGATTGCCCGCGCCAACCGACCCGTCAATTCGGGAAATTGTTGACCGGCTCCTCGCAGCGGTAGACCGGACAGTGCCCGTCGCGGGCCGGGATATAGGCCGACATCGGCACTTCGGGCCAATCGCATTCATTGCCGAACTGCCTGACATAGCGGTCATAGGTATTAGGGCCGGTGGTCAGCACGACGGCGCGGTGGCTCTGGATCATGGCGCGGATCTGCGCGCAGCTCATGGCGCGGCTGTCGGGCCGGGCTTCGGCCAGGCCGGTGGCGGCAAGCATGGCGGCCACGGTCGGCAACAGGATTCGAACGGACATGGCGGTCTCTCCAAGGCGTGATCCGCAACGCCGGGCGATTACGCCTGGTTGCGGGATGCCGGGGAGATTCGCATTTTGTCTGGCGGTTGCGCAACAGCCGGCGTGTTCGCTTGCGAGGGACGGCGCGGGCGCGCAACCAAATCGCGCCTCGCGCATTGCTGGGCATGCTCGGCAGGAAGCCTTACCAGACCCCGCGATGGCCGCCCGGGAACAGGGATCGCGAAGCCATGTGCTGTTCGTTCTGCGGCGGCCGCGACCACGGCTACGAGGACTGTCCGCAAAGACCGCCGTCCAGCAATCCGGCCGAGCCGAACTTCGATGATCCGCCGGGCGACGATCTGATCAAGAGCGGCCCGGGCGAGGGCAGGCAAGGCGCATAGGAATTTCGCGATCCGGTCGCCCCGCGCATCAATGGGCGTGCGCTTCGTTGCGCTTGCGGGTCGCGGCTGCCTTCCTGGCCGATGCCGACCGGCTCGCGGCCGAACGCGAGGCGGAAGCCTTGCCGCCCTTTTCGCCGCCCTTATGCGCGGCGGGATGGCCCGTGTGCTTGCCTCGGCCGGAGCCGCCCTCCTTCTTGCCGCCGCCATCATCCTTGTTGACGGTGGCCCAGGCGCGGCGCTCGGCTTCCTTCTCGGACACGCCGCGATGCTCGTAGCCCTCGGCGATGTGGTCTGCCTTGCGCTCCTGCTTGTCGGTGTATTTGGATTTTTCTCCGCGTGGCATGGTTCTGCTCCCGGTTTTCACTCGATGCCCATGCAACTGCGCAGCCAGGATGTGGTTCCAATCCCTTGGCCGTGGTCGGTGGCTTCAGGCCCCGGCGAAGAAAGCGGTCAATTCGGCCGCGATTTGCGCGGGTGCTTCCTCGGGGAAGAAATGCCCGCCCTGGACCGCATGGCCGCGCAGATCGTCGGCCCAGCCGCGCCACAAGGCCAGCGGTCCGCCTTCGCCGGCGTACCATTCGGCGAGCGCGCCTTGCCCGCTCCACAGCGCCAGCACCGGGCAAGCGATGCGCCGGCCGGCGGCGCGGTCGGCATGGTCGTGCTCGCGGTCGAGCATCGCGGCCGCCCGGTACTCCTCGCAGATCGCATGGGCATGGGCGGGATCGCGCAGTGCCTCGACATAGGCCTGGCGCACGCCGGCGGAAAACGCCTTTGGCGACGAGCCCCAGCCGCCCAGAGCGTCATCGACGATCGCGTCGGCCGCACCGGCCAGGAGCTTTTCCGGCAGTGGCTCCGGCTGCGCCAGCAACGACCACGGCCAATAGCCGAGCGCCAGCCTGGCGTCGGCCCGGTCCCAGGCGTCGGCGGTGGGCACGATGTCGAGCACGGCAAGCCTTTCGACGCGGTCGGGATGGTCGAGCGCGAGGCGGTAGGCGACACGCCCGCCGCGATCATGGCCGGCGACCATGAAGCTGGAAAAGCCGAGCTCGGCCATCAGCGCCACCATGTCGCGGGCCATGGCGCGCTTGGCGTAAGGGGCGTGATCGGCGCTCGAGGCCGGGCATGAACTGGCGCCGTAGCCGCGCAGGTCGGCGCATATGACGGTGAACCGCTCCGCCAGGCGTGGCGCCACGTCGCGCCACATCAGATGCGTCTGCGGAAAGCCGTGCAGCAAAAGGACGGCGGGCCCGTCGCCGGCGCGCCGGGCGAAGATGCGGGCATCGCCGCAGCCGACCTCGAGGGTCTGAAAACCTTCGAACATGATTGCCTCCGGCAGGCGAAACGGCGGGAGGATGCGAGGGTTGCAATGTGCGCCTGCGAAAGCCGCCAACTTTTTCCGCCGACATGCGTTGTCCCTGCGAGCAAAGCGTTTGGACCGGAGACATCGCGGACAGTTGTGCGCGTTGCGCGAGGAGGTTCGCGATGTCTCCGGTCCAAACACAGAGGAGATGACCATGCCGACCAGCACCCAGAGCGACAGTTCGAAAGCAACCAGCAAGCAGCGCAGCATCCAGCGCAAGATCGACGCCAAGGACCGCGCCAAGACCAAACCCAAGGGCGACGGCGCCATGCAGGCCGGCGCGCGAAAATATCCCGTGCCGCCTTTTCCCGCCCAGCATCATGCCAAACCCGGCGAGGAATGGGCGATCGAGCCGGCGCCGCTCTATGACGCGCCGTTCTGGCGCGGTTCGGGAAAGCTGGAGGGCAAGGCGGCGTTGATCACCGGCGGTGATTCCGGCATCGGCCGGGCCGTGGCGGTGCTGTTCGCGCGCGAAGGTGCCGATATCGCCATCGTCTATCTCAGCGAAGACCGCGACGCGGAGGCGACCAAGCAAGCGGTCGAGGCGGAGGGCCGCCGCTGCCTCGCCTTACGCGGCGATGTCGGCAATCGCGCCTTCTGCGCCAAGGCCGTGGCAAGGGTCGTGAAGGAACTGGGGCGGCTGGACATACTGGTCAACAACGCCGCCTTCCAGATCCATTCGACCGATTTCTCCGATCTGACAGAGGAGCATTTCGACACCACGCTGAAGACCAACCTCTACGGCTACTTCCATATGGCGCAAGAGGCGGTGGCGCATATGAAGCCGGGTTCGGCCATCATCAACACCGGTTCGGTCACCGGCATCGAGGGATCGAAGGACCTGGTCGACTACTCCATGACCAAGGGCGGCATCCATGCCTTCACCCGGGCGCTGTCGGGCAACCTCGTCGGCAAGGGCATCCGCGTCAACGCCGTGGCGCCGGGACCTGTGTGGACCCCGCTCAATCCGTCGGAGAAGGAGGCGCAGGACGTGTCGCAGTTCGGCGCCAAGACGCCGATGAAGCGGCCCGCCCAGCCGGAGGAAATCGCGCCGGCCTATGTGTTCCTGGCCTCGCCGCAATGCTCCAGCTACATCACCGGCGAAATCCTGCCGATCGTCGGCGGCTATTGAGGCAAGCCTATCGAAGGCAAGCCATTGACTATCGGCGGCCGGTGAGGGCGGCCCAACCCGCAAAGGAGGCCGAGATGAGACTTCTCGCCATCATGTCCGTCAGCCTGATGCTCGCCGCGCCCGCCGCGGCGCTGGCACAGGCCGAGCAGCAGAACCCCGACAAGCAGGCGCCCAGCGAAAAATGCCGGGCCAAGCCCGACGGCAACCAGCAGCCGACCGACAACACGCTGACCGAGACGCTGAACGATTGCGGCGGCGTGCTGAAGCCGCCGCCGACAGGCGACCAGGGCATGGCCGCGCCGGCGCCCAACGAAGGCAAGACGCCGGTGATCAAACCGGGTGAAGTGCCGCCGCAGCCGCCGAAACAGTAGCCGGCGGCTTGCCGCGATGCAGCTATCGGGTTCCGGACCGCCCCGTGGGGCGGCAGGCTGTCAGGGCTTGCCGTTGCCGGGCAGGAATTCCGCCTCGCGCCCGGCATCGATCATGGCTCGCATCGCCTTCTCGGCCGGGGTCCAGCCATCGAGGGCATCGCGGCAGCTGCGCCATGCGGCGCGGTAGCGCCGGCCATGCTTGCCCGGCCAGTCGCGCAGGCATTCCAGGCCTTCCCAGGCGCTGCGCACCACCCGCTCGCGGGCCGGTCCGACCTTCAGCCTGACCGGACGGGGAAAGAACTTGTCGTTCACGGGGATCTCCATTGAAACTGAGGCGCCCGATAGCGCCGGCCGATGTCCCGGGGTTCCGTCGCGGCCGCTCAACTTTTCGACTAATTTTCAATCGGGGGGAGCGGCGTCCGACAGCAGCCTCGGCGGCGGCGGGCCGGAAGCCTGCGCGGCGGGCCGGTCGTGCTCGAACTGCTCAGTATCGGGCAAGGCGTGCAGCCAGGATTCGCGCCGGCCGATCCACAATTCGTACTCCGGCACCAGCTCGGTCGGCACCACGTCCAGGCTGCCGATCATCACCTCGGCCTCGTCGTCGGTGAGCGAGGCGACACGGCCGCCGCAGGTCGGGCAGAAGCCGCGGCCGGCATAGGTGCCGAGAAGGCCCGATGTCTCGAAGGCCTGGCGCGGCCAGATGGCGAAGGCGGCAAAGGCGGAGCCGCTGGTCTTGCGGCAATCCTTGCAATGACAGAGGCCCACCCGCAGGGGCGGACCGCTGACGGTGAACTGCACGCCGCCGCAAAGGCAGCTGCCGGTTCTGCGCGCGGTGTCGGGCATGGCCGTGGCCTCCAACCGTTCGGTGCCGCAATGCGCCCGGATTCTTGCTCCGGGCAACGCTTCCAACGCCGGTCGCGCCGAGCTATCCGCGCGCGGCCATGTGGTTGTCGAGCTTCTTCCTCGAGGGCCCGTAGCGCTTGATGATGGTCTGGGCCTCGCTCTGCGGGATGCCGTATTTGCGGGCGAAAGCGGCAACCTCATAGGTTTCCTCGCTCGAAAC
The DNA here is from genome assembly GCF_020165515.1 of Mesorhizobium sp. BR1-1-13. NCBI lineage: Bacteria > Pseudomonadati > Pseudomonadota > Alphaproteobacteria > Hyphomicrobiales > Phyllobacteriaceae > Mesorhizobium > Mesorhizobium sp. BR1-1-13. The sequence continues at coordinate 83,404 of NZ_JAIUIH010000013.1, forward strand.
CAGTTTGCGATCCTGCTTGATCTTCGATTTGTCGTCCGCCATGCCGAGCCTCACTTTCCACCCCGGCGCGCCGCCGTCGCGGCGCGACCCTGCGGTCATACATAACAGCATTTGACGCCGCTGGTTCCATAGCGGCTTTCGCAGGCTTTGGCGAACACGGACCGGAATATCGGCTCCGCTGCCTCAGGCCGGCTCCAGGCGCATGGCGGCGAGATACATCAGGACCGATGCGGCCCACTCTATCAAGATAGCCGGCAAACCGGGATCCGGGTTTTGCGGCAGCGGGCCCGATCGAGCGGCGCCGATCGCGACATCCGGAAAAAACTTCGGCGGATATGTCGGATGCGCGGTGCGTGGCGCGTCCTAGGAGCAATTCCAGGAAAGCTCCGTAGCGGTTTCCAGCCGGAATCGGGTAAACAAGCAAACGAAACGGGAGAACAACCATGCCGTCGCCAACCGTCCAATCGCCGTGGCAGACCGCCGCCTTGCTCATAGCCCGCCTGATTTTCGCAGCCGTCTTCCTGATGGCGGTGACGTTCAAGTTCATGGGCATGGGCGCCACCGCCGGCTATATCGCCGCCGCCGGCTTTCCGTTTCCGCTGTTCCTGGCCTGGTGCGCGGCGATCCTGGAGGTGCTGCTGGTGATCGCTTTCCTCACCGGCGCCTTCTTCACGCCGGCCGCACTGGTCGCGGCGGTTTACGTGCTGTTCCTCGGCTTCGCCTTCCACGGACCGAGCCACTGGGCCGGCAACCAGGCGGAATTCGGCTTCTTCGTCGACCATTTTTCCTTCCTGGCCGGACTGCTGTTCGCCGCCGTGCACGGGCCGGGCCGCGTGCTTTCGCTCAATCCGGGATGGCCGGGCAGGGCGTAGCTACATCTGGTCGTTGTAGGGTTCCTTCATCTGGCCGACCATGCGCGCCAGCTTCGAAAAGGACGGCATGTCAGCTTCCGGCTGGCACTGGTTGGCGAGCTCCAGCAGCCGGATCGGGAAATTGACGGCGTCGCGGCTCGACGCCGACATGCCCTCGGACCGCTCCTCGCTGGTTTCGCCGGCTTCGGCCTTGCGCAGGGCGATGTCGATCTCCTCTGATGTCAGCACGCCCTTCCTGACCAGGACGTGGTTGATCGATGCGACGGCCATCAGCAGGCCTTCGAGTTGCAGGTTGGCGACGTTCATGGCGGTTGCTCCCATCGGTGAGGCGCGTCACGCTGAACAGGGCCCGTGCGACGCACTTGCAGGTATCGGCCTACGCATGTCGCCCAAAACCGAGGTCACTTTGAGGCAGCGTGCATAGGCGTTCAGAACGCGCGGGCAGGCATTCGCGATCCGCGCCCGGCAAGGAAAATGGTTCAAGACCGATGTCGGGCTGCCGCAGAGGCTTGTTCGTCATCGCCAGGAAGCCGGGAAACAGGCAAGGAAGCGGATGCGATGACAATTACCATCACGGCATTCAAACGGTCGCCCGACGGCGGCAAGGGACTGGCGCGCGACACGCGCGTTCGCTGGGCGCTCGAAGAAGTGGGCCAGCCCTACGAGGTTCGTCTTGTTTCTCATGCTGACATGAAGGCGCCCGACCATCTGGCCATCCAGCCCTTTGGCCAGATCCCCACCTACGAGGACGGTTCGCTCTGCCTGTTCGAGACCGGCTCGATCGTCTTTCATCTTGCCGAGCGGTATCCGGGCCTGTTGCCGGAGGATCGCGACGCCCGCGCCCGCGCCATCACCTGGATGTTTGCCGCGCTCAACACCGTCGAGCTGCCGATCCTCGAACTGACGACGGCAAGACTATTCGAGGCCGACAAGCCCTGGAACGAGGAGCGCCTGCCATTGGTGAAGGACCGCGTTCGCGCCCGGCTGGACAGGCTCTCGGCCCATCTGGGCGGCGCCGACTGGCTCGACGGCGCGTTCAGCGCGGGCGATCTGTTGATGGTATCGGTGCTGCTGCGGCTCAGAATGTCGGGCCTTCTGGACGAATATCAAAACCTGGCTGCCTATGTGGCCCGCGGCGAAGCCCGGCCCGCCTATGCCAGGGCGTTCGCCGCGCAATTCGCGGTCAATGCTCCAACACCCGACTGATAAAGCCGGGCGGGCCGGGGAGAACCAGGCTGGGACGGGCAAGGTAGGATTTTTTTCTTAAAAGCTGTTGACGGGGTGAAGGCAACTATGCTATGTTTTTATCTATGGTGCTGAGTTGCGCCGATGACCCGCCCCCGAGGCGGGTTTTTGATTCTGGCGGGTGCTGTGCTCCAGGCCTGTTCAGGCCATACGCACATTTCTTCTTCTGATCAATTCTCGGCCCTTCGCGATCTCCACAGCGAGGCTCCGGTTCGTAAGTTCGACTGACCCTGCCTACCCCATTTGCCGTGACGGCGGCGTTCGCTGCGAAAGTCTATAAGGAATTTTTTCCTAAAAACTGTTGACGGGGTGAAGGCAACTATGCTATGTTTCTATCTATGGTGCTGAGTTGCGCCGATGACCCGCCCGCGAGGCGGGTTTTGTGTTTTTGGTTTTGCCCTCCTCTCCTCGAACGATGGCGCCCTACGGCGTTTCGAGCCTGACGACTATCCGCGAGAAATCCCATGCCACGCTATGCCACCATCATCACCGGGGATGACGGCCTTGAGGTCGTCAGCGCCATTGGCGAATTCGAGGGTGCGGCACCGCAGACGCGGCTCGGCCGGATCGAGCAGGTCGCAACCGGTGTGCTGATCGGCATGGTGCGTGACGCGGCCGGCGGCTTCGCTTTCCCGCAGCCAGCGATTCATAGCGGCGCCGTCGGCCTCGCGATGGCGGGCCTGAAGGGCCTGCCGGGCGCCGCAAAGCTTGTCGGGCGGCCGAAGGGCGGCACGAATGCCAGGAAGAAATCCGCCCGTTCGAAGAAGAAACGGGTCCGGTCGGTCAAGTCCGTGCCGTCGAAGACCAAGGCCGGCGACGCCGACGCGGTGACGGGCCATGGCTGACGAAACCGCCGCGGTGCCGGCGCACGGCAAGGGGCGCAAGCCGGCCGCCGGCCGGAGCGCCGCGCCGGAGACCCGCCGCAAACGCCCGAAGAAAACATTGGGCGACGATTTTCTCGCCGCCGTGCGCGCCGATTTCCGCGCCCATGGCGCCGGCGTCATCGCCGAGGTGCGGGCCGACAAGCCGGACCAGTATCTGAAGATCGTGCTTTCGGTGCTGCCCAAGGATTTCGATGCCGCCGTCAACCATCTGGATGCCCTGAGCGATGAAGAGATCCGCAGCCGCATCCGCGCGCTCGAAGCCGCGGTCAAACCGTTCCTCGAAGACATCGCCGGTGGCGGCGAGGACGGAATATCTGGCGCTGCTGGCGGAGCTTGACCGCAGGCGCCGTACCAACCAGCTTGCCGCCTACCGGCCCTATGCCAGGCAGGCGGCGTTTCACGCGGCAGGCGCCGCCAACCGCGAGCGGCTGTTCATGGCCGGCAACCAGCTCGGCAAGACCCGCGCCGGCGGCGCCGAATGGGCCATGCACCTGACGGGCCGCTATCCCGCGTGGTGGCAAGGCAAGGTTTTCGATGCGCCGGTGCGGCTGTGGGCCGCCGGCGTGACCGGCGAGGGCACGCGCGACAATCCGCAGCGCGTGCTGGTCGGCCCGCCGCAGCAGCAGGCTGAATGGGGCACCGGCATGATCCCGGCCGATGCCATCGTCGACACCATGATGGGCCGTGGCGCGCCGGGCGCGCTCGACGCCGTCGTGGTGCGGCATGGCGGCGGCGGCGATTTGCAGGCCGGCGAGAGCGTATTGTCGTTCAAGAGTTTCGAGAAGGGCCGCGAGAAATGGCAGGGCGAGACGCTGCACGGCGTCTGGTTCGACGAGGAACCGCCGCTCGACATCTATTCCGAGGGCCTCACCCGCACCAACGCCACCGGCGGCATCACCATCGTCACCTTCACGCCGCTGCTCGGCATGAGCGACGTGGTGCTGCTGTTTTTGTCGGCGGCGGAGGTGGAGAGGATGGGGAAGGGGTGACGGCTGCCTCTTCCTTCTCCCTTGTGGGAGAAGGTGGATCGGCGCGCAGCGCCGAGACGGTTGAGGGGTGCTGGACGGAATGAGGCGTCAGTGTTTTCTGGAGCACCCCTCATCCGACCTCGCTTCGCGAGGCCACCTTCTCCCGCAAGGGGAGAAGGGAGGGTCGCCGCGATTGCTGCCGGAAACGCCGTTCAATCAACGCGATACGGTCTTCGTCTCGCAAGATGATTCAAGGGACAAGAATGACCCGTCACGTCACCTTCATGACAATCGACGACGCCGAGCATTATACGCCGCAGGAGCGCGCGGTGATCGTCGCCGCCTATCCCGAACATGAGCGCGAGGCGCGGGCGCGCGGCATTCCGGTGCTGGGCTCCGGCCGCATCTTTCCGGTGGCCGAGGCGCTGATCGCCTGCGCGCCGTTCCGGCTGCCGCGCTATTGGCCGCGCATCGGGGCGCTCGATTTCGGCTGGGACCATCCGTCCGCCGCGGTCGAGCTCGCCTGGGACACGGAGGCCGATATCGTCTACGTCACCAAGGCGGCCAGGGCCTCGCAGCAGACGCCGGCCATGCAGGTGCTGGCGCTGAAGCCGTGGGGCGAGTGGCTGCCATGGGCATGGCCGCGCGACGGCCGCCGCGAGACGCTGGAAGGGGCGGGCAACGCACTGGCCAAACAATATGCCGCGCACGGGCTCAACATGCTCCCAGGCCACGCCCGCTTCGCCGACGGCTCGGTCTCGGTCGAGGCCGGGCTGATGGAGATGCTCGACCGTATGCAATCCGGCCGCTTCAAGGTGTTTTCGACACTTGTCCCCTGGTTCGAGGAGTTCCGGCTCTACCATCGCAAGGACGGCCAGGTGGTGAAGCTGCGCGACGACCTGATGGCCGCGACCCGCTATGGCGTGATGATGCTGCGGGAGGCGCTGGTCGACCCGGCGGAGTTCAAGAGCGCGCGGCGGGCGGTGGGCCAGAGCGATCCGCTGGGGGCTTTCAGGTGAGGGGCGAGTTCTACTGAATCGGAACCAACGGTCCTCGCCAAAGTTCTTTCCTGCGGATCCAGGAGGTTATGATGCACCACGATGCACAGCGAAACTCGCAAGCAGCTTCTGCCATGCCAGACGCGGCACAGCAATTTGTCGATGACCTGACGGCTCTATCCCACAAGCATGGCATAGCTATAGCCGGGCAGCCGGTTCTTTTCGTGATGGAAAAGGACGACTATGGTTTAGCGTACTATATGAATAGCGACGGCAACCTGACGCTCACGTCAATCTAGCGGTTAGTCCCGAGTTTGGCATGGGGATATTGATGGACGGTTCCACTCCGCGGGTCTCTCTCAACACCCTCAAAACTTCGGCAGGGTCTAGGTCTGTTCCTATCATTCGTTCGGATTCGGAGCGTGGATTTTCTACCGCTTTGGCTCGATACACTGTTAGCCGTTTCCCTTCTTCACGAGCACGCCTTGCCAGCGCTCGCATATAATACATGTTGAACTGAGACTCGGCCAACGTTTGGGCGGCGGTGACCGGAACGGCGACCATCGTGTACCCACCTTTGGGTTTCCGACGCTCAACTTGTTGTTTGAAGCTACGATTAGCTCTCAATGCATTAGCTAAGGCGTCGTCGGTTTCGCTCTGTGACGCTGCCCTGAGCAGGTCGGACCAAATTCTTCCACCGGCTTCATTTAGATAGTTGCTGATGTAGATTGAGCCATCAGCTACATCTATATCAATTTCTTCAACCATTAACGCGCGCGTTCTCTGATCAAGGTTTTCGTATTGCAAGCCCATCGTTTGCCCCCTTCAAGTAGCAGGATGTCTCATACACTGAGTCGCGAATTTCCAAATGCGTTTTGCCGATCGCTTCGTCTCGGTCGAGGGACGACTGCTGGATCGAATGCTTCTGCCCAATTCGAGGAATTCCGCCTCCACTAACGCAAAGACTGCCGGGTCATGGACGCGTTGAAGCGGCTTGCATCAGCGGCTAATGGTTGCCAAAATATCTCAAAAGATCGGCCAACTGGGTGATGGGTACCGTCGATGCTACCGCAAGCAAGGCTGTCGCAACAACAATGGTCAGTCGCATCACATCAAGTACGCGAGATTCATTGCGGACTTCCTTCCGAGCTATTTCCGTATCTTTGGCTGTGACCTTCGGAAATTCGTCTGGATGTTCCAAACGGTATTTCTCATTGTCCACGTCATCATGATTTATATTGTAGCGCCGGAGGATGTCATCAAAGCGAACCGAGTAGGTGGTTACATCTGAATTTGTCGGGCGCGAAATTGCTCGCAGCTCTCGGCGAAGCGAGTTTATCTCCAGTGCGCAACGCTGGAATTGGTCAGCTTTCACAGGATCCGCATGAGCGGACTGAAGCAGAGACGACGCCAGGATAAAAATTGAAAAGGCGATTGTTGTAAGAGCAATTGTCTTCTCTACAAGCTCTGGTACTTGAAAGAATACCGGTAACAAGGTCAAAACGACAACAGCAACAGAGGCGTATGCGGTGTTTGCGGTTCGCTTACCCCCGCGGATCTCAAGCCGTTTGGCAGCATTGAAGCGAGCTCCTTTTGTCCGCTTCATTTCGTTGAGTAGGCTTGCAACCACGCTGTCGGTTGCTTGCGATTGGTCAGTATTTGCCAAACTTAACTCCCCATCCCATGATCCTCTTACCTGGCGTCTGAAAAAGTCTCAATAGAGGTACAACAAGAAATGTAATTTGGCGTTTACAAGCAGGCGATGAACATGCTCTTGCCCCCATCCCCGGCAGCCTGCGCGACATCTCCTTCCCCGCTGCAATCTCCGTTCCGAAGATCGCCGGGATCGGTCGCCGGCGCTCTCGGCGCCAACGGCCAACCCTACTCCACGATCTTCCAGTAAGAATCCTTGCGGATCACCTTGCCGTCGCGAAGCGTGTAAAAGTCACAACCCCGGACCTCCTTTTTCTCTCCCTCACGGGAGGTGCCGGTGAGCGTCCATTTCGTGATGCCGGTATTGGAATCCACAAAATGCTCGGCGTCGCCGTAGTGGACGTCGGGCAGGCCTTCAAAGCGCGTTGCAAGGGCTTGCCGTACGTTCCCCTTGCCCTCGAAACGAGAGCCCCAGGGCTTGCCTCCTCTCGGCATCTCCAGGATGCAGTCGTCGGAAAAGAACGCCATGATCCGATCGAGATCGTGCGCGTTGAAGGCCTCGCATAGTTGCGTCAGCGTCGATCGAATGTCCATTCGCCCGTCTCCTTCAATTGGATGACCGATATCTTGCTCCCGCATTCGATGGTCGAAGTAGGTCACCAGCGAGGAGACCGGTCAAGGGCGTGAATTTTCACGCCGCACTCACATAGATGAACCGTATCCCGGGGCTCTGGCATCCGCATGACCCTCCGCATCGTCCCCGCGACGCTCCGCGACCTCTCCTACATCGGCGCCAATTTGCGGCCCGAGGACCGGGTCGAGATCGATTGCCAGCTCGACCAATGGTCGCCGACGCTGCTGGCGCTTACCGCGCTGCAGGGGCTTGCCTATGTGGCCGAGCTCGACGGCAATCCGGAGGCGGCCTTCGGCGCCGCCGAGCAGCGCAGCGGATTGTGGATTGCCTGGAGCTGGGGCACGCGCCGCATGAAGCGTTGCGTGCCTGGCATCACCGGATTTTTTCACACGGTGCTCGGGCCGCAGGTTTCCGCCCGCGGCGCCTGGCGGGTCGAGGCGCGGGCGCTGGCCGGCAATGAACTGGCGCTGCGCTGGCTGGCAAGGCTCGGCGCTACGCAGCGCTGCCTGCTGCCGGGCTATGGCCGCAACGGCGAAGATTTTTTCCTCTACGACTGGACAAGGGAAGGCTGGAACCATGTGTCTGTTTCAAAAACCACCGGAATTGAAGCCTCTGCCGGCAGTGCCGACGGCGCAGGACAAGGACGTGCAGGCGCGCGAAGCAGCACTTCGGGCTGAGCTCGAACAGCGCCAGGGCACGGCGAGCACCATCAAGACCGATCTGGCGCCCGGCAGCCTCGCCGGCCAGCGCCGCGTGCTTTTGGGGGTGTGACCATGGCCGCGATGAAGCGCAGTTTTCGCCGGCGCGTGCTGGACTGGTGGTACTGGAGGCGGCATGCAAGGGCGGTGAAGCGACGGCGCGGGTGAGGGTTCTTCCTTCTCCCGCAAGGGGAGAAGGAAGAACCCTCACCCCTTCTTCGCGAACGCCCACACCATCACCGGGTATTCCTCGTCGTTGCTGAGGTCCCGCCACAGGCCGTAGGCGCGAACCGGGCCGCCTATGTGGGCGCGGGCGCAGGCCTTGTTGCCCCAGCCGAACGCCTGGACGTTGTCCTCGGCAAAGCCGCCATCGACCATCAACTGCTTCAGGCCGGCCGGCGTCCACCTGTTGTAGTCGTGCGGCCTGGCATGGACGCGAAACAGGAACGGCGTCGCCACCATCGCCCAGCCGCCGTCGCGGGTCATGGCGTGGATATTCCGCGCGGCGGCAAGCGGCCGCTGTACATGCTCCAACACCTGATCGGCGATGACGATGGAGTATTGCTCGTCGGTGCGATCCTTGCAGATATCGAAATCGGGGAAATCGACCGAGCGATAATTGGGGCACATCGCCTTCCAGTAGCGGTTCCAGCCTGGCGAGATCTCGATCACGTCCCGCGATTTGCGGTTGGCAGCCGTCAGGAAGGTGGTGAAGGCTTCGATCTGGCGGATTCGCAGCCAGTTGCGGGAATCGTAGCCGATGAGCCGTTTAACGGTCCGTTTGCTCTGGTTTTTCAGGGCGGCAAGGCTTGTCGTCGTCACATCGACCTCCTGCAACGCCCGCCCGCGAAAGAGAGCCTAGCGCGGGCAAATGGGCAAAAGATGACAGAACGTTGAAGCCGCCAATCTCCCCCCTCGTGGGGGAGATGCCCGGCAGGGCAGAGGGGGGCGCTGTCCCGCCGGCACCTCCCGATCATCCCTCAAGATCTGAGCAAGGCAAAACATGACCGATTCCCGTGCCCGCGATATTCTTTCCCGCCAGTGCGAACTCGAGAGCGAGCGCGCCGCCTATGAGCCTGTCTGGGAGGCGGTGGCGGAGTTCTGCGATCCCGATGCGCCCGACATCTGGTCCGGGCGCGGCAGCCGCCGCGGTGACAGCCAGGCCGAGCGGCAGGAGCGGCGCGGCGCCCGCGTCTATGCCAATACCATCAACTCGGCCGCCAACCGGCTGGCCGCGGGCTTGGAAAGCCTGATCATTCCGCAGTCGGAGAAATGGCACGGGCTGACCACCGCCGAAATGGACGACGAGGAGACCGACGAGGAGAAGGAATGGGCGGAAGGCCTGCGCGACTTCCTGTTTTCGCTGCGCTACTCCGCCAATTCCAACTTCGTGCCGGCGACGCAGGCCTGCCTGCGCAACGTCGTGCGCTACGGCCCGGCCTATCTCTATGCCGAGGAGGGGTTCGGATCGACGCTGATCCGCTACGCCTCGATCCCGGTGGTGGAGGGCTATCTCTCGCGCAACCGCTGGGGTCAGGTCGACATTTTCCACCGCCGCTACGAACGCACCGCGCGCCAGGCGGCGCAGTTGCTCGGCTACGAAAAACTGCCGGCGCGCATCAAGGCGCTGGTCGACGACCCCGCCAAAAGCGAGGAGAAGATCGCGCTCATCCAGTGCATCCAGCCGCGCGACGAGCGCCGCATGTACCGCTCGGGCGGAAGCTACCGCTATCTCGATGCCGCCTTTGCCTCTTACCATGTCATCGAGGCCGAGGAGGAGATCGTGCGCGAGAGCGGTTTTCGCACCTTCCCGGTGGCGGCCTTCAACTGGCGCCGCTACGAGGGCGACGCCTATGGCATCTCGCCGACCATCGAAACCTTGACGACCGTGCGCGAGGAGAACGCGGTGCGCCGCTCGGGCCTGCGCGCGCTCCAGCAGATCACCGATCCGCCGACGGCGTCGAAGGCCAGGCTCGATTATGTGCCGGTGCTCAATCCCGGCGAGAATTATCCGGGCCTCATCGACGACAATGGCAGGCCGCTGATCCAGCCGATCACCACCGGGCAAAACCCGAGCTACGCTTTCGACTATGCGGCGAGCCGGGCGGAGGAGATCCGCGACATGATGTTCGTCAATCTGTTCCAGACCCTGGTGCAGAACCCGCAGATGACCGCCACCGAGGCGCTGATCCGCCAGGAGGAGAAGGGCGCCCTGCTCGGGCCGTCGGGCTCGATCATCCAGGCGGGCTTTGCCACCAATCTCGACCGCGAGCTCGGCATATTGGAGGACAAGGGCCTCTATGACGAGGACAGCCGCTTCCTGCCGCCGGCGAGCCTGGCGGGCAAGGCGGTGCGGCCGACCTTCACCGGTCCGCTCGATGTCTTGCGCCGCTCAGCGGAAGCGCGCGACACCATCCAGCTGGTGACCACGGCCATGCAGATGGCGCAGTTCGACCCTGATGTGATGGACAATATCGACAGCGACGAGGCGCTCCGCGTCGTGCAGAGCGCCGGCCGCAGCCCGCAGCGCATCTTCCGCCGCAAGGACGAGGTGACTGGCCTGCGCGATACGAGAGCCAAGGCCAGCCAGGCGCAGGCCGGCATGGCGGCGCTCGCCACCGCCGGCAAGGTTGCCAGGGACGCCGTGCCGGCGGCCGTGCAGGCGCGCGACAGCGGGTTGCTGGACAGCCTGCAAGGGTTGATGCAGGGCGGGGAGGGTGGTGCACCGGCTGGCGCGCCGGGTGGGCCTGATGTGCCAGGTGCCGGCGCATGAGCCGCAAACGCTTCGCCCATTCCCGCAAGACCGGCGGCGCAGCCAAGGCGCAGGATGCGCTGACCAAGGCCTATCTGCGGGTGTTCTCCGGCCCGGACGGCGAGATGGTGCTGGCCGATCTCACCGCCACGACAGGCTATTACCGCCGCCCGTCCTATGGCGAGTGGATGGCGCGGACCAGAACGCCCGACGGGTTCGAACTGCACAGCGCGCTCAGCAACGCCCGCGCCGAAGTGGTGCAGCACATCATGGGGTTCCTGACGCTGGACGAGCAACAGCTGGCAGCGCTGGAGATGGCGGCGAGGATGGAGGAAAGGTAGCTATTTAGCGACCGCATCCTTGGGAGGCTGGCGCTGTCCCGCCGACCCCCGTCGTCAGGTTGCATCCCCGAGCCCCAGCCGCGATCACAATATGCTGCAGACGTTGTCGATGTCGCGGATGACGTCGTCGTTCCCGAAACGCAGGACCATCCTGGTCCAAACGCACTGACCTTGCTTCGTCGACTGCAAGGCATCGACTTCCGTATGCCGAGCGCCGTCGGCCTCAACGACCCAATTTCTTCTCCGGGCACGCAAAGTCGATAATTTAGTAGGAGAGGTTGTGGTCCATCATTCCGCAGAGCGGCAAATATGGGGAAGATTCCCAAGTCTCTTTGCCAAAGATGAGATGCACTCTCTTCAGAATCTTCGCGGTGTGCCAAAAGAACTTGATGGTCTTTTGCACAAGATTATTTTTCGATACGAATGGGACACATTTTATGCGTCGAATCGCGAGCCAATTCGTCAGCAAGTGCTGGACTACATGACTTATATAGACAAGAAATATGGACATCTGTTCAGCCCCCCAATAGGTGAGTGATGCAATATTTCTATATATGGCCGAACGTCGCGGGTGGGCTTGGCGAACGCACAGTTCTAGATCCGAGCGTCCATCCACCGATCGTGACCAAACTTCACTACGAGGTAGAGGGCTGGTTTGGGGATGTGATCGTTACGACATTCCCCTGTTTCCTCGTGACTGAAGAAACCCAGCGCGCACTGCAGAAAATGGGCTTTTCAGGTGCAGGGTTCGCCGAGGCGGAAGTGACTATTTCCGAGGAGTGTCAGGAAGATCAACCCGGGCTGGAACTTCCGCCATTCGTCTGGCTGAAAGTGAATGGGAAAGCTGGCCGCGACGATTTCGGGATCGCAACAGACTATCGCCTCGTCATCTCGAAACGCATTCTTGATCTGCTGGAATCATTAGGCATACCGTTTGCAGTGGTCGAACCCTACGAACAGTAACGGGATCGCGCTTTTGTTGTCGCGGCGACGCAACGCTGACCGGCCTCTCCAGTGAAGTTTGGCGGTAGTCCAATCGACACCTCCAACGAGATTATTCTGCCTCGCGAAGTTCATCGACAACAGGCTACGCCGTGGTGGAATCAGTTGCTGAAGGACCTGGGAGGATGACAGTGGGATATAGTTTAACCGAGGGGCAGTTCGACGCACCGGCTGAAGCCGCAGTTGTCGATGGCCTGTCCGCAAACTTGGGAGTGACGCTGCCCAAGGATTACACCGATTTCCTTAGAGAGCATAATGGAGGTGAAGGCTTCATCGGCGACAGCTATATAATTCTTTTCAAAGCCGAAGAGTTGGTAGACTTCAATCGAGAATATGAGGTTGAAAAATACGCGCCAGGCATCCTCTTGTTCGCATCGAATGGAGGGGGGGAAGCCTATGGCTTCGACATCGACGATGTGGAAATGCCAATCGTGCGCATCCCGTTTATATTTATGGAACGGCAATCCGCCCAGACGATAGCGCGAGACCTCGCCGGTCTATTTGCTAGGCTGAAGGACTGGAAATGAGCGTCCGAGATACAAATTCGCGCTCCAAGGGCATGGAACTGTTCGAGGTCACACCGATTGCGGTTGGCGGCGATCCAGTCCGTTTGGAGAACAAGATCTGGTTGACCAGACAAGAGCATTTTGAAGCGGTGCGTTTCTGGAATCGAACTATCAAAATTCAGCGTAAGGCGGCACTGGAGAAGGCGCCTCAGGCGGATGGCTAGGGTGCGGGGAGTATTGACCTCACGAAGGCAATGACTACTTCGGTCGATTATTGTGCAAGCCTACGTCGGAGCCTTGGACCGAGGATTCGGACGCGATGGTTGCGATTGCGCCTGAGGATGCATTGGTACCAGCAAAGGCAGCCAAGGCAGGCCTGACATACTTTCTCGAAATCTACATCGCGATCGAGTTCACCGAGGGCTTGGTCGCGTCGCTGAAAGAAAAGCCTAGCCTTTCCGCCATCTGTGAGAGGCTTATCTACTACGCCACCTATGATGCATGAGAGGTAATATGTCGACTGACCTACGTTATGATGGACAGCCGCTGCTTAGGCTGCTGGAGCTTTATGTGCTCTGGGCCATCGGAGAACTTTCTCAAGAGTCGGAGGATGGCTTGAAGAAGATAGGTCCCAAACTGCAATCTATCTATGGCGGCGATGGACAATGGCATGATGCAATAGCCCAGTCTATGCACATGCCTGAGGGAATGCCGGCAGCAATCCGGGATATGTGGGCAAGGAACCTCAAAATCGCGCGAGACAACAACGTGACGCTCACGCCCCAGCAATTTGCCGAGATGTTCGTGGACAACAACTTCGCGGCTTGAGGCGGTGGCTTGCCTTCTCCCCGTGAACGGGGAGAAGGCGGCTAACGATCAATAATTGCCGTTGTAATACCGGTCGTCGCAAGGGGCGGTGTAGATGCGGCCGTAGCGGTCCTGGTAGCGGCAGAGCTGTTCGCCGCGGCGCTGCGGGGTGGTGGCCGAGCCGACAACAGCGCCGAGCAGCGCGCCGCTGGCCGCGCCGATGACGGTGCTCTTGGTGTTGCCGCCGATGGCCTGGCCGACGAGCGCGCCGCCGGCGCCGCCGATCAGCGCACCGGTTCCGGCTCTCTGTTGACCTTCGGTCTGCGCGCAGCCTGCCAGCGCGGCAGTCATCAGAACGGCGGCTATGGCTTTGTGAAAGTTCATGTGACGTCTCCCTTGAGGCCTGAAGTCCCTATGGCTCGCCACGTGCGGCCGCATTGCGGCGGAACGGGGGCATACGTTCTCACGATATAAGACATGGTTTCTCGGGCGTTGATGGAAAACACCTCTTTAGAACAAGGCGGTAGCGCCGTTTGCCGTGCACATGATTCAGCTGGAGCTAGACCGCCTGGATGATCTTCCTGGCGGCGGCGGTCAGAAATCCCGAGCGGCTGTAGCCGTGGCGCTCGGCATATTGGTCGATCTCGCTGAGGACATCCTCGGGGATGGTGACGTTGACCCGCACCACCTTCTTCGTCTCGGTCTTCAAGGCGATCAGGACGGCGACGCCGGTCAAATTGTCCTTGTCCGCCATCACCTGCTCCAGCGATGAGGGTTCGGGTATGGCCTCGCCATCCTCGACCAGACCATCGACATGAAAGGCAAGTGCTTCCTCCGCCATGGCGCGGGCCTCGTCGAGGCTCGTGCCGGCCGTCACCACGCCTGGAAAGTCGGGAAAGGAAACGCCGAAATCGCTGTCTGCTTCCTTGTGGATCAGTCCGATATAGTGGCGCATCTGTCTACCTCAATTTGAGACCGGATTGCTTTTCGATGCTTTTCAGCGTGCCGATCGGAATGTCGCGCTTGGGATGCGGAACTGTGACCCGACCTTTCTTGGTCGCGTGCTTGAACTGGGCATGGCTGCCCTTTCGAGCCACTTCGAACCAGCCATCGGCCATCAGTCTGACGATGACATCGGCGCTCTTCATGTTGTGTATGGATACACACAATTCAAGTGCCTGTCCATAGAGGCAGCGACTACTGGTTAGGCCAGCGACATTGATTTCCCTTCTAACCTCAACAAAGGAACATCACATGATAGATCTGGCAGATGCCGGGTCCGTGGCTGCCTCGTCGCAGCCGGCGGGCAACCCGGAACGGCCTCCGGCAGGCGCGGATAACGGGTCCGCCGCGCTTGCCGGCAAAAGTTGGTTTGACGGTCTTTCCGAAGGCAACCGCAAGCTTGCTGAAGCCAAGGGCTGGACCAAGCCTGAAAGCCTCGATCGGGTTTTCACATCCTATGCGGAGCTGGAGCGGCAGCAGGGCGAAAGCCTGCGCGTTCCAGCCAGGGACGCGCCGAAGGAAGACTGGGACAAATTCCATGCCCGGCTGCCCGAGGGGATGCGTCCGCTGACATCGCCCGAAAAGGTCGAATACCGGCGGCCTGACGGCCTGCCGGAAAGCTTCGCCTATTCGGACGAACTCGCCCAGGCGTCCAAGGCCTGGGCGGTCGAAGCCGGCGCCACGCCGAAGATCGCCCAGGCCTATCATGACAGGTTCGTCGGCTACATGGCCGAGCAGGCGGCGGCCCAGCAGGCAGCGCTCGCCCGCTCGGTCGAAGCCACGCATGACGACCTCGTCAAGGATTGGGGGCCGACCGACAGCGACGGCTTTCGCCAGAAGCTGGAGGTCGCCAACCGGGCGATGAAGAAGCTCGGCCTGGTCGATGCCTACAAGCAGAAGGGCATCCTTCTGCCCGACGGCGCCCTAACCGATCCGCAGATCGCCAGGGCCTTCCAGGCGATCGGCGAGGCGATGTTCCGCGAAGACACGATCGACGCCGACGCGGCGCCCAGGGGCCAAAACCCCTTCCGGCGCAACGCCGCCGGCGAGCGCAACGTTTCGGCGATATCAGCCCTTGTCAAAAGTGACCCTCAACGCGCCCGGCGGCTGGCCAGGGAAGCGGGCGAAAACCCGGATCTCTGGATGCCGAACAACCCGCTCTGATCCCGGCGCATCAGCCGCAAATCAAACCTGAAGGAAGAGAAAAATGGCAGACGCCTATACCCGCATCGCGGACGCGATCGTTCCGTCCGTCTATGCCCAATACGCTTTCGAGGAACATGTCCAGTCGCTCGAAATCTACCAGGCCGGCATCCTGTTTTCCGATCCGGCCATATCCTCGAAACTGTCGATGGGCGGCCGTTCCGTCGACATGCCCGGCTGGAAGGACCTCGGCAATGACCCGTCCGAGCCGGTCAATGACGATCCGGCCGATTCCATCGAGATGAAGAAGATCGGCTCTCGCCGCGAGGTCGCCGCCCGCAATGTCCGCGCCCAGGCGTGGGGCGTTCCCGACCTGACCTCGATCCTGGCCGGCGACGATCCGCAGAAGCTGATCGTCAAGCGGCAAACCGAGTACTGGCAGCGCGCCAACAAGCTGACCTTGATCGGCATGCTCAAAGGCGTCGTCGCCGACAATCTGGCCAATGACGGCGGCGACCTGGTGCGCGCCACCGGCGCCTCCATCGTCGACACCGACATCATCGAAGCGGCCTACCTGATGGGCGACCGCGCCGACAAGTTCCGCACCCTCTGGATCCATTCCAAGCAGATGAAGGCGCTGAAGCTCGCCGACCTCATCGACTATGTGCCGTCCTCGCAGCAGGGCGGGCCGCTCATCCCCTATTATATGGGGCTGCGCTGCGTGGTCGACGACGACATCCCGCAGGCGGCGGGCGTCTACACCGCGTTCATGTTCAAGGACAAGGCGATCCTGTGGAACGAGCTGCCCGTCAACACGGAAGGCGGGCCGCTGGAGTTCGACCGCAAGCCCCGCCAGGGCCATGGCGGCGGGGTGACGGAAATGGTCGGCCGCCGGCATTTCGTGCCGCATGTTCCCGGCACCCGTTTCCTCGATGCCTCCACCGCCGGCGAATTCGCCACCGATGCGGAGCTGGCGCTCGCGGCGAACTGGGACCGCACCGCGTCGAGCGTCAAGACCATGACGTTCATCGCGCTGAAGACGACCGAGGCGTAGGGTTTCGTCTCCCGGGAGGTGGGCTGAGCCCACCTCCTTTCTGCGTGGCATTCCTTCGCGCCCCCCTCTGCCCTGCCGGACATCTCCCCCACAAGGGGGGAGATCGGATGTCGTCGCGGCCTTCGCTAATCTCCGATGTGCGGAGAAGAGCGCCACCGGTGAAGCTGCCAATCTCCCCCCGCGTGGGGGAGATGTCCGGCAGGACAGAGGGGGGCGCCGTAGCGCGCCAACAACCCCGCCAAGCCGCTTCGAGCGGCTTTTTTCATGCCGCAATCACAACCCACGGAGGCGCTGACCCATGGCCATAACCCCGACCGACATCGCCAATATGGCGCTGGCCGTCCTTGACGAGGCGCCGATCGACAGCCTCGACCAGGACATCAAGGCCGCGCGCCTGCTCAACATGCATTTCGACCTGACCCGCGAAGCCGAGTTGACGAAATACGCCTGGGTGTTCGCCATCCTTTCGGCATCCGTGGCCGGCAGCGATACCGGTTCCGGCGATTGCACGCTGAACTGGGTCTATGAACTCCCCGTCGATTGTCTTCGCCCGCTGCCGCTGACCCACAAAGGCGAGCCGGACGGCATCGCGATCTCGTGGCGGCAGGAGGCGGGCCTGGTCTATAGCGACCAGGCGGGACCGCTCACCATTCGCTATGTCGCGAACCTCACCGACCCCAACGACTGGGACGCGCTGTTCACCGAAGTGCTGGTGGCGGCACTCGCCATCAAGGTCGCGCATCCGCTGACGCACAAGGCCGGCATGATCGACATAGCGCGTTCGGCCTACGACCGCGCGTTGGACGCCGCCTTCACCGCGCAGGCCATCCAGCGCGGCGGACGGCTTTCGATATCGAGCTGGGCCATGCGGCGCGGCGACAGCCGGTTTGGTGCGGGGGCCATGCGCTGATGGCGACGCTCTATCCGGTCCAGGATGTCTTCACCCGCGGCGAGATCTCGCCGCGCCTGCATGCGCGCGCCTCGCTCGATCTCTACCGCGCGGCGCTGTCGAAATGCGAGAATTTCGTCACCCTGCCGCATGGCGGCATCCGCAAGCGCGGCGGCACCCGTTTCGTCGGCGAAGTCAAGACATCCGCCAGGGCGACGCGGGCGATCCCGTTCATCTTCTCGGCCGATCAGGCCTATATGCTGGAATTCGGCAATCTTTACATCCGCGTCTACGCCTATGGCGCGCGTGTCGGCACGGTCGAGGTGGCCTCGCCCTATCTTGAAGCCGACCTGTTCGATCTCGACTATGTGCAGTCCGCGGACCAGATGTGGATTTCCCACAGGGACTATCCGCTCAAGGTGCTGACGCGCACCGCCCATACGGCATGGGCGCTCGACGACTACGCGATCGACGACGGGCCCTATGACGACATCAACGATACGCCGACCACGCTGACGCCCGCGGACTATGGCGCGCTGACGCCGAAGATGACGTCGAACAACGCGCCTTCCGGCACGGTCTCAGGCATGGGCGGGGCAGGGGACGCCTACCAGCTTTTCGACAAGGCGACAGAGACGGACAGCGGCATCACCGGTGCCACCAACGGCTCGGTCACCTACCAGCTTGCCGGTGGCGCCCAGGCCATCGTCGAGAACTATTACCTGACCGCACGCACAGGCGGGACGGTCGACCGCACGCCGACGATCTGGGTGCTCGAAGGATCGAATGACGGCGCGACATGGGTGACGCTCGACAGCCGCACCGGCGAGACCGGCTGGTCGGGCGGCGAAACCCGCTACTATGAATTCCTGAACAAGCTGGCGTTCGAATATCACCGCTTTACATGGAAGGCGATCAACGGCGCCTCGGACAGCGCGTTTTCCGAACTGAACCTCAACCGGGCGGCGGCCAGCCAGACGCCGTTCGACCTCACGGCGTCATCGACCGCCGGCATCAATGGCGGCGCCGGCTTCCAGGCTTCGGACGTCGGCCGGGCCATTCGCCTGCTCGCATCCGATGGCCGCTGGCGCTGGGCCAAGATCACCAGCCGCACCAGCGCCACGGCGGTGAAAGTCCAACTGCATGGTTTCGCACTGCCCGACCTCAGCCCGATATCGCGTTGGCGCCTGGGCACGCTTGTGCCGGGGAAATATGTCGAAAGCGGATCGCTCTACGAGGAGCGCCTGGCTTTCAGCCGCAAGTTTTCCGTCTACGCATCGGCGACGGGGGATTTCAACAATTTCGCATTGGGCGAGAAGGATGACGACGCGCTGGAATTCCTACAGGCCGGCGGCGGCCAGGCGAACGACATCACGTGGATCGCGGAATCGGACGGCGCCCTGCTGATCGGGACGCTCGGCGGCATCCGCGCGCTCTCCGGCTCCGGCATCGACGAGGCATTGACGCCCTCCTCGTTCAAGAACCGGCGCTCGCGCACGTCGGGCTGCGCCCGCATCCGCCCGGTCGATGCCGGCCAGTCGTTCCTCTATGTCACACGCTCGCGCCGCTCGATCGCCGAGCTGACGCAGGCTTCGACCGGCCGCTTCACCTCCGACGATATCGGCCAGATCTCCGAACATATCGCCAAGCGTGGCGTGGTCGAGCTGGCGTTCCAGACCGACCCCGACCCGATGCTGTGGTTTCCGCTCGATAATGGCGAGCTCGGCGGCTACACCCACCAGCCCTCGCAGGAGGTGCGCGGCATGCACCGCCACCGCTTCGGCGGCACCGTCACCGGGTCCGGCTGGGCGGCCGTCGAAAGCGCTGTGGTGACGCCCGGCCAGAACGGCGTCGACGACATCTGGCTGATCGTCAGGCGGACCATCGGCGGCGTGACCAGGCGCTATATCGAGATCATGACGGCGCCGTTCGAATACGGAGCGCTGGAGGACGCCTTCCAGGTCGATTGCGGCCTGACCTATTCGGGCGCCGCCGTCAACACCGTGTCCGGGCTTGGCCATCTCAACGGCGAAAGGGTCGACGTGCTGGCCGGCGGCAAGGTCCATCGCGGGCTGCCGGTCGCCTCCGGCCAGGTGACGCTGCCCGGCGGCGCCGTCGCGGCCAAATGGCAGGCCGGGCTTGCGTTCCAGTCGCAGGCCGACACGCTGGAGCTCGACGTCGCCGGCCGGGACGGCTCGATCCTCGGCCGGCGCAAGAAGGTGGCGGGTGTCATCCTGTCGCTGCTCGAGACCGACACGACAGGGCTTCAGGTGCAGTCGCTGATCCGCGGCCGCTGGGAAAGCGTGCGCATGCCCTCCATCGTCGCGCCCGACGGCAAGGCGAGCCTGTTCACCGGCAATGTCGAGGTGCCGATCGACGACAGCTGGGAAGGGCAGGGCCGGGTACGCATCCGCCACGTCAACCCGACGCCCTGCACGATCCGCGCATTCACGCCGGTGTTCGACGCCGAGCCGTAGGGCGGCTGATCTGACGCTGGAGACCGGCGAAGGCAGCGCGGCTGCCAATCTCCCCCCTCGTGGGGAGATGGCCGGCAGGCCAGAGGGGGGCGCTGTCCCGCCGGCCTCTCACGCAACCCACTTCTACCGGGCGATCGTCGCTCGTGAATTGATCAAAGCCGCGATCCTTCGCGCCCCCCTCTGCCCTGCCGGGCATCTCCCCCACAACAAGGGGGGAGATCGGCGCTCCACCGCCTCCCATCCCTACCACAAGGATCCATCCCGTGACCATCACCCCCCATGCCGAACAGCTCGGCAGGGCGCGGACGGCTGCCGACTTCGCGGCCGTCATCGCCTTGCTCGAAACCGACCTCAACGGCGCGATCGCCCGCCGGCGCGACTGCGAACAGGCCGAGGACCGCGCCATTTTCGGCGACGGCGATCTCTGCGCCGCGCGGATCGCGCTAGACGACTGCAACGACACCATCGCGCTGCTGGAGAAGGCCATCGCGGCGGCGGACAATTGCCGCGCCGCCGCCGCCGCGAGCGAGGCGCGCGCCGATGTCCAGGCGCTGGGCGAAGAGGCAAAGGCCAAGGCGGAGGCGCTGACGCAGCGTTGGCGCAACGCCCGCCGGCTGGTCGAGCTATTGCGCCAGGACCTGTTCGAGGCGGATGCGCTCGCCCGCGCCATCGCCACCGCCAATGGCCTGTTCGACGCCACCGGGCTTGGCGAGCTCAAGGTCAACCTCGCGCGCACCCGCCGTGCCGCCATGGCCGGCCCGCGCGCGGCGGCGCCGGCGCGCCTCAGCCGCCCGGCGCTCCAGGCCGACAGGCTGCTTCTGTCGTTCACCAACCCCGGCGGCGCGCTCGACCCGCGACCGGCGCTCGGCGCGCGGGCAGCCAGGAAAAACCCCATTGCCGCATCCCAGCGAGGCTGACCATGTGCACATTAGCCCTTCTCGGCACGGCCATCTCGGTGGGTGGCGCATTGATCGAAGGCCGGCAGCAGAACCAGGCGGCCGGTTACCAGGCCAAGGCCTACGGGCAGCAGGCGCAGGCCGATGCGCAAAGTGCTGCCTTCGAACAGAGCCAGGAGCGCCACAGGCAGGATCTCCTGCTTTCGCAGGCGCGGGCCCAGGCGGGCGCCTCCGGCGTGGGCATATCTGGCTCGCCGGCCGAGGTGCTGGCGGCCAATGCCAGGCAGGGGCAACTCGATCTCGACGCCATCCTGTATGGCTCGCGGCTGCGCCAGAACAATCTCGACACACAAGCCGCCATCGCGCGCTTTTCCGGCAGGCAGGCGGCCGCCGCCTCGATCTTCAAGGCCGGCAACGCGCTGCTTGGCGGCCTTTCCAAAATCCCGACCAAGAGCCCGGGCGCGGCAACCGGCCGCGCCGTGATCTTCGGCGGCTCGAATCTCAGGAATCCGTGGGCAGGGAACATTTAAATGGCGACCATTCCTCTCCAGTTGGCAACGCGCCGGCTCGACACCGGCACTGTGGTTTCCTACCCCGACAGCGCGCCGGTCGGCAGGGCCATGCAAGGCTTGGGCGACGAGCTCTCGGCGGTGGCCGAGCGCTATCAGCAAGTGAAGGAGCAGCAGGAGGCGTTCGACGCCGATCTCCTTCGCCGCCGGTTCGACGGCCAGATCGCGCAGGCGGAAGACGAGGTGACGGCGAATGCGCCGGCCGACGGCAACGGCCTGCACGAGGCCATGTACGGCCTGGTCGATCCGCGCACCGGCCGCGTGGTCAAATCAGGCCTCTTCGACATGCTGTTCGACGAGGCCCTGCCGAACATGCCCGAGAGCCAGCGCGCCGACTTCGCCAGGCAGAAGGAGGCGATGCGCCTGGATGGAGCGTGGCGCATGGCGCGGCGGCAGCGCCAGCGCCGCGACGACTATGAGCTGGCCGAGTGGACCAAGGTCGACGCCATGTCCACCAGCGCCATCGCGCAAAGCGACCCGAACGACACCGCGAACTTCGAGGCGATCCGGCAAAGCGGGTTTGACCTGATTGCCAAGATCGGCAACCCGCTCATCAGGCAAGCGGCGGAAGCCGCCTGGCGCAGCAACACGGCCAAGGCGCTGGTGCAGGCGATGATCGCGAAGGATCCGCAGCGGGCCGCGGAGATGCTGGGTGGGGCGCAAGCTGGAAGCCAGACCAAGGAAGACAGCGCCGAGGCTGTTGGTGGTTCCAACGCCTCGGGCAGCTCAAATGTCGCCGCCGGGAATGGAACTGGCAAGCTTACGCTGGTCGACGTTCGTGCGCAGGTATTAGCGCGAAGCAGTTCGACGACGCCGGATGATAAGACAACCATACCACTCGACGTTATCACCTACCTGAAGCCCAGCGATCTCGCAGCGCTGAGGAATCAGGCCAACACGGCGACCGGCGCGCAACTGGTCAATGCCCGCGCGAAGGTTCAACTCGCGGAGCAAAACGCCCCGGCTGTCATCGCCAGCACGGGCCAATATCCCGAGGAGAGGCCGACCGAGCAGGACTTCGTCGATATCTACGGTGCGGAAGAGGGCGCCAAGCATTTCAAGACGTTCAACATAACGGCTGGGGTAGCCGGTGCGGTCTTCGACATACGTCGCGCGCCGAACCGGGCGATACATGCTGAACTTCGGGATTTTGAGCCCGCACCCAACGGCTCACCCGAAGAGCGCGAGCAATACGAGATAGAGGCCGGCGCCGCGCAATTGGTGCTGGGCGCCAGGCGTGCTGACCCCGTTGGCTATGTCAGCCAAATGTTCCCGGGCCAGGCCCCGGACTGGAGCAAGATCGCAACTCCCGAGGAGTTCCAGACTGCCATCACCTGGGTCGTCGCTGCCCAGCAGGAGATGGGTTTCGACAGGATACTGCCGCTGCCCTGGGCGTCAGCTGATCAGCGAGCCGCGAAATACATCGACCAAGGCGTGCCGTTCGAAGAGCGCCTTGCGGAGTTGAGTTCGATTGTTTTGGCGGTTCGCGATCCAGATGCGCGCAGGGCGATGGCCGAACAGATTTCCTTGGCGGCGGAAGCCCAATGGCGGGCCAGGGCCGCCCAAGATCCGAACATGACGCCAGAGTTGTTGGAAGCCCAACTTACAGCGCTCAAGGACGGGTTGGCTTGGATTGGGAAACATCCGGCCCAAGCCCAGTACAGCACCATGTCCTCGCTGCAGCAGTTCGGCCTGGCTTTCGGAGATATCGGTCGGATCATGGCCAAGGGGGCGACCGCTGGCGGAGCGGACGCGCTCGTCGCCAAGCTGGCCCCGTCGGAATCGGGTGGGGGCTATGAGGAGCGCCTCAAAGAAGAGCAGGCGCAGACCGCGGACGCCGAGGACCGGGCTGGCATGGCCGGTTGGGTGGCCGAGGGCCTTGGCGCCGGTTTGTCAGGATATGGCGCCGCCAAAGGCCTGTTCAGCTTGCTGGGCCGGGTAGGGATCGGCGTGGCTGCGGAGGGCGGCGGGTTGGCCGGTCTCGGCACGCGAACCGCCGTAGGGAGCGTGGCGGGTGGCGCTTACGGTGGGGTATACGCCTACAACACAGGCGGGAGCGTCCCTGGGGGGACGGCCAGCGGCGCCCTTTGGGGCGCTGGCGCCAATGTACTTGCCGAGGGCCTCAATGCGATTGCCAGCCAGGTGACTGCAAGACTCGCTAGGCATCCCAACGTCGCCAATTCAAAAATCATCTCGGATGACATATCTCTGCCGATCTCGGTCTGGGGGGCGAAAGAAATTCTATCAACCCCCACGGCAGAAGGGATAATAAAGAGACCCTATTCAAACCTGAAGGACCCTCCAACTGTTGGGGCTGGCAAGAATTTCACGAGATCGCAGAAAGCGAAGATCGCCGAACAGAATAGGAGGGTGAATGGTGGCGTTTTAAGAGATGACGAGGATGGCCAAGAATTGGTCCCGGCTAAGAAGAGTAAAAGAGGCGTGACTCCTCCGTCCAACGAAGCGCAGTATGATCATATAGAGCCGCGTGTTCCAGCTGATCCGAACAAATCTCCTGGATCGAATAGCTACAGCAATGCAAAGCTGGTAGCAAGAATTAGAAACAGGAAAAAATCGAATAAGTAGGTGCAGCGATGACGAACTGGAAATTTGAAGACCCACAGAACGTAGCTGTTTTTGTGAACAGGAAAGCTATACGTAATGGTGGATGGATTGCCCGCGTGGTGCATGATGATGATGATGGATCGTGGCAATTTCATGCGCATGGATCAGAAGATTTCGATGAAAACGATATCATGATAGTAAGCTTAAAAAAAATGGTTGAAAAGGATAATACCATTTTGCAGTTGGCTGATTTGCCCTATGGCTGGCATGCTTGGCGCGATACAAAAACTTCGCCATGGAAGCGTGCCAAAATGCCCGACGAACTGCAAGAATCGAAGCTGAGTTAGCCCCGTCTTTCTATATTGTAAACATTGACTCGCAGGATCTGCGTAATTGCGACGGATTGCCAGTGCAATATTGTAGGTGCTTAAAATGCGCGGGTATTGACGTATTCAACTTCAGATTGCATACGGTTGAGTGGAAGATTGGAACTGGTTGTCAAATAGGTGTGGAATTTTTTCAATGCTGAGGCAATGGATAACCGCCTAGTGTCGAAGACCGCCGAGCGGCCACCGAAAGGGCAAAGTAGTGGATTGGGACGATATTATAAAATTAAGCCTCTGGTAGCCGGAGAGCTGGGCGAGGGAACTGTCACGGATACAAGTGTCCATCCACCTATAGTGAGCGAGCTTCATTTTCAATTCGCGGGCTGGCATCGGAGATGCACTCGTGACCTCGTTTCCCTGTTTTCTCGTGACCGAAGAAGCCAAACGTGGGTTACTCGCTATCGGCATCTCTGGCGCCACATTCGCCGACGCGCAGGTGACCATATCCGAGGATTTTCACCTGGTGCAGCCCGACGTCGTGCTCCCTCCGTTTGTCTGGCTCAAGGTGGACGGCAAGGCAGGTCACGACGACTTTGGGATTAATCAGAAACTGTACCTCGTTATATCGGAGCGGGCCCTCGATGTACTTGATGAACTAGGGCTACCCTCCGCATCCATCGAACCGTTCCACGTCGGCAACAAATAGTGTGGCACCCGCGTCGTAGCAGACGTTAAAACGCCCCGGATCAGGGTGGAGTTCAGAAGCGGCGTTATTGCCCGGCTAGAAGTCCGAAGCCGCTCACTTGAAAGCGGTCGCTTTCGTCAACTTCTTTCGCCATGTTGATCGTGGAGAATAACGCCAAAGCTCATCTGGGCAGCGTCACATGCTAGTTTTCGGTCAATGTCAGCACCGGGCTGGACGAGAAGATCTTCCCGTTGCCTCGCCACCGGTCGCGACTAGCCGCTGCTTCAAGAGTGACGTGTAGGCAATGAGGCGCTTTTGACCCGGATTGCCGAACAACGGCAAAGCTGTCAAACCGGGGAAGCGAGGCAGGCGAGAAAGGAGATTGTAGGTGGCAATATGGATGGATGGAAGTTCGAAGATCCAAGAAATTTAGCTGTCATTTCGACCCGAAAAATATTTCATGGCGGCGGCTGGATTGGATACGCTTCACATGATGCCGATGATGAGTCGTGGCAATTTTATGGAAATGAAGCTGAAATTGATCAAGATGACCTAATTCTAGTAGGCTTGGTCGAGATAGTGGAGCTTGACGAAACTGTTGCGCAATTGGCAGACTTGCCGTTGGGCTGGCACGCTCGGCGCGATACAAAAAGCTCGCCATGGAGGCGAAGCAAAAAGCCTCTCGAACCTCCAGAAGGGAGCTGAGTTAGGCTTGTCGTCCAATGCTGTAGCGGTTCCCTTGTTCCAAGCCTCGCTTTCGCGGGGCTTTGTTCATGGAGCAAGCCCTATGGCTCATGGGCATTGAGGACTGGGCGCCGCACCGTGGAGGCCATCGGTCGCGACCAGTCGCTGCTTCAAGAGTGATGTGTCGGCACTTGTGTAGGCAACGAGGCATCTTTGACTCCGATTGCCAAGCAAATCGGCAAAGCTGCGAAGCGAGGCAGGCGAAGAAGGAAATCAGTGCGCTGTTACCGTAATCCCACCCGCTTCCAGCGGAGAGCGAAGGCGCTGGCGCCGTTACAGATGAAGCCTCGTAGAATATTTTTGGCTGCTGGTAACCGTGTGCCCGCCGGCAGCCATGTCGATCATAGAATTGATTTGCAGCTAGGCGGAGGCGACATACTGGAGAATATGGCGGCCGTCGATGCAAGCGTTAACACCAGTCTTGGTTCTGCGCAGTGACCCTCTCGAGGCCATTGCCGCACTGTCGAATTCTTTCCCCAGTTCATCCGGAGCGCCTTCTGAAAGCATTGCCGCTCTAAGGGCGCTAGGCCAAGCTTTTACTAAAGGGCTCACGGCAATTCGCAGCGGTGGCGCGGCTAAGCTCGCCAAGCCGTTCGAAGAAGACTTTCTCGGAGGGGGTGGACCATGGTTCTGTCGCTGCAAGAGATTCTGCTGAACTGGCAACTTCGGAACGGACTTCGCTGCCTCAAAAAGCAGAGGACAGCCCAATTCCGCCCGCTGAAAGCGCTGTCCCAACCAGCACGACTTCCGTCCGCCAAAACCTCCATTTAACCTACATGTCTCATTGGAATGCCGCACAGCGAGCGGCGGCAGACCTCAAGGTGATGATGTTGACCGGAAGGCATCACCGTGGTTAGCCACGCGGTCCGCAAAGTGAGATCCGCGAGGAAAATTTTCAAAGCCGCGGGATTCTAATTCCATTTGGCAGCGATATTGATCATATAATCGATCTGCAATTGGGAGGACTCCACCAATTGTCCAATTTTGCCAGGTTGGATGCCAGTGTTAATCGAAGTCTGGGTACGCAAATTCATAATTTAATCAAAGATCTACCTATTGGAACTATCATAGATAAAGTCACGATTGGAGAGCGGTAATGTTCGAGGCATTCCGGCAAAGTTTCCCGATTGAAAGCAGGGTGGCGGCGGACCCGGCTAAGTCTGGCGTGGACAGCAAAATTCGTGGCCTGAATGAGTTGCTGAGTAGTTTCGGAGGCGCTTCTTTCAAGCAGGGCTTGTACCGGATTATCCACGCTCAGGATTTGCCAGCTTGGAACGCAAGGATCAACCTTGGCTTCCCGGAAACCAACGGGCGGATCACTTGCTTCGGCTATGATTGGCAAGGCTCGACGTTCGCAGTCGACAATCAGCGGCTTGAGCACGGGCAGCCTGGTGTGGTCCTGTTTGAACTTGGTACCGGGCAAGCCCTTGAAATACCGGCTAATATAGAGACTTTCCATGACGCTCTGATTGTAGACAACCCGGACGCTGCATTGGCCGTTAACATCTATGTGGAGGACTGGTTGGCGGCTGGCGGAGCGCAGCCAGCCTATGACCAGTGCATAGGCTACAAGCAGCCGCTTTTCCTGGGTGGAGAAGATGACATCTCAAATCAGGAGCTGTCGGACCTCGAGGTTTATTGGCACATTATGGGCCAGGTCATAGCGAAGGTGAAGGGATTGCCTCCGGGGACCCCAATAAACCTCAAATCGTAAATTGGAATGGCGGCCTCTAAATTGTTGCATTTGGCTCTAATCCGTATGGGGCGGCGCTGGTCGCGGTGCCGAATCCTGACGATCGAACCAATTAACTAAACCGGGGGAGAGACCAACCGCGGAAGAGCACATTCTGCCCGAGCTCGGAGAGACGGCTACATTTTTCTGATGAAGCCACCTGAGCGGGAGGCCGGAGGCGCCGGCTTCGAGAGGAAAGGGATTCCGATCGTTTCGATCCTATGCGGTGACAGGTGTTGGCTCTCGAGCTCGGCAGCGACAAGGTGGAGATGACCGAGGCGGATCTCTCCAAAGACCTGAAAGGGGAATGCGGTGGTCGCAAGAATATGGCGCAGCCTTGTTGCGTTTGGCCAGATGATGGCTGGGGCGGAAGAACTTCGGCCCGTTGCCGTAACGGCCGAGAATTCGGTAATGAGATACTATGAAGTAAAGCCTCTAGTAGCCGGTGAGCTAGGCGATGACACTGTCGAGGATGCCAGCGTTCATCCGCCCATTGTGAGCAAGCTCCACTATCATTTCGCGGGCTGGCTGGGAGATGCACTCGTGACCTCGTTTCCTTGTTTTCTTGTGACCGAAGAAGCCAAACGTGGGTTACTCGCTATCGGCATCTCTGGCGCCACATTCGCCGATGCGCAGGTGACCGTTTCCGAGGATTTTCATCTAGTGCAGCCCGACGTTGTGCTCCCTCCGTTTGTCTGGCTCAAGGTGGACGGCAAAGCAGGTCTCGACGACTTCGGAATTAATCAGAAACTGTACCTCGTGATGTCGGAGCGCGCCTTAGATGTGCTTGATGAACTGGGGCTTCCTTCCGCATCCATCCAACTGTTCGACGTCGGCAATGCGTAGTGGATCACCCGCGTCGTGGCCGACGGCGTCAAAGCGCCTCGGATCAGCGTGGAGTTCAGGAGAGCGTTATTGCCCGACTAGAGTCCAGAGCCGCTTACTTGTCGCTCCATCGCGCGGCTACTCGGCCGCCAACGCGATGGCCGGCCGGCGGACGGGAGGCAACGCCAAGATCCGCGGGATGAGCGAATCCGGCCTGCTATAGCGCGTTCCCGTCAGCTGTTCCTCGCCTGGCTGCCGCAGTGCCCCCACGGGCCGCCCGGCCTTCCGACGCGTGTAGTGGCCCCGCTCACCGAAGTCTGGCACGCCGTCGTCCAACTTCTTGGTTTGGGTGAATTGCTGGCCCAGTGGCGCCGATGGCTGAAGAATACAATTTTATGCAAATGTTTCCGGATTGGTCTATTCTGTTACCTGGGGGCAGTTCAGGTGCAATACAGCGGAAACACCCACGGAACACCTTAGCTTTAGGGCTGCCAGTGCACTTCGATGGCGCAGCTGGCAGCTCTGCGATGCATAATATTAGCTAGGCGTAAACTTTGGCATGTTCGTTGCACCTTACCCCTCGAGGGGGCCACAGGGGTTGGAACCGATGTATCGAAATGACGCAGATCTGTTCGCGCGGGCGAGCGAGCGGGGCATTACGATCTATCAACGCTCGAAAACGGTGTGGATTGCGGCCGGAAGCTACCGGGACCGCGAATATGTGGTGAAGGGGCGGACACCCGCCCTTGCGCTCGCCCTGTGGAAGGAGGCCACCAGATACAGCGGGTCGGGACTGTAGAGCCTGTCCTTGCCGTCTGGATGAAGCCTCAAAGGCGATCTAGACGCCCGCCACGCGACAGAACATCTGCAACGCCGTCAGGGTCCGGGCTTCGGTCGGCTCCTCGCTTCCTGCCTGTAAATCCGCCGGCGCCGCCACCGCTCCGACGGATTTGTACCGGGAAGCGAACGGCCTTTCTTCTGCCGTGCGGTTGTCGTTTGCAGCGACGACAATCGCGGATTTTTTCATCGGAAATCACACCTTGTGGAAGCGCTGCGACATTGACGCTCCCATAGCGCAAGCCACCGCAGTGCGCGGGTGTTAACACGGCAGCCAGTCCGGGTGCAAGCCGGCATTGCTGCTTGTTCAGGAAGTGCGTGCCCAAGGACAGAAAACCGACCGCTGAATTGTCTCTCGCCTGGCCGAGCGAACGTGACCAAACTTCTCAAGGAAGACCCTGAATGACCGTGGCGCCGTGGCCGCACGGGCCAGCGCTTATCCCATCCGAACCCGTCGCCACGCCGCCAACCAACCCGAATTCCAAGCCTTGCTTTCGCGAGGCTTTTTTTATGGAGCAAGCCTCATGGCCCGACCCGCAACTGCCGCCGTTCGCCTGCTGACGGGCGAGCGAGAACCCGTGCGCCTGGCGACGACGGCAAATCTGGAGACGGTCATCGTCGACGGCGTTGCCTGGATCCTCGGCCTGAAGACGATCGACGGGGTTTTGACCGCCGTCGGCGACCGGGTATTGGTCAAGAACCAGTCAGACGCCCGGCTGAACGGCATCTATACGGCGAGCGAGGGCTACTGGTACCGCGCGGCGGACGCCCGCACCGCGCGCACGGTGCAGAAGGGAACGACCGTTCACGTGCAGGAGGGGGTTGTTTCGGGTGGCCTGGTCTACGCTTTCCAAACCCTCAACCCGGTGATCGGCACGAGCGACATCGTGATCTCCTACTATCTGTCGGATGATCCGCTCGGGGATATCGGCGGAGCGCTGGCGGCAGTCATCCACATCGCGGAACTCGCGCGCGACCTGGCCCAGCAATATGCCGCCGACGCCGCGCAGGTTTCCGGCGTCAACGTGCCGATCTACGCTTCCGTGGCGACGGCATCGGGCTCGACGATCGCTGCCGGCGTCAAGAGCATCAGGACCCAGTTCTACGCCCCGGTTTTCACGACCCCGGCAACCCTGGTGGGCGGCGCCAACTATGCCCGCATGTCGCGCGCGGCGATCACCGCCGGCGGCTACCCGGCGCTGGCCTATTTCCGCTCCGCCGACCGTTTCATGCCGGACGGGACAACCGATGCGGTCAATGGCGGCTTTTGGGTGTTGAATGAAAGCGTCGCCACCGCCACGATGTTTGGCGCCCGTGAAGGGCTTGCCGACAACGCGCTTGCGTTAAACGCGCTCGGCTCCTATTGCCGGATTACCAAGGCCGTGCTCGTCCTGCCTGCCGTAGCAACATACTACGCGGTTGGCTCTTCTATCGACTGGCGCGACATCAGCGAGATCAGTGGCAAGGGGGCGCTGATACGCGGTGCTTTCGACGGCCTTTCTGCGGTCCGCATCGGTGGGACCGGAACCAATGTTTTGCGCGGCGCAAAGATTTGGTTGGAAGTCCAGAATACACCAGACAAATCTGTTGTCGCCAACACGCGAGGCATTCACTTCGGCGGCATGGCCGAGAGCAAGCTCTGGCTTGCTGCCCGTGGTTATGACGAAGGGCTCTATTTCGACGGCCTGGCGGCAAATACAAATTGGGTCAGCAACGAATTCAACATCATCACTCTCTACAACAACGGCTCCCATGTGCATTGCGATCTGGCTGGCGCGAGCTATTTCGTAAACAACCAGTTCCGCGGTGGAACCTGGTACATCGGCACCAACCAGAAGGCGGCGGGTCGCGGCACCTTCAAGCTGACGCTCGCCGGGACCGCTGCCGTTGAAGAGGTGTTGATCGACAGCCCCCAAATCGGCATTGATGGCGGCTCGGCCGGCGTCGGCCATGCAGCTTTCATCTACGCCGCGCTCGGCAGCACCAGCAACCTGACCACCGTGTTTTTCAAGAATGCGCGCATCGAAACTTACAGCGCCTTCACCAACACACTTGCCCTCGTCAACGTGCCATCCGCGATCGGCTTCGCCTCCTTCAACATTGATCTTTTGAGTGCGTCAGGCATCGATGACGCGAACATTCTTTCGCCTGATCTGAAGCGCCTGTTTGTCTCGCTGCGAGATATGTCGAATAGGCCGACTGGCGGGGCCAACTTGGTGAGGCGGTTTCAGGGCGAGCGGTTCTTTCCGGTGCAGGCCGAAGGCCGCATCACAGTACCCGGCGTCGTTTTGTACGACAGCGCGACCGGCGGTTATGCAGCTCCATCGCCCTTCCTGACCAATGGTGTCACGGCGCGCACGTCGCGGGCCAACGGCGACGGCCAACTTGTGGTGTCAAGCTCGGGCCAGGCTGTCGGCCATATCTACAAAAAAGCCAACACCACACAGCACGCGTTCCTCAACTTCCTTAACGGTTCGCGCGCCATTACGGTCATCTGTTTCGACGCGTCTGGCACCGTGTTGTCAGGCAATGCCCCGTACTATGCAAAAGGCAGCAACGGCCAGTCAATCGCTCGGACCGGTGCATCGGTTTATGAATTCTCGACCAACTGGCTGTGGATACACCCATCTGTTGCCTCATTCTTCGTTGGGGCGTCCGGATGGATTGGCGCAACGATCATTGAAAGTATCGATTTTGAACAAGGCTTCGCCGCGCCCATACTGCGATTGCGTGACCAAGAGACCGACATCAGCCGGCTTTGCTATAGCTTCCTTATGGAAAGCTATCTTCCCGTTGGAGCGACCATCGAGCGGGCGCAATTTGGTGGATATCGAAATACATTCCTACTGAAGACCACCGTCTCCACCGCCGCCATTTCCGGTGCCACCACGATTGGCTTAGCAAGCGTCGCGGGAATCACCGCTGGCGACCGTATTGGAATCGAACTTGACACTGTGATTACCGGAGCAGAGCTCCAATGGCACCACACAACTGTGAACGGCGCACCTTCGGGTAACACGGTGACACTGACCAATGCCTTGCCGGCAGCAGCCGCTGCCGGCCGCGCGGTCAGGTTGAATCGCTGGGTGGTGCGCTAGTTCGGTTTCTTGCGCAGGATCAGCAGCGCTTCGTCGCCGTCGGGAATTATCACGCGTGTCTCGGCGGAGCGGGCGATCTTCAGGATGTCGATCCGCTGGCCGGCCGCATCCAGCGCAAGCTGCTTCAAAAGCCGCAGATTGGGAACGGCCACCGTGTGCTTGCCCCGCGCATTGCGCTCGATCGGCAGGGTGATGAAGATGATGCCGTCCGGTTCACAGACCCGCACCAGCTCCCGCATGGCTTTCTTTGGATCCATGGTGTGTTCCAGCGTGT
Source organism: Mesorhizobium sp. BR1-1-13 (assembly GCF_020165515.1). Taxonomy (NCBI): domain Bacteria; kingdom Pseudomonadati; phylum Pseudomonadota; class Alphaproteobacteria; order Hyphomicrobiales; family Phyllobacteriaceae; genus Mesorhizobium; species Mesorhizobium sp. BR1-1-13. Next base: position 115,880 of record NZ_JAIUIH010000013.1, read on the forward strand.
GCCGGCAAAAAACCAGGCCGAAAGAGCCGTCGGCGAACGGTAGTTCGTGCAAGTCGCCCTGAACGACATTGCGTCCGTTGGCCCTGGCGTGCGCCACCAGCGGTTCGATCAGTTCGACGCCGGTGACGTTGTCCAGTCCGAGCTGGTTGAAGAGGCTGACGGTCCAGCCGTCGCGCGCCCCGGCATCCAGGATCGACGACGGCGGGCGGCGCCCTTCGAGGAACCGGATCAGGTACTGGACCGTCGAGATGATCTTTACGCGAGGCAGAACATATTCCAGCTTGTCGCCCCTGTACTGCACCTTCAGGTAGTCATCGGCCGCCATGGGGCTAATATCGATGTTCCGGCGGGTGCCGAGATAAAGCCTCCGGGCGATATTTCTGAGCAAAGTCTCGCCTCCGATGGTTTATCCGGGCTGCCGTCTCGTCACCGCCTGATGCCCCAGGCATAGGTTCTTTGCTTGGACGCGTTCAGACGGCGCACCTCGTACCGGCCCTGCCGCTCGATCTCGGCGACCGCTTCGACCACGCCATCGAAGGACCCCGGCGTGACGTCGTCGAATACGACCATGTCGCCCTCGCGCTGAACGCCCGAAACGCAGCGATGCTCGCCCAGCACGTTCTTCCTGGTGTGCTGCGCGTCGATGAAGGCGAAGTGGATCCGGTTCAGGCCGACCCTGGGCAATTGAAAGAGTGAATCGCCCTGCAGGAAAATGATCCGGTCGGCCAGCGGCTGCCACGGCCGAAGCAGTTCGGCGCGCGACTTCCTGCCGTCATGGTCGTCGATGCAATTCCAGTAGAAGCGGTGATGGTGCGGCAGGACGTCGAGCGTGACGACATGCCCGCCGGCACCGGCATCGGCGAGCGCCTTGGCCATGCAGATTGCTGAGAAACCACGCGCGGTGCCGGTCTCGACGACGGTGGTGAACGGCCTTGGGCTGTCGGCCAGCTGGCGGCGAAGAAGACTGTACAGCACCCGCCCGTGCGGGTAGGCGAGCGCGCTGGTCTTGATGGTGATCTGGGTGTGGAGGGCCAGTTCGTCGAGCCAGTCGCGATCGACGGCAAAGCCTGTTTCGGTTTCGAGCCTGTCGATCTCAGGGAATGAGACGCGCCGGGTGGCTTCGAACAGCCTCAGATATTCCTCTTTCGGGGCACGCGGCGCCGAGCCCAGCGGGTCGACGTTCCAGCGGCGATCGATGGCGGCCGACAGGCTGTTGAAGGCCAGGCGCCGCGCGGCGCCAACAAAGTCTCTCATCCCAGACCTGTTCGTCCTAAAATTGTATTTTTTCTAACCATGCGCCGGCCGGCGCGCAAGGCGACCTTCGGTTTTGATGCATTGCAAGTAGGTACCGAGGCGCGCGCAACGGCGACTATTCGCACCCCTGTGCTGCCGGCGATCACCCACGCACCCCATCCACCAGAAATCGAAAGGGATATCATGGACCGCAATTTTACGCGGGCGCTTGCGCTCGTCCTCAAATCCGAAGGCGGCTGGTGGGACAATCCCGCCGATCCGGGCGGCGCCACCATGAAGGGCGTCACGCTCGCCAATTTCCGCCGCTACGTGAAGGCGGATGCCGCCAAGGCGGATCTCAGGAAGATCAGCGATGCCCAGCTCGCTACGGTGTACCGCCGCTTCTACTGGGATGCGGTGGCTGGCGCCGAGTTGCCCGACGGTGTGGATTACGCAGTGTTCGACTTTGCCGTGAACAGCGGGCCGGGCAGGGCGGCGAAATATCTTCAAGCAGTGGTCGGCACCGTCCAGGACGGCCGCATCGGGCCCGAGACGCTCGCTGCCGTCGGTTCCAGACCGGCCGCTGTCGTCATCGACAATCTCTGCGATGCCCGCCTCGCTTTCCTGAAGCGGCTTCCGACCTGGCCGACTTTCGGCAAAGGCTGGTCGAGCCGGGTCGGATCCGTCCGCGCACAGGCGCTGCTGCTGACGGCTGCCGGGGCAGGCGAGGCATCGGCCACGCGGCCAGATCCTGCACCGACCGCTGCTGCGGCGGCGCCGGGCGGCGCTGCTGCCGTAGATGCCGTCGAACCGCTCGCGGCGGCGCCTGCCGACGCCAACATCCCAGCCGCCGCCAAGGCGGGCGGCATCATTGCCGCGTGCCTGCTCGTCGCCTACGCCGCCTGGCATCACATCGCCGCCGCCTTGCAAGGAATGTTCTGATCATGGTCACCATAACCCAGCCGACCATCCGCCCGACCAACAAGCTGACGGCCGCGACCATCGCCGCCGCCGCCGTTTCGATTTCGGGCGTCTTCGTGCGCAATGTCTGGCCATCCTGGTACGATGCCGAGACATGGGCCACGCTGCTGCCGCTAGCCGTGTTTGCCGTCGGCTATCTCGTCAAGGACGCGCCAAATCAATGAGCGCGCTCCTCTCCTTCCTGCTCAGCAATTCGACCGTTCTCGGCATCGGCGCGGCCATCGTCGCTGCGTTTGGCTGGGGTGTTCGCCAGCGGCTTGCCGGCGAGCGCGCCGAACGCAGCCGGCAGGCCGCGGCCGAGGCGGCGGCGCGCGACGTCGCCGACCAGGTTGACAACGAAATCGGCGCGCTGCCTGCCGCCACTGCCCGAAAGGAGCTCAGGTCATGGGCAAGGGATTGATTGTCGCAGCGGCCGTAGCACTTGTCGCGGTAGCCGGCTGCACCACCGTCACCGGCGGATTCTGCGCGGTCTCGAGCCCGCTGCGCTTGTCCGCATCCGCCGTCGCAGCGCTGTCGGATGCGGAAGTCCGGACGCTGCTGGCGCACAACCGCAAGGGCGAGAAACTGTGCGGGTGGAAACCATGACGATCGTATTGCCGCTCGATTCGGGTCCTGCTGCTCGGGGACTGCTCATCTTCGGTGCCGGATCGGTCATCTGTTGCCTGATCGCGAGACAATGAAATGATGCATGATATTTTCGACCTGCTCGGCATCAAGGTGCCAGTGGTGGTCGCCGGCCTGTCCGGCGGCATATTGCGCGCGCTGTCGCGCCACCGCTACAAGCCGCGCGAGATGGTGGCCTCGCCGATCTGCGGCGCGCTAGCCGCCGCCTATCTGACGCTGCCCGTCGTCCAGTATTCCCGCGCCATGGGCCTGCCGATGGCCAATGACGACACCACGACGCTGGCGGCCGCATTCCTCATCGGCGTCTGCGCGATGTGGATCTCGGATATCGTATTCGAGGTCGTGGTGCGCAGGTTCAGGCCTGGGGAGTGACGCCGCGCGCCCGTGGTGATCGGCAGCAGGACGCGCCCGTCGACTGGACGAAGCCGACGGCAATGCCCATCTATGGGAAATCCTGGAGCGGCTGTCATAGCGCCGGGCCTCCAGTTTTATCGTGCGCAATTCCGGACGGAAACGGCTACAACCTTTCCCGGAGCTGCTTTGGGGAGATTTGATATGGCGACTTCAAGCGAACGCGCGGTGCTTGCCGGCGGCTGTTTCTGGGGCATGCAGGATCTGATCCGACGCATCCCGGGCGTCCTGTCCACGCGCGTCGGCTACAGCGGCGGCGACGTGCCTGATGCCACCTACCGAAACCACGGCACCCATGCCGAAGCCATCGAGATCAATTTCGATCCCGCCAGGGTGAGCTACCGTACGCTGCTGGAGTTCTTCTTCCAGATTCATGATCCGACGACACGCAACCGCCAGGGCAACGATGTGGGGATGAGCTACCGTTCGGCGATCTACTACACCAGCGATGAGCAGAAGCGCGTCGCCGAAGACACCATCGCCGACGTCGACGCCTCAGGCCTGTGGCCCGGCAAGGTGGTCACCGAGGTGGCTCCGGCCGGCGCGTTCTGGGAAGCCGAACCCGAGCATCAGGACTATCTGGAGAAATACCCGAACGGCTATACCTGTCATTTCGTCAGGCCGGGCTGGAAGCTGCCGGTTCGCGAAAAGGCTGTTTCGTAGGCGCCGGATCGAACAAAGCCCGGTTCCTGCCAGGCTCGGCCGATGACGGGTTGCATTTCAGGCGCCAGCCTGTTCGGCGAGGGTGATACATCCAGAGACGGAAACGCCACGGAACAGGCGCCCCGTGGCGTTCTCCAGCAGTTCCGGCCAATGGCTACTTGCCGCAATGCTTGTCATTGACGGTCGGCGAAGCCGTGCCCGGAGCGGTGTGGCTGGCATCCGGCTGAGCACCTTGTGGGCTGGCCGGACAGTTCCGGTCCGCGTTCGAATTCATGCCGTCGGGCATGACGGTCGTGCTGCCGGTCGTGCCAGGATCCACCGTGTTCGGCGATGCCGGCGTGTTCGGGTCGACTGTGACCGACTGGCCGCTGCCGGGCCCATTATTGGCGCCGTTTCCGCCAGCACTTTGCGCCATCGCCGAAGTCGCGAGACCAATTGTAAGAGCCGAAGCTGCGAGGATTTTCATGAACATGGTTTGTCTCCATTTCTGTGAAGTCTTCGCTCGTTTCTACGAAGTTCGTCGCGTCTGCGACTATAGGGACAACCCCTCGTAGTGGCGAAGGTTCCGGACAAATTTTGCCCTTATGGCCGGGCCCGACGGAACCGCCACAATCAGCCCTGGCGCAATGCATTTCCGGCGATGGTCCTGAAAAAACAGCTTTCATAGCTACCCGATTGGTGCTTTAACGCGCCCATCCACAGGGGTGCTCCGTACGGTCGGGGCTGAGACGGGGGCGGCAAGCCCACAGACCCTAGAAGCTGATCTGGGTAATACCAGCGGAGCGAGGCGGGCGATGTTTTCAGGCGCACAGATTTCCCTATATCCGATGTCCGGCGATTTTGTCGGCGTCATCCTTGGCGCGCTCGGGGCACTGGACCCCTATCGTGATCGACTGCGGATCGAGACCGACGATATCTCGACCTTGCTGGTCGGGCCGCCCGAGGTGCTGTTTCCTGCCATGCGCGACCTGTTCGTGGCGGCAGCGCGCAGCGGCAAGCATTGCGTGCTTTCGGCCGCCATCTCGCGCGGCTGCCCGGGCGAGCCGGACGATCCGATCTGCCGCTCCGACGCGTTTGGCGGACCTGCCGGGCCGCTCGGCCCGCGCAAGGAAGCCGCTATCGCCGCCGTGCGCGGCGTAGCCGCCACCGGCCAGCCGGCGGCGGCGCAGTTCTCGCTTTATGTCATGGGCACCGACGACCACATGGACGAGATCTATGGCTGCATCGACTTCCTGAAGCAGTCGGGCGTATATGAGCGCTCCAAGCATTTCTGCACAAAGTTGCGCGGCGACGCAGGCGCCATTTTTACCGCACTCAACGAGGCCTTTTGCCGCTTCGGGCCGGGTGCCGGCCACGTAACGCTCGACGTCACCGTCTCGGCCAACAGCCCCACCGCCGTCTGACGGCGCGCCCCGCGCCATCCGCTCCAGGTACCTGCGTGTCCTCCCCGTCCGCCCCTTCGCGTCCGATCGTGGACCTCATCGCCAGAACCGCTCCGGCGATGCTTTCGGTGGGGCTGCTGCTGGCCGCGTGGGAACTCTATGCGCGCTTTGGTGGCATCAAGCCGACAATCCTCCCGGCGCCATCGCGCGTCTTCGCTCAGGCAATGCTCAACCGGCACGCGCTGGCCGATAACGCCGTGCCAACCCTCCGTGCCACGCTCGCCGGCTTTGCCTGTTCGCTCGGCGCTGCCTTTGTGCTGTCGATATTGATCGACTTCTTCCAGCCATTGCGGCGCGCCCTTTTTCCGGTCTTCGTGGTCAGTCAGACCTTGCCGCTGGTGGCGATTGCACCGCTGGTGGTGCTGTGGTTCGGCTTTGGGCTGATGCCCAAGATCTTGCTGGTGGCGCTGGTCACCTTCTTTCCGATGTTGGTGGCTTTGGCCGAAGGCTATGAGGCGACGGAGGCTGAGATCGGCCAAATGCTGCGCGCCCTTGGGGCAGGGCGCTGGCGTGTCTTCGTCCTGGCGCGGCTGCCCTCGGCGCTGCCCTACTTCTTCGCCGGTGTCAGGATCTCGATCACCTATGCCGTCGTTGGCGCCATCTTCGCCGAATATGCGGGCGCGGCGAAGGGCCTCGGCATCTACATGCTCAACGCTAAGAACAACTTCCGCCCGGACCTGGTGCTGGCCGCCGTCGCCGTCAGCGCCGTGCTGACGCTCATCCTGTTCGGGCTGACGGTGCTGGTCCAGCGCCTTGCCATGCCATGGGAACGGGCCGCCGGCGGGCGGGCCGCAGGAAGGGAGCCTTGGCGATGAACCGGCTCGAACTGCGGCATGTGCGCAAGGCCTTCCAGGGGCTCGACGTGCTTGCCGACATTTCGCTCAGCGTCGGCGCCGGCGAATTCGTCTCCATTCTGGGCCCCTCCGGCGCCGGCAAGTCGACGCTGTTCCAGCTTCTGATCGGCGCGCTTCACGGCGAGGGCGAGATATTCTTCGACGGCAAGCCGCTCGACGACCACGGCCGGCATTTCGCTTTCATGCCGCAGCGAGACGCGTTGATGCCTTGGCGGCGCATTCTCGACAACGCCACGCTCGGGCTTGAGGTGCAAGGCGTCCGGCGCAAGGCTGCCCGCGCTCGCGTTGCGCCGCTGTTCGACAAATTCGGGCTTGCCGGTTTCGAACGGCATTTTCCGGCGCAGCTTTCCGGCGGCATGCGCCAGCGCGCGGCCTTGCTGCGCACCGTGGTGCAGGAACGCGATATGCTGCTGCTCGACGAGCCGTTCGGCGCGCTCGATGCGCTGACCCGCGCCGCCATGCAGCGCTGGTTGGAACAGATGTGGCGGCGCCACTGCTGGACGGCGCTGCTGATCACCCACGACGTGCGCGAAGCTGTGTTCCTGTCCGACCGCATCTATGTGCTGTCGGCGCGGCCGGCGCGCGTCGTCGCTGAGATCAACGTGCCGCTGCCGCGTCCACGCGAACTGGCCGGCGGCGCTGCACGGCAGGCCGGCACCCTCGAAGCCGAGATCCTCGACATCCTCCTCAACCCGAGCCACCACAAGGACATGGACCATGACTGACCTGACGCGCCGGCAAGCCTTGCTGCTCACTGCCGCTGCTGGCCTTCCCCTTGTAGCCCGGCCAGGCCGATCTCTTGCCCAGGCGGCCGCCCGGAAAGTAACGGTGGCGCTGGACTGGACGGTCAACACCAACCATATCGGCCTGTTCGTCGCCCGCGACAAAGGGTTTTACAGCGAGGCCGGCCTAGAGGTCGACATCCTGCCCTACAGCGATACCGGTGCAGGCACGCTGGTTGCCAACCGCGTTGCCGATTTCGGCATCAACGGCTCCATTGGCCTCTTCACCCAGAAAACCGCCGGCGCCGATCTCAAGGCGGTCTATGCCGTGGTGCAGTCCGAGACCGGGCGGCTGGTGTTCAATGCAGCGCGCGACGAGATCAAAAGCCCCAGGGATCTTGACGGCCTGACCTATGGCGGTTTCGGCAGTGCCTGGGAAAACGCGCTGATCTCGACCATCATCCGTCACGACGGCGGCAAGGGGGCTTTCGAAACGGTGACGCTCGGCACGTCCGCCTATGAGGCGCTGGCCAACGGTTCGGTCGACTTCACGTTGGAGGTCTCGACCTGGGAAGGCGTCGAGGCAGAACTGAAAGGCATAAAGCAGCGCAGCTTCGTCTATGCCGATTACGGCGTGCCCGACGAGCATACGACGCTGATCTCGTCGAGCGAAGCCTATCTGTCGGCAAACCCGGAACTGGCGTCGGCCTTCATCCAGGCGACGCGGCGCGGCTATCAATTCGCCGTCGATCGTCCCGAAGAAGCCGCCATGCTGCTCATCGCCGCCAACAAGGATGCCCTGACCAGTCCGGCATTAATCCACGCCTCGCTGAAAGCGCTGATCGACGGGCACTATCTGCGCGGGCAAAACGGCGCCATCGGCAGCATGGACCCGGCCAAGATGGAAGCGATCGGTTCCTATCTCGTGGCGGCCGGCATTCTGCGCGATGGCGATGGTAAGATTCTGACGCAAAGCCCGAATTTCGCTGAATATTTCAGCAACGCGCATCTGGGAGGAAGCTAATCTCTTCGTTTTGACGGGGACAGCTTTCGCGATCTGATAGAGCAGGGCGGTTTTGATATGCCGCCCCGGCTCGCTTTGCAGCGACAAAGCGGCCGCGTAGAGTTTCGCCACGGCCGGACAGAGGCCCTCGAATTCCCGGCTGACATTAGTTTGCCCCGAGGCTCAGCGCCTTCTTGCGGTCGGCCCGAGCACGCTTGTGGTTGCCCTTGGCTTCCCACGCCCGGCTCCGCGCCTCGTAGAGGCCGGCAAAGTTGGGGTCGAGCTTGATGGCCCTGTTGAGATCGGCGATGGCCCCGTCGTAGTTCGCCTTGGTCGTCCGGATCACGCCTCGGCCATAGTATCCGCGGACGTTGTTGCGATCGAGGCTTAGCGCCTTTTCGAAATCACTATAGGCGCCGGCGCTATCGTGATTTGCCATCCGCACCATCCCTCGATCGGCGTAGACCTTTGCTTCGGTGGGGGCGAAGCTGATGGCCTTGTCGTAGTCCGCGAGTGCGCGGCCGTAATCTTGTTTCAAGGTATAATTCTGTGCGCGGCCGTAGTAGGTCGGGGCATAGTTCGGATCGAGCGCTATCGCCTTGCCGTAATCCGCGATGGAGCGATCGTATTCGTGCTTGGCATTCCAGGCCAAGGCGCGGGCGAAATAGGCGTCGCGGGATGCCGGGGCAATCGCAATCGCCTTATCCAACTGAGCGATGGCGCCGTCGTAGTCGCCCTTTTCATGCAACGTGTGAGCTTCGGTGAAAAACGCCTTGGCGGCCGGACGGGTATCGCCCGGTGCGGCCGAACCGGCGGTTGAACTAGCCGCGGTCGCCGCATCACGCTCTTTGCGGGCATCGGCATAGTTTGAATCGAGGCGTAGGGCTTCGTCGAGATCGGCGATGGCGCGGTCGTATTTCCCCTTCTTGTTCCAGCAGAAACCACGATTGTACCATGCCTCTGCGTCGGTCGGACGCAGACCAATCGCCTTTGTGGAATCGGCAATGATGCGATCGCAATCATGTTTGGCGGCCCAGCCGCGGCTGCGTAATATATAGGCGTCCGCATTGTCGGGTTGTAATGAAATGATCGCGCTCAGATCCGCGATGGCGCGGTCGATGTTGCCCTTCTGCTGCCAAAGCAAGGCACGATAGAAATAGCTGTCGATGAAATTCGGGTCGAGTTCTATTGCTTTAGTATGATCCGCCATCGCCCGGTTCGGATCGCCCTTCAGCGCGAAGGTGAAGCCGCGCAAACTATAGGCGCGGGCATTGGATGGGTCGGCGGCAACGGCGATGTCGTATTGCTCGATGGCGCGGTCGAACTGATTTTGAGAGCGCCAGATCGTGCCCAGGTCGATGGCATCTTCAGCCACCTTGTTTCGAACCCGACCGGTCGGCGCGGAGACGGGCGTTTTCGCCCTTGCCGCAACCGCCTGCTTGCGGCCTTTGCGGGCGATGGCCAGCTTTGGATCGAGCTTGAGCGCTTGGTCGTAGTCGGCAATGGCTCTGTTATAGTCGCCCTTGGCGAACCAGGCGCTGCCGCGCCCGAAATAGACAGGCGCGTAGGCGGGCTCTATTTCGGCAGCGCGATCGTAGTCGGCGATGGCGCGATCCAATTGGTCTTTCTTGCCCAAGGCAATGGCGCGGCCGAGGTAAGCGTCGAAATAAGCCGGATAGAGCTCGATCACCTTGCTGTAGTCCTCGATGGCTCCATCATAATCACCCCTCTCGGTGCGCGACACGCCCCGCCCGACATAGGCGGACGCCTTCCTTGGGTCGAGCGCGATCGCGCGGCTGTACTCGGCAATGGCGCGATCGTATTTGCGCTTGCTGTGGAATGCCTCGCCGCGATCCAGGAGCGCCTTGAGGTTCTTCGGATCCGAGCCGATGGCACCGAGCGTAGCGGCCGCCATATCGCCCTGTCCCTTCGCAGCCACAGCCGCCTTACGGGCGACCGCGTAATCGCGATTGTCGGGATCGAGCTTGATCGCCTGGCCGAAGTCGACGATTGCCTTGTCATAGTCCTTCCTGTCAGCACGCGCCATGCCGCGCCCGTAATGGCTGGCGTCGTCTTTCGGATCGATCTCGATGGCTACCGAATAGGCGGCAATCGCGCGCCCCGCGTCGCCCTTGGCGTGCCAGGCCATGCCCATGCAGAAGTAGGCGTCGCGCGCTTTTGGATCGAGTGTTGAAGCCCGGCTGCAATCGGCAAGAGCGCCTTCGGCATCGCCTGACGTGATCTTGGCGAGGCCCCGGCGAGAATGAGCCGCAGCAAAATTGGGGGCAAGCTGGATGACCGTGTCGTAATCGGCGATCGCTTGCTCGTAAACGCGTTTGGCGGCCTGGGCCTTGCCGCGGCCGTAATAGGCGAACCGGTTGTTCGGATCGAGCGCAATCGCTTTGTTGTAGGCGCCGATCGCCTGATCGTACTTGCCCATGTCCAGGAAAGCATCGCCGCCAAGGATCGCTTCGAGGGCGCGCGGGTCGGTCGCTTCCAGAGCCCTTGCGGTCAGCGTGTCTTGGGTGGCAGTGATATCCGGAACGACGGCTCGCTGCTTTTGCTGTTGGGTGTCCGGCAACAGCGCCGGCTTGCTTTGGTCGGCGGCAAGCTGAGCGCCGCAGCTTCCTGCCCGCGTCGGGTCAAGCTCGATGGCGCGCAGGCAATCCGCCGCCGCTCCGGCGCTGTCTCCCTTGAGTGTCCTTGCGCGGCTGCGCCCGAGATAGGCGTCCGCATTGTCGGGATCGAGGCTAATCGCCTTGTCGAAATCGAGAAGCGCGCCCTCGAGGCCATATTTCGACAGCCGCATCCCGGCGCGCTCGATCAGGGTCTTTGCGGCTGTGCGATCCCTGGTCGTATCCTTGGCGGCGGATAAATCCTCGCCGGGCGCCTGTTCAGCATCGTCACCGGTGACAGTGGGATCGAACTCACTCTCGGCGGCGCGGGCGATGCCGCGTTTGACATTGGCCAATATGTTGTTGGGATCGATACGGACCGCCTCGTCATACTCGGCCAGGGCCTGCTTCGAGTAGCCCTTCCTGTCCCAGGCGATGCCCAGGCCCGCATGCGCCTTGCCATTCTGAGGGTCCGCCTCGATTGCCTGTTGGAAATCGATGATGGCCGCGTCGGTCTTGCCCTTGTGCAGGAAGGCGAGGCCACGGTTGCTGTAGGCATCGCTGGAGGACGGCTCCAGACTGATGGCGATGTTGAAGTCCGTGATCGCGCGGTCGTCGTCTCCATTGCTGAACCAGTCGGCGCCGCGGTTGAGATATGCGGAAGCGTCGTTCGGATCGAGCGCGATCGCCTCGCTGTAGTCGGCGATCGATCGGTCGTATTGCTTCTGGTCGCCGAGAGCGACGCCCCGTTGGAAATAGGCTGTGGCGCGGCTGCGTGCCGGCTCTGCGGCGTCCTCCGCAATCGCGGAGCAGGCAACAATGCGCTTGTCCGGCTCGATGTCCTCGCCGAAGCAGGTTGCATAATCCTTCTCGGCTGCGAGCGCAGGCATGATCCGGGCGAGAGCGGCACCAAGCCCGGCTGAGGGCCACCAGTCGGGCGCAAGGCTCGTCAGCGCAATCGCGGCGGCGAGGAGCCCCGCATCCTTCCACCTCATCATATCGCTGGTCCCCCCAAAACTTTAATCCGCCTTGGCAGCTCGGTTCTCTACTGTTCCTTATTTGTTCCAGAAATGCAAGCATGAATTGCAAATCCGCTTTCACAGATCTGACAACGCAAGATCGAAGATAAGTCGAAGTCGATCCGATCTTGACGGTTACCCCCGTTTTTGCTGTCGGCTTTTTCCTTAGAATCTCCCCGTTTACGCCGCAATCACGTTCCTTCAGCTTTATCGTATCCTGCGCGTCGGCCGGTCGGAAAGCCCCGCCGTTGCGGCAAGACTGCTGCAGAAATTGCGCCGTCGCCTTCTCGACGTCCTGCATTAGGTGGAACGCGAACGCGTTCAAAGCGTTGTCTGTGAGCAACATTCTCAACCCAGAAGTGCCGGAACCGGCGCGCAAGTGCCTGCGGGAGTGGAAGCCATGAGTCTTGGAACCATCCTTATCATCATCCTTATCCTCGCCCTGCTCGGCGGCTTCAGCGGCCTGGGCGGCGGTCCGTTCTACGGAACCGGTTATTATGGCGGCGGCGGGCTGGGGCTCGTGCTGCTGATCGTCATTATTCTGGTCGTGCTCGGACGCATTTAAGCGCGTCGTGCACGTCGTTCTCACAAGGCGAGATCCGCTTCGGGCGACATGCACTGGCCGCTGCTCGCGATCCCGTGACCATGTCGATGCCGGTCCGCACCGGATCGTGATGCAGGCAAACAGGCTTGTGATCGGGTCTCCGACGAAACTCCCGTAAGGTGATTTCGGTCCACACCCCCCGTGGAAAGCAAGAGGAGAGGTCCCACCCCTTGTCCTCCTCCAAGGCCCGCCCCGGTTCCCGGAGCGGGCTTTCTTTCTTCTGCCGATAGGATCACCACCGCAAGACGTCCAGAGTGGCGAATCCTTCTTCGTCGCCTGCAGCCAGCTGATCTTGGAAAGCAGTGCACCGCGCACATCCCGTCCTGCCATTGACAAGCTCGAGACATCAAGAGATCCTAAACAGGATTAGACAGGTTCACTATACAGGTACTTATATGAAGCGGAGCGCGATCAAACTGTCTCCCGGCACGGGCAAGCCCGAGCAGATCGCCACCGTCCTCGAACACGAGATCCGTTCCGGCGTGCTGGGTTTCGGCGACCGTCTGCAAAGCGAAAATGAACTCGTCCAGCGCTTTTCCGTCAGCCGCAACACGGTGCGCAAGGGGCTGGAGGAACTGTCCAGCCGCGGGCTGATCACCACAAAGGTCGGCATCGGGTCCTTCGTCACCTTTGACGGCAAGCCGGTCGATGATGCGATCGGATGGTCGCGCGCGCTGGCCAATGCCGGCGCCAACGCCGATACACGGACGCTGCGACTGGAGGTGATCGAGGACGCCGACCTTGCCGTGCTGCTAGGCATCGAAAGCCCGCTCTTCATCGCCGTCGACCGGGTCCGCACCAATGCCAGCGACGGCCATGCCATCTCCATCGAACGCAGCCGCCTGCCGCTGTCGCCCGAGCTGGAGGACGTGCCGCTGCGGGGTCTGCGCGAAGGCTCGCTGCACCAGACGCTGCGCGAAGCGGGGCTTGTACCCGACCATGGCGAGGAGTGGGTCGACATCGAGATGTTGAACGCCCATGACGCCGCTATCCTAGGCTGCCCGCAAGGCACACCCTTCCTGCGTGGCCGTCGCCTGACGCGCGCGGCCGATGAGCGGCCGGTCGAATATGTCACCAGCCTGCTCAATCCCGCCCATTTCGCGCTGCATATGAGGTTCTGAGCGATGCCGGACAACGAGCTTGAGATGGACCGCGCCATGGGTGCGCTCGTCGGCGGGGCGCTGGGCGACGCGCTCGGCATGCCGACGCAGCTTCTGTCGCCTCAGCGCATCGCCGAACTCTACGGCCATGTTGCGGATTTCGTCGCACCCTTCGCCGATCATCCGGTGTCGAAGGGGCTGCCGGCCGGGACTATCACCGACGATACCGAACAGGCGCTGCTGCTCGGCCGCATCCTGGTTGCTTCAGGCGACCGCTTCGAGCATGCGCGCTGGGTCAACGCGCTGCTCGGCTGGGAGCGCGAGGTCAAGGCGCGCGGCAGCTACGACCTTTTGGGACCGTCGACCAAGCGCGCCATCGACGCCATCAACAAGGGCGTGCCAGCCGAGGAGGCTGGGCGCGGCGGCGACACCAATGGCGCGGCCATGCGCATCGCACCGGTCGGCATCATGATGCAGCCGGAGCCGCTGGATGCGTTAGTCGACAAGGTGGCCGAGACCTGCCGGGCGACGCACAACACCTCGATCGCCATTGCTTCCGCCGCAGCGGTCGCGGCCGCCGTCAGCCGCGGCATCGCCGGCGGCGACTGGCGCGCCGCGTCCGACAGTGCCGTCGTAGCGGCGAGGCGAGGGGCGACGCACGGCCATTGGGTGACCGGCGGCGATATCGCCGCGCGCGTCGCCTGGGCGCAGGATCTGGTTCGCGGCAAGACCCCGCGAGATGCGGTCCGGCTGATCACCGATCTGGTCGGCACCGGCGTCGCCAGCCAGGAGTCCGTTCCGGCCGCCTTTGCGGTGCTGGAGGTCGCCAGCGGCGATCCCTGGCAAGCGGCGGTCATCAGCGCCAATCTCGGCGGCGACACCGACACGATCGGCGCCATCGCCGCCGGCATGGCCGGTGCCTGCACAGGTTTTGCGCGCCTGCCTCAGGAGCGCATCGCGAGCCTCAAGGGCATCGACATGTCGCAAGTGCGGGCGCTCGCCGCCGACCTCGTGGCGGCGCGGATGTCGAAGGGCCGCCCGGAGCGGACCGGACCCGGCAAGGACGCCGCAGCATGAGCGCGCGTCTCGTCCATATCGGCAGCGCGGTGGTCGATTATGTCTACCGCATCGATGCCTTGCCGGCGCCGGGCACGGAGAAGACGGCGTCGAGCTATGCGCAGGTCGCCGGTGGCGGTTTCAACATGATGGTCGCGGCAATCCGCACCGGCATGAAGGTGGTATTCGCAGGCCAGCTCGGCAGCGGACCCAATGGCGACTTCCTGCGCGCCGCCTTCGCCGCCGAAGATATCAACATTCTGACGCAGCCTTCTCCTCTGATGGACAGCGGCAACTGCGTCGCCATGATCTCCAGCGATGCCGAACGCACCTTCGTGTCGTGGCCGGGAGCGGAGAGCGTGCTCAGCCTCGACATGATGGCGCCGGTGCTGGTCTCGACCGAGGATTGGGTGTTCACGTCAGGCTATACGCTGAGCTATCCCGGCAGCCGCGACGCGCTCACCGACTGGATCGAGACGCTGCCGGCGGACATTCCACTTGTCCTCGACCCGACGCCGGTCGTTTCGGACATTTCGCGCGCCACCCTATCGCGGGTGCTCGCCCGCACGACCTGGCTGAGCTGCAACGCGACGGAAGCCACCGACATTGCGGGCCCGGGCGATGCCGACGCCCTTGCGGCGCGATTGCTTGCCGATCATTGTCCCAACGCCGACGGCGTCGTCATCCGCTGCGGCGCCAAGGGCTGCCATATCCGACTGGCGGGCGGCTCCGCCCGGACCATTCCCGCTTTCAAGGTGGCGGCGATCGACACCAACGGCGCCGGCGACACTCATATTGGCGCCTTCGTAAGTGCGCTCGCGCGCGGCATGCCGCCTTTCGAGGCGGCGCGCTACGCCAATGCGGCGGCGGCCATTTCGGTCACCCGCCATGGCGGTTCATCCGCGCCCACCGACGCGGAAATCCAGACTTTCCTGAGCCATGCCGACGGTCACTCGACCGGCGCGCGAGGCCAGGACCGGAAGGCCCATCAGACAGCCTGACAAAGCCCGGGAAGCGGGCAAACAAAGAGAGGAACGAACATGCGCATGCCTGACCTGACTGCTCTTTTGACGGCGACGGCCGTCTTCACCTCCGCACTTCCCTTTGCCGCCAAGGCCGATGAAGTGCACGTGCTCAACTGGAAAGGCTACGGCGCCGACGAGCCATGGGCGGTTGCAGCCTTCGAGAAAGCGACCGGCCACAAGGTGGTCAACGACTTCTTCAACTCCGAACAGGAAATGCTGACCAAGATCCGGACCAACCCGGGCCTCTACGACGTCGTCATGATCAACGCCGCCTTCAACGACCAGGCGATGGCGGAAAAGCTGATCCAGCCCATCGACGTCTCAAAGCTTTCCAACTATGCCGACATCAGCAAGGACAAGGCGAGCTCGCCGATGCTCAACCATGACGGCAAGGTCTATGGCGTGCCGTGGGTGTGGGGGCTGACGGCGCTCGCCATCAACGAGAAATCCTTCGACAAGCCGCCGACATCGATCGCGGAAATGTGGGATCCCGCCCATAAGGGCCGCGTCGTCATCCGCGACGATGCCGTTGAGGCCGTGCAGTTCGGCGCCATCGCCACAGGCCAGAACATCAACGACATCAAGGATATGGATGCGGTCAAGACGAAGCTCACCTCGCTGATGCCGCATATCAAGACCTTCTGGAGCTCGGAGAACGACTGGAACCAAATGGTGGCTTCCAATCAGATCGACATCGGCACCTATTGGAGCGGTTCGGCCGACCGCGCCAAGACCCATTTCAAGCTGCCGGTCTCGCTCGTGATCCCGGAGGAAGGCGCCGTCGCCTGGCTGGACGCCTTCTCCATCCCGGTCGGCTCCAAGAATGTCGCGGGCGCCGAAGCCTTCATCAACTACATGATCGACCCGAAATTCTATGTGGAATGGGTCACCAAGGTCGGTGCACCGGTGTCGGCCAACGCCAAGGCGGTGGAAGCGCTGCCCGAGGATGCCTTCAACCGCAAGGTGATGGGTGATCCCGCAGTCGCCAAGCGCATCCAGTTCCAGGCGCCGATCACCGATGCCCAGCGCGAAGCTTATCTTACGCTCTGGCAGCAGCTGAAGGTCGACGTGAAATAAAACGCGTGTCGGGGCTCCGGTGTTCGCGCCGGTTGGTCCTTCCAATCCGGGGGAGGAGGATAGCATGGCAGCAGAGGGCGCGGTCGCAGCGCGCGGCGGGCTGAGATCGGCGCTGCCGCTGCTGGCGCCCGCCTATCTCTGGCTGACGGTGGCGATCTTCCTGCCATTGTCGGCCATGGTGTTCTTCTCGTTCATGACCGACCTGCCGCTGACGGGAAAGCCGTGGGCGTTCACGCTTGGCAACTACGCCGCCTTCTTCTCGCAAAGCCTCTACCTGACACTGCTGCTTGCCTCGCTGCGCCTCGGCCTCGAGGTGACCTTGTGGTGCATCGTCATCGGCTATCCCGCGGCTTACGTGCTGGCCAAGGTGCTGAAGGGGCGCAGCCGCGAGGCGATCTTCCTGCTCGTCATCCTGCCGTTCTGGTCGAACGGGCTGGTGCGCATCTTCTCCTGGGCGATGGTTTTGCGCGAGGGCGGCATTCTTGACACCGCGCTCAACGCCGTGCTGCCGTTCAAGATCAACATCGATCTCATGTATTCCTATCCGGCGATCATCATCGGACTGGTGCACTCCTATGTACCGTATATGGTGCTGACCTGTTATCTCACTTTGCAGGCGATCGACGATTCCTTGATCGAGGCCGGACGCTCGCTCGGCGCCTCGCGGTTGCAGGTGCTGAAGCGCGTCATCATCCCGCTGTCCATGCCGGGCCTGGTGGCGGGAGCTGCCCTCATCTTCGTGCCGGTTGTCGGCTCCTTCATGGAGCCGCGCATCCTCGGTGGCCGCAGCGGCACCTTTTACGGCACGGTGATCGAGGACCAGTTCGTGGCCGTGTTCAACTGGCCGCTTGGGGCGGCACTCTCCTTCATCCTGCTGGCAGTGGTGCTGGTCATTCTGGCGCTGGCCGCACCGGTGCTGCGGAGGGCCGCGTGATGGCGACGACGCGTATCCTGGAGTGGCTCGGCCGCCTCTATATCGCGGTGCTGCTCGCCTTCCTGTACTTGCCCATCCTCATCATGGCGCTGATGTCGTTCAACGTCTCGCCCTTCTACCAGCTGCCGTTCGAGTGGACGACGGAATGGTACGCCTCGCTGTGGCAGAACGACCAGCTCATCGCCGCCACCTGGAACAGCATCGAGATCGCCATGATTACGACCGTCATCTCGACCGTGCTCGGCTCGGCGGCGTCCCTGGCGCTCTACCGCAATGAGTTCCGCGGCAAGAAATTCCTGCAAGCGCTGCTGTTCCCACCGATCGCCATTCCATGGCTGATCACCGGCACGGCGATGCTGATCTTTTTCTTTGGCATCGGCATTGGACGCGGGCTGTTCGCCATCCTGCTCGGCCATGTCGCGCTGGCATTGCCCTATGTCATCGTCGTGGTCTCGGCCCGGCTGCAAACTTTCGCACCGGAGCTGGAAGAGGCGGCGCGCTCGCTCGGGGCCAACCAGTGGCAGGTGACGAACCGCGTTACGCTGCCCTGGATCATGCCGGGTGTGATCGCCGGCGGGCTGTTTGCGTTCGCCGTCTCGTTTGACCAGTTCGTGGTGTCCTACTTCCTGGCGACGCCGGGACAGACGACGCTGCCGGTCGAGATCTACGCCGCGATCCGCAAGGGTTTCACGCCCGAGATCAACGCGGTCTCGACGATCATCATCGTGGTGTCGATGGCGCTGATGCTGCTCACGGCGCGCTTCTTCAAATTCGGCGGAGAGAAATAATGGCCGGCGTCCAGGTATCCAACGTCTCGCGCAGTTTCGGCGCGCACAAGGCGCTGGACGACGTCTCCATCGATTTCGCCGATGGCGGCTTTTACGCGCTGCTCGGGCCATCGGGCAGCGGCAAGACCACGCTGCTGCGCCAGATCGCCGGCTTCGATTTTCCCGACAGCGGCCGCATAGCCATCGGCGGCGAAAGCGTCGAGCGGGTGCCGGTCGAAAAGCGGCGCATCGGCATGGTGTTCCAGAACTACGCGCTGTTCCCCAATATGAGCGTCGCCGACAATGTCGCCTTCGGCCTGTCGGTGCGCGGCGAGGCCAAGGCGGCGATTGCCACCGAAGTGCAACGCGCGCTCCACCTCGTTCAGCTCAGCTCGCTCGGCGGTCGCAAGCCGCATCAGCTCTCCGGCGGCCAGCGCCAGCGGGTCGCGCTGGCGCGCGCCATCGTCACCAAGCCACGCGTGCTTTTGCTCGACGAGCCGCTCGGCGCCCTCGACAAGGCCCTGCGCGTCGACATGCAGATCGAGCTCAAGCGCATCCAGCGCGAGATCGGCATCACCACCATTTTCGTCACCCACGACCAGGAAGAGGCGCTGACGATGAGCGACCGCATCGGCATCTTGCGCGACGGCCGGCTGGTGCAGGAAGGGCCGCCGGAGGAGATCTACGACCGGCCGAAAAGCGAATTCGCCGCCACCTTCCTCGGGGATGCCAACATCTTTCGCGGCGATACCACCGGCAACGGCATCCGCTTGCCGGACGGCACGACGATCGCCGCCCAGGCCGGCGCCAGGCTTGCCGCCGGGGCCAAGGCAAGCTGCGCCGTACGCCCGGAGCGCATTCGGATTGCCCTTGATGCCGGGACTTCGGACGGTGATGCCAACATACTCAAGGGCCGGGTTTCCAAACGCATCTTCGCCGGCAACAACAGCACCTACTTTGTCGAGCGTGCCGGCCAGACGCTGAAGGTCATCGTCCAGAACACCGGCGCTGACAGGCTGGCGGAAGGTCAGCATGTCGTACTACGCTGGTCGCCGGAGAGCACGGTGTTGATCGCGGCGGGGTAGTTCACTGGACTGTTGGCGTTCCTGCGCGCCATAAGACGAGCACGGGCCGGAGCGCCAATGACGTTGGAATTGACTGCCGAGGACCAATCCATGCTCGATGGCGAGCAAGGGCCGTCGGCGGCCGCGGCCATGAAGATCCTTGTCGCCTTTTCCAAAGCCATCGGAGCAGAGAGCCTCCTCGACATTGCCGGCGCCCATATTGATGGCTGCCTCTATCACGGCAAGGCAGGGCTCGATTTCGTCGAACGGCTGGTCGAAGGCGGCGGCCGCGTTCAGGTGCCGACGACGCTCAATGTCGGTTCGTTCGATCTCATCCATCCCGGTCTGGTGAAGATGCCGGCGGCGGAGGAAGCGCCGGCGCGGCGGCTGATGAAGGCGCATATCGAGCTCGGCTGCCAGGCGACCTTTACCTGCGCGCCCTACCAGACGCAGTTCCGGCCCGGTTTCGGCCAGCAGATCGCCTGGGGCGAATCCAACGCCATCGTTTTTGCCAATTCGGTGATCGGCGCGCGCACCAACCGTTATGGCGATTTCATCGACCTGTGCTGCGCCATCACGGGCCGCGCGCCGGCCTGGGGCCTGCATCTGAGCGAGAACCGGCGCGGCCGCATCCTGTTCGATCTGGACTTTGCCGAGCCAGAGCCGAGCGACGCCCTGTTCGTCGGCGTCGGGCTGATCATCGGGCAAGCCAGCGGCGATCGCGTTCCGGTTATTACAGGCCTGCCGCGGCCGCGCGACGAGGACCAGCTGAAGGCGCTGGGCGCGGCAGCCGCGACTACCGGCGCCGTGGCGCTGTTCCATGCGGTCGGCATCACCCCGGAAGCGGGAACGCTTGACGAGGCGTTCCATGGTGAAGCGCCGGAAGAGACGATCCGCATCACGCGCGCCGATATCGATCATGCACTGGCCAGGCTGTCGCGCGTACCCGACGGGGCGCCGCTGGCGGCCGTGTCGCTGGGCACTCCGCATTTCTCGCATGCGGAATGGATGCGCCTGCTGCCGTTGCTGCGCGCCGTCGCGCCGGGCAGGGGAATCCCGATCTATGTCAACACCGGTCGCGCGACGCTGACGCGATTGCAGGAGGAGGGCGCGCTTGATGGCACACAGGCGTTCGGCCTGATCCCCGTCGCAGACACCTGCACCTATGTCACCGCGATTCTGGAACGGCTCGACGGCGTGGTGATGACCAATTCCGGCAAATGGGCGCATTACGCGCCGGGCAATATCGGCGTGACGGTTGCGTTCGCGGATATGACGGATTGCATCCGCTCCGCCGCGGTGGGGCATGTCGTGCGAGGCGCGTCATGACCGCGCCGGTCGAAACGGGCGTCGAGCGATCCGGCACCTTCCAACTGGCCGGCAGTGCCGAGGGCCGGGCGCTGGTGTTTTCGCAGCCGCTGAGCTTCTGGGGCGGCATTGACGCGGGGACCGGGGACATAACGGATCACTCGCATCCGGGTCTCGGCCAGAACGTCGCCGGGAAAATCCTGGTCATGCCGAGCGGGCGCGGCTCCTCGTCCTCATCCTCGGTGCTGGCCGAGGCGATCCGCAGGGGCACGGCGCCTGCCGGCATCCTGCTGGAACGGCCGGACCCGATCCTGGCGGTGGGCGCCATCGTCGCGGAATTTCTCTACGGGATCGGCATGCCGCTGGTGGTCTGCGACATTGGGGGCATTATCTCGGGAGAGCGGATTGCGATCGATGTTAGCGAGGATGGCGGGGCGGTTGTTCGCAACGTCCAGGGGACGAGCGCTCGCTGACAGCGTGAGCGCTGCATCCTGCTGGCCGACCAGGCGTGTCACTACCCAAGTGACTCAACTGACACGCCTGAATCTTTGTTTTTGTGCATACGGCGCCAACTGCCGCGCGCCCTTCAGATCTCCGGGATGTTCTCCTTGAAGATCACCTGCAGCCTCGGCTGGTGTAGTTCGTAGGGCAGTGCCCGGACCGCATGGGTCAAGGTGTTGAGCGTTTCGCGCGCCTCAACGCGCGGGTTCTGGTCGATGACCGCGTCAAGCGTGCCGTCGAGCAGAAGCTCCTTGGTACCCTCGGTTACCTCATGGCCGAGGAAAACCATCGACTGCGCGCGGCCGCGCTCCTTGAGCGCGCGGGCAATGCCGGTATTGCCCGCGCCTACATTGTAGATCGCGGCCAGATCGGGGTGTCGCTCCAGAAGGGCTGATGCCTCCGAATAGGCCTTCTCGCGGTCGTCAAGCATCTCGCGCATCTCGACGATCTCCAGATTGGGCGATTCCTCGGCCAATATGTGGCGAAATCCCATCTCGCGTTCCTCATGGCCGCGATAGGATAGCGAGCCGGCGAACAGCGCCACCTTGCCAGGACGTTCCGAGCCCATGAAACGGTTGAGCAGGTAGCCGGCCAGCCGCCCGGCGGCCCGGTTGTCGATGCCGATATACGCGACCCTTGGCACATGCAGGATGTCGGAGGCGATGGTCACCACCTTGACGTCGTTGGCCGATAGCGAGCGGATCGCCTCGCGCACCGTCGGATGGTCGAGCGCGATGACGCCGACGCCCTGCGTCTGGCCGCGCAGATCCTGCAAAAGGCGTGCGAGCCGGTCGGGATTGAAGCCCTCAATCGTGGCGATATGGACATCGAGATCCGGCCGCGCCAAGGCTTGGGCTTCGATGTGGCGATGCAGCATCTTGATGAAGGAATTGGTGCCGGCCGGCAGCGCGAAGTCGAGCCGGATGACATCGCCGGACAAGGGCTTGAGAGGCGCCCCGCCTTCGGCGATGTAGCCAAGACGCTGCGCCATTTCGAGCACGATTTCGCGCGTGCGCGCCCGCACACCCGGACGGTTGTTGAGAACACGGTCGACGGTGGCGGCGGAAACGCCGGCTTCCCGGGCTATGTCAGTCAGGGTGGAACGCACCGTCTTTCATCTCCTCAATGCATCAGGATCACGCAATGCCGACGGCCGGCCGGGTGGCGACTGCTCTTCGCCAACCGCGATTCTGATGGGAAATGATGTGTCCGGCCTTGGCCGATGCGCAAGCCGTCGGGCTAAATCAGATCGCCCGGCAGGATCGCATCGGCGTGGCAGGATAGATTTCCCATCAAATCGAGGCATCAGGAGCGGTGTATGGATTCCGGTATGGCGCATTCCTTCGCCTTTCTGCTAGATTATGAGGTGTTTTGATTATTCATGATGTTGACAGCCTTCCGTGACTGCCGTCAATATCCCTCATGGGCTCGTGGAGGAACATTGGCCCGAGGGAGGGAATTCCAATGCCTGATCCGATCCGCATGCCGCGGCTCCGGTTGCTAGCATCTGGAAGCGCGTTGGCGAGATGACGACGGCCGCGAAGACAGAATTCTGGGAGGAAGACATGGCAGGCAAAGGCTTCGAGCCGGACGTGAAGGTTCGCACCAGGGAATTCAGGATCGGCTGCGTCGGCGCCGGCATGATCATGGCCGAATGCCATCTCGCGGCCTATAAGGAAGCAGGCTTTCCTGTCGTGGCGATCGCTTCGCGTACGAAGGCGAATGCGCAGAAGGTCGCCACGCGCTGGGGCATTCCGACGGTCCACGACACGCCGGAACGACTGATCGAGGATCCGCAAGTCGAGATCATCGACCTGGCTTTCCCGCCGGACCAGCAGCCGACGCTGATCCGCCACGCGCTGAAACAGAAGCACATCAAGGCGATCCTGGCGCAGAAACCGCTGGCGCTGTCGGTCGAGGAAGCGGTGAAGCTGCGCGACGAGGCGGCGAAGGCGGGCAAGATCCTCTCGGTCAACCAGAACATGCGCTACGATCAGTCGATGCGCGTGCTGAAGCAGATCATCGACAGCGGCGCGCTCGGCGACGTCGTCTTCGCGCAGATCGACATGCATGCGATCCCGCACTGGCAAGGTTTCCTCGAGGAGTACGACCGGCTGACGCTTGCCAATATGAGCGTGCATCATCTCGACGTGCTGCGTTTCCTGTTCGGCGATCCCGATGAGATCACCACGCTGACGCGCAAGGATCCGCGCACGACTTTCGAACACACCGACGGCATCACCGTCTCGACGCTGCGCTTCCCGTCCGGCGTGCTCGCCGTGTCAGTGGAGGATGTCTGGTCCGGCCCACGCCAGGAAGGCTACAAGGACGACCAGCACATCAACTGGCGCGTCGACGGCACCAAAGGCGTCGCCAAGGGCACGATCGGCTGGCCGAGAGGTGCGGCCTCGACGCTGACCTATGCCTCGGCCGAGACGACGGGCGGCGAGTGGGTCAGCCCAAGCTGGGACACGATGTGGTTCCCGCATGCCTTCATCGGCGTGATGGAGCAGCTCCAGCATGCGGTGAAAACAGGCATGCCACCGGCGCTTTCCGTCGCCGACAACGTCAAGACCATGGCGCTGGTGGAAGCGGGCTACCGCTCGATCGCTTCCGGCCGCACGGTCAAGCTTTCCGAAATCTCGACAAACCCGATCAATTGAAATCGCTGGCAACTGAATCGCTTACAGGGAGGAATTCACACCATGATGCAGGCAGGTATTTTCACGGGCTATTTCCCGTACGGCCTTGAAGAGACAGCGAAGAAGATTCGTGGGCTCGGTTTCAACACGGTGCAGCTCGACCTGCATTTCAGGGATATCGACCTGTCGGCCGGGCAGATCACGAAAGATAAGGCCAAGACCGTGCGCGATGTCTTCCGCGACCACAACCTGCCGGTCTGCTGCGTGTCGGGCTACACCAACATCATCCATCCCGACAAGGCAGAGCGCGAGAAGCGCGTCGGCTACCTCAAGGAGATCATCCGCAACGCCCGC
This sequence comes from Mesorhizobium sp. BR1-1-13, assembly GCF_020165515.1. Classification (NCBI taxonomy): domain Bacteria; kingdom Pseudomonadati; phylum Pseudomonadota; class Alphaproteobacteria; order Hyphomicrobiales; family Phyllobacteriaceae; genus Mesorhizobium; species Mesorhizobium sp. BR1-1-13. Next base: position 139,879 of record NZ_JAIUIH010000013.1, read on the forward strand.
CATTTCGGCTCGCCTTACGTGATCTCGGAAACCGGCACTTACAACACCGAATCCGACTGGGTGCACCACCCCAAGAACAAGACCGAGGAGGGGTTCGAGGAATGCCGCAAGGTGATCGCTGACCTCGCCCAGACCGCCTATGACCATGGCGCGGTGTTCCTGCTTGAAACCTATGTCAACAACGTCGTCGGCTCGGTCGAGGAGACGGTCAAGATGTTCGCGCAGGTCGATCACCCCGGCCTTGGCCTGCTGATGGACCCGACCAACTATTTCGAGACGCACAACATCGATCGGATGGACCAGATCCTGAACCAGGTGTTCGACACGTTGACGGACAAGATCAGGATAGCGCATGCCAAGGACGTCAAGCGCTCGGGCAGCGACAAGTCGGAAAAGCACGCCGACATCGGCGATGAGGATGCCATGGAAAGCCACACCTTCCGCGGCGTCGGCGAGATCGAACTGCCGGCGCCCGGCCTCGGCTCGCTCAACTACGACCTTTATCTTCAGCGGCTTGCCGAGAAGCACCCGAACATTCCGGTCATCATCGAGCACCTGTCGGAAGACGACGTGCCGCGCGCCAAGACATTCCTCGACGGGAAGTTCCGCGCCAACGGCCTGTGACGGCCGGCCGCGCCGCCGGTGCATGGCGGCTTCAAACAAGGAGGAAAAGCATGTTGAAATTTGCATTGAAATTGGCGGCCGCCGCGACTGTTCTTGCCGGCGTCGCGTTCGGGTCGGCCGCACAGGCACAGGACGGCCAGAAGACCTTTTATCTGCTGTCGCATGGCGGTCCGTCGGACGCTTTCTGGATCGACTGGAACGCCGGCGCCACCAAGGCCTGCGACCAGCTCAAGGTGACCTGCAAGATCTCCTTCAGCGGCGGCGACATGGCGGCGCAGAAGGAAGCCTTTAATTCCGCGCTTGCCGCCAAGCCCGACGGCATCGCCACAACCTCGGCGCAGCCCGGCCTGTGGACCGAGGAGGTCAAGGCGGCGAAGGCCGCCGGTATCCCGATCGTGTTCTTCAACACCGACGACCCGGCGACGGGGCGGCAGGCCTATGTCGGCGCCGACCTGAAGGAGGCCGGCACCATCTGGGCAAAGTATCTTGTCGACCACAAAATGGTGAAGCAGGGTGACAAGGTCTTTCTGCCGGTCGAAGTCCCCGGCGCAAGCTACCAGCAGCTCGAGACCGAAGGCATCGCCAGCGTCTTCGATCCGCTCGGCATCAAATATGACGTGGTCGATTGCGGCACCGATCCGGCCGGCATCATCGCCAAGATGACCGACTATATGGTTGCCAACAATCCGCCGGCGATCATCGCGCTCGGCGATTCCGTGGCGGCCAGCGTCAAGCGGGTCTTCGACGGCGCCGGCGTGCCGGCAGGCAAAATCCCGGTCGTCGGCTGGGGCAATTCGAAGGAGACGGCGCAAGCCGTCAAGGACGGTTTCGTCAACGCGGCGGCCTGGCAGTACCCATCGGCGCAGGGCTTCATGCCGGTAGCACTGCTCGGGCTTGCCGCCTCGGGCGAGCCAATCGGCTACGACATCCACACTTTCGGTCTCTACGATGCTTCGAGCGTCGAGCCGATCCTCAAACTCTACGACAAGAAGTGAAGATGGACGCCCGCCGCGCCGGCGGCGGGCGCCTTGCAAGCAGCATGGTTCAGAACGTTATGGCAGTCACCGCGGAAGAAGGCGCAACAAGCGCCAGGAGCAGGTCGAGGCTGATGCGCTCGCCGCAATTTTCCTCATTCATCATCCTCGTCGTCCTTCTCGTGGTATTTGCGATCGCGGACGGCAATTTCCTGTCGCCGCTCAACATCTCCAACATGATGGCGTTCCTGCCCGAGCTCGGCATCATTGCCCTCGGCATGACGCTGCTTCTGACGGCCGGCGAGTTCGACCTGTCGGTCGGTGCCGTATTCGGCCTGGCGCCGGTGGTGGTGATGCTTCTGGTGCAGAACGGCGGGGTGGATATCGGCGTCGCCCTTCTGGCTGGACTTTTACTGTGCATCGCGATTGGGGCGATCAATGGGGTGATCGTCACCAAGATCGGCATCTCGTCGTTCCTGGTGACCCTGTCCATGCTGCTGATCGTGCGCGGCGCGGCCCTCTACATCACCCAGGGTTTCCCGCTGAAGTCGTGGGACCAGCCTGGCTTCTTCGTGACGCTGCTTGCCGGCAGCTTCAATATCGGCTCGTTCCGCTTCTACACCTCGCTGTGGTGGTTCGTCGGCCTGTCGCTGCTGGCAATCTACGTCCTGCGCTATGCCAAGCTCGGCAACTGGATCAGCGCCATTGGTTCCAACCGCAACGCGGCAGTAGCCCGCGGCGTGCCGGCGGACGCCGTCAAGATCTGGCTGTTCATCGCCACCTCGGTGCTGGCCGGGCTTGCCGGCATGATCAGCGCCTTTCGTATTTCGGCCGCTTCGCCGGTGGCCGGCACAGGCTATGAGCTCGAAGTGATCGCCATGGTGGTGGTCGGCGGCACGGCGCTGACCGGCGGACGCGGCACCATCCTGGGCACCATCGTCGGCGCGCTGATGCTGCGCGCCATCCGCAACGGCATCGTGCTCGTCGGCGTGCCCGGCCTCGCCTACAACATCTTCGTCGGCGTGATCATTCTCGCCATGCTCATCCTGCACGCTTTGCTGCAGAAAAACGCGGCAAGGAGCTGACGATGATGCAAGAAGTGCTTCGGCTGCAGAACCTGCAAAAATCCTTCGGCAGCGTGCGCGCGCTGAAGAATGCCTCGCTGACGCTGAGAGAAGGCGAGATAGTGGCCCTGCTCGGCGACAATGGCGCCGGCAAATCGACGCTGATCAAGGCGATCTCCGGCGTCTTCCCGGTCGATCGCGGTGACATCTATGTGCGCGGGCAGAAGGTTTCGATCCGCTCGACGCGCGACGCGATGGATCTCGGCATCGAGACCATCCACCAGGATACGTCGCTGGCGCCGGATCTCAGTATCGCGCGCAACCTCTTCCTCGGCCGCGAACCGGTCAATTTCAAATGGTTGGGCGTGTTTGCGCCGCTCGATCTCGCCAAGCTGCGCGATGCTGCCTCCTCCCTGCTGAAGCGCGTCGGCATCTCGAAGAAACTCGACGCCGACGCGCTGGTCTCGACGCTGTCGGGCGGCGAGCGCCAGTCGATCGCCATTTCGCGGGCCATGCAGTTCGCCGCCAAGGTGATCATCCTCGACGAGCCGACCAACAATCTCGGCGTCGAGGAAACCCACGGCGTGCTGCGCTTCGTCAGGGAGATGCGTCAGGCCGGCCATTCGGTGCTGCTCATCACCCACAACATCCATCACGTGTTCGAGGTTGCCGACCGCATCATCGTCATGCGCCGCGGCGAGATCGTTGCCGAGCAGACGGTCGCCGATACCGATCTGCTGACCGTGGAAAGCATCATCACCGGCGCCGACCTATCGGCCCTGATGAAGAGGGCGCAGTGACGGCATGGTAGAGCTTTACGGCAAGACGCTCTCGCGCCGGCAGGTCTCGGAACGCTCCGGCATGCTGTCGCAGTTCGCTGGCGTGCGGCTGATGACGCTCGGCGACGGGGTGGAGCGCGGTATCCGCATGCTGGAGTTCCGTACGGGCTCCGGCCTGCGCTTCACCGCACTCGTCGACCGCGCGCTCGATATCGCCGATTGCGACTTCAAGGGCCAGGCGATCGGCTGGCACTCGCCGGGCGGTTTTCGCCACCCCGGTCTTCACGACTATGAGGGGGAAGGGGGGCTGGCCTGGGCACGCTCCTTCTCCGGCTTGCTGGTCACCTGCGGCCTCGACCATATACTGGGCCGGGAAGAGGTGCCGGCCGAGAACTACAATTATCCCGGCAAGAAGACCGTGATCCATTCGCTGCATGGCCGTGTCGGCACCATCCCGGCGCGGCTGACAGGCTATGGTGAGGCGTGGGACGGCGACCGCTGCGTGCTGTGGGCCGAAGGCATCGTGCAGCAATCGGCGGTGTTCGGCGAGGATCTGCATCTGATCCGGCGGATCGAGGCGGATGTCGGCGGCAACGAGATCCGGCTGTCCGACCGCGTCGTGAACCATGGCTTCAATCGCACGCCGCATATGTATTTCTACCATGTGAATGTCAGTCATCCCCTGCTTGACGAGGGCTCGCGCTACCTCGCGCCAATCCGCGACGTGGTGTGGGCCGGCCATGCCGGCGAGCGCTATGAGGCGCAGAAGGTCGGCTACCGCACGGTGCCGGAACCGCGGATGGAGTTCAGCGAACAGGTCTGGCAGCATGAAATGGACGCCGATGGAAAGGGCGAGGTACCAGTCGCGGTGGTCAACGACCGGCTCGGCCTCGGCTTCGAAATGGTGACGCGGAAAGACCAGCTGCCTTGCGCCTATCAATGGCAGAATTTCCAGGCCGGACAGTATGCGCTGGGCATCGAGCCATCGACGCATCATGTGCTCGGCGATCTCGCCGCGCGCGAACGCGGCGAGATGATCTGGCTGGAGCATGACGAAGGCCGCGCCTACGACGCCGTGTTCCGGGTCCTGGACGGCAGGGAAGCGATCGCCGGCGCCGAAGCCAGGATTGCGGCGATCGCCCGCCAGCCCGAACAGGATTATCCTCGGCCTTCCGGCAATTTCCGGAGACTGGCGGGCCCGGCATGAGCGCGACATGTATTCAAAGCAAGCCCTCCGGCCGGCGGACCGGATTGCGAGCGGTGCGAGAAGTTTGGAGGCCCGTGTGAAGACGATGGCAAAAAAGCGGGATTACAGCCTGGTCGGTGAAAGCACCAGGGCCGCGATCGAGACCGGCCTGGCCTCCGCCGAATGGTATCACACCGATGTCCCCCGCAAGGTGATGAAGGAGCTGATGCAGCGTTCCGACGGGCCGGCGATCCGCGACACCATCATCTGGATTGTTGCGATCCTAGCCTCGGCCGCCGGCATCATCTGGTTCTGGGGCTCATGGTGGGTGGTGCCGTTCCTGTTCGTCTACGGCGTGCTCTACGGCTCGTCGAGTGACTCGCGCTGGCACGAATGCGGCCATGGCACGGCCTTCCGCACGCGCTGGATGAACGATGTCGTCTACCACATTGCTTCCTTCATGCTGATGCGCAATCCAGTGCAATGGCGCTGGAGCCATGCCCGCCACCACACCGATACCATCATCGTCGGCCGCGACGCCGAGATCGCCGTCATGCGGCCGCCGGACCTGTTGAAGGCGGCGCTGGCCTTCACCGGCATCCTCGATTTCCGCTATTCGCTGCCGACGCTGGTGCGCCAGGCTTTCGGCAAGCTGTCCGACGAGGAGAAGAGCTACGTTCCGGAAATGGAATGGGCAAAGGCGGTGACGGCCGCGCGGTGGCATGTTGCCGTGTATATTGCGACGATCGCTGTCGCGGTCGCGCTGAGGTCATGGATACCGGTTGTGCTGATTGGTTTGCCGCGCCTCTACGGCACCTGGCACATGGTGATGACCGGCCTGCTGCAGCATATCGGGCTGGCCGACAATGTCGTCGACCACCGGCTCAACACGCGCACCGTCTACATGAACCCGATCAGCCGGTTCATCTACTGGAACATGAACTACCATGTGGAGCACCACATGTTTCCGATGGTGCCCTATCATGCGCTGCCCAGGCTGCATGAGCTGATCAAGCACGACCTGCCCGTGCCGAACCCGTCGATGTGGCATGCCTATCGCGAGGTCTGGCCGGTCCTGCTCAGGCAGCTGAAATACGAGGACTACTACCTCAAGCGCGAGCTGCCGCCGACGGCCAGGCCCTATCGCGGCGAATTCCATGAGATCGACATGTCGGCGGCGGCTGAATAAGGATCGCGAGTGGTTGCGGGAGACAGAGATGGCCGATTGGATTGAAGCGTGTGCGGTGGACGATGTCGAGGAAGAGGATGTCATCCGCTTCGACCACGGTGGCCGAACCTTCGCGATCTATCGCTCCCCGGACAATGAATTCTTCGCCACCGACGGTTTCTGCACGCATGAGAAGGCACATCTCGCCGACGGGCTGGTGATGGACGACATCATCGAATGTCCCAAGCACAATGGCCGCTTCAACTATAAGACGGGCCAGGCCAAGGGCGCGCCGGTCTGCGTCAATCTTGCGACCTATCCGGTGAAGATCGAAGCTGGCAAGGTGATGATCGAGATCTGAAGCGCGGCAAACCGATCCGGCACCGCGGCAAGCAAAAGAGGGACGTTTAATGAGCCGAAAGAGACCGACCGTCGCCGACCTGCGCGCCATGAAAGGCAAGCGTCAGCTGACCATGCTGCGCGTGCTGACCCTGGACGAGGCGGAAGCTGCCGAGCGGGCAGGGGTCGATATCGTCTCCGTGCCGCCGGAACTCGTGCTCAACCCGCAATACCGCGATGCGGCACCGAGCCTGTTCACCATGCCGGGAGACAATTTCTACGAAATCGGCACATCGGATGATTTCCTGCGTTGGGCTTTCCGGCTCTACAAGGCCGGCGCCGACGCGGTCTATTGCAGCGCGGGCTACGCCACCATCAAGCGGATGGCGGACGATGCCATCCCCGTCATCGGCCATGTCGGCCTCATTCCCTCCCGCGCGACGTGGACCGGCGGCTTCAAGGCGGTCGGCAAGACCGCCGACACCGCCATGCAGGTGTTCGAAGCGGTGAAACAGCTCGAGGCCGCCGGCGCCATCGGCGCCGAAATCGAAGTGGTGCCGGTCGAGGTCGCCAAGGCAATCTCGGAGCGCACCTCGCTGATCATGCTGTCGATGGGCGCGGGCACCGGTTGCGACGCGCAATATCTGTTCGCCGAAGATATCCTTGGGCAGAATCGGGGCCACATGCCGCGCCATTCCAAGGTCTATCGCAATTTCGCCGCTGAATATGATCGGTTGCAGGTGGAGCGGGTGGCGGCGTTCTCCGAATATGTCGCCGACGTCAACAGCGGCGCCTATCCCGAGGACAGGCATGTGGTGCACATGGATCCGGCCGAGCTACACCTGTTCCTCGACAAAGTCGGCCGGGGCTAAGATCGGCTGCCATCTGTCGCTGGCGAGCGCGGCATGAAGCGCGTCGGCTTCGATGCCGAGCGGCCGATCCTCCCTAAGCGCCGGCACCAGCGCGCGTATCGCCGTATGGATAGCGGCTGTGCCCGGCGCCAGCGTCAGCCCGTCGCGCAGGTCAACGGCCTGGGCGGCCGCCATCAGTTCGAAAGCGATCAACCGTCGCCACAGCACAACCATAGCGGCGCATTTAGCGATCACTAGCGGCGTCTGCGTGGCATGGTCCTCGACGCCCTCGGAGACGGACAGGAAATCGAGCATCACGGGATTGGCCTTGTGGCGGATGGCGGCCAGGATCGATGTTACCGTCTTCTGCAGCGGGACGAAGCCGGCCGATGCGCCACCGACCGGCGACAGATATTTCGGCAGGCCGTTGCGGCCCGAGCCGGTGAGCTGGATGAAGCGCGCCGCGCTTGCCGCGGCGCATTGCGCGATTGCCAGGCCAAGCGTTTCGAAGACAAGCGACAGCGAGGCGGTGTGGAAATTGCCGGTCGACAGCACCAGCTCGTCCTCAGCCAGTACGAGCGGGTTGTCGGCGGCGGCGTTGAGCTCGATCTCGACGGCACGTCTCGCCTGATCGATCGCCTCGATCACCGCGCCATGGATCGATGGCATGCAGCGGATCGACAGCGGATCCTGCAAGGTGATCGGCGCCGGCGCCTCGTCACGGGCCAGCAGATCCTGCAGCGCCTTGGCGGCCTCGGCCTGACCTGCTGCCGGCCGCGCCAGATGCAGGCGGGGATCGAGAATGGTGCGGTTCGCGCCGATGCCTTCCATGGTCAGCGCGCCGGCCTGCTGCTGTTGGGCCAGGGCGGATAGCGCATCCGTCACCACAAGTGCGCCGCTGCCGGCGGAAACGGCGGACGCGTTGATCAGCGACAGCCCATCCTTCGGGGCCAGGCCGATGGGGGCCAGGCGGGCCATCATCAGCGCCTTGGCCGCGGACATGCGCCGGCCCTGATAGTCGGCCTCGCCTTCGCCGATCAGCACGCGGGCGATAGCGGTCATCAGCACGAGATCGCCGGCGCCGATCGAGCCCAGCGACGGCATCACCGGATGGATGCCGGCATTGAGCGTGTCGACCAAGGCGACGAACACTGCGGGCGAAAGGCCGGAGCCGCCGGCCGACAGCATCGTCAGGCGGGCAAGCATGGTCGCCCGCACGGTTTCCACCGGCAGCGCTTCTCCGACGGCGCCGCTGCGTCCTTCCAGCAATTGGCGCTGGAAGGCGCTGGCGTCGCCTCCGACCGTTGTGCCGAGATTGGCGCCGAGACCCGTATTGAGCCCGTAGATCTGCTGGCCGGACGCGGCGGCCTTGTCGAGCACTTTCCGCGCCTTCTCCAGCCTGCCGATAACATCGGGCCCGATTTCCACCTTGCGTGCCTCGCGGGCAACGACGGCGACATCGCCGACGCTGACGTCGGCTCCGGTGAGGATCAGAGCGCTCATGCGAAGCGCAGCCTTTGACCGATGCCTTGTGCCTGCGCCTTGGCCAGCATTGCCTTGCCGAGCGCGATATCGGACAGCGACAGACCGCGATGCCAGAACAGGATTGTTTCGTCATCGCTTTCGCGCCCTGTTTTCAAGCCGGCGGCGATCTGGCCGAGCTCGGCATGCAGCGTCTTTTCGCTCAGCCGACCGGTTTCGACATGAGCGCGCAGCGAACCGAACTTGCCGCCCTTGCACTGGCCCCAGTCGTCGACGACCATTTTCTGCATGATGTCGGTCAGCGAGAGCTCGACCGCGCTCATCGTGCCATAGGGCACGACCAGCGCACCACGCTTGATCCAATCGGTCTTCAGCAGCGGCTGCGGCTCCGGCAGCCGCGAGGCCTCGACGACGATGTCGGCGCCCTCGACGCAGCTTTGCCAGTTAGCCACAGGCTTGACCGGCTTGCCGAGGTCGGCGGAGAGCCTGGCGGCAAAGCCGTCGCGGCTTTCCGGCCGGCGCGAATGGACGCGGATCTCGTCGAAGTCGAAGAGGTGGTCGAGCAGCCGCACGTTCCAGTAGGCCGTGCCGCGCGCGCCGATATGGGCAAGCACCTTCGAATTCCTGCGCGCCAGATGCCTGGCGCCGATCGCAGTGACGGCGCCGGTGCGCATGTCGGTGATGACGGTGGCGTCGAGGATGGCGCGCGGCGCGCCGGTGCGCGGATCGAACAGATTGAGGATGCCGAATTCGGAGGGCAGGCCGTGCAGGTAGTTATCGACATAGTCGCCAACGATTTTCACGCCCGCCGCATCGAGCGGCGCCACGTAGCCGCGCAAAACATTGAAATGGCCGTGGAAGGCGGGATCTGGCTCGAGATGAACGCGCGGCTCGATCACCGTCTGGCCGTCGCCTTGTGCGACCAGGCCGGCCTCCACGGCGTCGAGGATTTCGGCGTCGGTCATGGCAAGGGCATCGATGTCGAGGGCGTTGAGATAGTCGATATAGATAGGCTTCATGCGTGCGCGTTCCTCGGCCGCCCCGTTCATCCATAACAGGCCACGCCGCGACACGAAAGTTTGTTGGCCCTTGCCTGGACGTCGCCGGCCAAATGCTGTTCAAAGCGGTCCGTCATGACTGCCATCCCCGAGACTGAAGTTTTAGCCGACCCAGCCAGCAATTCGCGGCGTGTGGCGCTGATCGTCGCCATTGCCTTCTTCATGCAGCTCTTGGATTCGACGATCATCTCGACGTCGCTGCCGCAGATGGGTGCCTCCTTCGGCGTGCCGGCGGTGGCGATGAGCATCGGCATCACCATCTATATGCTGACCATGGCGGTGTTCGTGCCGCTGTCGGGCTGGCTCGCCGACCGGTTCGGCGCGCGCAACATCTTCCTGGTGGCGATCGCACTGTTCACGCTGGCTTCGCTCGCCTGCGGCTTCTCCGAGAATCTCACCGAGTTCGTCGCGGCGCGCGCCGCGCAAGGGCTGGGCAGCGCATTGATGACGCCGATCGGCCGCATCCTGGTGCTGCGCAACGCGTCAAAATCGGAACTGCTCAACGCAACCGCGCTCATCACCTGGCCGGCGCTGTTCGCGCCTGTCGTTGGTCCGGTGCTTGGCGGTTTCATCACCACCTATCTCTCCTGGCACTGGAATTTCTTCATCAACATCCCGCTTGGGCTGATCGGGCTGGCGCTGGTCGCCCGCTTCATCCCCGGTGACCGTGAAGCCGATCCCAAGCCACTCGACTGGCCGGGTTTCTTTCTGACATCGGCGGGACTTGCTTGCCTTCTCTGCGGCCTCGAGCGTATCGCGCATCCCGACGACGGCGTGCTGCCGACGGTGCTGCTGGTCGCGGCAGGGATCGTCATCGGCTGGTTGGCGGTGCGGCATCTCCGGCGCGCGCCCCATCCGCTGCTCGACCTGTCCTCGTTCAAGGTGCTGACCTTCGCCATCTCGACACTTGCGGCCGGCACCATATTCCGCGTCGCGATCAACGCCACGCCGTTCCTGCTGCCGCTTTTGTTCCAGGTCGGCTTTGGCATGAGCCCGGTCGATGCCGGCATGATGATCCTGGCCTATTTCCTCGGCAATCTCGGGATGAAGACGGTGACGACGCCGATGCTGCGCCACTTCGGCTTTCGTTCGGTGATGGTCGTCAACGGCGTCATTGCATCCGCATCGATCATGGCCTGCGCGGCGATCTCGCCGCAGACGCCGCAGGCGCTCGTGGCGGGGCTGATGCTGATCGCCGGCCTGTCGCGTTCCATGCAGTTCACGGCGCTGAACACTCTGGCCTTCGCCGATATCGCCGCGGCGCAGCGCAGCTCGGCGGCGACGCTGTCCTCGATGCTGCAGCAGGTGGCAATGCTGTTCGGTGTGGCGATAGCGGCGGCGATCCTCAACCTGTCGCAGATCGCCAGGGCCCAACCGGCCCTGGACCTCGTCGATTTTCGAGTCACCTTCCTGGTGATCGGCGTCATCGGGCTGGTGGCGTCGTTCCGTTTCCTGGTGTTGCCGAGGACCGCCGGCGCCGAGGTTTCCGGCCACATGGCCGGGAACTGAAATCGAATTTTCCCATCCACCGCAGGGTTAAATTCCATCTTCGCCTTGCGCCTTGGTGTTGTGCTTGCGCAAGACGCAGGGGATGGCGCAAACAATTGCCAAAAGTGCTGGAGTTTCCGGGCATTGCGCCAGCTTCAGCAATCAATGCGTCCACATCGCGAGTCTCGTCGGCAGTCCGTGTTTTGAACGCGGATTCATTTGACGAACCGACGTTGAGCCGATTAGCTTTCTTTCCCAGGGGCGGCAGCGCTGCCGCCGGGGTGAAGACAGACAATGAACGCGATGGGTCGGCCGAGTTTCAAGAGCCTGAACCAGGAAGGCATTGTCTTTGCCATAGCGGTGATGCTGTTCATTGCCGCGGCCATAGGCCTGCCGGGCTTCATCGCTCCGAACAATCTCGTTGCCATCGTTCGTTCGGTCTCGGTACTGGGCATATTGGCGTTGGGCATGGCGGTCGTGATCATCGGCCGCGGCATCGACCTGTCGGCGGTGGCGATCATGGCGATGTCGGTCGCCTGGTATCTGCAGTTGATGAATTCAGGAACGCCTGACGGGCTCGCCTTCGCCTATGTGCTGGCCGGCGTGCTCGCAATCGGCCTGCTCAATGGTTTTCTTGTTGCCTATGCCGACGTCCCGGCGATCTTCGTGACGCTGGCGACCGGCTCCTTCGTCTTCGGCTATGTGCGCTCGCAACTGATCACGCAGGATGCCGTTCCGGTGCCGCAGGGCCATTGGGTGGAACTGCTCGGCGGCATGCGCTTCCTCGACATTCCCATCGAGGTGTTCGTCTTCGCCGCACTCGCTTTCCTGTTCTTCCTGTTCCTGCGCTACACCAAATGGGGCCGTTACATCTATTTCGCCGGCGACAATCCGGTAGCGGCCCGCAACATCGGCATTCCGGTGCGGCCGATGCTGGTGCTGCGCTATGTGCTTTCCGCCTGCGTCGCGCTGATTGCCGGCCTGCTGACGGCGGCCAGCCTGCATTCGATCAACACCCGCGTCGTCAACTCGACGCTGCTCTACGACATCGTGCTGGTGGCGGTGATCGGCGGCATCGGGCTTTCGGGCGGGCGAGGCGGGGTGCGAAACGTGCTGGTCGGTGCAGCGCTGATCGGCATTCTCTTGAACGCCATGACCATCATCGACATTCCGCTGCTTTACCAGAACCTGATCAAGGCGGCGATCCTGCTCGGCGCCATCATCGTCGACGGCATCATCAATCCGCGTGACGAACAGACGGCGCAGCAGGGCGACATCTAGAGCATGATCCCGAAAAGTGGGAACCGGTTTTCGGAAAAGATCATGCTCAAACAGGAAGACTAAACCAAAGCGGACGGTTTGGGGCCGGCCGCAGATAACCATGACCAACCAGAGGATGTGACATGAAACTGATCAGAACATTGATGGCCGCGGCGACAGCGCTTGCGGTCACCGCCTTCGCGGCGCCGAGCTTCGCTGCCGACGATCCGGGACCTGCCGCCTATGCACAGGCGCTGAAAGGCAAGCGTGTCATGCTGGTGCCGCTGGCGATGGGCTTCGATCTGGCGCAGGGCTGGGCGCATTACCTGAAAAAGGAAGTCGAGGCGTGGGGCGGCACTTTCGAGACGCGCGATCCCAACTGGGTGGTCGACGCCGGCGCGCAGGCGATTACCGACGCCATCTCGTCAGACACCAGGCCTGATGTGCTGATCATCCACGCCCCGGATCTCAACTCCTACTCCAAGCTGATGAAGAAGGCGCAGGCAGCCGGCACCTATGTGATCCTGGTCGACAATCCCGCCAATTTCCCGGCCGATGCCTTTGTCGGCAGCGATTGGGACCGGCTCGGCCAACTCGAGGCGGAAGCCGCGATCAAGGGCTGCGGCGAGAACTCGTCCAAAAAGATCGGGCTGGTGCAGGGCGACCAGGCGAACTCCTCCAGCCTCTACCAGTACGCCGGCATCATGAAGGTGCTGGAGAAGCATCCCGACTTCCAGGTCGTCGCCAAGCCGGACTCCAACTGGGACGCCACCACCTCGCGCAATGTGACCACAACGATGCTGCAGCAGCATCCCGACATCTGCTCCATCATCGACTTCTGGGACGGCGACGCCACCGGCGCGTCCGCTGCGATCCGCGACGCCAAGCTCGACGGGAAGGTTTTTCTCGTCACCACTGGCGGCGGCGAAAAGGCGGCCGACTGCGACAAGCTGCAGGACGGCACCTATGGCGCGGTTGTCATGACCGACCTTGCCCGGCAGTCGGGGGACATGAACGCCATCATAAAGTTCCTGCTGCAGAGCGGCCAGCCGGCCGGCACGTCGCACACCTACATCTACACGCTGGAGAAGGCGACGACCAAGGCCGACCTCAAGCCCGACAGCTGCTGGGACCTGAAGGCGCTCCAGGCCGAAGCGGCGGCGAAGTAACCGGTTCTCGTGAAACCGATAGCTGTGGGGTGGCCGGACCGTCCGGCCACCTCTTTCTCTTTCCTTTTGCTTTTTCTCTCGCGGCAGCAGTGAGCCGATGTCCTTTCGCGAACGCCTCCAGTCCTGGCGCTACAATCTCGTTCCTGACCATCTGGTCGGCGAAATCCTGACCAAGCGCTGGACCGACAACGCCATTCCCTTCCTGGCGCTGGTGGCGACACTCAGCGTGTTCGGTTCGATCATTCCGGGCTTCTTCAAACTGACCTCGCTGCAGGAATCGACCCGCCAGCTCGGCGAATTCTCGATGGTCGTCACCGGCATGACGGTGGTGATGCTGGGCGGCGGCATCGACCTGTCGGTCGGCTCGATCTTTGCGCTGTCCTGCTTTTCCGCCGTCTATGTCTTCTTCATCCTCGAACAGTCGATCTGGCTGGCGCTGGCCGCTTCGCTCGCCGCCGGCCTCGTCTTCGGCGCCGTCAACGGCTATCTCGTCGGTTATCTCAGGCTGCGCGCCTTCCTCACCACGCTGGTCACCTTCATCTTCGGGCGGGCGCTGTTCGACATTCTCGTCACTACCTATGCCGCGGACGTGCAGCTTTCCCAGGCCACGTCCGATGTGCTCGACTTCATCGGCGACGGCACCTTCTGGGGCCTGTCGGTCTCGGTGTGGCTGGCCATTATCCTCGCCATCGTCACTCATATTGCGCTGACGCGCTCGCGGCCCGGCTGGCATGTGCTGGCGGTCGGCGGCTCCAGGCGGTCGGCCCACAATGCCGGCATTCGCGTGCGCCGCACGGTGTTCATGACCTATGTCTTTTCCGGCTTCTGCGCCTCGATCGGCGGCTTTCTCATCGCCTGCCGGCTGAGCGGCGCAGGGCCGGGCACCGGCCTCAACCTCGAGATCATGGCGCTGACCGCGGCGGTGGTCGGCGGCGTCAGCCTGGGCGGCGGGCGCGGCTCGGTGATCAAGGGACTGATGGGCGCGATCATCGTTTTGACCATGACCAATGGCCTGATCCGACTGGGCTACGGCACCGGCACTAACCAGATGGTGCTGGGCATCATGCTGGCGGTGGCGGTGACGATCGACATCCGCTGGTTGAAGAATCGCCACAAGGTGCTGAACGAGATCTATGTCGCGCCGGTCTATCTCAGGATGGGCGAGACGCAGTCGGCGGCGCCCGGCTCCGGCACATCCTACGAACTCGACAATCGGCTGTCGGGTGCAGACCATATCGGGCTCGGCGAACTGGAAGGACCGGAAGATGTCATTCTCGACCGTGACGACCACCTCTATTGCGGCACTCGCCATGGCGAGATCGTCCGCTTCTTCGCGCCGGACTATGTGAAGTCGGAAGTGTTCGCTCATATCGGCGGCTTTCCGCTTGGCCTTGCCTTCGACAAATCAGGCAATCTGATCAGTTGTGTCGGCGCCATGGGGCTCTATTCCGTCTCGCCCGATCGCGAGGTGAAACGGCTGTCGGCGGAGACTGCGCGCTCCTGGACATCGGTTGTCGACGACGCACGGCTGCGCGATCCCAACGACTGCGACATAGCGCCGGACGGCCGCATCTATTTCACCGACTCGACCAAGCGCTACGACGCGCATGACTGGGCGCTGGATTCGATCGAGAATCGCGCCACCGGCCGCCTGCTGGTCTACGACCCGAAGGACGGATCGACCAGGACGCTGCTCGACGGCTACCGCTACACCAACGGCGTGTGCATGGCGCATGACGGCAAGTCGCTGTTCTTCGCCGAGAGCTGGGCCTGCCGTGTGCATCGCTACTGGCTGGAAGGGCCGAAGGCCGGCACCGCCGAATGCGTTATCCGCGACATGCCGGGCTATCCTGATAACATCAACCGCGCTTCCGACGGCAACTACTGGATGGCGTGGCTCGGCATGCGCACGCCGAGCTTCGACCTGTCGCTGCGCCATCCCGACATGCGCAAGCGCATGACCCGCCGGCTGCCGCAGGACGAGTGGCTGTTCCCCAACATCAACACCGGGGGCGTGGTGAAATTCACGGAGGAGGGCGACATCGTCGAAGCGATGGGCGACCTCTCGGGCGGCGCGCATCCGATGGTAACCTCAATGCGCGAGCATAAGGGATATCTTTTCGTCGGCGGCATCCTCAACAACCGCATCGGCCGCTACAAGATTGCTGGCGCCGACCCGAATTGGACCAGCCCGGCTTCCTATTGGGGAGCAAAGTAATGATCCTCGATCCCATCCTGGATTTATTTCGCGGCAAGGCGGTGACGATCCCGCCGCTGGATGGCGCTTTCCGACCCAACACCCAGCTTGACGATGCGCCGGCGTTTGCCGAACTGACCGAGCCGGACAATCTGCTGGTGGCTGGCGACAAGCTGCTCGTTTCCAGCGGCAACGCCGTCTATTCGATCGCTGCCGGAACCGCGCCTAAGCTGGTCGAGACCTTTTCGTCCACCGTTTCCGCGCTGGCGCTCTCGCCATCGGGCGAGCTGACGGTCGGATTGGAAAGCGGCAAGCTGCTGGTCGGCGGCAGGGATGTTTCGCTGCCGGCCGGTGTCAGCTGCATCACCGCGCTCGCCTATGCCGATGACGGCGCGCTGTGGCTGGCCAATGGTTCGGCCGAATTCGCACCATCACAATGGGCGGCCGACCTGATGAGGAAAGGTGCGTCCGGATCGCTTTGGAAGCAGGATGCGGCAGGCGGGGACTTCCGCAAGCTGGCCGGCGCCATCGCCTTTCCGTATGGGCTCCATCCCGTCCGTGGGGATGTCCTGGTCAGCGAGAGCTGGCGCCATCAGCTCATCCGCTTCCATGGGGCAAGCGGCAGCCGCTCGACGGTTCTGACGCATCTCCCCGGCCATCCCGCGCGGCTGTCGCCATCCGCCGATGGCGGCGCCTGGCTGACCCTGTTTGCGCCGCGCAACCGGCTGATCGAATTCGTGCTGCAGGAGACGCATTACCGTCAGGACATGATCGAGCAGGTGCCGCCGGCCTACTGGATCGCACCGGCGCTGGCCTCAAGCCGCAGCTTCCTCGAACCGCTGCAATGCGGCGGCATCCGCACCATGGGCATCCACAAGCCCTGGTCGCCGAGCCGCTCCTACGGTCTGGTGGTCAGGCTCGACCAGAACATGCAGCCTCGGTTCAGCCTGCACAGCCGCGCCAGCGGCATACGTCACGGCATTTGCAGCGTGGTTGAAAAAGATGGCGAACTGTTCGTCGCCTCGAAGGGCGGCGACTGCATGTTGGCTGTCGCTTCGGGAGGCTTTTGATGGAACCGATCGTGCGCCTGGAGAACGTCACCAAAAATTATCGCGGCGTGCCCGCGGTCAGACAAGTCAGCTTCGAATTGCGCAAGGGCGAGATCCATGCGCTGCTCGGCGAAAACGGCGCGGGGAAATCGACGCTGACCAAGATCATCGCCGGAGTGGTCGACGCCAGTTCGGGCAAGATGTTCCACAAGGGACGCGAGATCGCTTACGCCTCTCCGCATGCGGCGCTCGAGGCGGGCATCGCAATGGTGTTCCAGGAGACCAGCCTGGTGCCGTCGATGACGGTGGCGCAGAACCTCTATCTCGGCACCGAGAAATTCCTCAACCGGCTGCGCGGCACCTACATTTCGGCGCAGCAGTTCCTGCAGTCGCTGAATTTTCCGGTCGACCCGAACGCGATGGTGGCGACGCTTGGCGCGGCCAAGCGCCAGATGGTCGAGATCGCGCGCGCCGTGCACCACAATGCCGAGATCATCATCTTCGACGAGCCGACCGCGACGTTGACGCCGGAGGAGAAGCGGCACTTCTTCGCGCTGATCCGGCGGCTCCAGGCGCGCGGCGTCTCCATCGTCTTCATCAGCCATGCGCTGGAAGAGGCACTGCTGATTGCCGACCGCATCACCATCCTGCGCGATGGCGAGTTGGTCATCACCGACGATACGTCGGCCTTCGATCGCGACCGGATCGTTGCCGCCATGGTCGGGCGCACGCTATCGGGGCAGATCTATCGCCAGCGCGACGAGGCCAAGCTGCGCAAGGCGGGCAAGAAAGTTCTGTCGGTGCAGGACATCTCAATGAGCAATGTCGTGCGCAACAATTCGTTCTCGATCTTCGAAGGCCAGATCACCGGCGTGTTCGGGCTGATCGGCTCCGGCCGCACCGAGACGTTCAAAATCGTGTCAGGGATCTACAAACGCGATTTCCTGCGCGGAGGGGCGATCGAGCTGGACGACAGGCCGGTGCGCTACCTCGTCCCGAGCGAAGCGGTGGCGGACGGCATCGTCTACGTCACGGAGGACCGCAAGAGCGAAGGCATTTTCGAGACGATGGGCATTGCCGAGAACCTGTTCGGCGGGCTGCTGGCGGCCGGCCGCGAAAAAGGCTGGGTGATCAATCAGCAGGAGATGCGCGCGCTCTCCGCAGAATGGACCAAGACGCTGAACATCAGGGCGATCAACGACAATGCGCGCGTGGTCGAGCTTTCGGGCGGCAACCAGCAGAAGGTGGTGATCGGCAAGGGGTTGGTGCAGAAGCCGCGCGTCGTCATCTTCGACGAGCCGACGCGCGGCGTCGATGTCGGCGCCATCGCCGAGATCCACCAGATCATCAACCGGCTGGCCGACGAGGGGCTCGCCGTCGTGGTCATCTCGTCTTACCTGCCGGAAATCCTGAACCTGTCCGACCGGATCCTGGTCTGCCGCCAAGGCCGCATCGTCGAGGAGTTTTCGCCGGCGGAGGCGACGGAGGAGAAGATCATGTATGCGGCGGTGCATTAGGTTTATGGCCAGTGCGGACTTCGACAACTAGCTGGGATGCTGCTCCATTCGTCATCCTAGGGTCACCGCGGCGGAGCTTCGCTCCTGCTTCGCCCTAGAATGACGAAGTCGTAGGCCACACGCCAAGGTTCTACGTTACATCGGAAACTGAATCATCCGAAGTAATTAGCTGCATTTGCTCTTTACCCGATTCAATTCACGCCACGATTCAAACGAAAGGAAACACCATGGCCACGACAAAACTCCTGAGCGATGCCGAGGTGGAGAAAATCCCGGCGGTGAAGGCGGTGTTCGACGACATCAGGGCAACGCGAAAATCGGATTTTGTCAACAATTTCTGGCGCGGGCTGGCCAATGATCCTGCCGCCCTGAAGCGCGTCTGGGAGCAACTCAAGGCGGTGATGGTCGCCGACAGCGCCATCGATCCGCTGACCAAGGAGATGATCTACATCGCGGTGTCGACCGCCAATGGTTGCTCCTACTGCGTCCATTCGCACACGGCGGCGGCGCGTGCCAAGGGCATGACCGATGCACAGCATGGCGAGCTGGTGTCGATCATCGGTCTCGCAGGCCAGACCAACCATCTGGTGACGGCGATGCAGATCCCGGTCGATCCACAATTTGAGGTGAAGTGAGGAGAAAAGATACGGGCTATACCGGCCTGTAGACCCGCTCCGCCGTGTTCCAGAAAATGTCGGCTTCGGCCGCCGCGCCATGCTTTTCCGCTGCATGGCGGTGCGCCTTCATCAGTTCGGCGTGGCTGGTCCAGAGCTTCTCGATCGGAAAGTTCGAGCCGAACATCAGATGATCGCTGCCCAGAATGTCGATCGCATTGTCGATGATGTAGGCGATCAGCGCCGGGTCGTTGCGGTGAACGAAGGTGCCGAGGCCGGAAAGCTTGGCGTAGAGGTTGGGCGCGGCCGACAGCGTGCGCAGGCCGGCCTTCCAGGTTTCGGTGGTTTCCGGTTCCATGCCGGTCAGCATGCCGGCATGGGTTAGGATGAAATTCGTCTCCGGGTTTTCGCCGACCAGCGTCAGCCCATCCTTCATCTGGGCGGGGAAAAGCTGCAGGTCGAAGGACAGGCCATAATCCTTCAGCCGTGCGACGTTGGCGCGGACCTTGGAGTCGATCACCTGATCGGCCGAGGCGGCGAAGCGAAAGGCCGGGGTTTCGTGCCAGTGCAGCTGCATGCGCACGCCGCGCAGCAGCCTGTATTTCATCAACCGGTCGATCTGCGGCCTGACATCGTCCACCGTCATGTCGGCATAGCCGACGATGGCGTGCGGCCAGCCGGTCTCGTCAGCGGTCTTCTGCAGGAAAGCGACCTCGTTCTCGAAATCTTCCTTGGCCCAGTTGGTCTGGACATAGACAGCTTTTTCGACGCCCGACCCTTTTTGGTCGGCCAGAAATTCACCGATCGGATAGTCGCGGCGGATCGGTTCGTAGGGGCCGAAGATGCGCGGCACCATCGGGCCGACCAGCCATGGTTGGTCCTTCTGGCGCCAGATGTGGAAATGCGCGTCGATGGCTTTCTGCATCACGATACCCTTTTCCAGATGGTCGCGGCCGCCGGGGCGGGGCGTGCGAGCGACAGGATGAAATCGGTGAGGCCGGCCAGCGACGAGCCGTCGACCAGGTCGTCGAGGTCGGGCAGGATGGCGCGCAGCGCCGCTGTCGCCGGGCGGAAGCGCGGATCGCCGGCCAGCGGGGTCGCCAGGGATAGCCGGAAGGCGCGGGCGCTAAGCCTGCGCATTGCCGTCCCCAATTCGGCATGAACGCCGCGTTCCAGGGCGTCCGACAGGATGACAACTGCCGCTCCGCGTGCGAAGGCGGAAAAACGTGGCACCGAGAGGAAGGCGAGCAGTGCTGGCCCCATGCGGGTGCCGCCATCCCAATCGTCGACCTGGCTTGCTGCCCGCGCCAGCGCCTGGTCGCGGTCGCGGATGCGCAATGCGGTAGTGATACGGGTGAGCCGCGTGCCAAAGGTGAAGATCTCGGCGCGGTCCGCACCCTGCACGGCGGCATGCGCCAGCTTGAGATAGTCGGCGGTGTGCAGCTTCATCGAGCCGGAGACATCGATCAAGAGCAGCAGTTTGCGGGGCACGATCTGGCGGCGACGCAGCAGCGGCGAGGGGACATCGCCATCGGCGCCGACAATTTCCCTGAGCGAGCGGCGCAGGTCGAGCTTGCCGCGCGAGTGGGTGCGCACGGTGCGGAAGGAACGTCGGGCGGGCAGGGCCGATGACAGCTTTCGGCGAAAGGCGGTCAGTCGGTCGTGGTCGCGCTTGAAGTCGCGCGAGCTCAACTGCTCCAGGGCCGAAAACAACTCGCCGCCTTCCTGTCTCTGCTCGGCCTCGATCCGTTCGTCGTCGGCACCGCCATCATCCTTGATGCGCGTTTCCTCGTCGGCGTCGCCTTCGACCATGGCTGACGCGTTGCCATAGAAATGGCTCTGGAAATGCGCCTCGAATTCGTCCCGGCGGTCAGGCGGCGGCCCTAGTGTGGCGAGTGCGGCCTCACGGATGTCCGCCATCGAGCGTGGGCCCAGCAGGGTCACGGCCTGCATGAAGCCGGAGACTTGTTCCGGGGCAATAGCGAAGCCGTAGCGGCGCAGCAGGCGAGCGAAGCTGAGCAAGGGCGTTGCGGCGCGGGGGAGATGCCCGGCAGGACAGAGGGGGGCGCTGTTCCGCCAGCGTTGCTGAATGACGTCTCGGCTCACGCCAGCGCCTCGTCCACGATACGGCCAAGCTCGGGCGCGATGTAGGACAGATCCTCCTCGTCCTTGATCAGCACGCCGATGGCGCGGCGGAACGCCTCCGGCCATGGACTGCCACCTTTTTCGAGAATGGTCGCGGCATTGGCCCATTCGACCGCCTCGGCGATGCCGGGCGGTTTGGCGAGTGGACGCGCGCGGATGGTCTGCACGGCTGTGGCCACGGCGCGTGCCGTTGCCTGTGCGACATCGCCGGCGCGCAGCATGATGATGGACGCCTCGCGCTCGGCATCGGGATAGCCAATCCAGTGATAGACGCAACGCCGCCGGAGAGCTTCGGCGAGTTCGCGGGTGCGGTTGGAGGTCAGGATGACGATCGGCTGTGCGGTGGCGCGGATGGTGCCGCGCTCGGGAATGCTGATCTGGAAGTCGGAAAGAAACTCCAACAGCAGCGCCTCGAATTCGTGGTCGGAACGGTCGATCTCGTCGACCAGCAGGATACGCTGCTCCGGCGCCTTCAGGACCTGCAGCAGCGGGCGGGCGATCAGAAAGCGGTCGTCGTAGATATCGACTTCTTGCTCGCCGGCATGGCGGATGGCGAGCAGCTGGCGCTGGTAGTTCCACTCATAGAGCGCATGCGCGGCGTCTATGCCTTCATAGCATTGCAACCGCACCAGATCGCGGCCGAGCAGCTCGGCGATTGCCTTGGCCGCTTCCGTCTTGCCGACGCCGGGAGCGCCTTCGAGCAGCAGCGGCTTGCCCAGCCGGATCGCCAGGAAGATGGCCGTCGCCAGGCTTTCATCAGCCAGATAATGCGAGACAGCGAGGCGCTCGGCGACCGCTTCTGGCGAGGTCGCGATCGTTTCGGCGTTTACCTCGGGCATGTCGGTCCTCAGGTCGTCGCTTGCGCCTTGAGCGCGCGCAAAATGCGTTCCGGCGTGATCGGCAACGTGTCGATGCGCACGCCGACAGCGTCGAAGACGGCATTAGCGACCGCCGGAATCTGTGGATTGGCGCACATTTCGCCGGGCCCCTTGGCGCCGTAAGGACCATCTGCCGAGGGCCGCTCCAGCACAATGATCTCGGTTTCGGCCAGGTCGCCGGGACCTGGCATCAGATACTGGTTGAAGTCGGTGCCGCCGTGGTCACGGTTGGGATAATAGGGCTCGGTCGTTTCGTAGAGCGCGTGGCTGATGCCCATCCAGGAGCCGCCGACCAGCTGCTGCTCGACCATTTTGGGATTCAGCGCACGGCCGATCTCGAACACGTTCTTCACTGTCAGCACCGTCACCTCGCCGGTCTCGTCATCGACCTCGACCTCGGCCACCGTGCAGGCATGCGCGTAGCAGGTCGACGGCTTCATCGCGCCGGTCTCCTTCTCCGGATAGGAGCGCGGGATCAGGAACATGCCGCGTCCCGAGATCGAGCGGCCGCGCTTGAAATGCGCCGACAGCGCGACGTCGAAGATCGAGATCGATTTCTGCGGCGCGCCTTTCACCAATATGTTGCCTTGGCCGTCGGTCTCGAGGTCCGACGCGTTCACCTCCAGTTCCTCCGCCGCCACTTCGAGCATAACCTGGCGGGCTTCCTTGGCCGCCTGGATGACGGCGTTGCCGGCGCGGTGTGTGCCGCGCGAGGCGAAAGTGCCCATGCAGTGCGGGCCGGTGTCGGTATCGGCGGTGTCGACGACGACGCGGTCGGTCGGCACGCCGATCGTCTCGGCGCAGATCTGCGCCATGATCTGCTTCATGCCTTGGCCGAGATCGACCGATGATAGGGTCACCATGAAATTGCCGGTCGGTGTCGAATGCACCAGCGCCTGGGTGGGGTCGCCGCCGAGGTTCATGCCCGTGGGATAATTGATCGCGGCAACGCCGCGTCCCCGCCTGATCGCCATCTCAAGCTCCCTTCGCGTAGGAGGACATCGCCATGAACTTCTCCGCCACGGGCCAGTTGGCGGCGCGCGAGGCTTCCTGCATGCACTCGATAAGGGCCGCCCCTTCGGTCGGCTGGCGATGCGCCTTCATATCGCCGTCGCGATAGGCATTGATGAAACGGAATTCGAGCGGATCCATGCCGATCAGCCGTGCCAGCTTGTCCATCTGCACCTCCAGTGCGAAGTCGCCGATGGTGACGCCGAAGCCGCGCATGGCCGATGACGGGGTGCGGTTGGTGTAGACGCAGTACGTATCGATCCAGACATTGGGGATGGTGTAGGGGCCGGGATAGTGCCCCGCGCCCTTCTGGGCGCCATAGGGCGAATGGCGGGAGTAGGCGCCGGCGTCCGTGTAGCCGGTAACTTTGCGCGCGACGATGCGGCCATCCTTCATCACGCCGTCCTTGATGACGACCTTTTCGGCCGCGCGAGGTGACGAGATCTGCATCTCCTCCTCGCGGCTGTAGGTAAAACAGACCGGTCGCCCTGTTAGCTTGGCGCCGAGGATCGCGATCGGTTCGACGATGACATCGACCTTGCCGCCGAAACCACCGCCGACCGTGCCGCCGACGAAATGCAGCTTACTGCCCGGCATCTGCAAAATGATCGACGTGTTGTCGAGGGTGAAGAACATTGCCTGCGTGTTGGTATAGCAGGTGAAGCGGTCATTGCCCTCCGGTGCCACGATACAGCCGGTCGTCTCGGTCGGCGCATGCTCGATCGGCGAGGACTGGTAGCTTTGTTCGAGGACATAGTCGGCCTCGGCAAAGCCCGCCTCGACATCGCCGAAGCGCACCTTGCGGCACTCGCCGCTGTCATAGAGATAGTAGTTCTGGCCGTGATACTCGTTGACGAGGGGCGCGCCGGCCTTCAGCGCTTCCTCCATGTCGAAGACGGCCGGCAGCACCTCGTAGTCGACCTTGACCTTGGCCGCGGCCTCCTGTGCGGCGCGTTCGGTCTCGGCCAGCACCGCCACCACGGCCTCGCCCTTCCAGCGCACCTTGCCGTCGGCCAGAACCGTCTCGTCCTCCGGCCCGATCTGGATCAGGATCAGGATGGTGTAGACATTGTGCGGGACGTCCCTGGCGGTGAGAATTTTCACCACGCCCGGATGTTTTTCCGCTTCGGACGTATCGATGGACCGGATGCGGGCATGGTGGTGCGGGCTGCGCACCATCTTCAGATGCAGCATGCCGGGAAAGTTGCGGTCGGCGAAATAGGCTGTCTTGCCGGTGACATGGCCGGGCGAATCCGAGCGGGGCCTGGGCTGGCCGATCTCGTTGAGGTCATCCTTGCGGACGTCCGAAAAATAGCTTTTGCGCAATTCCATCTTGCTTCCCTCAGGCCGCGTTCTGCGAGTTGGCGCGAGCGGCGGTGAGCACCGCCTGGATGATAGGCTCGTAGCCCGTGCAGCGGCATATGTTGCCCGACAGCGCTTCGACGACGTCGTCGCGGCTGGGATCGGGCGTGTGGTCGAGCAACACCTTGGCCGCCATGAGCATGCCCGGCGTGCAGAAGCCGCATTGCGTGGCGAAGGCGTCGAGGAAGGCGCGCTGCAGCGGATGCAGCACGCCGCCTTCGGCAAGACCCGACGTGGTGGTGATGGCAGCGCCATTGCAGGTCTCGGCGAGCGTCAGACAGGACAGCCGGAGCTCACCGTCGACGATCACCGAGCAGGCGCCGCAAGTGCCCTGATGGCACCCGCCCTTTGGCGAGGTGTCGCCGATCTTGTCGCGCAAGGCGTTGAGCAGCGTGGCGCCGCTTTCGACGAATTCGGCCTTCTCAGAACCGTTGAGCGTGAACTGGACGGGAACCTTTGCCATTCTTCCTCCTTGCGCGCCTGCCCCGCAGGGCAAGCGCGCGCCCCCGAAATGTGACTAGCTGAGCAGCAGCCGACCGAGATGAACCGGCAGCACTTGCGCGCGATACCAGGCGCTGGCGATCGGGTCGGTAATAGGTGCGATGCCGTCGTTGGCGGCAGCCAGAGCCAAAGCAATGCCGTCCGCGTCCAGCGTCCTGCCGAGCAGCGCTTTCTCGGCTGTCTTGGCTCGCATCGGCCGGTCGGCCATGCAGCCGAGCGCGATCCGCACCGAGGATATCGTGCCGTTGCCGGCCTGTTCCAGGATAGCGGCGATACTGAGCACCGAGACGCCCTTGGGCTTTACCCGCGAGACCTTCACGAATCGAAAACTCCCCTGTGCCGGCCGCGTGAAGCTGACGGAGGTGACGATCGCGCGGCTCCCGTCCCGCTTGGCCAGAAACGCTTCCATCGGCGTTTCGCCGTCATTGGTGCTCACGATGGCGTCCAGCGCCAGCAGGGCGACTGCGAAATCGCCATAGGGACTTGGCGCAAACAGATTGCCGCCGACGGTCGCCATGTTGCGGATCGCCGGACCGCCAACGGCACGCGCGGCCTTGGCAAGC
Organism: Mesorhizobium sp. BR1-1-13; assembly: GCF_020165515.1. Lineage (NCBI taxonomy): Bacteria > Pseudomonadati > Pseudomonadota > Alphaproteobacteria > Hyphomicrobiales > Phyllobacteriaceae > Mesorhizobium > Mesorhizobium sp. BR1-1-13. The sequence goes on from NZ_JAIUIH010000013.1 coordinate 165,158, forward strand.
TGGCTGAGCTCGGGATGGCGGGCGATCGCCGCCATGGTCACCGAAGCGCCGATGCGGATCGTGCCGCCGGAGACCGCGATGGCCGACAAGGCCGGGTCGGTTGACCTGACAAGGCCGGAGACCGAAACATCGCCTTCATTGGCGGCGCGCAAGACGAGCGTGCCGCCGCCGAGATAGCGCGTGCCGGCGGCTTTCAGCGCCGCGCTGGCGTCTTTCACCGTTGCAAAACTCTGCAATGCCAGCGCCATGGCCCGCTCCTCAACCCTGGCCGGCGAAATGGCTCTTCAGGGCGTTGAAGCCGCCCTGGAAGACATTGGTGCCCATGCCCTCGGCCAGCTTGTCGGCTTCTTCGGGTGCTGCGTCGAAGCTGGCGGTCCATTCGGCATAGGTGCGGTCGCCGTCGGTGACGCGCCGCAATTGCAGCGTAGCCTTGTGGTTGGTGAGCGGCTGCGGCGTTTCCAGGATCGAATAGCTGACGAGGAAATTCTCATCGGAGAAATCGAGCAGCTTTTCGCGCAGCCGTGCGCCGCTGGCCAGCTGGAAGTTGCGCACGCAGCCGATCGTGGTGGGGTCCTTGCCGTCCTCGATATGGCTTTCGACCATGCGCGGATGCCAGCTCGGCAGTCCGTTGAAGTCGCGGATCCGCGCCCAGACCTTTTCGACCGGCGCGTCGATGACGCTGGAGATGGTGACATCAGCCATATGCTCTTTCCCTTGCAAACGTTCTGCTTGGGATGGTAGGCCGACCGCGGTCGCGGTGCTTATCAATGCGTCTTGGGCACGTATCAACCAGTCTGAAAATAGCCGGTTTCCGCTCCGTCAGGACACTGCTCGCGCCGCTTCGCGATAGAGCGTCGGCGGCACGCCGACATGGTCGCGGAAGAAACGCGAGAAATTGCCCTGGGTGGTGAAGCCGAGATTGCAGGCGACCGATATCAGCGGCTCATGCGACCACTGGAGCTGGCGCACCGCTTCCTCCATGCGCAGCGTGTTCCAGTAGACGTTGGGCGTCAAACTGGTCTGTTCCTTGAACAGAGCGAAGAAATGCGGCCGCGAGAGGCCGACGCTGCGCGCCACGTCATCGAAGGAGATACGCTCGCAGACATTGGCTTTCATCAGCTGGATCGCCTTGCGGACGCGGAAATCCTGCATGGTGTTCACGCGGCCGCGCGGTTCCTGCGGAGCTGAAGCTTCGGCGGCATCGAGCACCGAATCGATGAAGCGCTCGATCTCGTAATTGGCGACATCGTCGATGCTCTCATTGTCGGTCAGACGATCGAGCAGGCCGGCGGCAGCCTGGTGCAGCCAGGGTTCGAGCGTGATTGACGCCTGCGCGAAAAGCGGCGCGGACGATGGCAGGTCACGGCGCCGCCGTGCCCAGTCCGGGTCGATGTAGAAGGCGAGGAACAGGCCAGGCGTGCCGTCCTGCGACAGCACATGGCTGTGCGGCTGCAACGAGTTGATGCCGGCAGCCGTGCCAGGCCCAAGCAGGACCGTCTCACGACCGATGGTCATCTCGCCGGCGGTGCCTTCCAGCCAGATGATGAGATGTGCCTCGACATGGGCATGGGTGACGAAGTCGCTCGCGACATTCAGGACAGAAACATGTCCGAACCGGCCCCAGTAGAGCCTGATCGCTTCCGTCATGGGTATATCCTCCCGCAGGCGACTGGCCTCCCTTCGCCTGCTTGGGGATTGTGCGGCCGGTTTTCCGTATCCGTCAAGGCATAGCCGCACGGCCGGTATTCGCGGCAGGCCGCTTCAGCCGATTTTCAGACTGAGCGATAGGACCGGGATGAACGCCACTTCGGCGAAGACAGGCTTTTAATCGCTGCGCCTGAAGTTGCGGATGCGGTCGAACAGCACCGCAAGCAGGATGGCGCCGCCGATGAAGGTGCCCTGCCAGAAGGCGTTGATACCGAGCAGGCCGAGGCTGTTGCGGATCACCTCGATGAGGGCGGCACCCACGATGGCGCCGAAGGCGGTGCCGACGCCGCCGGCGAGATTGGCGCCGCCGATGACGGTGGCGGCGATGACCTGCAGCTCCATGCCGTTGCCGAGATTGGTGGTGACTGCGCCCAGCCAGCCTGTCTGGATGATGCCGGCAATTCCCGCCGACAGCGCCGAGATCATGTAGACGGCGACCTTGATCTGGCGCACCGGAACGCCGGTCAGCGTCGCAGCATGCTCGTTGCCGCCAATGGCGAAGATATGCCGGCCGAATTTGGTCCAGCGCAGGACGAAGCCGGTGATCAGCGCCAAAAGGATCATGTAGAGCACCGGATTGGCGATGCCGAAGAGCCAGGCGCCGCCGCCCAGCGCCAGTAGCTTGTCGTGATCGGGCCCGAACTGGAAGACGACGGTGTTGTTGGAGGCGACCATGGCGAGGCTGCGGGCGATCGACAGCATGCCGAGCGTCACCACGAAGGACGGAAAGCCGAGATAGGCGATCAGAATGCCGTTGAAGCCGCCGATGACGAGTGCGGTGGCGATCGAGGCCAGGATGCCGACTTCGATCGAAAACCCGGCATGCATGGTAACGGCCAGCACCATCGAGCAGAGGCACAGCACCGAACCGACCGAGAGGTCGATGCCGCCGGTGATGATGACGAAGGTCATGCCCAGCGCGACAATGGCGACGAAGGTGACGTTGCGGGTGATGTTGAAGAGGTTCTTCGGGGTGGCGAAGGCATCCGTGGCAAAGGACAGGAAGATACAGGCGAGGATGACGGCGATCACCACCCAGAACGTCTGGCTGGAGAGCAGCCGCGACAGAAAGCTGTGCTGTTTCTGCGCGATCGTCTGATCAAGGGTGACTGCCATTATCGACCTTTCCTGCCGGCAGCGAAACGCGCCAGCGCAATGAAATCCGGTTTTGCCGCTCTCACACCACCTGCTCGATGGCGCCGGTGATCAGCCCTGTCACCTCCTCGGGCGAACTCGAGGCGATCGCCTTGTCGGCGACTTTCCTGCCGCGCCGCATGACGATGACGCGGTCGGCGACGTCGAAAACGTCGGGCATGCGGTGGCTGATCAGCACCACGGCGATGCCCTGGTCGCGCAGATGGCGGATCAGGTTGAGGACCTCCGCCACCTGGCGAACCGAAATCGCCGCCGTCGGCTCGTCCATCAGCACGATCTTGGCCTGCGACAGCATGGTGCGGGCGATCGCCACCGCCTGGCGCTGACCGCCGGACATCTGTTTGACGAGGTCGCGCGGGCGCGTCTCGGATTTGAGCTCGGCGAATATCTGGCCGGCGCGCTTGTACATGGCGGCATAGTCGAGGATACGGAAGAGCCCGACGCCGCGGCGCAGTTCGCGGCCGAGATAGACATTGGCCGCCGCCGTCAAATTATTGCACAGCGCCAGATCCTGGTGGACGATCTCGATGCCGTGCTGGCGGGCCTCGACCGGCTTGTGGAGGATCAGATCCTCGCCGTCCATCTGCATGGTGCCGTGGCTCGGGCGGAAATTGCCGGCGATCATCTTGACCAGCGTCGACTTGCCGGCGCCGTTGTCGCCCATCAGGCCGACGACCTGGCCGGGCTCGATCGACAGCGACACGTCGTTCACCGCCTGGATGGCGCCGAAATGCTTCGAGATGTTGGTGAGTTCGAGAACCGCCACCAGCCTTTTGCCTCCCATGTCTGGCCGTCTGTCCCCGGAAGGGGCGACGGCTTCGGTTCGCTCCCCCAGCTCCTCCCGGAAGCAGCGACGCGGTCATTTACGCAAATGCCTGCACGGGCGTCAATTGTCTGACGAATAAGATTTGGGCAATTGTCGGACGAATGAGATCCTGCTTTTCTGGAAAAATCCGTTTTGTAGGACAAATAGCAATTGACGTTGGCGGCAAGCCGTTATTAGTTGAGCGTCGGAGGAAGATATGCCGGCTTTGACGACGTCGTTTGGCGGCGCAACCGGTGGAGGATTACCGATCGTGCCGGCATCGTTGCCGGCCTGGTCGCATCTGAAAATGCTTATCGGCCTGGCCTGACGGCACGAGCGCTTGCTTCTGTCATCTCGCATCAGGACGATCTGTGTGGCGGGCACGCCGTGTCCGTCTGTTTCCAAGGGAGGACTGACATGAGGAAAACAGTTTTGCTCGCCGCCGTCGCCGCCATGGCGTTGGGCGCCGGGCCGGCTTTGGCCAAGAAGCAGCTCGTCATCGTGGTGAAAGGTCTCGACAATCCGTTCTTCGAGGCCATCCACCAGGGCTGCGAGAAATGGAACAAGGAAAACGCCAGCTCGGAATATGAGTGCTTCTACACCGGTCCGGCGTCGACTTCCGACGAGGCCGGCGAGGCGCAGATCGTGCAGGATATGCTGAGCAAGCCGGACACGGTGGCGATGGCGATTTCGCCGTCCAACGCGCCGCTGATCGCGCAAACGATCAAGAGCGCCAACCCGTCGATCCCGATCATGACCGTCGATGCCGACCTTGCCAAGGAGGACGCAGCACTTCGCAAGACCTATCTCGGCACCGACAACTATCTGATGGGCAAGAAGATCGGCGAATACATCAAGAAGGCCAAGCCGAATGGCGGCACGATCTGCACCATCGAGGGCAATCCGGCGGCCGACAACATCCTACGCCGCGCGCAAGGCATGCGTGACGCGCTGTCGGGCAAGGAAGGACTTGCAGCCCTTGCCGGCGAAGGCGGCTGGACGGAAGTGGCTGGCTGCCCGGTGTTCACAAATGACGACGGCGCCAAGGGCGTGCAGGCGATGACCGACATCCTTGCCGCCAACCCCAAGCTCGATGCGTTCGGCATCATGGGCGGCTGGCCGCTGTTCGGCGCGCCGCAGCCCTATCGCGATCTGGTCGGACCGCTGAAGGACAAGCTGGCCAGCAACGACTTCGTCATCGGCGCCGCCGACACGATCGGCGACGAGGTGGCGATCGCGCGGGATGGCCTTGTCACCGCGCTGGTCGGCCAGCGGCCGTTCGAGATGGGCTACAAGGCGCCGTCCGTGATGATCGACCTGATCGAAGGCAAGAAGGTCGACGATCCGGTGTTCACCGGCCTCGACGAATGCACCAAGGATACGGTCGACACCTGCATCCAGAAGTAGGCGTCTCGATCGGGGCGCTCGCCAGCGGGCGCCCCGCCAGCTCTGCTGACGAACGGGGACACGCATTTCAGGGGCAGCGGCTCCGGCTTTGGCGCGCCCGAGGTTCGAATTTTCGGCAATGGCATCGGCGGACCGACAGTTCCTGACCGGAACAGGTACGGCCGACGCATTGGAACGTGGATGCCGGACGAAAAGTCAAACAAGCGAGCCATTCGGACCAAGGCACAGGCCGGCCGCCGTCCGGCCGCCATGCGCCGGCCCGATGCGGCGCACTTTCCCGGTGCCAGCGTGCACGCTTCGCTGGCCAGCGAGATCGGGCTCAGGATCGTGCGCGGCGACTATCCGCCCGGCACCATACTGCCCAACGAAGCCCAATGGTCGCAAACGTTCAATGTCAGCCGCTCGGCGGTGCGCGAGGCGATCAAGATGCTGATGGCCAAGAGCCTGTTGGCGTCCCGCCCCAAGATCGGCAGTTGGGTCGAACCGAAGGAGCGCTGGAACCTGCTGGATCGCGACGTGCTCGCCTGGTACGCGACCGCGCCGGACCGGGAGGTGTTCCTGCGGACCGTGCAGGAGTTCCGTCACATCATCGAGCCGGAAGCGAGCGCCTTTGCCGCGGTGCGGCGCAGCGACGAGCAGATGGCCGAGATCAGCCAGGCCTGCCGCGAGATGGGCGAGGCGGCAAGTCTGCAGGAGCGCATCCGGGCCGATACGCGCTTTCATCTCGCCATCCTGCGAGCCTCTGGCAACGACCTGCTGGTGCCGCTCGGCGTGCTGATCGAATCGGCGCTCGATCACCTCTTCGTCTTCACGACACAGCAGGTCGGCGACCAGCGGCGGGCACAGAAGCTGCACGAGGCGATCGAGAAGAATATTCGTTTGCAGCGACCCGCGGCGGCGCGCAACGCCGTGCACAAGCTGCTCGCCGATACCGATGAGAGGGTCGGAAGGGGGCGAGGGTGACCGGCGCTGGCGCTTGGTGATCGCCTTTCCCTGGGCAATGCGTAGCCTTCGTCGGCTCTTCGCAGGCGTTCGAAGCTCGAAAAGCCCAGCTATTGGCCTTTCATCCGCTGCGGACCGCTTCTCACTCTTAAATCGTCTGTTTCTTTCCATCCTTCATCGGCATCAGGTCGACACCGTTGACCTTGCCGATATGGGTGGCCAGCATCGGCACATACTGCTCGGCCGGCCCGGTGGCGAAGGCCCCGGCGAAGGCGTTCTTGGTGGCGTTGCCGAGCGGGTTGGCGATGCCGGCAGAACCCGCCATCGATTCGAGGTAGGTCAGGTCCTTGAAGGCGTTGGCGACGGTGAATTTGTGGGCATCGCGGTCACCCTCCAGCGTCCAGCGCATGAAGGTCTGGTAGAAGCCGCAATCCATGCGGCCGTTGCGGATGACGCTGTCGAAGCGCGCCGGCGATATGCCGACTTTCTCGGCCAGGGCCAATGCCTCGGAATAGATCGCGGCATAGCCCAGCGAGACGAAATTGTTGAGCAATTTCATGCGGTGGCCGTCACCTGTGTCGCCGATATGGACGATACGGCCGGCCCAGGTTTCGATCACCGGTTTGACCCTGGCAAAGACGGCCTCGGGTGCGCCGACCATGGCGTCGAGCGTGCCTTCCCAGGCCTCCTTCGGCGTCCGGCTGAGCGGCGCGTCGACATAGTCGACGCCGAGCGCCTTGAGTTCGGCGGCCAGCGCAACGGTCGAGACCGGGTCGGAGGTCGAGCAGTCGACGACGACCGAGCCTTTTCTCAATCCTTCCTTGAGACCGCCGGGGCCGCGAATGATGGCTTCGACCTCGCGTGAACCGGTGACGCAGATGAAGACGATTGTCGATGCCGCCGCCACGTCGCGGGAGGTCGCGGCTTCGTGGGCGCCCCGGCTAGCCAGATCCTCCGCCGGCTTGCGGTTCTTGCGGCCGAGGAAGGTCAGGTGATAGCCTTTGTCGACGATGTTCTTGGCGATGCCATAACCCATCAGGCCAAGGCCGATGAAGCCGATCTTCTCGCTCGCTGCGGTCGTGTTCATGCTGTCTGTCCTGTTTTACGATTATCGATAATGTCGCTGCTGTTTTAGCCGTATGCGGTTGCAGAAAGCAATATTGTCTGACAATACACATAATCCCAGGGCTTTCGTGGAGACCAGAATGACGAAGCGGATCATGTTCACCGGCGGCAGCGGCAAGGCTGGGCGCCATGTCGTGCAATATCTGGTGGAGCAGGGCTGCCAGGTGCTCAACATCGACACCAAGCCGCTCGACAATCCCAAGGTGCGCACGCTGATTACCGACATCACCGATAGCGGGCAGGTGTTCAACGCGCTGTCGAGCTATGCGGGCCTGCATGAATTCGACCCGTCGCTGCGCCCCCAGCCCGTCGACGCCGTGGTGCATTTCGCCGCGATCCCGCGCATCATGATCACGCCCGACAACGAAGTGTTCCGCATCAACGCGATGGGCACCTACAATGTCATCGAGGCGGCGGTGAAGCTCGACATCCGCAAGGTGATCATCGCCTCCAGCGAGACCACCTACGGGCTGGTCTTCGCCAACGAGCCGCGCGCGCCGAAATATTTCCCGCTCGACGAAGAATACGACGTCGATCCGATGGACAGCTATGCCCTTTCCAAGGTCGTCAACGAGAAGACGGCACGGGCCTTTGCGCAGCGCGACGGTACCGACATCTATGCATTGCGCATCGGCAACGTTATCGAACCGCACGAATATTCCCTGTTTCCGAAATGGTTCGCCGATCCCGGTTTCCGCAAGCGCATCGCCTGGAGCTATGTCGATGCGCGCGACCTCGGCCAGATCACGCTGCGCGCCATCGAGAAGGACGGGCTCGGCTACCAGGTGTTCAACGCTGCCAATGACGACACTTCGTCCGACTTGCCGACCGCGGAACTGCTGAAGCGCTTCTATCCCGGTGTGCCGGTCAAGGGTGAGCTCGGCGAATTCGAGACGCTGTTGTCCAATCGCAAGGCGCGCGACATGTTGGGCTTTCGGCCGGAACACAGCTGGCGCAAATACGTGAAGATCGCTTGAAAACACGCCCCGCAGGGGTTTTGAGTTGTGCACAGAAGCCGGCTTTGCGGGTGAACCCGCTTGCCGTGCTTGACACCCTGCTCAATCCGGACTTTCTGGAGCGTATGCGGGACGCGAAGCCGAACAAGGAAAAATCGCCGGCAAAAGCGGTATCGGCCGAGCGTCAGGCCGGCGTTCGCCGCACCGATGCGGCGCGCATTCCGGGCTCCAGCGTGCACACCTCGCTGGCCAGCGAGATCGGGCTCAGGATCGTGCGTGGCGACTATCCGCCGGGCACCATCCTGCCCAACGAAGCCAAATGGTCGGAGACCTTCAGCGTCAGCCGCTCGGCGGTACGCGAGGCGATCAAGATGCTGATGGCCAAGAGCCTGCTCGCCTCGCGCCCCAAGATCGGCAGCTGGGTCGAGCCGAAGGAGCGCTGGAATCTGCTCGACCGCGACGTGCTTGCCTGGTACGCGACCTCGCCGGATCGGGAGGTATTTCTGAAGACCGTGCAGGAATTCCGCCACATCATCGAACCGGAGGCATCGGCTTTTGCCGCCATGCGCCGGACCGACGAACAAATGGCCGAAATAAGCCAAGCCTGCCGCGAGATGGGCGAGGCGCCAAGCCTGCAGGAGCGCACCCGCGCCGACACGCGCTTTCATCTCGCGATCCTGCGGGCGTCTGGCAACGATCTGCTGGTGCCGCTCGGGGTGCTGATCGAATCCGCCTTCGACCATCTCTTCACCTACACGACGCGGGAACTCGACGATTTGCAGCACGCACAGAAGATGCACGAGGCGATCGAGAAGAACATCCGCCTGCAGCGGCCGGACGCGGCGCGTGCCGCGGTACGCAAGCTGCTCGCCAACACAGACGGCGTGATCAGGTCACGATAAGACGTTCCAGGAACCCGTTACGCGGCTTTCTGCCTACCCTTCCTTCTCACGTCCGAACGCCGCGCGCAGTTCGTCCTTGGCGTCATCGAGCACCTTCTTCTGCTTCGCCGGCAGGTTCTTGCCGGCACGGTTGATGTAGAAGTTCAGCATCGACATGGCGGACTGGAACGGTTCGGCCTTGCGCCGGTCGCTGTGTTCGGCCGACCGCTTGAGCGAAGCCGCGATCTTCTTCGGGTCATGGGATTCGAAGACATGGTCTTCGAGATCCATGGCATTGCTGTGCTCGGTCACCTCAGCCGACCATTTCCGTTTTGCGGTCATGGCAATCTCCTTCGCGTTGAGCTGATTGCAGAACGTCCTTCGTCGTCGCACGTTCCGGTGAGCCCGGAACCGACGAACTCTGGAACCATGGAATTACCCATGTGGCGCTGCTCGGCGCGGCGAATGCGCCGATAGTGGCGAAAGGACCGTCGGCCGCTAGGCCGCATGACCGCGACAATGGTCAATGTCGATGACGGAATGGGAAACAGCTTGGCCTCGATCTTCTCCTCACCAGCAGCCGGTAGTGCCGTCGTCGACAGCTCGCATGCATGGATACGGCTGGCGGTATCGACGCTTCTATCGACAGTCGGCGGCGTCGGCATGTGGGCCGTGGTCGTGGTGCTGCCGGCCGTGCAGGCCGAGTTCGGCGTCGACAGGGCCGACGCCGCTCTGCCCTATACTGCGACGATGGTCGGCTTTGCCGCCGGAAACGTTCTGGTCGGGCGCGCTATCGACCGTGTCGGCTACTGGATCCCGGCGCTTGCTTCCTCGATGGCGCTGGTTGCCGGCTTCCTGCTGGCGGCGCTGTCGACCTCGATCCTGCAATTCACGCTCGCCCAGGGCCTGCTGATCGGGGTCGGTACATCGGCGATCTTCGGGCCGCTGATCGCTGACATCTCGCACTGGTTCAACCGCCGGCGCGGTGTCGCCGTGGCGGCGGCCGCGGCCGGCAGCTATCTCGCCGGAACGATCTGGCCTACCGTCATGCCGCCCCTGATGAAAGCGGAAGGCTGGCGCTTCACCTATGTGGCCATCGGCCTCTTCTGCCTGGCGACCATGGTGCCGCTGGTGCTGATGCTGCGGCGCGGCGCGCCGATCGCGGTTGCCGGTTCCGCAGGCAGCCGGCTGGTGCAGCCGATCTCGCTGTCGCCGACGGCACTCCAGGTGCTGCTTGTCATTGCCGGTCTCGGCTGCTGCGTGGCGATGTCGATGCCGCAGGTGCATATCGTGGCCTACTGCATGGATCTTGGCTACGGCGTCGCGCATGGCGCCGACATGCTGTCGATCATGATGGCGGCCGGCGTGGTCAGCCGCGTGGCTTCGGGCTTCGTCGCCGACCGCATCGGCGGGGTGAAGACCCTGCTTATCGGCTCGGTGCTGCAATGCCTGTCACTGTTCTTTTACATTCCTTTCGACGGGCTTGCCTCGCTCTACATCGTTTCGCTGGTCTTCGGCCTGTCGCAGGGTGGCATCGTGCCCTGCTATGCGATCATCGTGCGGGAATACATGCCCGCCAGGGAGGCCGGCCAACGCGTCGGCATCGTCATCATGGCGACCATTTTCGGCATGGCGATCGGCGGCTGGATGTCGGGCTGGATCTACGACCTGACCGGCTCCTACGCCGCCGCATTCCTGAACGGCATCGCCTGGAACCTGCTGAACATCCTGATGATGGTGCTGGTGCTTTGGAAGGCAAGACGCGGCGCGACGGCAATGGCCTGAGGCAGAGCGGAAGCACTCGCCCGCAAGCGCCTCGGCTTGACAACGGGCCGGGGCTGCGCGACGCCAGAGGCGAGTGGTGCGGCACAGGCTGGTGAAATGGCGACAGCAACGTCGATCGTATTGCGGCAGCGCCTTGGCGGCCACGCACCGCATGGAGCCTGTCCTTGATCAAGCCGCGCTCGCGCCGAGGCGGCGGCCGCCCGACCATATCCGACGTCGCGCGCAAGGCCGGCGTAGGCGCAATCACCGTGTCTCGCGCCTTGCGCGAGCCGGAGCGGGTCTCCGAGGACCTGCGTCGCCAGATCCACGCCGCCGTCGACGAACTGGGCTACGTGCCGGATCCCAACGCACGGGCGCTGGCCTCGGCCCGGGCCGAGGTGTTCGGCGTGCTGGTGCCGTCGCTTACCAACAGCGTCTTTGCGGAGGTGGTGCGTGGCATCTATGACAGCCTGTCTGACAGCGCCTTCCGCATCCAGCTCGGCAACACCCACTATTCCGGACTTGAAGAAGAGCGGCTGCTGCAGGTGTTCGGGCCGCAAAGGCCGGCGGCGCTGATCGTGGCCGGCATCGACCAGACGCCGGCCTCGCGAAAATTGCTGGAGAACGCAGGCTGCCCGGTGGTGCAGGTCATGGAAACCGGCCCCGATCCGGTGGATATGATGGTCGGCTTCTCGCATCTGGACGGCGGCAGGGCGGCGACCGAGCATCTGATCGAGGCGGGCTACCGTCGCATCGGATTCATCGGCGCGCGCATGGATCCGCGCTCGCAGCGACGCCTGGCAGGATACCGCATGGCGGTGGAGAAAGCCGGCCTGTTCGATCCACGCCTGATCACCACCACGCCGGTGCCGTCCAGCGTAACGCTGGGGCGCGAACTTTTCCGCGGCGCGCTGGCCAAGATGCCGACGCTCGACGGCGTATTCTGCAACAATGACGACATCGCGCTAGGCGCGCTGTTCGAGTGTCATCGCGCTTCGATCAGTGTACCCAAGAGGGTCGGCATCGTCGGCTTCAACGATCTCGATATGATGCAGGTGGCGTTTCCCTCCGTCACCAGTATCCGCACGCCCCGCTACGAGATCGGACGGCGGGCGGTGGCTATGGCGCTGGCGGCGATAGCAGGCGAGCCTCCGCAGCAGCGCGTCGTGGATCTCGGTTTCGAACTCAAACGCCGCGAGAGCACGGCCCGCTGAACACACTTTCGCGATCAGGAGAAAGGGCGCTTTACACAGCACTCTTGGTAGCGCTACCATTCCTACCGGACAGGGAAGAGAATGCAACGGCACGGAGCCTGTCTATTATACATAAGCGACAACTAATTCTTGTTTATTATGGATAATATGCTATTTTCCCCAATAGCCTGGGAACAACGGGGAGGAGGCATCGCATAGGCCATTGGCCATCGGAAAGGCAGGTAGGACAAGGCAGGAGGGCCGGAGCCGACCGTACGAAATTCACATCGCGAAACGACATCAGAATTACAAAATGGGAGGATTATCGATGATCAAGTCACTGGTAGGTGGCATCATTGCCGCCAGCGCATTCGTCATGCTCAACTCGGCCGCCATGGCCGCCGGCCCCGAGATCGTGCCGGGCCCGGCCGCCCAAGCGGACTGCTTCGCGCCCTGGAGCGCGGACACGAAATTCTTCAAATATCCCAAGAAGGAAGGCCCATACCGTATCGCCTTCGCCAATGGCTATATCGCCAACACCTGGCGCATCCAGATGGTGCAGACCGCAAAGGCCTATGCCGCCCAGCCGGATGTCAAGGCCAAGATCAAGGAATTCAAGGTCGTCTCGACCGGAGAGGACGTGCCGGCGCAGATCTCGGCGATCAACAACTTCATCGATTCCGGCTATGACGCCATCGTCACCGACGCACAGAATCCGACCGCCTTCGGCCCGGTCATCAAGCGCGCCAAACAGGCAGGCATCGTGCTGGTCGCCTTCGACAACATTCTCGACACCAAGGACGCCATCAATGTCAATGTCGACCAGAAGGGCCTCGGCGAATTGTGGGCCAAGTGGCTGGTCGACAAGGTGCCGAATGGCGGCAAGATCCTCGAAGTGCGCGGTGTGGCCGGCACTTCCGTTGATACAGACCGCCACAACGGCATTCATGAGGTGCTCGACGCTTCCGGCAAGAAATGGGACGTCACCGAAGTCGCCGGCAAATGGGACGACGGCGTGGCACAGAAGGTGACCGCGGATGCGATCGCCACAAATGGTCCCTTCGACGGCATCACCGGTCAGGGCGGTGACACCGGTATCGTGCAGGCGATGATCGACGCCAAGCATCCCTTCGTGCCGTTCGGCGGCGAAACCGAGAACGGTTTCCGCAAGTTCTGCGCGGCGCATTCGGCCGACGGCCTGAAGTGCACCTCCGCCGGCTCGGGGCCGGCCCAGGTCGCCGTCGCCATCAAGGCGGCCATTGCGGCGCTGGAAGGCGAGGTGGTGCCGCAAGAGGTGAAGCTGCCGCTGGCTGTCGCCTCTGATCCGGACATGAAGGAAGGCACGGATTACTTCCCGAAGGAGTCCGACAATTTCTTCGTCGGCAATTCCTTCCCGACCTGCGGCATCAACTTCAGCGCCCAGGAAATCATGGGCCAGACCAAGGAAAACCAGTAGTTCCGCCGGATGCCATTTCGGCGCTGCGGCCAACCCGCGGCGCCGGTCCCCGAATATACGAGCGCCCTGGGAGGGTTGATGGACGGTGCGGCTCCGCTCTTCCGCATGGAAGGCATATCGAAGCGCTATGGCGGCGTGCGGGCGCTGGAGAAGGCCGAGCTGTCGGTCGAGGCCGGCAGCATTCACGCCATCCTTGGCGAAAACGGCGCCGGCAAGTCGACGCTGATCAAGATCATGGCGGGGGTCGTTGCGCCCGACGAAGGCCGCATGCTGCTGGACGGGCGCGAGGCGACCTTCGCCTCGCCGGGCGCCGCGAACAAGGCCGGCATCGTCTGCATCTTCCAGGAGTTGTCGCTGATTCCCGAACTCAGCGTCGCCGACAACATCGTCATATCCGATCCGCCGAAGCGTTTCGGCATGATCGACCGCAAGGCGCAGCGGCGCATCGCCGAGGACGCCCTGGCGCGTGCGGGAGCATCCGACATTCATCCGCTGGCACTGGTCAAGGACCTGCCGCTGTCGCGCCGGCAGATGGTCGAGATCGCCAAGGCATTGGCCAGGAAGCCGCGCATACTGATCCTCGACGAGGCGACCTCGGCACTGACGGCGGCGGATGTGTCGAAGATCTTCGCCGTGCTGAAGCGGCTGCGTTCGGAAGGGCTGGCGCTGCTCTACATCTCGCACCGCATGAACGAGATCGCCGAATTGGCGGACCAGTGCACCGTGTTCCGTAACGGCCGCAATGTCGCCAGCTATCCCGCCGGCTCGAAGAGCGACAGTGAAGTCGTCGAACTGATGATCGGGCGCGAATACAGCCACATCTTCCCGCCCAAGCCGACATTTGCGCCGGCCGTCACCGCGCCTGTGCTCGAAGCCCGCAAGCTCTCCTGGACGGATCGCCTGCACAACATCTCGCTGTCGGTCAGGGCAGGCGAGGTGGTTGGCCTCGGCGGCCTCGACGGACAGGGCCAACGCGAATTGCTGCTCGCTTTCTTCGGTGTCCTGCGTGGCCTCAGCGGCCAGATCCTGGTCGACGGCAAGCCGGTCGGCATCGCCAGCCCCGCCGCTGCCCGCGAGAACGGCATCGGCATGGCGCTCATTCCCGAGGATCGCAAAACCGAAGGCCTGATGCTGCCGATGACGGTGCGCGAGAACCTGTCCTTCGCCGCGCTCGACCGGCTGTCGAAGGGCGGCATCATCGACCGCGCCGCGGAGCAGCGGCTTATCGACGACATGGTCGGCCTGCTGGCGATCAAGACGGCCGGCCTCGACATTCCGGTCGGCGCGCTGTCGGGCGGTAACCAGCAGAAGGTCGTCATCGCCAAATGGCTGATGCGCCAGCCGCGTATCATCCTGCTCAATGATCCGACGCGCGGCATCGATGTCGGCACCAAGCAGGAGCTGTATCAACTGATGCGCAAGCTGGCGGACGCGGGGGCGGCAATCCTGTTCTATTCGACCGACTATGACGAGCTGATCGGCTGCTGCGACCGGGTGCTGGTGCTCTACGACGGGGCGGTCAAGCGCGAACTGGTGGGCGCCGAAATCACCGAGCGGGCGCTGATATCGAGCGCGCTCAACATGCCTGGCGGGGATAGCCCGGTGAACCGGGGAGCGAATGCGTGAAAGGGATTTTGGCGTGAAGGATTGGCGCTACTGGCTGGCGGAGCAGCGCGGAACGCTGCTGGCGCTCGGCATCTTCATCGTCATGTTCGTCATCTACACCGCGAACCATCCGGCCGGCTTCACCGCCAATGTCGTGCAGACGGCGGCCAACAAGGGCGTGCTGCTGGCCTTCGTCGCCATGGCGCAGACGCTGGTGGTGATCACCGCCGGCATCGACCTTTCCGTCGGCATGATCTTCCTGTTGACCAACTGCCTGGCCTCTTGGCTGGTGGTGGGCACACCGATGCAGACGGCGCTTGGCGTGTTGGCGGTACTGGCCGTCGGACTGCTGTGCGGGGCGATCAATGGCGCCATCGTCATCTACGGGCGGCTACAGCCGATCGTCGCCACCATCGCCACCGGCGCGGTCTATTATGGCATCGGGCTGCTGCTGCGGCCGTTCCCGGGCGGCTCGGTCAATGAGGGCCTGGCCGACGCGCTGACGGGCCGTGTGTTTGACGTGGTGCCGGCCAGCATGGTTGTGCTCCTGGCCGTCGTGCTGGTGATCTGGGTGCCGTTCAGCCGCTCGGTGCTTGGCCGCGCGGCCTATGCGGCAGGGTCGTCGGAAATGGCGGCCTACATGTCAGGCGTGCCCATCCGGCGCGGCAAGTTCGCAGCCTATACGCTGGCGGGGCTGCTGGCCTCGATCGGCGGCCTGTTCCTGACGTTCTTCACCTATACGGGCGAAGCGGCCTATGCCAGCGGCAACTCCTACACGTTGTTTTCCATTGCCGCCGTGGTGCTGGGCGGCGTCTCGCTGTTCGGCGGCAAGGGAAGTGCCGTCGGCGCTATCTTCGGTGCGCTCGCCTTCCGCACCATCGGCGATCTGTTGTTCGTCTTCGATTTCGACCCGCTGTGGCAGCCGCTGTTCCAGGGCGTTATCCTGCTGATCGCCGTCAGCCTCGGCGCCTTCGCCCTGTTTAGGGTCCGAAACCGGCTGGAGTGGTTCCTGTGAGCGAGACGACATTGGGCGGCATCGCCGGACGCATGCCGAAATTCATCCGCCGCGCCGATCCCGCGGTGCTGACGGCCTTTGCCTGCATCGTGGTCCTGCTCCTGCTGGGCAGTCTTTATTCGCGCAGCTTCCTGTCGCCTGAATATCTCTTGCAGCAGCTCAAGGTGGCCTCTTTTCTCGGCGTCATCGCGACCGGCATGATGCTGGTCATCCTGCTCGGCCAGATCGACCTGTCGGTGCCGTGGTCGGTGGCGGCGGGCGCGATGATGGCTTGCGCCGCGGCCGCGTATGGCCCGGCCGGGGTTGCGTTGGCCATTCCATTCGGCGTCTTGTGCGGGGTGCTGATCGGCATCCTCAACGGCATCGGCGTCGCCTATCTGCGCATTCCCTCCATGATCATCACGCTCGCCACCAACGCCGTCGCGCAAGGGCTGATGGTGGTCTACACCGGCGGGTTCTCGCCCCAGGATTCGGCCACCGGCGCCATGCGCTACCTGGCCACCGGCTTTGCCATTCCGGGAGTTCCCAACGCGGTCATCATCTGGGCGCTGATCGGCGCTGCGATGGTGTTCGTTCTGACCCGCACGGGCTTTGGCCGCACCGTCTACGGCATCGGCAACCGCGAGCGTGCCGCTTATCTCTCGGGCATCGATACAAGGCGCGTGGTGATGATCGCCTTCGCCGTCTCCGGCGGGCTCTCCGCCTTCGGCGGCGTGCTCCTTGCCGGCTACGCCTCCAAGGCGGCGCAGTCGATGGGCGACGCCTATCTCCTGCCGTCGATCGCGGCTGTCGTGCTGGGCGGCACCTCGATCCTTGGCGGGCGCGGCTCCTATCTCGGCACTGTCGCC
Source organism: Mesorhizobium sp. BR1-1-13 (assembly GCF_020165515.1). Taxonomy (NCBI): domain Bacteria; kingdom Pseudomonadati; phylum Pseudomonadota; class Alphaproteobacteria; order Hyphomicrobiales; family Phyllobacteriaceae; genus Mesorhizobium; species Mesorhizobium sp. BR1-1-13. Next base: position 182,017 of record NZ_JAIUIH010000013.1, read on the forward strand.
GGCGTCATCCTGATCACGCTCCTGCAATCCATACTGTCGGTCATGCAGATGCCGGAGGCGGGTAGGCAGATCATCTATGGCGTCGTCATCGTCGCCATGCTGCTGCTCTACGGCCGCGCGCCGGCAAGCCGCTAGACCATCGTGGCGGAAAGGACAGATCAATCGCCGACCGGTGCCAGCGGGCCGGCGCCGGTCATCGTGGCGATGGGCGTCGCCGGCTGCGGCAAGTCGGCCGTCGGCATGGCGCTGGCAGAGAGTCTGGGCGCCGTCTTCATCGAAGGCGACCGGCTGCATCCACCGGAAAACGTCGCCCGCATGACCAGAGGCGAGCCGCTGACGGACACTTTGCGCGAGGGATGGCTCGATGCGATTGGCGAGCGCATCGCGGCCTCGGCCGGCAAAGGGCAGGGCGTTGTCGCCGCCTGTTCGGCGCTGAAGCGAAGCTATCGTGAACGACTGCGCGGCTTCCGCCGTGACATCCTCTTCCTCTACCTGGAGATCGACCCGGCCACGGCGCGGCAGCGCGTCGGCAACCGCAAGGGTCATTTCATGCCGGCAAGCCTGGTCGACAGCCAGTTCGCGATTCTCGAGCCGCCGGCGGCGGACGAGCGGGCGCTGACGCTCGATGCGACGCACCCGATCGCCGAACTTGTTGCCGAGGCGGTGCACCTGGCGCGGTGGTTCTGAACCTTGATCGGCGCGATGCCGGCATTCGACTTGTGCCGGCAAATGCCGCGCATGCGCAGGGTCTAGATCTGCGACGTCAACTCGACCGGAAAATCATCATTGTCGGCGTCGCGCATGGCGGCAAGGCTGCGGTTGTCCAGTACCTCGGCGATTGCCTGGCGCACCTCGAGCATCATGTGCCGGACCTGGCACGTCGCTTCGTCGCAATCCTCGCAGCGCTGATATTGCGTGCGGCTGGCGCATGGGATCGGCGCCAGCGGCCCGTCCAGCACACGCACGACATGGCCGATCTTGATCTCCGAGGCCGGGCGGGCGAGGCGATAGCCGCCTTCCTTGCCTTTGCGGCTCTGGACGAAGCCGGCATTGCGCAACTCGCCCAGAATGGCATCGAGGAATTTCTTGGGGATGTTGTTGGCGACCGCGATGTCGTTGACGAAGGCCAATTGGCCAACCGGCAAGCCGGACAGATGCACGAGGGCCTTGAGGCCGTATTTGCCTTTTTTTGTCAGCATGCCCGAGTCAACCCATGAAGCCCCAACAACCCGCATCTGGCGGCTGTTTGTGTGCAAATGATGACGGGGCTTGTGGAGCGCTGCCGTTTCGCGAACAAGCCGATTTGCCGGCACATTAGGCGCAAACGCGTTGATTCTTCGTAACCTCGTGCGCGGCAGGCGTCGTATCTGCCAATGTTTGCCGCAAACGGAGAAAGCCGGCAAAGCGCCGGCTTTCCTGATTTGCTTATCCCAACCTGCTATCGCGCCGCGAAAACCTTATCGGTTGCCATAGGCCTGGTCGAGCAGGCCGCCGGCGGCGAAATGCTCTTTCTGGATGTTGCCCCAGCCGCCGAAGACGTTTTCCACCGTCAGCAGGCGCACGTCCGGGAAGTCGGCCTTGTGCTTGGCGGCGACAGCGGCATCGCGGGCGCGCAGGCCATTGTCAGCGGCGATGTCCTGGCCCTCGGGCGTATAGAGGAAATCGAGATAGCTTTTGGCCAGATCACGCGTGCCATGTTCGTCGGCGACCTTGTCGACGATCGCCACCGGGAATTCTGCCAGCAGGCTGACGGAAGGCGTGACCTGCTCGAATTTGTCGTCGCCATACTCCTTGCGGATGCCGCGGGTTTCTGATTCGAACGTGATCAGCACGTCACCGATCTCGCGCTGCACGAAAGTGGTGGTGGCTGCGCGCCCGCCCGTGTCGAAGATCGGCACGTTGTTGAACAACTTGGTGATGAATTCCTTCACCTTGGCGTCGTCGCCCTTGAAGGCCTCCTTGGCGTAGGCGGTAGCCGCCAGATAGGTGTAGCGCGCATTGCCCGAGGTCTTCGGGTTGGGGAAGATCACCTGCACGTCGTCGCGCACCAGGTCGCTCCAATCCTTGATGTGCTTGGGGTTGCCCGCCCGTACCAGGAAGGATGGCAGCGAATAGAAGGGCGAGGCGTTGTCGGGAAAATCCTTCTGCCAGTCGGCCGAGACGAGGCCCTTCTTGACCAGGAAGTCGATGTCGGTGACCTGGTTGAAGGTGACGACATCGGCGCCAAGCCCTTCGGCGATGGCACGCGCCTGCGCCGAGGTGCCGGCATGCGACTGGTCGATGCTCACGCCCGGGTGCTTCTCGGTAAAGGCCTTGTTGACCTGGACGAACAGTTCGCGGCCGACGTCATAGGAGGCGTTGAGCAGCTTGTCGGCAGACCAGGCTTGGGAAGATGCGAGGAACAGGCCGGCGACGGCGACGACGCCGAGGAGAAATCGCTTCATGAAATGAGACTCCGTCTAGTGCTTAATCGCCCGACCATAGCCCTGCGCCACGGGCCCGACGAGACACCTGCAATGGTTTCGCGGTGCCACCGTAAGAAAAAATGTCGTCACGAGCGCTATCATTAGAATTCTGTTCCGCCCAACGCTTTCTTACCTTTGCATTCCTGGGCCAGCATGCATATACAATATGCATATACAAAGGGAGGCAACCATGCCCCAACACCGCCATTCAACAACACGGCCGTCGAAGGAGGCGAAACTGTTTCGCAATAACCGCAGCCAGGCGGTGCGCATTCCTGTCGAGTTCGAGCTCCCCGGCGAGAAGGTCCTGATCAGCCGTGAAGGCGACCGCCTTGTCATTGAGCCGATCCGCAAAGCTGGGCTCGGCGCGTTGCTCGCCCAATGGGCAAACGAGCCGCCGCTCGGCCCCGAGGACGATTTTCCCGAAATCAATGATGCGCCGGTCGAATCCGAGGACATTTTTTGATGCGGTTTATGCTGGACACGAACATCATCAGTGACATGATCCGAAATCCGGCTGGCAAAGCCGCCAATGCAGTGGAGCGCGAGGGAGACGACGCCATTTGCACAAGTATCGTGGTGGCCTCGGAATTGCGATATGGCTGTGCCAGGAAGGGATCAGCCAGGCTGCTCAAAAAAGTCGAGCAATTGCTGGCCGAGATTCCGGTCTTGCCACTCGATCTTCCGGCGGATGCAGAGTATGGCGCCCTTCGTGCAGAACTGGAGGCCGCCGGCCAACCCATTGGCCATAACGACCTTTTTATTGCTGCGCACGCCTGCGCTATGGGCATCACTTTGGTAACGGCCAATACGGGCGAGTTCATCCGAATCCGCAACCTGAAGATCGAGAACTGGCTGGAGTAGTGCTCGGTCCAATATCAAGCAGCCGGAAACAGCTTCCAGCGGCCCGGGCGGAATGCTAGCCGGCTCTTCTGCGCGGCGGGATGGTCGACGGGCAGCTCGATCTCGACGCGCTGGCGTTCGCCGCCGATCTCGAGTTCCACCCGGCGGGTGCCGGCGACGCGGCGGCTGGCGACCACGGTGCCGGCGATGCAGCCAGAGCAGCCGCTCAGCAATTCGACGTCGTGCGGACGGAAGTAGAGCGTGGCATTGCCGCTGGCGGCGTCCGGCGCGGACAGCCCGATCGGGCGATCGGCGAGCCAGACCTCGCCATTCTCGACCTTGACGGGAAGCGAGCTCGATTCGCCGATGAAGCCATAGACGAAGGGCGAGTTCGGCCTGTCGTAGATGTCGTCGGCGGTGCCGACCTGTTCGATGCGGCCCTGGCTCATCACCACCACGCGGTCGGCAAGCTCCAGCGCCTCTTCCTGGTCGTGGGTGACGAAGACGGTGGTGTGGCCGGTGGCGTCATGGATGTCGCGCAGCCAGCGGCGCAGTTCCCGGCGCACCTGCGCGTCGAGCGCGCCGAACGGTTCGTCGAGCAGAAGCACTTTGGGTTCGATCGCCATGGCGCGGGCCAGTGCGACGCGCTGGCGCTGGCCGCCGGAAAGCTGCGCCGGATAGCGCTTTTCCAGGCCCGAGAGCTGCACCAGATCGAGCAGCTCGGAGGCGCGGCGGCGGATCTCGGCCGCCGGCGGCCGCGTCGAGCCCTGCCGGACCTTGAGGCCGAAGCCGATATTGTCCGAGACCGTCATGTGCCGGAACAGCGCGTAGTGCTGGAAGACGAAGCCGACATTGCGCTCCTGGATCGATTTCTGCGAGG
>NZ_JAIUIH010000014.1:0-149074 GCF_020165515.1 Mesorhizobium sp. BR1-1-13
AGGGTGAGGCGGGCGGGTGAGGGGTGGTCCGCCCAGCGATTTCGTTGAGCCGCTGTAGAAATTCTCTGCAGTTAAACAGTCTGGTGTGTAAAGTTTGATTTTCCGAAGAGGAATACAAGGGCAACGGCAATATCTCGTGCCGGAATAGCCGCAAGGGGGTAGCGGGCGTGGCCGTCAAAATTGTGGTCGCGGTAACGGATGGAGACTGGTTCGAGCAGCTCCGCCGGATGCCTGATTTGATAGAAGTCAATTTCTGGTCGCCATCGCCAAGATCGTTTCGAGCGTTGCAACCGGGTGAGCTGTTTCTGTTCAAATTGCATGCGCCGATCAACATGATCGTGGGAGGTGGGATCTTCGCTTCCTCTACAGTCATGCCGTTATCGCTGGCATGGGAGGCGTTCGGCAAGAACAATGGGGTGACGAGCCTCGCCGAAATGCGAACACGCATCCTCCGCTATCGAAAGCTCGATCCGAGAACAGCCGGCCCCGTCGAAATCGGTTGCCGTGTCCTAACCCAGCCCTTTTTTCTCGAAGAGAGCCGTTGGTTTCCGCCGCCGCTATCTTGGTCAAAGAACATTGTTTCGTTTACGACCTACGGGACAGATAGTTCTGAAGGCGCAGCACTTTGGAACTCGGTGCAGGACGCAATGATTCCCGCGGTTTCCATCAGCACGGGGTTTTCGGAAGAAGCGTCGCGATTTGGAGAGCCTGCGCTGATACGGCCACGCCTCGGTCAAGGAGCGTTCAGGCTGTTGGTGACGGACCTTTATGACAGGCGATGTGCCATTACGAAGGAGCGTACCTTGCCAGCATTAGAGGCCGCCCATATTCGACCCTATGCCGACGGTGGAGAACACTCTCCGAACAATGGCATCCTCATGCGGCGGGACATCCACAGCCTGTTCGATCAAGGGTATGTGACCATTACTCCTGATAATCGTTTTGAGGTGAGCCGGCGCATTCGCGAGGAATTCGAGAACGGTCGACACTACTACGAACTTCACGGATCGTCCGTTGCTGTCCCTTCCGTCGCCAGCCAGCAGCCCGATCGCGATGCGCTGACCTGGCACAACAACAGCCGGTATCTCGGATAGTGACTCGCATTCGAACAAAAATGAGTTCGCCGTTGAAGCCCGCGCCCGCTTCCGCTAAGAAGCCGTGACTTGCCGGTTCGCCGGCTGGTTCGTTTTCCGGCTCGCCGGGAAGCACCCGTAGCTCAGCTGGATAGAGCGCTGCCCTCCGAAGGCAGAGGTCACAGGTTCGAATCCTGTCGGGTGCGCCACTTCCGAACAAAACTGGGCACTCCTGCCGGAGTTGCTCCGCCGCCCATCACAAGCCGTTCCAGAACTGACCGTCGCCCGTGGATGCGGATTTCCGCGTCGTCAACTTCAACCTGGTCGATCAGCGACCGGATATAGGCACGCCTGAATGGTACTTCGCCGTTCAGGACATTTGCCCGCATCAGATCGGCGAAGGCGGCGATATTATCTTCGGTGATGCGCACGTCTGGTCGCATCTCCGATACGGCGCGGTCGAAAGCGACCTGCGCGATGTCACGCTCGGTCTTAACCGCAGCGATGCGGTCCTTGAGCGTTGCGTCAGAAGGGTCAGCAATGCCGCTTTCGATAGCAGCGTAGAGCCGCCCTAGCCTGTCCTTCGCATCGGTGAGCTTTGCGCGCAGACCCGACAGGCGCAGGGAGTAGTCCTCATCTTTTGCCGTCTGGCGCTCCATTATCCCAGTAAGAAGCTTTCGCACCCGTTCGGGCGTGAGCAGTTTTTCAGCCAGCCGGTCACTTACGAGCCGGTCGAGCTTATCCATGGGAATCGAGCGGCCCTTGCAGGCAGCCTTGCCCTTCTGGGCACATGTCGCACAGGTGTAGTACCGGTACTGCCCGGATTTCCCGGTACGCAGCGTCATCCCGCCGCCGCAGCTTGCGCACGTCGCGATGCCCGTCAGGAGAATGGGGCCCGTGACGACGCGAGGAGGCATGACCTTTGGATTTTTGGCCCGCAGCATCGCTTGCACCAGATCGAACGTTGCCGCATCGATGATGGGCTCAACAGGAATTACAATCTGCTCAGCTTCAGGCTTTGATTCCTTGGTCTTCCAGACTTTGCGATTGAAGCGATGCTCTCCCTTGTAAGTCTTGCGGGTAAGAATTTGATGGAGGGGTCCAATGCCCCAGCGCGCGCCAACGCGCGTGCGATAGCCATGCTCGTTGAGCCAGCAAGTGACAGCCTTTACGCCCAGAGGGCCGGACACACCGTCGCCTTTCAGGAACAAAGTGAACATGCGGCGCACGATTTCGGCTTCGACAGGGTCGACGGCAAGGCGTTTCTTCGTCTTCGCGCCGCGTTGCCCGGCATCGACGATGGCGTAGCCGAATGGAGCCTTTGCGCCATTCCAAAAGCCTTGCCGGGCATTCTCCTGCATGGCTCGGAGAACATGCTTTGCATTCTCCTTGGACTGGTATTCGTCGAAGAGAGCAAAGACCTGCCGGACCATCACGCTCATAGGGTCGTCGCCCAAGTCCTGCGTAATGCTGACGAGGCTGACACCCGCCTTACGCAGCCGCCGGACGTTGTGTTCGAGCGCGAAGTGGTCACGTGCAAAGCGGCTGAAGGAGTGAACGACGACGGCATCAAAGGGCGAGCCGCCGGAAGTCGCCATATCAAGGAGGCGCTGGAGTTCGGGCCTGTTGTCGTCCATGCCGCTGGCCCCGGCTTCGACGAACTCAATCGCTACTTCCCACCCGCGTGCTGCGCAAAAGGCGAGCGCCTGCCTGCGCTGGTCGGGAATGGAGAGATCAGATTCTGCCTGACGGCCTGTGGAGACGCGAAGGTAGAGCGCCGCGCGTTTGGCCGTGAGCGCTTCCCCAGCCTCGGATACGGTGTGTTTCATCGAACCAGCCCTCAGAACCGGCCTTCTATACGCGCCATCTTTTCGGCGCTTTCGAGTCCGGTCGAAGATTTTCTGTGCTCAGTGCTCGCTAGAATGGCAAGTAGCTGGGGAAGGAGGAAAGCTTCAACCGCGTCGAGCTCCGCGGGCGTTATTGAGGGCTCGTCTCCCAGATCGTCAAGAACCGAAAACTCCGATTTTTGTTGGCTATCCTCCCGTTTCATACCAGAAGGATGGCAGCAACCGCACGAGATATCCTGGCCAGAAGCTGGTCACGGGCTCCTGTCTGGTTGCCTTTTCGTATTTGCCGCTTTTCTTGGCTAGCCGCGCCTTCTCCGCAACGGCCCGCCCGCTCCTTCGCTGCGCTCCCGTGTTGTTCGTTCCCCTCCGGTGCCGCGAAGGCTTGTTCGGCCAGCCTATGTCTTTGCGTTACGAAAACGCGCATAGACAGGAGAATTCATGGCGCTTACTTGCAATCTAATCCGCAATACCGTTGCCCTCGGCAACTGCATCGATCTCATGAAGCAGATGCCGTCACGTTCGGCAGATTTCATCCTGACCGATCCGCCCTACATCACTCGCTACCTGGATCGCTCGGGACGTTCTGTGATGAATGACGATAACGCTGACTGGCTCGGTCCCTCGTTTGAGCAGGCGTATCGTGTTCTGAAATGCAATTCATTCTGCGTCAGCTTTTATGGCTGGTCCAAGGCGGACCTGTTTCTGACTGCATGGCGAAACGCGGGCTTTCGCATCGTAGGCCATTTGGTGTTTCGCAAGAGCTATGCATCATCGGCGAAGTTCTTGAGATATGAGCATGAGCAGGCGTATCTCCTCGCGAAGGGGCAACCAGAGTTGCCAGAATTTCCTTTGGGAGATGTCATCGATTGGCCTCGATCAACGGGAAACAGATTCCATCCCACCCAAAAGCCGGTCGAGGTTCTAAAGCCGCTGATACGAGCCTTCAGTTCGCGTGGCGATCTTGTCCTTGATCCTTTCTGCGGCTCGGGCTCGACCCTGATCGCTGCACGCGATACCGGACGCAATTACGTCGGTTTCGAATTGGACGAGAAGCATCACGATTCTGCCGTTACCCGGCTTGCTGCAGAGATCAGAGGTTAACGACAATTAACCATTTTTAAACCAAAGATTGCAATAATATATTTATTGCAATTGGAGGTATATTATGGACATGCCGATTTATATTGGTCTTTCAGAGGCAAGAACCGAACTTGCCTCGATGGGAATCGAACTTTCTGACAGGCAAATCAAGCGTGCCGCCGATCGGGACGCTGGCGGTAAGCGGAAGCTTCCGTTTTTTGTCGATCCGATTACAGGAACTTTGAAAATAGAAAAGGGTTCGCTGGTCGCAGCCTATCGAAAACTGCAAGTAGATGCTGAGAAAAACTTGCAAGAATAAGGATTATGGTGATTCTATACTTCTTTCACTAACCAAATACATTTTGAGAATTGATTGGCCGATATAAGGAAACGCACAGGGGCTAAGGGCACCACCTACCAAGTTCGCTACCCCAGCAAATCAGCCAAGTCGGGTTACGCATACGCGTCCTTTGACACCATGAAAGAGGCGCGTGCTTTCTCTGAAAATCTAGGGGCGGTGAAAGAAGCGCCAACCGGCGCAAAACTCGATGTGCCTTCTGCCGTCGACCGCTGGCTCGATATTTGTGAAAAGGTCGGGCGGGATGGGCGCGAGACCGTCGAGCCTGAAACACTCAAGGAATACAAGCGCCGGGCCCAGGTGATAAAGCGGTATCCCTGGACCAGGCTCCTGCATGAACTTGAACAGGCCGACATAGTGAAGTTTCGGACCTGGCTTCTAGAGAATGTAACGCGCGACCTTGCGCGTCGGACCCTCTCCTCGTTTCATTCAGTTCTGATCGAAATGAAATTGCAGGGCATGATCAAAGACGACCCTGCTGCACACATCACCATTCGGAGCGGCGGACGTTACGACGGTGACAACGACGAAGTTGAAATCCCATCCGATCAGGAAGTGAGGGACATCCTTGCCGCGACCGAAACGTTGCGCTCCAAGAACGAGTACATGGCGAAATGTTGGGCGCGCTACAAGCCGATGATTCATTTAGCCGTGTTCTCAGGAATGCGCCCCTCGGAGTATCGGGGCCTGCCTTGGACCAATGTCGGAAACGGCGTGATTCAAGTGAAGCAGCGGGCCGACAAAACCGGTTTGATTGGACCGGTTAAATCCAAAGCCGGGCGTCGCACCCTGCACATCTCATCCAAGGTCACTGATATGATTTTGGAATGGCGGGCGAGTTGCCCGAAGAGCGAGGCGGACCTGGTATTCCCAACCGACACAGGGAAGCCCATCCTTCTCTTCAATTTTGCCGTGGGCGCTTGGGCTCCGCTTTTGCGGGAGGCGGGTATGGTGGTCCCGGAAAAGGTGGGTGACAAGATCATCTTGAAACCGAAATACACGCCGTATTGCCTTCGCCACTATCAGGCGAGCAAACTTATTGAGAAGAGCAAGGATGCTAAGTACATCCAGTCCTTCATGGGTCACTCCGACATTCAGATCACCTACAATACGTACGGTCATTTGATGAAAGATCGCGAGGATCGACACAAGCAAACAGCCGAAGAAATCGCCGCCGACCTGCTCGGCTAACCAAATCCTGAGTCCGATTCCGCGCATCGGACGCGATCGGATTCGCCACAAACGCGCCACAAACTCAAAAAGTCCAATCCAGAGAATGGCGGATTTCCGCGGGTTTCCGAGGATCGGTTTTTGTGGCAAGAAATACCGCCATCTGTATGACTATGGAAATCATCGGCTTCTAAGCCTTTGATTTATAAAGTGGAGCGGGTGAAGGGAATCGAACCCTCATGGCCAGCTTGGAAGACTTACTGAAACTTTTATATTTCAAACCGTTGATCTGTGATTGCCACAGACTTGCCACAGCGCGTGATAGCAATCACAGCTTACCTTCGGCTTGCATCAGAACGCTGAGCAACCTAGCGGGCCAGTCCGCTTCCCCAGCACTGCGTGCACGTTTTCCATACCTGCTTCCGAACATACCGCATGCCACCGCAGACGAAGCAGGAATTTCGCTGTGAGAAGGTGCAGCTGGAGCAAGGCACTTGTTCGTCGACCCGGACCTGGCCCTCGGTGCATTGATAGGCAGCACAGCGGCTTTGGTTTTTCTGAATAAACATAACTTCCTCCTTGAGGCTGGCTGATCCTACGCGTCACGGGCGGCCGGGGCTTGGCCAGAAACTGGTCAGTTAGCTGCTCACATCCGGGAGCGGGGCTGTCGTCGTGACCGCGCGATTCCGGGTATGCAAGGTGCACCACTTTACATAATGTCACTCCTGATTCTTATTGAGGCGAGTCGATGCCGGTAGACAAGGAAAAGACGGTCAGGACCTCGGTGATCGTGCCTGCCGACCTGTACCAGCGTGTTCAGCAGCTTGCCGCCAGCAATGACGTTTCGGCTGCGTGGATAGTCCGCCACGCGCTGTCGCAGTTTCTGGCGGGTTATCACGGGGAGCAGACAATACCGCTCAAGCTTGGCCCCCGCGGAGATCGCCCCGCTCGCGGTCGCGGCAGGAAGGGCGCGTGAGGCGGGTTTGACGGCTTGGGTCGAGCGGCCAGGTAGGGGGAACATTGGCTACGGAATATCACGCGAAGCTTTTCGCTCACGAGCTTACCCGCCAGCGCTCGGTTGCCGACGCAGAGAAGCTTGCTGGCGCGTTGCTGGATGCTCAGGTCGATCTGAACCCCCATCAGGTCGAAGCAGCCTTGTTCGCGTTTAAATCGCCCCTATCAAAGGGCGCGATTCTCGCGGACGAAGTCGGGCTGGGAAAGACCATTGAGGCGGGCCTCGTGCTGGCCCAAAAATGGACTGAGGGCAAACGCCGTATGCTCGTCATCGCCCCGGCCAACCTTCGCAAGCAGTGGTCACAGGAGCTCGCGGAAAAATTCTTCCTGCCATCGACCATCCTTGAGGCCCGGAATTACAACAAGCTGAAAAAGGATGGCGCGCGCCGTCCGTTCGAGCAGAAGACGCTCGTGATCTGCTCCTTCCAGTTCGCAGCACGAAACGCGGACGAGCTCATGGTCATCCCCTGGGACCTCGTCGTGATTGATGAAGCCCACAGGCTGAGAAACGTCTACCGGCCAGACAACCGCATAGGCAAGGCGCTGAAGGGCGCGCTTGCCAACTCCCCTAAGGTGCTGCTTACGGCGACGCCTCTTCAGAACTCCCTCATGGAGCTCTACGGGCTGGTCAGCCTTGTCGACGACTTTGCCTTCGGCGACGCGAAAAGCTTCAGGGCACAATACGCGCGCCTGTCAGACGATGCGCAGTTTGACGAACTCAAAGATCGCCTGAAGCCCGTCTGCCACCGGACGCTGCGACGGCAGGTGCTGGAATATATCCGCTACACGAACCGCATCCCGATCACGCAGGAGTTTGTACCGACCGAGGACGAGCAGAAGCTCTATGACATGGTCTCCGAGTATCTGCGGCGACCATCCTTGCAGGCTTTGCCGTCAAGCCAGCGCTCCCTTATGACCCTCATCATGCGCAAGCTTCTGGCGTCATCCACTTTCGCCATTGCCGGAGCGCTTGATTCGCTCGCCCGCAAGCTTGAACGCCAGCTTGGGCAGGACAAGAACCTGCGTGAGAAGCTCGAACAGGAGATCGCGGAGGACTACGAGGAGTTCGAGGAAACCGCTGACGAGTGGGGCGATGACGAGGCCGCGCCGGAGCTCCTGAGCGAAGAAGACATCGCCAATATCGGGGCCGAGATCATCGAGCTGCGCGGCTTCCGCGACCTCGCCGTGACGATCTCGGAGAATGCAAAAGGACAAGCGCTTCTAAGCGCCCTGCGCGCCGGATTTATGAAAGCGAAGGAGCTCGGGGGCGCGGAGAAAGCCATTATCTTCACCGAGTCGCGCAGGACACAGGAATATCTCGTCCGGCTTCTGTCCGCGAACGGCTTTGACGGCAAGTTCGTCCTCTTCAATGGCTCGAATTCAGACGAGCAATCGAAGCAAATATACAACGCCTGGATTGAACGCCATAAAGGCACCGACAAGGTCACAGGCTCCCGCACGGCGGATATCCGGGCGGCGCTCGTGGATTACTTCCGCGAGACCGCCTCGATCATGATCGCGACAGAAGCCGCCGCGGAAGGCATCAATCTTCAGTTCTGTTCTATGGTGGTCAACTACGACCTGCCCTGGAATCCGCAGCGCATTGAACAGCGTATTGGCCGCTGCCATCGTTATGGCCAGCGTTACGATGTTGTGGTGGTGAACTTTCTGAACAAGAACAACGCCGCCGACCAGCGAGTGCACGAGCTGCTGTCCGAGAAATTCAAGCTCTTCTCGGGCGTGTTCGGCGCGAGCGATGAGGTGCTCGGCGCTATCGAGTCCGGCGTTGAGTTTGAAAAGCGCATTGTCTCGATCTACCAGAACTGCCGCTCGACCTCAGAAATCGAAACCGCGTTCGAGCAGCTGCGCACCGAGATGGACGCGAACATCACAGCGACCATGGAGGATACGCGCCGCAAGCTGCTTGAGCACTTCGACGCTGAAGTCCATGACCGGCTTCGCATCAACATGAATCAGAGCCGCGAATATCTTGACCGATACACCCGCATGCTCTGGGCACTCACGAAGCATGAGCTCGGCAAGCAGGCCAAGTGCGATGACAATTATCTGACCTTCATGCTGTCCGTGTGCCCTTCCGGCCTGGACGTACCAACGGGCAGTTACTTCCTTTCAAAGGTTGGCATTGATGGCCATCGCTACCGGCTTGGCCATCCGCTCGCCCAGCACATCATCGGCACGGCGGGCGCTCGGAAGCTGAACGGGGCGACGCTTGTCTTTGATTACACGGCGTGGCCGCAGACCGCCGTCGCAATCTCGCCCCTCGTCGGGAAGCAGGGAGCGCTCGTCGCGCACAAGCTGTCCGTTCGGGGAGCCGACGACCAGGACCATATCATCATCGCGGCGATGACGGATGACGGCGAGGCAATCGATGCAGCGGCGGCGATGCGCCTGTTCGAGCTGCCTGTTCACAAGGCGGCGGCAAACGATGCGCATTTGCCTGATGCAGTCAGGGCCGCTGCCGAGATGCAGCGCAAGATCATTCTCGATGACATGGCGGCGCGGCAGGCTAGATGGTTCGATGATGAAATCGACAAGCTGGACAACTGGGCCGAGGACAAGCGCGCGGGCCTGAAGGCCGATCTCAAGGACATCGACGAGGAGATCAAAGCCCTCAAGAAAGAGGTTCGCCAGACCGGCAATCTTCCGGACAAGCTCGCCTTGCAGCGCAAGGCGCGTTTACTTGAAGGCAAGCGCGATGAAGCATGGCGGGCGTACGACGCGGCAGCCAAAGATATTGAGGTCCAAAAGGACGGACTTCTCGATCAGGTGGAAGAGCGACTCGGGCAGGCTGTGTCCGACGAAGAGCTTTTTGCCATCAGATTCCAAGTTAAGTGAAGGGGCAAAAAATGAACAAGCCGGAACAGGCCGAACCGGAGAAGATGGATTTGCATTCGATGGACGTGGCAGCGGAGAAGCGGGCCGAGCTACGGCGTTCGCTTGAAGATGCATTTCCCGGGGTGTTCACCGAGGGCGCCATCGATTTCGATCAACTGAAACGGGAACTAGGGATATGGGTCGATCCGGGTAAGGAGCGATTTGGACTGAATTGGCCTGGAAAAGCGGAATGCATGCGCATCGTCCAGCAGCCGAGCGTCGCCACCTTGAAACCAGTGCCTGATCAGTCAGTCAATTTTGATACAACTGGCAACGTATTCATTGAAGGCGACAATCTCGAAGTTCTCAAACTTCTTCAAAAATCCTACTTCTCAAAGATCAAGATGATCTACATCGACCCGCCATACAATACCGGGAATGAATTCATCTATCCCGACAAGTTTGCGGAGACGCTGGATACCTACCTATCGTACACTAATCAGCTGGACTCGGGGGGACGACGATTTTCGACCAACGCTGACTCTGCCGGGCGTTATCACTCCCGATGGCTGACAATGATGTACCCTCGGTTATATCTCGCCAGGAACTTGCTGCGGGAGGACGGCGCTATCTTCATCTCGATCGATGACAACGAGGTCGGTCGTCTTAGAGAGCTCTGCGACCAAATCTTCGGTGAGGAAAACTTCGTTGCGACCGTTATTTGGCAAAAAGTCTTCTCTCCGAAAAACTCTGCGGCCTATTTTTCTGAAGATCATGACTACATCGTAATATACGCTCGCAATAAGGAGGTATGGCGACCTGCGCTGTTGCCGCGATCTGATAGCGCCGAGTCACGCTACGAAAATCCTGACGACGATGCGAGAGGTGCCTGGACATCAGGCGATCTATTGGCTCGCAATTTCTACGGCAAAGGCACCTACGAGGTAACTGGGCCAGGCGGGAAGAAATTTTCTAATCCCAAGGGGAGCTACTGGCGCGTCTCGAAAGAAAATTTTGATGAGCTGAACGAAGACGGGCGCATCTGGTGGGGAAGCGACGGGAACAACATGCCGCGCCTCAAGCGGTTTCTTTCAGAAGTCAAACAGGGCGTAGTGCCCCAGACCCTTTGGAAATATACGGATGTCGGCCACACTCAAGAGGCTAAGAAAGAGCTCCTGGAATATGTGGCCTTTGAGAACACCGAGAATGTTCTGAATTCGCTGAAGCCAACTCGGTTGCTAAGACGAGCTATGCAAATTGGAACGCGGGCGAACGAGGGAGATATAATTCTCGATTTTTTCGCGGGCAGCGCATCGACCGGCCACGCTGCGATGCTTCAAAATGCTGAGGATGGCGGCAACCGTCGCTTCATACTAGTCCAGCTGCCCGAGCCCCTTCCCACCGAAGAGGCATCTGTCCGGACAATCGCCGACCTGGGAAAATCCCGGCTGCGCAAAGCTGGGCAGGTACTAGCGGCCGAGGCAGAAGCGAAGCTCGATCTGGCAGGCAAGCGCAGCGAGATGGACACCGGCTTCAGGCTTCTAAGGCTTGATCGATCTAACTTTCGAATCTGGGATGGCGACAGCCAGAGCTCTGACATCGGTGCTCAGCTAGAATTGCATGTGGACCACGTTTCCGAAGCAAGCTCGGCGCAAGACATTCTTTTCGAGCTAATGCTTAAATCAGGCTTCCTGCCGACCACGGCTGTGAGCACAGAAATCTTGGCAGGTACGGAGGTTTTCTCGATTGAGGGAGGCGCTCTCCTGATCTGCCTTGCAAAGCAAATCACCCCGGAGCTTATCGACGCGTTAGCCGAGGCGAACCCATTGCAGGTCATCTGCCTCGATGAAGGCTTCAAGGGTAATGACCAGCTGAAAACGAACGCCGTGCAGACCTTCAAGGCTCGGGCGCAGGCCGAGGAATCCGAAATCGTCTTCAAGACAGTTTGAGGAGGACGCAGTCATGGTTCCCGAACGTTTTGTTACTGAATATCCCGCGCGTTGCCGCCAGCTTCTCGATATCCTGGAAGCGCCCGCGCGGAAGGCGGACCTTGTCGGCTCATTTGCCCTGCTTGTCGCCAGCGCGGCCTTCACCATCCCTTTCGCGCGGATGGTTGAAAAGGCGCACCCGCTCGGCGCGCCGGAGGATAAGCTTTATGACGCGGTCGAAGGTCTTAAGAAGCAATCTTTCGCGGATGCAAAATTTTGGCAGGGCGCGAAGCCGGGCTTTTTCCGCTACGCAAAGATCGTGACAGAGGCGGAGAATTCCGTTCGCTGGCGCAATGCCAAAGGAGAACATCCGCTCGCATCATCCGAGATGAAGGATGCGAACATCATTTTGCGCACTATCCGCAACGCTCTCGCCCATGGCAACGTCGTATATCTCGACAAGGACGGATACGAGACGCCAGGCAATCGGCTCGTCTATCTGGCCTTTCTCAGCAGGCACGAGGGCGACGGCTATCGCGTCGCGATCTTCGACGAGGAGACGTTTCTCGCCTTCCTCAAGGCATGGATTGGATGGCTTCAGACGTTCCCTCCCGAGCGCGAGCTTAAGTTCGCGGAGGCGGCAGAATGAAACTCAAATTTGACCCCTCGCTTCTGTACCAGCATGATGCAGTGAATGCCGTCGTCGGCGCGTTCGAAGGTCAGCCTTTCGTGCAGACCGGTGCTATGGCGATGCAGGCGCTTCAGATCGGCGGACTGTTCCAGACGGAGCTCGGGCTCGGCAATCGCCTCACCATCGGCGACGACGAGATTCTTAAAAACATTCAGGCCATCCAGGAAGCGAACGAGATTGAGAAGATCGCCGCCCTTGCCGGGCGTGAATTCTCGGTTGAGATGGAGACCGGAACAGGCAAGACCTACGTCTATCTGCGCACCATTTTCGAGCTGAACAAAACTTACGGCTTCAAGAAGTTCATCATCGTGGTGCCGAGCGTCGCCATCCGTGAGGGCGTTCTAAAGAGCATCGATGTCACGAAGGAGCATTTTCATACGCTCTTCGACAACGTGCCCTTCGATCATTTCGTTTATGACTCGAAGCGTCTCGGCAAGGTGCGCCAGTTCGCGACCAGCAACCAAATCCAGATCATGGTCATCAACATCCAGTCCTTCCAGAAGGATGTTGCCGATAAGGATATGTCGGAGATGACGGAGGACGAGCTGAAAAAGCTCAACGTCATCAACCGCGAGAATGACCGCATGTCGGGCAGGAGGCCGATTGAATTCATTCAGTCGGCCTGCCCCGTCGTCATCATCGACGAGCCGCAGAGTGTCGATACTACCGACAAATCCCGGCGCGCTATAGCTAACCTCAATCCGATGGTGACGCTGCGTTACAGCGCAACGCATCGCAATCCCTATAACCTTGTCTACAAGCTCGACCCGATCAAGGCTTACGACCTTCGGCTCGTAAAGCGTATCGAGGTCGCGTCCATCCGGTCGGACGATAATTTCAATGACGCGTATGTCAAGCTGCTCAAAACCGACAACAAGAACGGCATCAAGGCGCAGATCGAGATTCACAAGGAAGGCGCTTCCGGTCCGAAGGTGGCGAAGCTCTGGGTCAAACAGGGCGACGACCTTTTTGTGAAGTCCGATGAGCGTGACGCGTACCGCGACGGCTACATCGTGCAGAACATCGATTGCACACCGGGCGCGGAATATATCGAGTTCAATCAGGGGCGCTTCCTTGAGCTCGGTCAGGAGGTCGGCGGGCTCGGCGACGACATCATGAAGGCCCAGGTCTGGGAGACCGTCGAGCAGCATCTCCGGAAGGAACGCGCTCTCAAGGGCAAAGGCATCAAAGTCCTGTCGCTGTTCTTCATCGACAGGGTCGCGAATTACCGCATCTATAACGATGACGGTTCGACGAGCCTTGGCAAGATAGGTCAATGGTTCGAGGAGGCATATAAGGAGCTGACCGCGAAGCCGATCTACAAGGGGCTCATCCCCTTCGATGTCGCCGAGGTCCATAACGGCTACTTCTCGCAGGACAAGCAGGGCCACGCGAAGGATACGCGCGGCAACACCGCCGACGATGATGACACTTACAGCCTCATCATGCGCGACAAGGAGCGGCTGCTGGACCCTGATGTTGCTCTGCGCTTCATCTTCTCCCATTCCGCGCTGCGCGAGGGCTGGGATAATCCCAACGTCTTCCAGATTTGCACGCTGAATGAAACGCAGTCGGTCGAGCGCAAGCGGCAGGAGATTGGCCGCGGGCTGCGCCTGCCGGTCAATGCGGATGGGGAGCGCGTCCACGACGAAACGGTGAACCGCCTTACGGTGATTGCGAACGAATCCTATGAGGATTTCGCCCGCACCCTTCAAACGGAGTTCGAGGAAGATTTCGGCATCAAGTTCGGCAGGGTTGAGAAGATCGCCTTCGCAAAACTCATTCAGCGCGCGCCGGACGGCAGCGAGAATGCCCTTGGGCAGGATGCTTCGGTGAAGCTCTGGGGCGAGCTCGTCGCGAAGGGCTACCTCAATTCAACAGGTGACATTCTCGCGAAGTTCGACCCCAAGAACCCACACTTCAAGCTGGACGTATCGAATGAATTCGCGGCGCTTGCGCCCGAGATCATCGACGAGGTGAACCGGAAGCTCTTCAAGAACCGTATCGTCAACGCGCGCGAGGAGCATACGCTGAAGTTCCGCAAGGAAGTGCAGCTCAGCCCCGAATTTCAGGCCCTTTGGGAGAAGATCAAGCACCGCACGCGTTATCGCGTGACCTTCGAGACGGCAGACCTCATTGACCGGGCGCTTGCCCGCATCAAGCAGATCGAGCCGATCAAGGCCGCCCGCGTTGCGACTACCGTGGTCGAGGTCGAGATCACCGACGCTGGCGTTTCTGCCGACAAGCAGATTTCATCGAGGGTGCGCGAAACGGAGCAGGTGAAAATTCTGCCCGACATTCTCACGTTCCTTCAGAAAGAAACCGAGCTCACCCGTCATACCCTCGCTGAAATCCTGAAGCGTTCCGGGCGGCTTCCCGAATTTAAGATCAATCCGCAGGCGTTCATGGCGGCGGTCGCGAAGGAAATCTCGCGCGCCCTGCACGATCTCATGCTGGAAGGCATCAAGTACGAGAAGGTTGTGGGCCAGCATTGGGAGATGAGCCGCATCGAGCAGGAGGCCGAGGAAGGCATCGTCCGGTATCTTGGCAACCTCTATGAGGTGCAGAACCGTGAAAAAGCGCTGTTCGATGCAATCGTTTATGATTCGGAAGTGGAGCGGCAGTTTGCCCGCGATCTCGACCACAACGAGAACGTCAAGCTGTTCGTCAAGCTGCCGTCCTGGTTCAAGATCGACACGCCCATCGGCACCTACAATCCCGACTGGGCCTTCGTCACAGAGCGCGACGAGAAGCTTTACTTCGTGCGGGAGACGAAGAGCACGCTTGACAGCGAGGAGCGGCGCACGAAAGAGAACCAGAAGATTGCATGCGGACGCAGGCACTTCGCCTCCATCGGCGTTGATTTCTCGGTTGTCACCTCTCTGGCGGAAGTTTCTTTTTAGCGGCCATACCGCGAGCGGCTTCCAGCCGCTCGCGGGCCCCCAGAAAAGTGGCTGAATTCCATAATAGTGCACCGCAGAAATACTCTGTTCGTCTTCCTACCGGTCCGCTATTGATAAGGCTTAGGTGACTACAGAATCCGTATTTCGGATTTGCGTGGCTCTTGGTTGTGGATTGCCTGTGTGCTCCACCTTGCCCGCGCGACAGCGCCTACCATTTCTGTTCCATTTAGTATTTGGGCGCGCTGCGGGCGAATCGCTGCGCTGGAAAGAGCAATATGACCGACCAATATGAACTTACGAGCATTTTCTGCGCGAAGCCCCAGCAGTTCGCCTGGTTCATCGGAGCAGGAACGTCCGCAGTCGCGGGGCTACCCACAGCGTGGGACATCATTTGGGACTTAAAGCGGCGGCAATATTGCCGGGAAGAAAATCAAGATATATCCCGACAGGATGTTCAGATCGGAGCGATCAGAGCCCGCATCCAAAGTTATATGGAATCGAAAGGCTTCCCGCCGGAAGGCGACCCGACCGAATACACGAAGTATTTCGAGAATATCTTTGGAGACGATAAGGAGCGGCAGCGCCAGTACCTCACCGGCATTCTGTCGGAAGACAAGGTGACGCTTTCTGTTGGCAATCGTGTTTTGGGGGCACTTTTGGCTACCGGGCGAACCCGCGCCGTCTTCACCACAAATTTTGACAGTGTCGTCGAAAGAGCTGTCGCGGAAGTGAGTGGCAGGTCGATTTCGGCGTACCATCTCGAAGGAGCGGCATCGGCGAACAGCGCCATCAGCAACGAAGAGTTTCCGTTTTACTGCAAGCTGCACGGCGACTTCAGGTACGACAGCATCAAGAATTTGCGTAGCGACCTTGCCTCTCAGAATGAGGATTTGTCCAAAGCGCTATTGAATGCGGCAAATCGGTTCGGCCTCATTGTCTCCGGCTATAGCGGGCGGGATGAGAGCGTCATGTCTCTCCTGCGTTCGGCGCTGGCAACGCCCAATCCGTTTCCTCACGGTCTTTACTGGACAGGCATGAAAAACGCGCCTGTCCTGCCAGCTGTCGACCGCTTGCTCGAAGAGGCAACGCGCCTCGGAGTAAAGGCATCGTTCGTTGAAGTGGATACCTTCGATTCCTTGATGCTGCGTTTCTGGCGCAACATGGCTGGCAAAGAGCCTGAGATCAACGCGAAGGTTCAGAAGACCCAGCGGACGAATGTCGAAATCCCTTTGGCAGCTCCCGGCAAAGGCCAAATCATAAGAATGAATGCGCTGCCGATCATCGGCTTGCCGAAGGAATGCCAGGCGGTCGAGTTTAAAGGAGCGAAGGAGTGGAGCGATCTGCGCTCTGCGGCGAGCGCGAATGAAGGCAGGCTGATTTTCACAAAATCCGACACGACATTGTGCTGGGGCGAAGAAGCACTCATCCGCGGCCACTTTGCGGATGTCGTGTCGGTGTCCCGTCATGATATTTCGTCCAAGATCGTCGATCTGGGCAATCACCTCTACATGAAGCAATTCCTCGAAGAGGCCGTCTGCAAGGGGCTAGCACGCGAGAGGCCGCTGCTCACACGAACGAACAAATCGGGCTCAAGCTTGATAGCGGATGCGCACAGCGCCGATCAATCTGCGCTTGCCCCGTTGCAACGCATTGTCGGAAAGACGAACGGACAGATTGCTGGTCTGTTCACGTTGGTCGATGAGGAGAATCCGCAGCCGGAAAAAGTGTTCTGGGCGGAAGCCCTTCGCGTCTCAATTCAGGTGATAGATGGAAGAAGCTGGCTCCTTTTTGACCCGGACATTTGGATTTGGCCCACCCGCGCCCGTCCGCTAGCCGCAGGCTTTCTCGATAAGCGGCGCGGGGACCGATATAACAAGCTCTACAATGATATCCTCGATGGTTGGCTTTCGGTGCTTCTGGGCGATCATGATCGCAAGGCAGCCTTCACGGTCGCCGCGTATGAAAGCGGCTCGCCAGCCGAAACGCCCGTCTTCAGCCTTCAGCTGCGAACGGCATTCACGCGCAGGCTGGCATCATGACCACGCATAGCAGTGAACTTCCGGGATACGCGACTATTCCCGAGCCGGACCTGATGTTCGCGCAGGGCGGACTCGACAAGCACCCGCTACGGGGACTGATCGATCATGGGCCATACGGCCTGAAGTACGGCACGCCTGCATCGGTTCGCTTCGCCTTGCTCGCGCCGGGCGCGAAAATGCGCCAGCTGCGCGGGCTTGTGGCCGAGCTAGGCAATGGCGCGAAGACGCGCGAAGTTCCTGCATACTACCCTGATTATCCCGGGTTCGAGAAAGTTTTCCGGGCTCCAATCGTGCCCGTGCATGACGACCTTGCCTTCGCATTTCCGGACGAGCTTGATGCTTACGCTCAAAAGCAGGATAAGCGTGCGCTTGCCCGCGGCCTGTTTCAGTGCATCGCGCAGCTTCGCCCGATCCGCTCGCGCTTTGACGTTGCGCTCATATATCTTCCTCCAACGTGGGCAGCATGTTTTGAGGATGAGGGCTTCAACTTCCACGACTATCTGAAGGCGTTCTGCGCACCGTCTAATATCCCAGTGCAGATTCTTCGTCAGTCAAGCTTTGACCGCGCCTGCCGGTCAAATGTTATGTGGGGCTTGAGCGTCGCCATTTATGCCAAAGCGGGCGGCGTGCCCTGGAAGCTCACGGGCCTAAACCCGGATGAGGCCTTTATCGGCATAAGCTACGCTATGAAGCGGCTCGCTTCCGGCACGGAATATAGCACCTGTTGCAGTCAGGTGTTCGACCCCGATGGCACGGGCTTCCAGTTTGTAGCTTACGATGCTCGTGAGTTCACGCAGGACAGAAGCAAAAATCCTTATCTGTCCTACTACGAAATGCAGTCAGTGCTCTCGCGCAGTCTCGAAATCTATCAACGCGGCTATTTTGGCAGGCTGCCGAAGAAGATCACCATTCATAAGAATACGGAGTTCAAGGAAGAGGAGATTCTTGGCGCGCTCGACAGCTTCCGCGACGGCACCGAGGTCGAGCTTGTCCAGATCGTCAAGGGCGTGAGCTGGAAGGGCATCAGGTTCAATACAGCAAAGCCCCCGCTTCCGTTTGGATACCCGGTCAGCCGGGGAACATACATTCCGGTCGAGAAAGACGAGGCGCTTCTTTGGACCCAGGGCAGCGTACGCGGCGTGAACCTTAAGAATTCCGCGTATGACATTTATAAAGAAGGCGCACTCAAGCCCACACCGTCTCCGGTCCTTGTACGCAGATTCGCTGGAAGCGGCGGATGGCACGATACCTGCGCTGGCATCATCGGCCTTACGAAGATGGACTGGAATAACAACACGCTTTACAAAAAGCTTCCGGTCACACTTGTCTACTCGAAGACATTCGCCGACATCATCCAGCAGAACCCCGAGATCGTAGACAACATCTACGATTTCCGCAGCTTTATGTAGCCATGCTGCGCTTTCTCGCCAACAACATCGAGCAGGTCGATCTGGCGCTGGAGCACGTCGCCAAGGGCGATGCCAACAATGCGCGATTTGGGCTCATGCTCCTCGACAATGTCGTCGAGATCACTCTGCACCAAATCGCAAAAGACAAGCAGAACGACCTTTCGTCATTCCTGCATCGTGACAAGCCGTACGCGCATGCCGCGGCGCTGAAGGCTGCCTTGGGGCAGCATTTCGATTCCAAGGTCAAATTCGCGAAGAAGATCGGAAAGCTGTCGGAAGAGACAGGTAACAGTATCGGCATTTTTCACTCGTTTCGAAACGAGGTCTACCATATCGGCGTTCAGCATGAGGCCATCCTTCCGGCTATTGTGCCTTTCTATTTCCAGCTTTCATGCGAACTGCTCGATGGTTATAAGCCGCCCTTCTTTGGGTACAGTCACGGAATGACGTTGCCTGAGAGGTCGAGAAAATACTTCGGCACAGACCGTTTCTTCTCCAGAGGTATTGAAGACTACCACGGCGCTTGCAAGACGCTCGGCGACTCCATCCCTTTTCAACCCGCCGAGATGGCAGGGGCGCTTGCAGACCATATGGACGGGGTTATCAAACAGCAAGATATTGCGATTGAGGTGATCGCGACAGGCGGGCCACGCCAGTACACCCGCGATGAAGCCATCGTAGAAACATTCGCCTGGCGCATTGCATTTAGCGACGAGGGCAAGAAGTATGCTCAAGCCAATCGCTTCCGCGGAAGTCTGTCCGAGTTCATAACTTGGCTAGGAGATAACTACCCATTCCCCTTCAGGAGCGACCCAATACCGGGCTGGAGGACACGGGCGGCACGGGTTCGAGCGGAGACGAACCCGCATAAGGCGTTAAAGAAATACCGTGACTTCGTGACGCAAACAGAGGAATCGCGGGAAGCGCTGGACCAGGCGCATGGTCAGGTCGATCAGTACATTGAGGAGCAGATTGAGCGAATGCGCGAAGATAGACGCCGCTAAAGATTTACGAAAGCGGCAGCCCGAAGACGGGCTGCCGCGAGCGTTCGGTTATGCGAGTCTGAAGCTCGGCGCGGCGAGAGCCCTGCGGATATTCTGAAGGTTCGCGTGAGCGTTACGCAGTTCCACCGACCCCGCCGGAAGTTTCGGCAGCTCAGCTGCTATCCTGCGAAGCAGCACCAGTGCCTCAGGACGCGTCAGCTGCGAAATCTCGGTTTGTGAAATCACTCTCATTTTTTCCTCCGTCTTTTCGGGCCGCGACCGCCGCGGCCTTCGTACGGGCCGGTTCACGCGCCCCGGCAGCGGGCTGCACCGCTTGCGGCTGGAACGGAGTGGAGGAGTGCAACGCACTTGCAGCCCTTAGCTGACGAGGGTGCGAAGGAGCCGAGAGAAGAAGGACGCGCGGCACGCGCCCGAGGGAGGAAAAGAGTGATTTAACGGGGGAAAGCCGAGTTGCAGATCGCGGTTTCCGCGACTGGTGATACACTTCCAGCAACGCAGTAAGGGGTTGCTGTGAGAACAGACGGGTTGGGGGAATAGCGTGAGCGAGGAAGAACAGTCAGACGATGAGCCGCAGAGCAATCTCGGGCGGCTACAGGGTCATTTAAAGGAAGGGAGCCTTGCGGCAGAGTTGGTTGCCGCCCGCATCGCAGCTGGCGATGGCGACCCGCGCCCGCCCTTGCGCAAGGCAATGCTTGACCGAATTGAAGCGCTGAAAGCCAAGCATGACCCTTTGCAAGATCAACAAGCTTGAGATTCAAGGGTTCAGGGCGTTCGGGCGAACCGCGCAGACGCTTGAATTCCCCTCACTGCTCGCGTCGGTCTGGGGACCGAACAGCCAGGGCAAGACGAGCCTCGCGGAGGCCGTCGAGTTCCTCCTGACGGGAGAGATCGTTCGGCGCGCCCTAATGGCGAGCGGACAGGACGAGTTTGCCGATTCGCTGCGGAACGCGCATCTCCCTGCCGGGATGGATGTGTTCGTTCAGGCCACCGTGCTTGGCATCGATGGCAAGGAATATGTCGTCAGGCGCACGCTGACGACCGACTACGGCAAGAAGCAGGAATGCGTGACGGCGCTGACCATCGACGGAACGCCGTGCAATGAAACAGGGCTTGCGGCGCTTGGCATCCGGCTGTCACAACCGCCGTTACGCGCGCCGGTGCTTGCACAGCATACGTTAGGCTACGTGTTCTCGGCGAAGCCGCAGGACCGGTCGAGCTATTTCAAGGCGCTGCTTGAAGTCACCGACCTTGACGAGTTTCGCAGTCAGGTGGCGGCGCTTGAGAAAGAGATTGCGCCCCCTGAAAACCCGCTTCTCGCGAAGTTCGCGGCGGCGGTCGCCGTTCCGGCTGCTGCGCAGCATCTGAAGCCGTTTGTTGTGAAGGTACTCGCCGCAAACGAGCTCGCGGCGTCGCTTTCCAACGCGCTCAAAGCCATCATTGAGGCGAGCGGGGAAACAGCGCCAGCAGGCTATGGAGAGCGTAAGGAGCGCGTCGTTGCCCTTCTTGCCGAGAAGCAGGCGAAGACGTTCCCGCTCAAAGGGTTTGACCGGAAGCCCCTTGCGGCTTGGGCCGCGCCAGCGCCTGAAAGGATTGCGAGCCTGCACCGTTTTGTGGAGGAGCGCGGGAAGATCGACGCGGAAGTGCGCCGCCTTGCCAATCTATTCCGCGAGGCGCTCGCTCTGCCTGCGGTGCATGAGGCGGCGCACCCCATCGACTGCCCGCTGTGCGGGGCGGAAGACACGCTGACTCCTGAGAGGATTGCGCTTTTGCGCGAGCGCGTTGCCGATACCGAAGCGTTTCAGAAGGCTTTGAAGGATGCGCGTGAAGCTCTTGGCCCGATGACGACGGGGCTGTCCGGCTTTGAGACCGCGCTGCGCGATGCGCTGCCGATCTTCATCACCAATCCCTCGAAATTCAGGCGGGCGCGCGGGTTCCGGGTAGAACGCATCTGCGAGCTGCTGGGAGCGGATGGGCAAGCTGACATTGAAGCGTGGCTATCCTCGCTTCGGATTCTTGCCCGCGATAGGAGCCGCGTCATCGCGGCGATTCGCGGGACCGGCTTGCTTGTCGAGAGCTGCGCTAAGAATATGGACGGGTTTGACGAATGCGCAAAGATTGAAGACGGGTTCGGCGCGGTCGCGGAAGCCCATGCCGGGTTCGCGTCTGCGCTCGCGGCATACGGCGCAGCAGAGGACAAGGTGCGTGCGGGGCTGCAAGCCATCGTTGACGCACAGAGCGAGACGGCGGGATGGCAGGAGCTTATCGAGCTTGCGGATAACCCGGCGGCGCTGCGATCTGTCATGATCGAGCGCACCGCGTATGCCGAAGCCGCGAAGGAGCTCGCTCAGGCGATCAAGCAGATCGACAAGGGGAACGAGGCGGTCCTTGACGAGAAATTCGGCGATCTCAGCGACGGTGTTCAGAAATGGTGGGATATACTAAGGCCGGAAGAGCACAGCTATTTCGATGGCGTGAAGCAGCGGCCCGGCGCGCGGCGTACAATCGACTTTAAGGCGGGGCTTTCAATCGCGCCTGACCGGAGCAGCCCGCAGCTTCGCGATGTCGTCGCGGTTTTCAGCATGTCACAGCTTCACTGCCTTGGCCTTGCGCTGTTCTTGGCCCGTGCCGTGAACGAGAAGGTGGGCTTCGTCGTGCTGGACGACCCCATCTTGTCGAGCGACGAGGATTATCGCGCCTTCTTCAACGCCATGGTCGTCGAGGAGCTCATCAATCTCGGCATGCAGGTGATCGTGCTGACGCAAGATCAGAAGACCTGGAAGGATCTCGGCGAGCGATATCTTCATCAGGGCATCGGCCTCTTCCAGATCGACCTACGAAGCCCTGCCGACGGTTCCGCGGTTGCCAACACCGCGGACGACCTTGAGACCAAGTTCATGAAAGCCGAAATCCTCGTGCGCGGCGGCCATCCCAGCCTGCACAAGCAGGGAGGCGAACTGATACGCGATGCCGCGGAGCGTTTCTGTAAGGAGATGCTCATCAAGGAACGCCGGGCAAAAGGCGAAGCGGCCGCCTCGCTTAACGACTATGGCCTTAAAAATCTCGGCCATCTCGCGCCGCTCGTCGAGCCGCTTCTTACCCGTGATCCGTCCCACGCGGGAAAGCTGCGGGCCATTGGAGGGGCAGTAAATCCCGCGAAGCACGACGATGCTATTCCAGCGGCAGGCGTTCTCAAGGTCGCGCTTGGCGATATCCGGTTCCTGAAGAAGACCTATCTCTGAAAAGAACTGACGGCTTGAGCGGTCAGTGCAGGGTTGGATTCTCGCCGCCGTCATCGTGCTCGAAGGGCTGGGCATACCAGAGCACTTTCAAAACCTCCTTCCAGAAAGGCTCGAATTCGGTGCCTTCGGCTGCGGCGATATACATCTGGATTGTTGCATCCGCCGCGAGGACGTTCGCGGTTGCCTGAACGATGCGAGCCGTGATTTCTGCGGGGTCGCGGCCCGATATGCGGAAAGCTTCGCTCTGCTCGATAAGGACAACGGTGCATTCGCGCGCCTGCCAAAGGGGAATGTGACAGACCTCGTGCATGAACCGCAACAGCAGCGCGGCCATGTCCCATCTGCATGTGTGTTCTGATGTATACTGCGCATGCGCGAGACGGTCGGATTCTGCCTGAAGCCGTTCCGCCTCCGTCATCTCCTTAAGGTCGCCGACCAAAGCGCGGAAACGCCGTACAGCGGCAATGTGAATGTCGGTATTCATTGTTTGCTCCTGTTGCTGGAAGGAGCATCGTCCTTTGTGTCGTGAAATGCCTGGTCAGAAGCTGGACAGTTAGCAGGCGCGCGCCGCCTGCGCTTCGCTCCAGCGCCGCCGGGCTCTATTCGCCCCCGCTTTCGTCTGGCGACTACAGCGCGGCTCACCGAACCCGCAATCGCGGTTTCGGCCATACGGTGACGA
The DNA here is from genome assembly GCF_020165515.1 of Mesorhizobium sp. BR1-1-13. Classification (NCBI taxonomy): domain Bacteria; kingdom Pseudomonadati; phylum Pseudomonadota; class Alphaproteobacteria; order Hyphomicrobiales; family Phyllobacteriaceae; genus Mesorhizobium; species Mesorhizobium sp. BR1-1-13. Next base: position 23,270 of record NZ_JAIUIH010000014.1, read on the forward strand.
TCCCTCGCGCGAGGATTCATAAGAAGCGTTCCGCTGCTTTCATGACGTGAAGGGCTTCAGGAAGGGCGCCGCCCTCCCTCCCTTCGGCATGTCTTCTTAGAGCTGGCAGGGCCGCGTCCGGACGCATGGCGCTCCAAACAGAGCGCTTCCGCTTCGCGCATGCGCCGTCCGGCAACCCGGCCAGTCACGAACCCATACCCACCCAGACCCTCCCGCTCTCGGCGAGTGCCAACCGGTTGCATGGCGCACCCGTCTTTTTGAGCGAGGAGGAAACAGTGAGAAACGATGTCTATCAGCGCGTAACCGACCAGATTGTGGCAGAGCTTGAGAAGGGCGTTCTACCTTGGCGCAAACCCTGGAATGCGGAGCATGCGGCAGGCAGGATAACGCGGCCATTGCGCGGCAATCTTGTTCCCTATCAGGGTATCAACGTCATTATGCTTTGGGCGGAAGCCGTGGAGAAAGGATTTGCTGCACCCATCTGGATGACCTTCAAGCAGGCGCAGGAGCTCGGCGCACATATCAGGAAGGGCGAGAAGGGAAGCCTTGTTGTGTTTGCTTCCAGCATCACCCGCACCGAAACCGACGGTAAGGGCGAGGAAAGCGAGCGGGATATTCCTTTCATGAAGGGCTACACCGTCTTTAACGTCGAGCAGATCGACGGATTGCCCGCGCAGTATCATGCGCCTGCGCAAGAGCGGCTTGACCCCGTTGAGCGTATCGCTAAAGCCGATGAATTCTTTTCAGCCACCCGGGCACAAATCCGCCACGGCGGGAATGTCGCCTGCTACAGCCTCACAAGCGATGAAGTACGCATGCCTCCCTTCGAAACCTTCCGCGATGCGGAGAGCTATTACGCAACTCTGGCGCACGAGGTGACGCACTGGACGCGGCATCCTTCCCGGCTTGACCGCGACTTCGGCAGGAAGCGTTTCGGCGATGAGGGCTACGCGATGGAAGAGCTTGTGGCGGAGCTTGGAGCCGCGTTTGTTTCAGCCGATCTTGATCTCACTCCTGAAGTCCGGGCCGATCACACCGCCTATATCGGGAACTGGCTGAAGGTGCTGAAGGAAGACCCTCGCGCGATCTTTACCGCCGCTTCTCACGCGCAGCGGGCCGCCGATTGTCTGAATGGCTTTCAGCTGAGCGCGGCCACACAGGAGCGTGCCGCCTGACCGTGGCATGGTATGGTCAGGAAGCGCCCGATTAGTGCCACAAAAAGTCAACCCGGAGGGAACAGACCGTGACGGAAGATAAAGAGCTCGAAGCGGAACGCCTTGCCCTGCTTGCCGAATTGCGGAAGAGCGATCAGGAACGCGGCGAAAAGCAGCCCCTTGAATATCGTTACGGGGCGGAAAGCTTCGGCTGCCATGAAGCGCTGCACACAACCAGCCTCTTGCTCGGCCTGATTGACCGGGAGCTCTCAGCTCATGGTTCAATCATTCAGAATGCGGAATGGTACGCCCATGTCCGCAAAGCTCAGGATGAACTGTCGGCGCTCTATCAGAAGATCGGGGCGGCGCATCTTGCTGGCACAGATCAGCGGCATTGACCGCGCTCCCGTTGGTCGCGCGGTTACGGAAATAATCGTAATAAATCGGCGGATAGAATCCGGGAAGCTGCTTTTTCATCTGGAAGAGCAGGCTTACGCAGCTTCTAATTGAAGCTTGCGGACAGACTCCGCATCGGGCTTTTCAAACCCGTGCAAGCGGTCGGACATGACCGTCATTCATGTCCCTTGGCATTTGGCCGGGGGACAGCACTGCATGTTCAGGGCTCCGGCCTAAAGAGTGCTGTGATCGTCTTGCACGATTTTGAAACTCCCGGCCACCAGCGAGGTGGCATTCCCAACAACCAGGAACGATCGATGCCCGGCGACAAGCCGGAGCTGCGGGAGTGCATGTCGGAACGGAAGAGAAGAGCAAGGTCAGGCGCAAGTCCGCACCCTGTCGATGTGATCGCAGGGCGCAATCTGAATATCGCGCGCAAGCTCGCCGGTTATAGCCAGCAGCGGCTTGGAGCCGAGGTGGGGCTGACCTTCCAGCAGATTCAGAAATACGAGAACGGCAAGAACCGTATGTCGGTCTCGCGCGCGTGGGAATTCGCGTCAATCCTCGGCATCAGCTTTTCTGCCTTGGTTGATGGTGCGGACGATATGACCACCGGCAGCGGGATGACGGGGCCACGCTTCACTGAGTGGCTGACGCTTTACACAAGGGCGCAAGCGACGGGACGGCTTCGTGAGATTGCTGCGGTTGCTGGACACATCGTGCAGCTCTGTGAGCTTTCAGCGCCGGAGTCTTCTCAATGTCAGTGAGTGTTTTTCATATGCGATTTAGAAGTGGGTTAACTCGCTACGCAATTGCACCGTGTACGAAACTTGGTCGATATTGTATGATGCTTCTCATTTTAAGTCATCGATTTCAATCGATCACAATTTGGCTTCTTGCTCATCAACACGAGGTGTTATTTGAAATCTATTAATCTGAGATCACCGGCTCTGATGTGGGTCGGAGCATTGCTGTTACCGTTTGTAATGCAGATATTGATCGGATTGCCGTCAGGATTTGGAGCAGCAATACTTCATATTCCTCCGCGTCCGCTAGGCTTATTCGTGTATTACGCGCTAATCGTAAGCCCAAGCTACCTCGTTTTAGGAAGCGCTCAGGCCCGGCAAGACGATCTCGCTAGGCGTCTTGTGACATTCACTGCGCTCCTTTTCATCATAATCCCCCTAGTAATGATTACGAGCATCTACGTTGGGTGCTTCTTTTTCAATTCATGCCCTTGACGCTCTGTTCTTCTTTTTCATCACATTCTATTCGGAGGTCAAAATGACCGAAAAAAGTTATCTAGTCGTTGTTGTCGTTCTATCACCGCTAATCAACATGATAATTCTGCAGTCGATTTTGCAGGTCGATGTGGTGTCTCGCGTCACTGCGCTGCTTATTCCCCAAATTTTCTTCCCGCTTATTGCGCTTCTATGTCAGATCCCTCTTTTAGTATCTCTCTATCGCCTAGGGGCCAACAAAAAGATAACGCATCTTCAGTTTGGCCTCGGAGTTACATGTTCGCTTTTAATTTATTCACCGGTACTCATTGTCGAATATTTCTATTCGGCGTGCTTGTTATTCAGCGACTGCCATAAATTATAGAAACTTATTTAGAAGGATTGCATCAATGACCGCAGCTATTTACATCGCAACTAAATCTGACGGAACACAGCACACCTACTGGGTATTTGATCCAGATGGTAATCCCTACAGCGGTGACGAAAAAATCATTCGGGGCGGACTCCCGCATCTCAACAGCTCGGATTACGTAATTGAAATTGACCGCGACATTGCGGATTCGAGAGACGCTCTTGATGGAGACGATCCATACAGCAACAGATATTACACGACGGTCACTTCCGGTAGTCTTCTAATTGTTCAAGCAGTTTGGGACGATATGGTCAGCGCGGCAACTGCATTGGGCACCTCGATAAGTGATCCGGATTATGCAGGTCAAAGCGTAACCAAACTAGCGGAAGATACTTACTGGATTCCGGCACCCGACTGCCACACCCTCACCAGCACGCTCGGCGACGCAGGCGGAATCGACACGTTAGCGAACCTGCCAAAAATTGGCGGCGACGTTGGATCGGGAGAACGGACCTCGGAATGGCATTATCCAGGAATCAATGCACGCTTAATTTCGACCGGTGACAGCACTGTCGCGCTTAACCCAGAAATCAAAGCATACTTCGACCAAGGAGGCGCAGACAATTACACCCTCGATCCGTCCACCCTTGGGCTCGGGCAGACGATCAACATTTTCGAGGATTCAGATACGGGGACAGTGGACAAAATTACTCTTCTAAACGTCGATCCGGCCGATGTTCACGTTGTTCGCGGGCCCAACGGATACCTCGACATTTTTATTGAAGGTCGCAATACGCCAATCGTGACGATACCGGGCCAGTTCGATGGCAGTGGCGTACCAAAGATCAATACGCTCATCGTAGAACCTCCTGTTGGATCGCCGACGTCAGTTCCTCTCGTCGACCCTGACAATATCCCGCTTTACACACCTGTGCCGCTTCCAGCCTTGATTTCCGGGGAAATCCAACCCGCTTTCACCTCGGCAATTTCAGCATCAAGCCCGCTCGTCATCGACCTATCGTCGGCGCATACAGGCGTAACTCTTACTTCCTGGAACGCTTCAACCACAGAGACATTCTTTGACCTGAATGACAACGGCTTTGCCGTTCAGACGGCGTGGGTGAGCGGTGATAGCGGCCTGCTTGCGCGCGACCTCAACAGCAATGGCATGATTGACTCGTCGGCGGAGCTCTTTGGCTCGCCTACCGTTGACGGGTTCGCGAAGCTTGCGGCGCTCGACTCCAACCATGATCTGCGCATCGACAACAACGATGCCGATTGGAGCACGCTTGTCGTCTGGACAGACGATAACGGGGATGCTGTTACTCAAAGCGGAGAGCTTCATTCGCTCACCTCGCTTGGCATCGCGAATATCGATCTCGCGGGCGTCGCCTCGTCAACGTCCACGATCTCGGGCAACCCGATCAGCCACACGAGCAAGGTGACTTTCACAGGCGGCGCGACGGCGACGATTGCGGATGCCTGGTTCGTCCACGACAACACGAATTCCTATTACGCGGGCGATTACACGCTTGATGTCGAAACCCTGTTCCTGCCGACGCTGCGCGGCTACGGTAAAATCCCCGATCTCACGATTGCGATGAGCCAGGATTCTGATTTGAAGGACTTGGTTGCGAATTTTGTCGCTGGTTTTTCCCTCGATAGTTTCGTGGATAGTACGAACTTAAAATCCGACATCGAGGAAATATTGCTGAAGTGGGCAGGCGTTGATGGGATAGACCCTGATAGTCGAGGTAACTATTTCGACGCGCGGAAACTCGAATTTCTCGAAAGTATACTAGGAACAGACTTCTACCAGATCAAATTGCATACTCCGGACCCTACGCCGGGAGCGGTTCTCAGCCTTACGCCCGCCTACAGTGCGGCCGTCGATATGTTTGCCGCGGACCTTATGGTCCAGGCGGGAGGATTTGCGCTTTTCAGCGCCCCCGTGACCTACAATGTGGCAACCGGCGAGATCGAAGGCACCGCAGTGCTCTCCAGTGATGCGCTCGATTATCTAACGACAATCGCGCCAGCTCCGGGTGCTGACAATAATGCCTTCTGGGAGCTAATCCTTCGCTTTATAGATCGCGTTGAAGGTATCGACAATCTAACGATCACGGAGACAGGTTGGCTGGAGGACGCGCTCGCAGATACCGACGTCAATCTCAGCATCAACACAATACGCCACATCATTGACCCGACTTTCGGCGTCTACAATAGCATCAGCGGAACCAATGGCGACGACACGCTCAACGGTGGACTTGATAAGGATGAGATCGTAGCAATCGGCGGCAATGACACCGTCCATGGGAATGGCGGAAACGACATTATCGATGGCGGCCTCGGCAACAACACGCTGTATGGAGATGCCGGGAACGACGACATCACGGCAAGCTCCGGGAACGACACGATCTATGGCGGCGACGGCGACGACATAATTCATGCCTATCAGGGCACCAACATCATTGGCGGCGGCACTGGCGGGAACACTCTGGCCGCAGGCTCTGATGGCGACACGTACATCTATGAAGGTGGACAAGACCTGATCATCGATCAAGGCGGAACCGATCACATCACACTGCCCTCTGGCATCACCCTGGGTAATCTTTCGTTCGCACGCGTATCAAGTCAGGGCTCGATCACCACATTTAATGACCTCCTAATTTCAATAGACGGCATCGCCGCAATACAAGTTCAAACGAACTTCAGCGGAAGCAGCCTGTCGTATGGGAACATCGAGAGCATCGTCTTTGCCGACACTTCAACGCTAAATCTGACCACGATTACGACACCCGACATCTATCTGACGGGTGGCAACGATTCCTTCGGTCTCAGCAACTCTGCGAGCTACACGGTCTATGGCAATGAAGGCAACGACTCGATCACAACGGGAGGCGCGGGAGCGCACACCATAGATGGCGGGCTTGGTAACGATGCTATGGCGGGCGGAAGCGGAAACGACACTTATCTGGCGAGCGAAGGCATCGACACCATCACTGATACTTTTGGCGGGAGCGACACAATTATAATTCCAGCCGAGTACAATCTAAGCGACATCACATTCTATAGGGTCAACAATGCGAGCGGCCCTACCAGCAATCTTGGTATTCTAATTGCAGATTTTGGTGAGATCATCATCAGCGGGCAGTTTTTGAATTCAACGGCCGCAGTCGAAAATCTTTATTTTTTGTCGGACAGCAGCTCGGTATCACTAACGAACCTGTCGATCACAACGCTTGGCACGTCCGGCAACAACAACTTGACCGTGCCGACCGTGAATGCAGGAACAAACGACATATTCGATGGCCGCGAGGGCGACGATACCATGGCAGGTGGCAGCGGGGACGATACCTACATTTTCTCTGCCGGACATGACACAATCAATGACTCAGCGGGCACTGACACGATACGCGTTCGGGAGAGCTATGCACCGTCCGACGTAACTATCGTCTTCGTGCAAAGCGGTTCGAGTGACAAGCACCTCCAACTCACCGATCCAGATGGAAATACTATTCTCGTCTACAATCATACGAACGCCGCAGGTACTTCCGTCGAGCATGTTGTCTTTGGCGACACCACCGTCTGGACACTGAGCACCATGGAAATCGAAACGCATGGCACTTCCGGCAACGACTCCTACCTATTCGGGCATGACATCGGTGACGCCTCCAGCAACGATACAATTTATGGCTACGCAGGCAATGATGTTCTGAAGGGTGAAAACGGTGATGATCTGCTCTACGGCGGCGATGGCACAGACACAATCTATGCGATGACGGGCTATGACATTGCCCACGGCGACGATGGGAATGACACCATAACCGGCGACTCCCACGCAACCCTATATGGCGACGCAGGAGACGACTACCTCGGAAATGGAGCAGCGAGCGGGTCGGCAGCATCGACCCTCGTGACCATGTACGGGGGTGACGGAGCGGATTCGCTCCACGGCGGATACGGCCAAACCATTATGAAAGGAGGTGCCGGTGCCGATACGCTCGTTGGTTTCAGCTCCGGGAAGGACACCTTCTCATTCGATTCATCCGCGTTCGGTGCGGTTGATACGATCTCAAGTTTTCAGACGGCAGGTGCCAACCCCGACAAGATCGACATCTCTGATATTCTCGACGGTTACTACCATCCAGGAACAGATGTAATTACGAATTTTGTGCAGATCACGACAAACGGGAGCAATTCAAAGCTCTATGTCGACGCGACAGGCAGCGCAACGTTCGGAACGGCTCAGCACATTGCTTCCATCCAGGGTGTAACCGGTCTTACTGATGAGGAAGCTCTCGTAACCGCCGGGACTCTTTTGGCGGCTTAGGCAAGGGTCGCAGGCTATAAGATTTCCTTCGCTGCCGCTCTGGCGGCTGAGTGAAATGCTCGCGGAGTAGCCCTGTCTCTGGCCGTGAACGCTGCGGTGCCAGCCTTTCCGCTGAGAAGGCTCGACTTTTACGCCGTGACCTGACAGGGCGCGCTCCCGATTCAATTCCAAGCCCTTGGGGTTCTGAAAGCGTTTCCCCGCCTTCCGTGCTGCGCGTGTGCAGGCGGGAGATGCCCCTCCCGTTCAGAAGACTGTGAACCGCTCCCTTTGCCGCCCTGTCTTCGGTTGGGCGTGTCGAACCATTCAGCAAAAGGAGCAAATCATGGCACGCAGCTACAATCACAAGGCAGCCAACAACAAGGCTCGCGAAACCAAAGCCCCCGCATTCATCGCGTGGCACGTCGCGGAAAAAGCCGACAGCAAGTCCTTCTGGACCCGCATCGGCGCGGCCTGGGATCACGACGACGGCAAGGGCTTCACCTTGCAGCTCGATCTGGTTCCCGTCTCAGGCGGACGCATTGTCCTCCGCACTCCCGCGGAAGCAACCGAGGAGAGAGGCGCGTAAGCGCCTCTCTTCCCTTCGCGGAGGACATTGCAATGACCAGGTATATCGTGACCTTCACAGAGCTGCGCCATTACGAGATGGCCGTCGAAGCCGACGACGAGAAAAGCGCCATCGAACGCGCCAGGAGCGCACCCGAGAATCCGGTCTGGATTGCGGTTGAGCTTGACCGTTACGAGGCGACGCCCATCGCGGGAGGCACAGGATGAGGGCGCTTCTCGCGCCACGGCCTCTCACCGAGGCCGACCGCATCGCCGGTTTCCGGCGCGCGACATGCAGCATGGCGGGCGCACGGGAGCGCTGGCGAGAGCGGGCAAGGACAGGACTTTCCAATCAGGAGCCTGCTGAAGCTCTTGCTTATGAGCTCGGCATTTTTGGCGGATGCGGTGGCCCTGATTGCCTGTCGCTCACGTATAAGGGCGCTGGCCTGAAAATCTGGATAAGCTGGGAAACCCATAACAGCTACCAGATGAAGCCGACCTTCTCAGGCGGGACGACCATCGCAATGGCACGGCTCATTTACGGCGTAAAAGACCCTTATGAGGTTCAGCTCGCACTGTTTTAGAATGGCAGGAACCTTATACGCCGTGCTCGTCAGCGGCGCTACGGTAAGGATAGATCGTCAGCTCGTTCGCATCGTTGATGCGGACGGGCTGGCCGTTCTCGTCAACCACGGTGAGGTAAATGGTGGCGAACTTCGCCCGGTAGCCGCTTTGGTATTCTTGCATCTTTCGCGCAGCGTCGATCAAGCCCTCGCGCAGCTCGTCCATGCCGAGCGGTGCATTGTCTTTGCCCCGTATCTTGATCTTGAGGGAACTGCTCTCGTCCTTCACTGAAGGCAGCTTGCCGCCACCTTTTCTGTATCGTGGAGCCATCCCTTATTGTACGCGCCCGCAGATCAGTGGCGCTAGAAAATTCGCCAGTATCTTCACCACTTGCGATGCGTCAGCAGGCCCCCGTTGCCCGCCTTGGGCAGCGCTGGTCTTTTTAGGCCCGCTTGAGGCTTTGCGTATCCGCCACCGCCCGAGTTCGCCTGCACGCTGCGCAGCTTGCCGATCTCGCCTACAGAGCCGCAGCCGGGCTCGCATGTGTGATACATGCGCCCATCACCGGCTTGCCGGACCTTCGCCTGACAGGAGTTCTGGCCGCATGCGCAATGGACGAAGCTGCCGCTACCGCAGCAAGGGCAGCGCCAGGCAGCGAATGAAAACTCATTCGCATCGAAGCTGCGCAGGGCGGGACGAGAAATAGGAGATGGCGCGGCTATTGTCACGCCGATCTTCTCAATCTTCGCAACCGCGAATTTTTCGGCGGCGCTCGCGCGGTCGAACAAGGCGCAGAATGGCTCTCCCGTTTTCGCGCAGACGAAGTCTAAGCGGCAGGATTCAAGCTTGCCGGAAGCTCTTCGGAATTCTGCGACTTTGCGGTCGAAATCCGCTTTCGTCGCAAGCTCGGAGGAAGCCGCTTTCGCTGGTAACGCGGCAGGCTTCAATGTCAGCCAGTTTTTCATCATTTCCATCCTTTGCGCGCTTTGATGATCTCGCGCGCTTCGTTGATTTGCGAGGCAAAGACGTTGGGTCCGATGACATCGGGATGCACCGCCTTCATGAGTTCAAGAAAGCGCGTCTTGAGCTGCGCTTGCGTGAGGGCTTCAGGGCTTAGACCAAGGGTGCGGCAGGCAAGCGCGAACTTGTCGACAGGCTCAGGCTTGAGTTCCTCTTCTTCGCGCACAGTCTCGTCGTCTCGTGCATCTGCCCTATCGCCGCCTTCAAAGGCGCGAAGAAACTCTTCGAAGCTTGCATAGTCACCGCGCACTTCTTCGTAGAGGCGACGCAGCTCGATGCGTTGCCGCCTGCGCTCAAACATGGGCGCAAGGTAACGCGCATGAAACCATGACCCTGCGATGCGCACAGGTAGAAGGGAGAGCGCGAGCGCGGATTTGAGCGCCGTCTGCCCATGGTCGACGGCACCCGTCAGAAGCCTTTCAAGCAAGGAAACCGCGCGGCGCACGAGCCATTCGATTCCCGCGAAGGCGAGCGTGAGAAGCCGCGCGGACACGAGGACGATGGCGGCGAACGCCGCATATGAAAGGCCTACGAACAGCGCGAATATGGCTATCCGAACGGCCATATTGTCGGCGGCAGGGAGTCTGAAATCGAGCCAGGCAAGCAGCTGGCCCGAGAACCCCATGCTCATGAAAACGCCGATGAAAATCGTCCAGAATCCGCCCCGGTCGTTGCCGCTCTCGGCCTTCAGTTTCATGCCAGCCATATCGGCGCTCCTATTCCCCGTATCCAAGATTGACGGCGAACCACGAACAGCCCCGCCCTCGTGATGTTTCCTGCGTCGTGTAATCAAGCGCGCCGTGTGTCGTGAGGTAGGTGCACACGGCTTTTTGCCGCGATCTTCCGATGACTGGCTCCGCCGAAATGCCGAGGCCGAGCGCATTCGCGAGCCAGAAGCAAAGGAGAGCCATGACGACAGGAGACGGCCCGGCGAGCCATGCGCACAGGCGCATGCCGAGTCCCTGGGCCGTCCAGTAGGGCACGCGCGTATCGAGAGCAGGTGTGCTCGCCTGATAAGGGTTCTGGTTGAAATGTCCCCGCAGGCCGGGCCGCTGCCAATATTCCGTCTTGCGCAGGAGGAGAGGCTTCAGATTGTCGACGAAGACAATCTGCGACTTGCTTTCGATGTGCATGACCTCTTCGATGGTCGCGAGACGGCGCTGCGCGTGCGACGTTGAAGCGCCGCCAGGCGTTTGGGTCGTCACCTCTATAGTGCCGTCACCGCAGAGCTCGGAGATATATTGCGCCGTCTCAAGATCGCTCGCGCCAATAAACTGCTTAAGGCCTGCGTTCGATATGAACGTCTGCCAGTTCTGACCGTAAAGCTGCTTGAGCTGACCGAGGTTCTGGATGACAGGCCACAGCCACACCCGGTATTTGCGGAGCGTCGCGAGCCCGCCCGCGATGCGGTCCATCCTCTTCAGCGCAGGGAACTCGTCCATGACGAAGAGCACGCGTCCGCGAGAAAGGGGCTCTCTTTGCATCGTCCACAGGGCACAGCCGACGATGAGCCGGGCATACGCCGCGTGGGTTTCAAGATATTCGAGCGGAATGACGACCGAAACGACGCAGCCGGACAACCGGCCATTTGTTCCCGTGCCCTTGAGCTCGGAAAGTTGCGCCGTTGAAGTTGCGAGCGCGCGCTGCATCACAGGGTCTTCGATGAAGTTCGTATCCTGCTTCATTGTCGAAAGGATTGCCGAAAACTCCTCCGTCGCCTGCGCCTCGCGCCGTTCGAGCTGCGTTGCTTCGCGTTCGATGATGCCACCAGCAGCAGTGTTGCCTTTCATGGCTGTGAGGAGACGTTCCCATTCGGCGGGACCAGCCGAGATGTATTTCCGCAATGTAAGCAGCGTCTGCCGTTCGGCGGGTTCGCTCGTCATGATGTGCATGAGGAAGGCGCGGATGCCGCTCCGCGCTTCTTCTTTAAAATAGGCAGAGGAGCCGCTCTCGGTCCCTGTCCGGGTCACGATCATGTCGGCGATGAGCTCGGCATCGCTTGAAAACGTCTCGCTAAGAGGGTCGAGGATTCCAAGCGGATTGATGCTGTGTGAAGGCAGCGACCATGGCGCAGCCGTATGCATTCCCCAGGGATTGAGGCAATGAAAGCCGTAGCCTTTCTCGCGCCATGCGCGAGCCGCGATGGCCGTGTTCTCCCCGCCAGGGTCAATCAGGAATATCCAGGGATGCTGGAGAAGATTAGGGATGATGGCAGAAGTGCCCTTGCCGGAGCCGGTTGGGGCGACGGTCAGAATATGGCCCGAGCCGCGGTAGTAGACGGGGAGCTGGCCGGTCCAGTCGCCCAGCATGAGGCCGCTCTTGCGGAACATGCCCTTACGGCTCGCCACCCATGGCGCGAGCCAGTCGGCAGAGCCGAATGTCGTAGGGCGTTCCTTGCTCCGCCATCCCCAGATGGCGGCACCCGCGACACCCGCCGCAATATATGCAAGAGTTATCTTATCCATAGCCGCATAGTGGAAGCGGCGGCCCTGAAGGTCTTGGCCAAGGATTGGTCAGATTATGAATGATGCGCAGGCAGCAACACGGAAGCGAGCGGCCCGAAAGACCCAGTTCAATCTGGCAGACCGGGAGCGGCTTCGCGCGGCGCTGCGAAGCTACATGCAGCAAAACCGGATAGGCGTGCCCGCGCTTCAGCTGCGCATCGCGGACGCGACGGACAGGCCGCCCGACCTTCTACCCTTGAAGACGTTACAGCGTTTCTTGGCGGATTGCGGGCGGACGAACGATGCCTTCCTGCAACCCTGTTTCCAGTTCGCCCAGACCCTGCCGGCGGCAGGGAAAACGGAAGACTTCGCACGCGAACTCGCGGGGTTTTTTGGTCTTCAGGCACTCCATTGTCCAACGGACGAAGGAGGCACGTCAAAGAGCGCGCCGGTTCGGCTTAGCGGGCGTTACAGAGTTTCGGCGAAGCGCCGCGAAAGAAAGGTACGAGTTTTCGAAAGTGACGAAACCGAATACACGCTCGGCTACTCGACATGCGCGGTTGAAGGGGACGATCCGGCCCGATTTTCGTTCCGGGAAGAGGTGTTCAATCCTGGAATGGTCGACCCGGTTCCAGCGAACGGCACGCGGCATAGCTTCGAAGGCGCGCTACTCATTTTTGACCCTCTCGTATTTGTCGTCGCGAAAAACCTCCTCACCCGGCTGCCGCGTGCCTATTGGCTGCGTGAGTTCGAAGGAGGAACGCTCATGGGATACGGAATGGAAGCCGCGTTCCTTCACGAACTGGAGATCGCGCGGCCATACAGCGACCCGGTCGATTTCTCGTTCGAGCGGATTGATGAGGAGGAGGCGTCGTGAACGCAAAGGCTTCACGTAGCGCGCGGAAGGGAGACAGCGCAGGAACGGCGCGGCTCAACGCGGACCTTCTGCAAGCCGCCTATCTCGGCGATCTATCCAGCGTCGCACGCGCCATCGATGATGGAGCGGACATTGATTGCGTGCATGAGCAGACAGGATTGAACCCCCTGCATATCGCCGTAGGCACAAACAACCTCGCGCTTACAAAATTTTTTATCGACGCAGGAGCCCTTATCGGTCCGGACAGGTCTGGTCGATGGCCGACTGTGATCGCGGCGGAATGCAGAGCCGATGAAAATCTTTGCGACTACATCGTTGAAGAGGAAGCAAAACTGCTTGCGCGTTAAGTGGCCAGAGTTTGACCAACGAACGAAACAGTGCTATTTTCAATTACTTCTGCGATCTGGTTGCGTCCGCTTGAGCCGATACAACCTTTACTTGTTTGTAAATCTTCCCGCCTACAATCAGAAAAAGAGTCGTTAGTGCGGATTACAAGATGTGCGCGGAGAGTCCGCGCAATCTTGGCAGGGGGCTTCTTGAAGCCAGCCCCCGTTGCATCCCCCGCATGATCGGCAGCTCCCAGGCATCGAGCCGGTAACTGCCGAAGCAGCGTTTCGTCGCTGCAACACGACCAATGAAGCGCGTCATTGGATGCGCGGTTAGGGCGGGCATGTCGCGGAGTGGGTCCGATACGAGACAGCGTCAGCTGACGCTCTCTGCACGTTTCAACGTCGCGGAGGCCGAGGCGATACGGCTGATGGCCGATCGCACCGGCACGAGCGTTGCCTCCGTCATCCGCTCGGCGACATTGAACGTGCCCGTCCCGCGACAATCACGCCGCCCTACGGTGAACCATCAGGCGGCTGCCCGCATTCTCGGCGAACTTGGCCGCATCGCGGACACGCTGCGTGCCGCTGCGGCGGCTGGCGGTATCGACCCTAACGAGCCTCACGTTGCCGCCGCGTTCCGCGATCTCGCCGAGATGCGCACCGTCTGCTTTCTAGCCATGGGCCGAGAGCCATGATCTTGAAAGGCAACCAGCGCGCAGGCGGGGCTGATCTTGCGAGCCACCTTCAGAACGAGTTCGACAACGAGCTTGTCGAGGTGGCCGAGATCAGGGGCACGGTCGCACAGGATTTGCACGGCGCGTTCGGCGAGTACGAGGCCATTGCCGCGGGTACGCGGTGCAAGGAGCCTCTTTACAGCCTCTCGATCAATCCGTCCGCGCCGATCTCCCGCGACCAGTACCGGGCCGCCATTGACCGCATTGAGCAGGGCCTCGGGCTCAGCGGCCAGGCTCGTGCTGTGGTGTTTCATGTCAAGCACGGGCGCGAGCACTGCCATGTCGTCTGGTCGCGAATAGACACCGCGAAGATGCGCGCGGTGCAGCTCTCTCACGACCGCCAGAAGCTCCGTACCCTTGCGCGCGAGCTTGCCCATGAGTTCGGCCTTCCGCTCCCCGAAGGGCTTGCGCGAGATGCGGGCCAGGACCGCCAGCGCAAGAAGGACATGACCCTTCAGGAGAAGGCGCAGGCCGACGCGACGGGGATTACTCCCCGCGAGCGCCGTGCAGAAATCACGGATGCGTTCCGCAGGTCGGATAGTGCGACCGCGTTCCGGGCAGCGCTGAAAGAGAAAGGCTATGTCCTTGCCCGCGGCGACAAGCGCGGATTTGTGGTCGTCGACCGTTTCGGCAAGGTGCATAGCCTTGCCCGCCAGATTGATGGCGTGCGCACGCGCGAGCTGGATGACAAGCTCGCCCCGCTTGCGTCCGGGACAATCCCCTCCGTGGACGAAGCTGTTATGGCTGTACGGCGGGAAGCCTCAGATATCGAGCCCCTCGTTGACGCGCGTGTTGCGCCACGCATGGCCGAGCTTTCAGGGAAACTCGACATCCGTCAGGCCGAGCGCCGCAAAAAGCTCGACCTCCGCAAGCAGGAACTGGATATCGTTCAGGGCGGCGAGCGCATGTCTCTTCACGCGGCCCATAAATCGGAGGCAGGCAAACCCTTCGCGCGGGTCGCGGGAGCTATCTTTGCGCTGCTTGACCGGGTACCCGGCCTTCGTTCGGTCATTGCGCCGCTTCGTCGGAATGCAAAGATCAATCCTGCTGAGCGTCATCGCATTGAGTGCGAGGCGCTGGAGCGCCGTCATCAACGCGAGCATTTCATGCACGAGCGGCGGCGCAAGGCGTTGGCCCGCCTCGAAGCCCGTGAAAGGCGGTCGCTGGAAACAACCGTTCGGCGGCAGTTACGCGCCGCCGAGAGCCTGCAAACCGAGAAGTGGCAGGCTCGCAAAAGGCAGCTTGAGGTGAATAAGCTCGATCTGACAGTTCCAGCCGAAGGTCTCAGCGCGCCCGCAAAGGACGATGGCTGGAAAAAGAGAACGAAGGGCCTTGGCCACAACAAAGGACAGAGGCAGGATGGTCCAAAAGGCTATCGTTACAAGCGGGAGGAATAATGCCTGGAAAACGTTCAGCAGGTGCCGGAGGGGGCACAATGTTGCAGCCAGATCAGGCCGCGTCTTAATGCCGCTTATTCATCGGTCGTTTGTCCCGGCGCCTCAGGCGTCCCATCCGGCCGCAACCGGGTACCGACAAAATGGACGCCGGGTTCGCCCGGTTCTGGATTGAACACGAGCTGAATACGGCTGCGGAGATCATCACCGGCAATCTCAAGCAGCCGCCGGACTGCGGCATTCATCGCTGACGCGGTTGGCCATCCCAGTGTCCCAGATTGATTTTCGTCGTCTGTGATGCAGATAGTCACGATCCGCCGCGAAGCAGTTTCGCTTTCCTGCTTGAGCATGTGCAGAACCCAATGAGCAGCATGGTTTTGCAAATCGATGAGCCGGTACAGAAACCGCAGCGCTTCGTCGCTCGGAGCGGCAGTTCCATGCGACCAAGCGGCGACTGTCTCGTAGGGCATCTTGTGCAGGGAAGCCGATTCGACTTCCGAAAGCCCGCTCGACTGGAGAAGAAGGCCATAAAGGCTCGTCATCGCTGCTCCATAGTTCGCCCGTGGTAAATCCTAATTCCTTTGGGGCTGGTCAGTCGCTTTCGCCCACTCAATCACCTTGCTCGGAGTCGTCGCCGGAAGCGATGGCCGCATTCCCATTTGTGCTTCAGCCCACTCATCCCGTCGTCGAGGCAGCGCATATGCATGCGCCACCCGAGGTTCAGCGCCTCGCCGAGGGTTTCCACCGCCATGTGGGCAGGGTCGCGCCTCGCTCGCATACTGGATTATAGAGCAATCACAAGCATATACGAGTTCCCAGTTTCATCCTCTGTGGCGCGCCAACTCACTAGGGTCCGTTCCGGACACATAGGTTACGGTTTATACCGGAGACATGGGTAACACTTTTGGCCCGAAGGGCTTTGGAGGGGTTCGAGCCTACGCGCCCAACCCTCCGATATCCTAAATCCACCCAGCCGCCTCAAAAAACCCCGGCACATCATCCAGCCCGCGCGCCACCGCGTCCGGCTCATAACCCGCTGGCGGGCGCCGCCCTGTCCCGCGATCGACCCATACCGCGCGAAAATGCAGGTCGCGGGCGGCGGTCAGGTCGAGATGCGGGCTGGCGCAGATGTGGACCAGCTCGTCCCTGGTCACGCCGAGGGTGCGCCAGGCGTGTTCGAAGATCTGCCGTGACGGCTTGTAGGCCTGCGCCTGTTGCGCCGTGATGACCCGGTCGATGGCGCCGCCCAGCTGCGCGACATTGTCGGCGATGATGGCGTCGTCGGTGTTGGAGATGATCGCCAGCTTGAAGCCGGCCTGCTTCAGCTTTTGCAGCGTCGCGACGACTTCCGGGAAGGGCGGCATGCGGCCGATCGAGGATGTCAGCAGTTCGGCGTCGCCGGCTTCCGCTTCCAGCGAAAAGTCGCGCATCGCCAGATGCAGCGCTTTCGCCGTCACTTCGGCGAAGGAGAGGTGCGGCTTGGTATGCTCGAGCTGGTGTTCGTGCCGGTCATAGACCGGGATGAATGTCTCCGGCTCGATCCTGCGGCCCTTGCGCGACAGGATCGTCTCCATCGCCGCCATCAGCCCTTCATCCCACTGGATCAGCGTGCCGTAGCAGTCGAAAGTAAGCCAAGTCGGGCGCGGTCCGCTAAGTGCCATTCGGGAACCCTTTGCGAAAGACGTCGGAATCCCGAGGGAGATTAGACCACTGCGCGCTTTTATCCAGATGCAGGGTTCTCCGCATTGCACGGCCGTGGAGATCATCTTTGCCGTGTCATCGCAGGCGCCGGGGGCCGCTTGCATCGGAAGCAGGCCGATTATGGACCAATCACGCCTACGTGCTCGTCGTCAGGGTGGAGAGCTGCTCGGTGTCGTAGCGGTTCCGCAGTTCGGCGAGCGCCTTCGGGTCCGGGGAGCCCTTTACGGCGAGCCTCGCAAGCTCTTCGAAATAGTGCTCATGGCCGGGCGGCGAGACGGTCATCAGCACGCGGGCCGGTTTTTCGCCGACATTGGTGATGTTATGCTGCACGCCAGGCGGAATGAACAGGAAGGTGCCAGGCGTCGCCCGGATCACCTGCGCGCCGACGTGCCAGACACATTCGCCGTCAAGCACATAGAAGGTTTCTTCCTGCACGCGATGGACATGCAGGCCGGTGGCGAAGCCGGCCGGTATGGTCCAGTCGAACATGCTCGTGTGTCTGGTATCCCCGCCGGTGACGAGGAACACCATCGGCTGGCCACGCAGCATGACCCCCTTGTTCTCGTCGGGCATCCGGATGACAGGGGCGGCGCTCATTTGATCCTCCATCGGTTCGCTGCTTTTTCCCGCAGCCACCGGCACAGAATGCCTCTACCCGGCCGGCCAGTCGTGAAGCCGTTGCGAAATCATTGCGAAAAGATTGCAAACGGTATCTCCTTCGGGAATGGCAACAAGCCTCGCCTTTGGCCCCTTTCGCATCGACGGCGAAGCCGGGATCCTGTTCCACGGCGACCAGCCGACGCCGCTCGGCCAACGGGCCGTCGCGCTGCTGGCGCTGCTTGTGGAACGCACGGGCAAGCCGGTTCCCAAGCAGGCGCTGATCGACGCCGCATGGCCGGGCCAAGCGATCGAGGACAGCAACCTGACGGTGCAGATCGCGGCGGCCAGGCGCATGCTGGAGAGCACGGCCGGCGGCGGAAGCTGGATCGAGACGCTGCCGCGGCACGGCTATCGTTATGTCGGGCCCGAAGTCGCGATCGGTGGTCTGGGCCCCGAGGCGGCAACGCTGACATGGCCCGGCAAGCCTTCGATCGCGGTTCTGCCGTTCTCGAACCTGAGCGGCGAACAGGATTATTTCGCCGACGGCATCGTCGACGACATCATCACCGGCCTGGCGCGCATCAACTGGCTGTTCGTCATCGCGCGCAACTCCTCCTTCACCTATAAGGGGCGCGCGATGGACGTGAAGCAGGTCGGCCGCGAGCTCGGCGTCCGCTATGTGCTCGAAGGCAGCGTGCGCAGGGCCGGCGGCAGCGTGCGCGTGACCGGCCAGATGATCGACACCTCGACCGGCGCCCACATATGGGCCGAGCGCTTCGACCGCGCCTCCGCCGATATTTTCGCGCTCCAGGATGAGATCGCGCTGGCGGCTGTCGGCGCGATCGCGCCCAGCCTGCGGCGTGTCGAAATCGAGAGGGTGAGGCGCAAGCGCCCCGACAGTCTCGATGCCTACGATCTCGTGCTGCGCGCCCAGCCGGACGTGGATTCCGGCATGCCCGAGCGGGTGACGCAGGCGCTTGTGCTGCTCGAACGCGCCATCGAACTCGAGCCAACCTATGCGCTTGCCCACGGCAACGCCGCCATGTGCCACCATTGCCTCTTCCTTCGCGCCGGCCTGCAGGAAGCCGATCGGGAGGCTTCGATACGCCACGCCCGCCTGGCCATCCTGCACGGACAGGACGACGCGGCCGCGCTTACCCTTGCGGGGTTTTCGATCGGCATGGATGGACATGACCGCAAGGCCGCCTTCACAGCCCTGGAAGCCGCGCTTGCCGTCAGCCCCTCATCCGCCCTGACCTATATTCTGGGCAGCGTCATCCTCGGCTGGAGCGGCGAAGCGGAGCAGGCCATCGAGTGGAGCGAGCGCGGGATGCGGCTCAGCCCCTTCGATCCATGGGCTTTCGCCGCCTTCGATGCCCAGGCGATGAGCCATTTGCTGCGCGGCCGCTATGACGAGGCCTGCCGTGCCGCATACAGGTCCGTTCAGGCCAACCCCGCCCACAGCATCACCTATGTGCAGTTGGCCGCCGCTTTGGCCAAGCTCGGTCGGCTGGATGAGGCGGCGGCGGCAGCGGCGCGGGTGCGTGAGCTGCACCCGACGTTTCGCTACGGTCGCCAGTTCGCGGCCGTGAACTGCGCCCCGGCGCTCGCGCACTGCCTCGGCGATGCGCTGCAGGCCGCCGGTTTGCCGCAATAGCGCGGCTCTCAGCCCCTTTACCGCACCACACCTCTGCAAGCCCAGGCCACACTCGCGAACGACCGCGCTCCATCCGGCCGGCCGGCCTCGTAGGCATCGCGGACGGCGCCCTCGATGCGCGTCCGCTCGGCTGGGTCGAGCGTCATCATGTATTTACCGAGCGGCCCTTCGCCGGCGCCGATCGGCGCCCAGTAGTCGTCGAAATCCCGGTAGTCCATGCGGATCATCAGCTCGGTTTCGGTGACGTCGGCCAGGTCCTGCTCGATAAAGGTTCGCTTCATTTCGCCGGGCTGCATCATCGGCTGGAAGCAATAGCGGCTGCGCATCTGGCGGCCGCCTTCGCTGAGCGCGGCCGCCGTGTCGATCATCATGCGCATGCCGGGCATGCCGCCGAGATGGTCCCACACGACGGCTGCGACCACGCCGCCCGGCCGCACCACGCGGCGCATTTCGCCCACCGCCTTGCCGGCCTCCGGCACGAAATGAAGTACGAGCAGCGCCAGCGCGCGGTCGAACGCATTGTCGGCGAACGGCAGAGCGGTGGCGTCGCCCTGCTGGATCTCGATGCGCGGATCGCTGTTGCGCGCCTTCGCCGCCTCGACGAAGACAGGCGAAAAATCGATCGCCGCGATCGCCGAGAGGTCGGCGGATTTCGCCAGCTCGAAGGTCAGGCTGCCGGTGCCGCAGCCGACATCGAGGATCTTTTCGCCGGTGCCGAGCCCGGCGAAGTCGATGAATTTGGGCGCGAGCTTGCGGCTCCAGCGACCCATGAGCTGCTCATATCCGGATGCGTCATGAACGGTGAAACTTGAGGTCATCTCGCTCTCCCTGCGCTGAAGAAGGCGAGGCTAGAGCAATTCCGGGAAAACTGTGAGGCGGTTTTCCGTCCGCGGTCGCGCAACCTGCCTTCGACGAATGGCTAGTGCTTGGGCGCGGGCTCCGCGCGGTTTAGCCCTCACTGGCGGGTCAACATCGCCCAGCTCCGCCTTTCGGTGGGTGCCCGGGCGAGCGAGGCCGCTTCGACCGCGCCGGTTCCCAGCCCGCCAGATCCGCGCCTCCCCAGCCCGGTAGGCATCCTGGCGCAACGGGCTGGCTGAACGCCCGGCTTCAGGGCCGCACGGCGGTCACTTCGATTTCGACCAGGAAGCCGGGGCCGGCAAGGCCCGCAACCTGCACCACCGAACGCGTCGGCAGGTTCGGCTGGTCCTTGGTGCCGAAAAACTTGGTGTAGCCTTTCATGAAGCCGGCAAAATCCATCTTGCCGCCCTTGGCGGGATCGCCGACCAGGAAGACCTGCATCTTGACGACGTCGCCCATCTTCAGGCCGAGATCGGCCAGCGTCTTGTCGATCGACTTCAGCACCGAGCCGGTCTGGGCCTCGGTGTCGCCATAGGCCGCGACCGTCGCCTTGTCGGCCTTCTCGTCGATGACCGACGGCACGGCGCCGCTGAGATAGACCGTGGTCTTGCCGGCCGGCACCTCGACGGCGCGCAGGATCGGAAAATCCGAATTCGGAATCTTGTGGCGAACGACGTCGTCGGCCAAGGCCGCGCCGGCAGCCAGCATTCCCGCCGCCAGCACGGTGACCCCGATCCATGATTTCCCGATCGATGGTTTCATGACCCGTTTCCTTCTGTTCGAGAGGGCGGCGAGCGCCGGAATGCCCGCCGCGCGGTTTGCGTTGCCGCATGTGCGGTCGACATCCGCAAATCAGCGGACATCCTTCACGTCCTGCGCCGTCACGGCATCCTTGTAGTCGTTGCCGAAATGCGTCCTGACATAGTTGACCACGGCCGCGACCTGGTCGTCGCTCATCATCTGCCCCACCGGCGGCATGCCGTTTTGCCCGTGCAGGACGAGGCTTACGGGATAGCCGCCGGTCTCCAGGTTCTTGTTCTTGGCCAGCGCCGGATAGTGGCCGGCGCCGACCGCGCCTTGCCCCTTGTCCAGGTGGCAGGCGGCGCAGACATTGGCATAGAGCCCCGCGCCGTCCTTTTCGGTGAAATTATCGCCCTGGCTGAATGTGACGCCGGCCGAATCGGCGAACGCGCCGGGGGCCGTGAACGCCATGGCGACGGCCATGGCGGCGATGAGACCGCTGGATCTTTTGAAGGAGCTGCTCATGATGGGATGCCTCGCGGGATACGGGGTGAACGAAGGGATCGGCATGGCCTCATCCCTGCATGACGCGCTGGTGCAGGCGGGTGATGGCGTTGAGCGAGGACAGGATCGCGCCCTCCTGCCAGGCGGGAATGTAGGAGGCATGCTCGCCGGCCAGCACGATGCGGCCGTCGATCTGGCACAGATTGTCGTAGTGCTCCTTGCGCGCCTCTTCAGTCCAGTCGCCCGCGCAGCCAAGCGTGAAGGGCGAGCGGTGCCATGCCCAGGAAACGCCGGTCTCGAACTCCTGCTTGTATTGCGGGTGGAGCTGCGCGCCGTATTCCACCGCCTTCTGCACGCGCTCCTGCGGGGTCATGGCGGTGAATTCGTAGGAGTTCGGTCCGTTCCATGTGTAGCAGCCGAGCAGCACGCCCTTGCCGCCGGCGTTGAAGCCGGTGCTGGGATAGGAGATCTGCGAGATCGGCAGGTTGGTGTAGCTGACGCCGCCGAAGATCGATTCGTCCTCCTCCCAGAAACGGCGCTTCATCTGCAGGCCGACCTTGACCGAGGACGCATAGGGCACCGCCCCGATCGCCGCCTGCATGGCGCCGCCGACCTGGATTTCGATCTGGCTGAGGATGGTGAGCGGAATGGTGCACACGCACCAGTCGGCGCTGGCCTCCTGCGCGGTGCCGGGGTTTCTCGCGTCCTCATAGGTCACCGTCACGCCCTTGTCGTTCTGGGCGATCTTGGTGACCTTGGCATTATAGGTGATAAGGTCGCCGACCTGCTTGGCGAAGGCTTCGCCAATCCTGCCCATGCCGCCGACCGGCTGGAACATGGTGGTCTGGAATTCGTAGAGCGAGAAGTTGGCGAGGCTGCCCCACAGGCGCGAATTCAGCACGTCGGACGCGCCGATGACCTGACCCGCCGCCGGCTCGGCGCCGATGCCGCCGCCCGGCTCCTTCTCGTAGCCGCGGAATTCGGCGGTCGTGAGGCTGGATTTGTAGCTGTAGTCCTTGTCCAGCGCCCCCCAGGACTGCAGCGCCTCGAGCAGCACCTCCTGGTCCTCCTTGGAGACGAGCCCCTCCAGCTGGCCCTTCCTGGCCACCTTGGCCAGCAGCTCCGAAGTGTGACCCTTGAAGTCCGTCTCGATCTCGCGCACGCGTTTGGGCTTGCCGCCGAAGGCCTCCGTCGAGTGCAGCAGGGCGTTGTGGTTGGTCTGCTGGAACGGCTCCAGCGTCACCCCGAGCCTCCGGCAATAGGCCAGCAGCCCGTTGTGATGGTAGGGGATGCGCCAAGGGCCGGGATTGAGGTAGAGCCCCTCATCGAACTCGCATTTCTGCGTGTAGCCGCCGAGTTCGGTAACGGTGTCGCCGCCGCGTATCGTCCAGTTGCGGCCGCCGGCGCGGGCATTGTATTCAAGGATCTTCACCTTGTAGCCGGCCTGGCGCAGTTCCAGCGCCGCCAGCATGCCGGCCAGGCCGGCGCCCAGGACGAGCACCGAAGCGCCCTTCGGGTCGCCTTCGAGCTTGATCGGTCCCTCGTAATCGGACTCTGCCGCCAGCCCCATGCTGGTCATGGCCTGGTACATTGCGGCGCTGCCCGCCGTGATGCCGATCATTTTGAGAAGGTCGCGCCGGCGCATGCCGGCAAGGGATTGTTCGAGCTGCATGTTCGTCTCCTCGATCAGCGGCACGCCGCGATCCGCCGCCTGTTGCCCCCGCAAGCTCGAGGCGAGCCCCGGTGGACGACGCAAGGCTATGCCTGCAATCCAGTCCGTTCAACCAACACGCCGCGCTTGGAACAAATGTCCTCGAACCTTGGCGCAATAGGGCTCTCGCGGCGTCGCTGGCCGGCATTTTTCACGCCTTCGCGGCCTCGGGGCCGGCGGCCCGACCGCTTGCTGTGCCAATTGAAAGGGCATGCCTGGCTGGCCCCGGCAGCGGGAAAGTCCGGCGGGAAAGTCCGTGGCCAGGCGGCGCTCGCGGCGCCGGTTTTCATCGCCCAAATGCTTGCCTTGTCGGCCTGTCGGTCAGCCTGCCACGGCCCTTACACTCTCCCTCTCCACCAGCGGACATTCCAGCTTGGTGATGGGATAGCGCCCCCGTCCCACCGTCGCTGGCGCTTCGAGCTGTTCGATCGCCCATTGGCCCATCGCCATATGCGGCAGGATCGAGGTGGTCAGCGGCGGGAACAGATGCCGGGCGATTTCCTCGTCGTCGTAGCCGACCACGGAGATGTCCTGCGGTATGTGCAGGCCGGCTTCCTTCAGCGCTTCGTAGCAGCCGATCGCGGTGCGGTCGTTCTGACAGAAGATGGCGGTCGGGCGGTCCTTCAGCGCCAGGAGCTTGACGGTCGCGGCATAACCGGCGCTGGCCGACCAGTCGCCCTCGACCACCAGTTCGGGATCGAAGGGGATGTCGGCGGTGGCAAGCGCGCGGCGGTAGCCTTTCAGCCGGTCCTGTGCCGCCTGCATCCAGGGCTCGCCGGTGATGGTGGCGATGCGGCGGTGGCCGTGGCTGATCAGGTGCCGGGTGGAGCTCTGGCCGCCGGCGATCTCGGAGGGCACCACGGCGGGGAAGGCATAATCCGACGTGTAGCAGTTGAGCAGGATCACCGGGATGTCGAGGCTGTAGAGGAAGTCGGGCGCCGTTATCTCGCGGGTGAAGATGGTCATGTAGATCAGCGCCGAAATGCCCCGCCTGGTCAGCGCCTCTATGGCGCGCGGCTCCATCACGGCGTCGCCCATGGTCTGCGCCACCAGAAGCACGTTGCCGGCGTTCCACGAGGCCTGGCGCGCGCCCTCGATGGCGACGACGGCTTCCGGGCTGGTGGCGAGCTGGTCGACGGCGAAGCCGATCACCCCGTCCAGCCCGTCGAAGGCGGCAGCCGGCGTCTTCAGCGCCGAGAAGGCCGGCGCGCTGTAGCCCAGCGCGCGCGCCGCCTCGATCACCCGCTCGCGGGTCTGCCGCGACAGTTTTATGCCAGGCGAATTGTTGAGCACGAAGGAAACAGTCGCCTGCGAGCAGCCGGCGGCGCGCGCAATGTCGGTCATGGTGACCCGGCCCTTGGGCTTCACCGGCGCCTTGCGGCGCCTTGCCGTCGCGATATCAGTGGTCTCGCTCATGCTGTTCGTGTTCCCCGGCCTGTCCGGCCTGCCCGGCAACCATCAAGGCCGCGCCGGCTTATAGAAATATCGCGTGACTTATATCTATTAGCGGGCGACCGGTCTACTGGCTAGGCGGCTCAGGTAGCCTAAATCACAGCATATGAGCCGATTATCCCTTTTGCGCCAAGCCATTGCGTTCTCGGCAAGCCCAACGGCGGCGCCGCCGGCGCGGTCGCCATCGCCCGCAACTAATACCGTTTACTAATACGAAAATGCGCTGTAACGTCGGTCCGTCGCGTTCGATTTCCCTGGGGCGCGGCGCATGCGAATGGCCCGATGGCAAGCGGATAGTACCCCGCGAAGCCTTGTCGCGGACATGTGATATGTCAGACAAATCGGACTATTTACGAACGGGGGATGAGTCTCTAAAGTCCGTCGCCGTGGCTGGAACGACGCCATCTTCAGTGCCGGGAACCCTTGAGGAGGAGGGCGTCCAAGCCGCGAACGGCAAATCAGACAAGTGCAGGATCGGCCGGTCCGACGACCGGCCAAAACGGGAGGTTGAACATGAAATCCTTGATACGCAATGCATCCGTGGCCACCGCGGCGCTGCTGCTCGGCCTGACGGCGAGCACGATCGCGCGCGCCGACGACAAGCCGACGCTGGCCTTCGTGGTCAACGGCGCTTCCGACTTCTGGAAGGCGGCCGAAGCCGGCGTCAAGAAGGCGCAGGGCGAACTGCCCGATTACAATCTCGAGCTGAAATATCCCGAGCAGTCCTCGGTCGCCATCCAGCAGCGGCTGATGGACGATCTGGTCACCGCCGGCGTCAAGGGCATCATGGTTTCGGCCGTCGATCCCAAGACCTCGACCGACGGGCTGAACAAGATCGCCTCGGAAACGGCGCTGTTCACCACCGACAGTGACGCTCCGCAGACCAAGCGCGTCGCCTATATCGGCTCGTCCAATGTCGATGCCGGCAAGCAGGCGGCCGAAATCGCCAAGAAGGCGATGCCGGACGGCGGCAAATGCCTCGGCTTCGTCGGCCTGCTCGGCGCCGACAATGCCAAGGAGCGCATCCAGGGCATGAAGGATGGCCTCGCCGGCACCAAGATCGAGCTCGTCGACGTGCGCGGCGACGACATCGATCAGGCCCGTGCCAAGAAGAATGTCGAGGACGCGCTGGTCGCCAGCCCCGACGTCACCTGCATGGTCGGCTTCTACTCCTACAACACGCCGCGCATCTATGAAGCGCTGCGCGATGCCGGCAAGCTCGGCTCGATCACCGTGGTCGGCTTCGACGACGATCCGATCACGCTGGGCGGCGTCAAGGAAGGCACCATTGCCGCCACCGTCGTGCAGCAGCCCTTCGAGTGGGCCTATCAGGGCATGAAGCTGATGGCATCCTATCTCAAGGGCGACAAGTCGGGCATCCCGGCCGACGGCCTCATCATCATCCCGACCAAGATCATCGGCAAGGATGACGTCGACGCCTACGCCGCCAATCTGAAGGCGATGGCTGGAAATTAAGACCGAAGGCAGTTCAGCCGGCCCAACGTCGCTTGGGCCGGCTGCTCTCGCATTGACGAAGCCTTCGAGGCCAGTCAGTCTGCCAAGAGGTCGGCCCGCCAACGCTGTCAGGCATGATGAATTATTCCGACACATCCATCGCCGCGACCACCCCGTTCCTCAGTCTCGAGAACGTGCGCAAGACCTATCCGGGCGTCGTAGCGCTCGACGGCTTCTCGATGGAGGTCAGGCCGGGCGAGGTCATCGGCCTCGTCGGCGAGAACGGCGCCGGCAAATCCACCTTGATGAAGATCCTCGGCGGCGTGACGCGGCCCGACAGCGGCACTGTCACCGTCGACGGCACCGCCCATGACGGCCTGAGCGTCGAGGGCAGCCTTGGCTCCGGCATCGCCTTCGTCCACCAGGAACTCAACCTCTTCGAGAACCTCGATGTCGCAGCCAACATCTTCTTCGGCCGCGAACCGCTGCGCGCCGGGCCGCTCAAGCTCGTCGACCGCGCCAGGCTGCGCGCCATGGTGGCGCCGCTGTTGAAGCGCGTCGGCGCCAATTTCTCCGCCGACACGCCTGTCGCCGAACTGTCGCTCGCCCAGCAGCAGATGGTCGAGATCGCCAAGGCGCTGTCGATCAAGGCAAGGCTGGTCATCCTCGACGAACCGACATCGAGCCTGCCGATCGCCGAGACCGACAAATTGCTCGACGTCATCAAGGCGCTGAAGGCGGACGGCATCAGCGTCATCTTCATTTCACATCGCCTGCACGAGGTCGAGCGCGTCGCCGACCGCGTCATCGTCCTGCGTGACGGCATGCTGGCCGGCACCTTGCCCAAGCGCGACATCAACCACGACCAGATGGTCAAGCTGATGATCGGCCGCATGCTGAAGGAGCGCGAGAAGGCTTCCGAGGCGGCCCGCGCCCCCGGCGCCGTCGCCCTGTCGGCCAAGGCCATCCGCACCCCGACCTATCCCGGCCGGCCGGTCGATCTCGACGTCAGGCGCGGTGAAATCCTCGGCCTTGCCGGCCTCGTCGGTTCCGGCCGCACCGAGCTGGCGCGGGTATTCTTCGGCATCGAAAGCAGCCTTGGCGGCGCACTCGAGCTCGCCGGCAAGCCGCTCGCCCTGGGCTCGGCGGCCGATGCCGTCGCGCACGGCATCTTCCTGGTGCCGGAGGACCGCAAGCTGACCGGCATCCTGCTCGACCTGTCGATCGCCCAGAACATTTCGCTGCCCAACCTGCCGGCGCATGCCAAGCGCTCCTTGGTGTCGGCCAGCGCCGAAACGGCTACCGCCGAGAAGCAGAAAAAAGATCTCGGCATCAAGGCGCCTTCGGTGCAGACGCGCACCGGCACGCTGTCGGGCGGCAACCAGCAGAAGGTCGTGCTGGCCAAATGGCTGGCGATGAACCCCAAGGTGATGATCCTCGACGAGCCGACGCGCGGCATCGACATCGGCGCCAAGGCGGAGATCTACGCGCTGATGCGCGCGCTCGCCGACGCCGGCGTCGCCGTGCTGATGATCTCCAGCGACATGGAGGAGGTGATCGGCGTGTCCGACCGCATCGCCGTCATGCATGAGGGCCAGATCTCGGGCATTCTCGACAAGGACCAGTTCAGCCAGGAAAACGTGCTGCTGCTGGCGGTAGGCAAGCAGCCGAAATAATTCTGCGCCGCGCCGCGGAAGCGCTCGGGCCGGCATTGGGGAGAAGACGATGAGCAAGAAAGATCTCGGCCTGCTGATCCTGATCCTGGTGGTCGGCGCCATCGTCGCCATCATCAACCCGCGCTTCCTGCTGCCGATCAATCTCGCCAACACCTCGAACCTGATCGGACTGTTCGGCATCCTGTCGATCGGCCAGGCCTTCGTCATCATCACCGGCGGCATCGAATTGTCGGTCGGCTCGCTGGTGGCGCTGCTGGGAACGCTGTTCATCGACTTCATCGCCGTGCGCGGCATGGAATGGCCGCTGGCTTTCGTACTCATCCTGGTGCTCGGTGCCATCATCGGCCTGGCGCATGGCTGGCTGATCACGCGGCTCAAATTGCAGCCCTTCGTGGTGACCTTGTGCGGCCTTTTGATCTATCGCGGCGTCGCCCGCTTCTACACCGCCGACGGCACCGCCGGCTTCGCCTTTGGCCAGAATTTCCCGGAGCTCGAATTCTTTACCGCCGGCCGCTCCTGGGGCGTGCCGAATTCCTTCTTCGCGCTGATCGTCATCGCCATCGTCATGTGGGTGGTGCTGCACCGCTCGGTGTTCGGCCGCTATCTTTACGCCATCGGCAAGAACGAGGAAGCGGCGAAATATTCCGGCATCCGCACCGGGCGCGTCGTCATGGCCGCCTATGTCATTTGCGGCGTGCTGACGGCGCTGTCGGCGATCTATTTCGCCATGTACACGCGCTCCATCTCGCCGGCCAGCCACGGCCAGTTCTACGAGCTCTACGCCATTGCCGCGGCCGTGCTCGGCGGCTTCTCGCTGCGCGGCGGCGAGGGCTCGCTGATCGGCGTCATCCTCGGCACCGTGCTGTTGCAGGAGCTGCAGAACCTCGTCAATCTGCTCGGCATCCCGTCCTCGCTCAATTTCGCGGTGATGGGCGGTGTCATCCTCATCGGCGTGCTGATCGACCAGCAATGGGGCGTGTTCCGCGCGCGGCGGCGCATGGTCGACGCCAGCCGCAAGAGCATCGCCGGGGCAGCGGCGGAATAATCAGGGCAAAAAGCCGCCGTCCGCCATGGCCGTCGAAAGATAACGCCGCGCCATTTCGCCCGACCCGCAATTCCGCTCGACTATTGTCGGCCGCATCTGTGCGGCCCCAAGTGACTTGGCTGCAAAACCGGGCGGCGCCCGGAAAGCGGTCTTGCGAGCTTCCATCCGGGGTGGAACGAAACCCGTATCTGGGCGTTGTTCAATGCTTTTCTATTCGGAGGCGTTGTCATGGCCGCGAATCCGCTAAGCACCGCCAAGGTGGGAGGTCATCCCATCCATCCGATGCTCATCCCCTTTCCTGTCGCTTTCCTTGTCGGGGCGTTTGTCACCGACTTGATGTTCTGGGGAACTGCCGACGCCTTCTGGGCACGCGCGTCGATATGGCTGATTGGGGCGGCCATCGTCATGGCTCTCCTGGCGGCGGTCGCCGGCTTCATCGATTTCCTGGGCGAGCCGCGCATCCGCGCCCTGACGGACGCCTGGTATCACATGGTCGGCAATTTGACCGCCGTCGTTCTGGCACTGATCAATTTCTATCTTCGCTACAGCCAAGGCGCCGAAGCGGCAGTTCGCCCATGGGGAGTGCTGCTTTCATTGATCGTTGTCTGCATCCTGCTGTTTACCGGCTGGAAAGGCTGGGAGATGGTGTACCGCCATCACGTCGCGGTTCTGGACGCGCCGACACAACCGTCGGCAACGCCGGCCAGCACGCGTCGTGCCGATCACGACCGACACGCGGCATAATTCAGGTCAGGCCGGCACCATCTGAAGATCAACACCTCAGGCAATCAGTCCCGACATATCGGAGAATGCCATCGCCTTGCGCAGCACCTGCGCGAAGCGCTCGCCTGCCGCCTCGCGCGAACCGCTGTTGTCGATCGTGGTGACATCGGGGCCAGACAAGGTCACGGTAGCGCTGCGCGCCAGGCGTGCCAGCACCTCGCCGCGCGACTCGCGGCCACGCATCGCCAGCCGCTCGGCCAGGACATCGGGGGAAGCGGTGATCTCGACGATGGCAAGGTTGGCATAGCGTTCCCGCAAGGCAGGGATGATCGCGCGCGATACATTGGCGACGGCGACATGGCCGTTGGCCACTGCCCAATCGACCTCGGCCGGCAGGCCGTAGCGCAGGCCGTGCGCTTCCCAGGAAACGGCGAAGGCGCCGTCGGCTTCGGCCTCGATGAAGGCGGCATCGGCCAGCGTGTCGTGATCCTCGCTTGCCGTGTCGCTCGGTCTGGTGATGACGCGGCGCACGAATTCCAGCCGCGTCTCGTCGGCGAAGAGCGCCTTGGCATGGCCGATGATCGTATCCTTGCCGGCGCCGCTCGGGCCCACCACGGCAACAAAGACGCCGTCGCGTATCGGAAACGCCTCGGCCGACAGTTCACGCTCGATCAACGCCGACACCATCATGCGACCCGTCGCCCCTGCCGCCAGACCGTGCGCACCACCGGAACGTGGTCGTCGAGGCGCACGCGCACCAGGTCGGCGCGGCGGCCTTCTTCGATGATGCCGCGATCGGAAAGGCCGACGGCCTCGGCCGGGTTCTTGGACACCATCGCAACCGCCTGCGGCAGGGAAATGCTATCGACGACGTCGCCGAGAAAGAAGGCGGACTGGATCAGGCTGAAGGGGATGTAGTCGGACGACAATATGTCGAGCAGCCCGTCGCTGGCCAGCGTGCGCGCCGAGACGTTGCCAGAATGCGAGGCGCCGCGCATGACGTTGGGCGCGCCCATCAGCACGCCAAGCCCGGCATCCTTCGAGGCTCTGGCGGCCTCCTCGGTGGTGGGGAATTCGGCAACGCGCACGCCTTGCTCGATGGCTTCGTCGACATGGCCCGTCGTTGCATCGTCATGGCTCGCAAGCACGATGCCGCGCTCATGGCAGGCGGCGGCGATGAAGACGCGGTTCGGTCCCGAATTCCGCGCCGATTCGCCCATCCGCTTCTCGCAGAATTTCTGGAAATCGTGATCGGTCAGCTTCAGCTTGCGTTGGTAGTAGTAGGCGTAGGTTTCGAGGTTCACGAACTGGCGCTGACCCGGCGCATGGTCCATCAGCGAAGCGAGCTTCACCCGTTCGTCCGTCTCGAAATTGGCGAAGGCCCTGAGGCAATCCGGCGCCGAGACCTCGCAGCGCAGGTGGATGAAATGATCGGCCCGCAATCGATCCATCCGCACGCTGTCCTCGATCGCATCGGCGAGCTTGCGGATGTCGGCGGCGTTGAGATCGGCATCCTCGTCCATGCCGACACGCAAGGCATCCAGCACGGTGGTGATGCCCGCGGTCGCCACTTGCGCGTCATGGGCAAGCACGGCGGCAATCGGGTTCCACCGCACCTTCGGCCGCGGCGCATAATGGCCTTCGAGATGATCGGTGTGAAGCTCGACCAGCCCCGGAATGATGAAATCGCCAGCCATGTCCTCGCCGGCGCGGACGGCGCCGGCGGATATGTCGGCGATCAGACCGTCACGCATCAGGAGCGAGCCGTCGATGATCTCGTCGGCAAGAACGATGCGGGCGTTGCTCAGAATGGTCTCGGCGGTCATTTCAGGCAGTCCTTGGTTTCTTCTGGCCTTTACGGCTTGTTGCTTCAGGCGGTTTTCCTGGCCGGACGGCGCCCGAGCGCGTGCTGGGAAAGCACCATGAACGGGGCGCCGGGTTCGGGCTCGATGAACAACGTCAACCCGTCCACAGGCACCGGCTGGTGCAGCACCTCGGCGAACAGGCCCTCGATTGCCAGGCGAAGACGAGGGCTTTCCTGTGGGCCGGCCCTGCCGGAAAGCGTCATGTGGAAGCGGAAGCTCTCGAAGATGTAAGGATAGCCCCATTGGCAGAGATTGCGGAATTCGCCCGGCTTCAGCGAGTCCGGGCTGCGCCGCTCGATCTCGGCCTCCGTCAACGGCGCGCGAAAGCGGTCGAAATCGCGCACCACGTCATCGGCGAAGCGATTGAGCGGAGGCAATGGCGCCTCCGGCACCAGCGCGAAGAAACCGTCGATCTGGCTGACGACGAGGCGCGGGATCGTCACAACTGGCATCGCTCCGGCAAAGTGGTCGAGCGCTGTGCGCAACGAGGCTTCGGTTTCGTTGGCCGCTAACCGGAAAGGGGCTTTCAGCGTCGCATGAAAACCATAGCGCCGTGCCGATGCAGTGTGAAAGGCGACTTCCGCCGCCGACAGGTCGCCCACCGCCTCGACCGGTCGCGTCGCGGCGCCGAACGGGTCACGGCCCAGCCAATTGGCGGCGATCCGCGCCAGCTTCTCGTCCTGCCGGGGGATGAAATAGATGGCGTAGCGCATCGAAAATCCTCGTCAGCCCGTTGCCATAGGTGATTTCCATGACGGATTGACGAAGCTTTGAAGGGTTTTCGAAGGCAAATCGACCCCGCGGGTCCTTAGCCGACGATTTTTCCAAGCTGGACCAACAATTTCAGCCGAGACCCGGAACGGTCAGGCCTTCATCAGCCATTCGTGCTCGGGCGCATTGTGGAATTTCCACGTCCGCTTCGGGCCGGCCATGACGTTGAGGTAGTAGAGGTCATAGCCGTGGCAAGCCGCGCAGGGGTGATAGCCCTTGGGCACCAGCACGACGTCGCCGTCCTCGATCGCCATCGCCTCGTCCAGCTCGCGGGAGCCGTCCTTGTCGGCGTCGGTGTAGACGCGCTGGAAAGCAAAGCCCTGCGGCGGGTTGAGGCGGTGGTAATAGGTCTCCTCGAGATAGGACTCCTCAGGCAGATTGTCCTGGTCGTGCTTGTGCGGCGGATAGCTCGACGTATGGCCGCCGGGCGTGATGACCTCGACCACCAGCAGCGAATCGGCCGGCTTGCCCTCGGGCAGGATGTTGGTCACGTAGCGCGTATTGGTGCCCTTGCCGCGCACCTCCTGGCCGAGATCGTCGGGTCCGATGACGCGAACCGGCAGGCCGCCGCCGAGGCCGGGCGCCGAGCACACTGCGAGTTCCAGTCCGGTATCAGCCGTCACCGACCACTCCGATCCCTGCGGCACATAAACAGACCATGGCTTGCCTTCGAAGGGCGACATGCGCTGTCCGACCAGGCCGAGATCCTTGCCGCCGGCCGTGACCGTGCCCTTGCCGGTGACGAACACCAGGCAGATTTCGCGATCGTCCGTTGTTCCCGAAGCCGTTTGCCCTGATTCCAGCCGGTGCAGGTCGAACCCGACATAGGTCCAGCCTGCGCTTTGCGGGGTGACATGCGCGACGCGGCCGTGGCCCTTCCCGGCCTTGACGAGCAGTTTCGACATTGGGAGCTCTCCTATTCTATTGGTTGGCCAAGCCGGTCGTATGAAGGGGCCATCGTCGGCCACCCCCAACTTCGTCATCCTTGGGCGAAGCAGGAGCGAAGCTCCGTCGCGAAGACCCTAGGATCCATTCCGTGACCTCGACCAGGCGTTTCGGCCAATAGCCAACGTATGCAATCCGCCACGCACGCAGTCTCCGATCCACAGGATCGTCTCCAATCATTCCTTTGGTTCAGGGCCGGCCTTGGGTTCGCTAGTCTTCGGTCCGTCAGGCGTTGCCTTGTTCTCTTCCGCCGGCTTGTAGAGATAAAAAAACTGCCAGACGCCATAGCCGGCGAAGCCCAGCGCGATCACGCCCCAGAACGGTGTGCCGCTCGCGAACTCGATGATCGACCAGATGACGCAGACCGCGACGACGGCGACACGCCGCCACAATGGCCGGAAAAAGGGGTGCTCGGAATCTTTCATCGCGGCAACCTACAGCAAGCCCGGCCTGGCGAGAACCCGATCAGGCATGGGGAAAGCCCTGCGTCTCGACCGTGTAGCCGGCGGCCGTCATTACGCGCATCAGCTCCTTGTAGCCAACCTGCGCCATCTTGAGCGGCGGGTTCTTCTTCGGGTCCTGTTCGGCCTCGACCACGAACCAGCCTTCATAGCCATGATCGGCGAAACGCTGCACGATGGCGCCGAAATCCAGCGAGCCGTCGCCCGGCACGGTGAAGGCGCCAAGCGCCACCGCATCGAGGAAGGACTGCTTCGTGCGGTCGAGATTCTCGATCACGCCCATGCGCACGTCCTTCACATGCACATGGCTGATGCGCTTGTGGTGATTGTCGATGGCGCGCAGCACATCGCCGCCGGCAAACGCCAGATGGCCCGCATCGAGCAGCAGCGGAATGCCCGCTCCGGAATGGCGCATGAAGGCGTCGAGCTCCGGCTCGGTCTCGACCACCGCCGCCATGTGGTGATGATAGGAAAGCGGCATGCCTTGCTCGGCGCACCATTCGCCGAATTCGGTCAGGCGCCTGGCATAAGCCTTCATCTCGTCGCCCGAGAGTTTCGGCTTGGTGGCGAGCGGCTTCGAGCGGTCGCCCTGGATCGAGCGGCCGACCTCGCCATAGACGATGCAAGGCGCGTTCACCGCCTTGAACAGATCGATCATCGGCTGGATGCGATCCTTGTTCTTGTTCATCTCCTCATCGACCAGCGTGCCCGAGAACCAGCCACCGCACAGCGTGACGTCGGCCGCCTTCAGGATCGGCAGCATCACCTTAGGGTCGTTGGGAAAGCGCCGGCCCATCTCCATGCCGGTGAAGCCGGCCGAGCGCGACTGGCGTAGGCACTCCTCCAACGACACGTCGTCGCTAAGTTCCGCAAGATCGTCGTTCCACCACGCGATAGGGGACATGCCCAGTTTGGCTTTCATGTCGTCACTCCGGTTAGAACGGTTCATTTTGTTCGTCAGCGCCGCCCCTCATCCGTGTGCCGCTCCCTTCTCCCCGTAAGGACGGGGAGAAGGGAGAAGCTGCGACGTTGGCGACCCCTCTCCCCGTTCTTCACGGGGAGAGGGTTGGGGTGAGGGGCAGCGCCGAGGTCAATCGCCGACGCTCTGCATCCGCCGTTTTTCATCATAGACCTTGCGCGCCGCGTTCACTTGGCTGCGCTCGGAGACTTCCGGCACCGCCACGTCCCACCAATGGCCGCCGGCATCGGTGGAAACCAGCGGATCGGTGTCGATGACCAGAACGGTGGTGCGGTCGTTCTTTTTCGATCGTTCCAGCGCATTCTCCAATCCCGCGATGGACGGCACTTTCTCGGCGATGGCCCCCATGCTCGCGGCGTGCGCGGCAAAATCGACGTCGGGCAGCACCTCGTGGCGCGCATCCTTCAGGAGATTGTTGAAGTTGGCGCCGCCGGTCGCCATCTGCAGC
The DNA here is from genome assembly GCF_020165515.1 of Mesorhizobium sp. BR1-1-13. Lineage (NCBI taxonomy): Bacteria > Pseudomonadati > Pseudomonadota > Alphaproteobacteria > Hyphomicrobiales > Phyllobacteriaceae > Mesorhizobium > Mesorhizobium sp. BR1-1-13. The sequence continues at coordinate 58,243 of NZ_JAIUIH010000014.1, forward strand.
CGGTTGATGCAGCCAAAACCCCTGTTGTCGAGCAGCACGATGGTCAGCTTCAGGCCGAGCATCACCGAGGTAGCGATCTCGGAATTGAGCATCAGGTAGGAGCCGTCGCCGATCATGACGACGACCTCTTCCCCGGGCTTGGCCATCTTGGTGCCGAGCCCGCCGGCGATCTCGTAGCCCATGGTCGAGAAGCCGTATTCGGCATGATACGAGCCGGGCGCGCCGGCCTGCCAGAGCTTGTGCAATTCGCCCGGCAGCCCGCCGGCGGCATTGAGCAGCGTCACGCCGGAGCCCATGGCGCGTTGCACGGCGCCGATCACCTGCGCGTCGGAAGGGTAGGCGGCATTGGTCGACGCCGTCACCTTGGCGGCTTCGGCCTGCCATTCTTTCTTGCCGGCTGCCGCATTGTCGGTCCAGCCGGATGGCGCCTTCCAGCCCTTCAGCGCGGCACCGAGTTCAGCCAAGCCTTCGGCGGCGTCGACCACCAGCGGCAGCGCCCGGTGCTTGCCGGCATCGAAAGGCTGCACATTCAAGCCGATGATGGTCTTGCCCGAATTCTTGAACAGCGCCCAGGAGCCGGTGGTGAAGTCCTGCAGGCGCGTGCCGACGGCGAGCACGACATCGGCCTCTTCCGCCAGCCGGTTGGCGGCCGATGTGCCGGTGACGCCGACCGCCGCCATGTTGAGCGGATGATCGTCCGGCAGCGAGGATTTGCCGCCTTGCGTCTCGCAGACCGGAATGCCGGCGCCTTCGACGAATTTCGCCAGTTCGTCCGAGGCCTGCGAATAGAGCACGCCGCCGCCGGCGATCACCAGCGGCTTGCTGGCGCCCTTGAGCGCCGCGACTGCGGCCGCCAATTCAGCCCGATCCGGGCGCGGCCGGCGCTGGCGCCAGACCCGTTCGGCAAAGAAGCTCTCGGGATAGTCATAGGCCTCGGCCTGCACGTCCTGGCAGAGCGACAAGGTCACAGGCCCGCATTCGGCCGGGTCGGTCAGCACGGCCAAGGCGCGGTTGAGCGCCGGGATGATCTGCTCCGGCCGCGTGATGCGGTCGAAATAGCGCGACACCGGACGGAAGCAGTCATTGACCGTCGCCGTGCCGTCGGAAAAATCCTCGGCCTGCTGCAGCACCGGATCGGGAACGCGGTTGGCGAAGACGTCACCCGGCAGAAACAGGACAGGCAACCTGTTTACATGCGCAAGTGCCGCCGCCGTCACCATATTGAGCGCGCCAGGCCCGATCGAGGAGGTGGCGGCCATGAAGCGGCGGCGGAAATTGGCCTTGCCATAGGCGATCGCCGCATGCGCCATCGCCTGTTCGTTGTGTGCGCGGAAAGTCGGCAGTTCGTCGCGCACCTGGTAGAGCGCCTCGCCGATGCCGGCGACATTGCCATGGCCGAAGATCGCCCAGACGCCGCCGAAGATCGGTACCTTTGCGCCATCGATTTCGGTCATCTGTTTGCTCAGGAAACGGGTCAGCGCCTGCGCCATCGTCAGGCGGATTGTCTTGGTCATTGGTTTCCTCCGCAGTCCCTGTGCCCGTGCCTTCTTATGCTGCTTTACGGCCGCGCGCGGCAAGCCATGCCTCGGTCAGCTGCTCGAAGCGCAATGCCATGTCGGCAATCGCTTCGTCGTCCGACATCCTGCCGGAAAGCCATTGTTCGGCGGCGTTGATGAAGATGGTGCGGCCGACCGCGAAACCCTTGACGATAGGCGCCTTGGCCGTCGCTGCGAAGGCGGCCTCCAATTCGTCCTGCGGGGCCTCCAGGCCGAGCAGCACGACGCCGCGGCACCAGGGGTCGTTCTTCAGGATCACGGCCTCGATCTTCGTCCACGCGCCTGCGGATGCCTGCGGTTCGAGCTTCCACCAATCCGGCTTGATGCCGAGCGCATAGAGTTCTTCCAGCGCACGCGGGATGGTCGTGTCGTCGAGTTTGCCGTGCTTGCCGGCGATGATCTCGATGAGAAGCTCCCTCCCAACTTTCCGCGCGGCCTCGAACAGTGCGCGTAATTCCTGCTGTTGTTCCTCCTTCAGGTCCGGCGGATCGTCGGGATGATAGAAGCACAGGCATTTGATGCAGTGGTCGACAGGCCATTCGGTGAGCTGCGAGCCGATGTCCTGCGAGAACTCGAAACGCAGCGGCCGCGAGCCCGGCAGCTCCACCGGCCGCCCGAGCCAGACAAAGGAATGCCTGGCGAATTCGAACATCGCCTCGCGGCCATGCTTTTCATCGATCAGCATGCCGTAGCCGTCGCGGCCGGCGGCGACCTTCGCCGCCGCCCTGACCGCCAGCACCTTGAAATCCTCGATGCGCGAGACATCGGCGCCGGCCTTGGCCGCGACATCCTCGAGCTGCACCCGGTGGTCGCAGGCGAACGCCATCAGGGAGGGGATGTCGCGCCGGCGCGTCGTCGCCCAATGGATGTGATTGATCGCCTCGTCCTTGCGCAAGGCCAGATGCCTGCTGCCGTGTTTGAGGAAGAACTGCAATTCCTCGAAGGTCGGATATTCCGGAGCGCATAAGAGCCGCGACACGGCGAAGGCGCCGCAGGCATTGGCCCAGGTCGCCGCCGTGGCAAGGCTTTCGCCGCCGAGCCAGCCGCGCAGGAAGCCCGACATGAAGGCATCGCCGGCGCCAAGCACGTTGTAGATCTCGATCGGAAAACCCTTGCCGACGACGCCGTCCTCGAGATCGTCGCTGACAGGCCCGTCATAGACGATGCAGCCCATGGCGCCGCGCTTCAAGACGATGGTGGCCGGGGAGAGCGAACGGATCGTCTTCAGCGCGCTCAGGCAATCGTCGGCGCCCGAGGCGATCATGATCTCTTCCTCGGTACCCACGACGAGGTCGCAATCGGGCAGCACCGTCTTCAACTGCGCCGAGACGCGGTCGGACTTGACGTAGCGCTCAAAACCCTCGGCGTGGCCGGCCAGGCCCCAGAGGTTCGGCCGGTAGTCGATGTCGAACACGACCTTGCCGCCCTTGGCCTTCATGATGCGGATCGCTTTGCGCTGGGCGGCATCGCTGTTGGGGCGGGAAAAATGCGTGCCGGTGACGACGACCGCGCGAGCCGAGGAAATAAACGCCTCGTCGATGTCCTCCTCGGCCAGCGCCATGTCGGCGCAATCCGAGCGGTAGAAGATCATTGGCGAAACGCCTTCGCTCTCGACCGAAAGCAGCACCAGCGCGGTCAACCGCTCCTTGTCGGTCTTCAGCCCGTCGGTGTTGACGCCTTCGCGCTTCAATTGTTCACGGATGAAGCGGCCCATCTGCTCGTCACCGACCCGCGTCAGCAGCGCCGAACGCAGGCCGAGCCGCGCCGTGCCGACCGAGATATTGGCCGGGCAGCCGCCGACCGACTTGGCGAAGGAGGTGATGTCCTCCAGCCGCGAACCGATTTGCTGGCCGTAAAGATCGACGGAAGCGCGACCGATGGTGATGACGTCGAGCGCAGCGTATTTCGCGTCCACGGCTTCGCTCATTGGAACCTCCCGTCGGGCTTGTTGTGTTGGGTTACACGCGCGAGCGGCAGCGTGGCGCCAAAAATATGAAATAATAATTCCAATCCATAGTCAATATGGAATGAGTATTCCCTGATCTAAAATTGCCTTTTTGTCTTCCACTCAGGCCTTGCGCACTTTGCCGGTGTTGCGCCGCTTCTCGCCGACGCCGACCGTCAGCGCCATGGCCAGCGCCATCGTCGCCGACAGCGAGCGGAAGCCGGCGAAATCCGCCTCGGCAACCTCGAACCAGACGCTGGCGAACTGCGCAAGCGGTGAGAACGAGCTGTCGGTGATGGCGATGATCGGCACGCCCTGTTCCGAAATCGTGCGCGCCTCCTCGATCGTGGCCGGCGCATAAGGCGAGAAGGAAATGGCGACGACGGCATCCGCGGGCGTCGCAAAGCTGACCATCTCGGCGTTCAGGCCGGCGGCCGATTCGATCAGCTGGTTGCGGATCTTCAGCTTGCCCAGCGCATAGGCGATGTAGGACGCCACCGGATAGGAGCGCCGCTTGGCCAGCACATAGATAGTCTGCGCCTTGGCCAGCAGGGAAATCGCTTGTTCCAGATGGGCGTCGTCGAGCGTGCGCGAAATGTCGTTGAGCGAGGTGCTGGCGGCGGCGACGAAGCCGTCGAAGATCGCCCGGTGGCCGGCGCCGCCCTCGGCCTTGGCGCGCAGCGCCTGCAATCGTTCGTCATAGGAGGAGTTGCGCTCGCGCAGCCGTTCGCGAAACACTTGCTGCAGGCTGGTGAAGCCGTCGAAACCGAGCTGCTGGGCAAAGCGGATCAGCGTCGAAGGCTGCACGCCGGCCGAGGCGGCGATGCTGGCGGCGGTGCCGAAGGCGATGTCGTCGGGATTGTCGAGCGCATAGGCGGCGATCTGGGCGATGCGCTTGGGCAGGCTATCGCGCCGATCGAGGATCGTGGCGCGCAGCGTCTCGAAGTCGCGAGGTACCCGTTCGTCCATCGTCGGCCCGTCCAAGCTCATCGGTGAAGCGTCCTCTCTGCCCCATCATAGCGAGGCTGCGCAAGAACACCATAAAAAATGAGGCAGACATTCCATTCCGAACAAAAATGGACTAATTCATCCACGCAACGCTTGTGGCAGTGGAGGAACGGAAATGGTCGGCGTCGGTCTCATCGGCACGGGGTTCATGGGCAAGTGCCACGCCATCGCGTGGAGCGCCGTCGGCGCCGTCTTTCCGGACGTCACCAAGCCACGGCTTGTCCATCTCGGCGAGGTCAATGAGGATCTCGCCAGGCGCAAGGCCGGTGAGTTCGGTTTCGCCAGGGCGTCCGGCGACTGGCGCGCCGTAGTCAACGACCCCGAAGTGGACGTCGTCTCGCTGACCACGCCCAACCAGTTCCATCCGGAAATGGCGATCGCCATCCTCGAGGCCGGCAAGCATTTGTGGTGCGAAAAGCCGATGGCGCCGAGCTTCGCCGAAGCCGAGGCAATGGCGGCCGCGGCGATGAGATCCGGCAAGGTCGCGGCGCTCGGCTACAATTACATCCAGAGCCCGGCCATCCGCCATATCGGCGCGCTGCTCGACGAGAAGATCATCGGCGAGGTCAACCATCTGCGCATCGAGATGGACGAGGATTTCATGGCCGATCCCGAGGCGCTGTTCTTCTGGAAGCACGAGGCATCTTCCGGCTATGGCGCGCTCGATGATTTCGCCGTGCATCCGCTGTCGCTGGTGTCGGCCCTGTTCGGCCGCGTCGCCAGCGTCATCTGCGACATGGCCAAGCCCTATGCGGATCGCAAGCTGGCCGCCGGCGGCCGCCGCGCGGTCGAGACCTATGATATCGCGAGCGTGTTGATGCATCTGGAGAACGGCGTTGCCGGCACTTTGCAGGTCAACCGTTCGGCCTGGGGCCGCAAGGGCCGCATCGCCGTCCAGATCTTCGGCTCGAAGGGCTCGATCCTGTTCGACCAGGAGCGGATGAACGAGTTCCAACTCTACCTCACATCGGATCGCTCCACCGAACAGGGGTATCGCACCATCCTGGTGGCGCCGCAGCACAAGCCCTACGACCTGTTCGTGCCCGCGCCCGGGCATAGCCTCGGCTTCAACGATCTCAAGATCATCGAATGCCATGAACTGCTGACCCGGCTCGCCGGCAGACCGGCGCGGCTCATTGAATTCGACGAAGGTCTGGAGATCGAGCGCACCGTTCATGCGATGGCGCGATCGTTCGAGGAAAAGCGCTGGGTGGAGGTAAGGTAGAGTTCGCTGCGCTGGTCGGTTTAGCCTGCGGCCGCTGCATTGACCTCCCACCCGTTCACCCAGATCTGCCGCAACCGGTCGCCTTCGCCCTTGAAGCGCAGTCCTGTCGGCTGGCAATCCTCGATGCGGTCGCTGCGGAAATTGCGGATCGCCTGGCGCAGTTCGCACCAGGCGACGATGTTGGCGGTCTCGGCATAATAGATCAGCGCGATCGGGCGGATGAGGCGCTCGGAAGCGCGGCCAAGCTCGTCGCGATAGGAGAGGTCGAGCTTCTCCTCGTCGCGTATGGCGCGGCGCACCAGCGCCAGGTCGATCGCACCTGCAGAGGGCGCGGCGAATCCCCACGCATGCAGCGCATTGGCGTCGAGCGTCTGGCGCAAAGGCGGCGGTACGGCGCCGGCGATCTTGGCGCCGACGCGCTTGGCCGCCTGCTTGAGCTCATCGTCGCCCGTGCGCTCCAGCAGCGCCAACGACAGCACGATCGCCTCCATCTCCTCGATCGAAAACATCAGCGGTGGCAAGTCGAAGCCGGGGCGCAGGATATAGCCGATGCCCCTCCCGCCCTCGATCGGCACGCGCATGGCCTGAAGCGCTGCGATGTCGCGATAGATCGAGCGTATCGTCACCTCCAGCTGCGCGGCAATCATTGCCGCCGTCACCGGCTGCCGCGCCAGCCGCAGGATCTGGATGATCTCGAACAGGCGCGACGCCTTGCGCATTTTTCTCACCCCGGTGCCGATCACAACTGACACATCATCGTCAGTTGGGTCGACCTATAGGACCGTCTATCGGATTGAAAATCAACAGGTTCCGCTGCGGCTGGGCCGAGTGGGGCAACAGGCAACTGACATGGGCTATGCTGAAAATCTCTGGCTGTTCTTTATCCTGCTGTTCGGCATCATCGCCGTTCCAGGCATGGACATGCTGTTCGTGCTGGCCAATGCGCTAACCGGCGGGCGCGACAGGGGCCTTGCCGCGACCGGCGGCATCATGGTTGGCGGCATGGTGCACACGCTGAATGGCGCGATCGGCGTCGGCCTGCTGATGCATTTCTTGCCAATCCTGTTCAAGCCGCTGCTGATTGCAGGCGCCGCCTACATGGCCTTCATCGGCATCACGCTTATGCGCAGCTCCATCACTGTCGGTCGCGACGGGCCCGCCGGCAGCCGCTCGGCATGGAAGGCGTTTCGCCAAGGTCTTGTGACCTGCCTGATCAACCCGAAGGCCTATCTCTTCGTGCTCGCCGTCTATCCGCAGTTCCTGAAACCGGACTACGGCCCGATCTGGATGCAGGCGACGGTGATGGGCCTGCTGACCGTGCTGACGCAGGCCGCGATCTATGGTGGGCTCGCAATATCGGCCGGTCGCAGCCGCAAGCTTCTGATCGCCAATCCACGGGCGACCATTCTTGCCGGCCGGGCGGCCGGGCTGCTGCTCTTCGCGGTTTCCGTGTTCACCGCATGGGAAGGACTGAGGGCGGCGTAATGTCCGGCTAGACCGAACCGCCGCCCTTCTGGCGCCGACCGAATCAGGCGGCGCCCTTCAGCGTGGCGAGAAGCTCGTCCAGCTGCTCGAATTGCTCGGACATCGCATCCGCCGCCCCGGCGCCGGCGTCGAGGGCTTCCTTCGAGGGATAGAGCTCGCGCATGACCAGCAGCGTCTTGCCGCCTTTTTCCTCGAAGGTCACCGTGGTGACGGGTCCGCCGTCACCACCTTCGTCATTGGTCCAGACGAGGCGCGAGGGCGGTGTCACTTCGAGATACCTGCCGAAGAACTCGGCGGGCTGCGAGTCATCATGCCCGAACACCAAACGGTACCCGCCTCCCACACGAACATCCATCTCGCACGAACGCAGGAACATGCCCATCGACTTCGGCACCCACCACTGCTTGAACAGCTCGGGCTTGGTCCACGCCTCGAACACGATGCGCGCCGGCGCGTCGAAGCTTCGCGTAACGACCAGCTCCCGGTCCGACGTCCGTTCCACCGTCGTGCGGTTCTGCATGGGGGTGGGCTCATTCGCTCTTGTTTCGTCCATCGGCTTCCTCCTTTCGTTTCATTTCCTCGACAACCTTGTCCAACTCGTCGAAGCGTGCGGCCCAGAGCTGGCGGTATCTCTCGATCCATGCCGTCTCCTCCTCCAGGCGGCGCAGGCCGAGCTTGCAGGTCCGCACGCGCCCGACCTTCCGCGTCGTGACGAGTCCCGCCTCCTCCAGGACGCCGACATGCTTCTTCATGCCCGTGAGGGTCATGTGGAATTTCTGGGCCAGGTCCGTGATCGAAGCATCCGCACGGCCGAGCTGCTCCAGAACCCCGCGTCGGGTGGCGTCCGAAAGCGCGGCGAATGAGGCATCCAGGCGGGTCGCGGAATACTGAACCATTTGGTTCAGTATGTAACACGCGGATCGGAGGCGTGCAAGTGAGGTGGAGCGCTGCGGTCCTAGGGCGGCGTGATCCCGGGCTGAAACCGGAAACGCCGCCCCTATTGGTCCTACCAGATCAGGCGGCGCCCTGACGGCTCTCCATCGAGGCGCGGCGCGCCGACCGGCGCCATTCCACGGCGCCGGCAAGGCCGTGCAGCACCGTCTCCGTGGCCGCCCAGTCGATGCAGCCGTCGGTGATGCTCTGGCCGTAGACGAGCGGCTTGCCCGACACGACGTCCTGCCGGCCGGCGACGAGGTTGCTCTCGATCATGACGCCGATGATGCGCTCGTCGCCCGCCGCGACCTGTCCTGCCACGTCAGCCGCGACCTTGGGCTGGTTCTCCGGCTTCTTGGCTGAGTTGGCATGGCTGACATCGATCATCAGGCGGGGCGCGATACCGATGCGGGCGAGTTCGACCGATGCGGCTTCGACGCTTGCCGCATCGTAATTGGGCTGGACGCCGCCGCGCAGGATGACATGGCAATCCTCGTTTCCGGTCGTTGCCGCGATCGCACTGCGTCCGCCCTTGGTCACCGCCATGAAATGATGCGGCTGCGCGGCCGACTTCACCGCCTCGGCAGCGATCCTGAGATTGCCGTCGGTGCCGTTCTTGAAGCCGACCGGGCAGGACAGGCCCGAGGCCAACTCGCGATGGATCTGGCTTTCGGTGGTCCGCGCGCCGATGGCGCCCCAGGCGACGAGGTCGGCGATGTATTGCGGCGTCGTCATGTCGAGGAATTCGGTCGCCGCCGGCAGGCCGAGATTGTTGACGGCGGAAAGCACGTTGCGGGCCATCCGCAGCCCCTTGTCGATGTTGAAGCTGCCGTCGAGGTCGGGGTCGTTGATCAGGCCTTTCCAGCCGACCGTCGTGCGCGGCTTTTCGAAATAGACCCGCATCACGATCTCGAGCCGGTCGGACAGAGCCTCGCGCAGCGCCGCCAGACGGCTGGCATAGTCAACGGCCGCGACCGGATCGTGGATGGAACAAGGGCCGACGATGACAACGAGTCGGTCGTCGGCCCCGGTCAGGATGGAGTGGATGGCGTTGCGCGAGGCGGCAACGGTGCGCGTCGCCGTGAGTGAGCGCGGTATCTCGCGCATCACCTCTTCCGGCGTGCTCAGCAGTCTCAGTTCCTTGACCCGAAGGTCGTCTGTGGTGGTCAACACGGCTTCTGCTCCTGGTTGGGAGACCTGCCGGCTGAAAACAAAAAAGCCGCCAGGTCTGGCGGCTTGTCGGACTGTTTGCTGCAATCTTCAGATCGAGCGCAATCCTCCCGCCGCCAGCGAGCTGCTAAAGTACCAATAGGTGGCGGTCAGGTGGATCATGCGGCTCATATAGTCGAAGCGGCGGCGTTTGTCACGTATCCTGATGAGAGCCATTTCAGGAAATGCCGAACCCCCGCGACGCGGTGGGCCTTTCGGCGATGTTATGCCGCTATTCCGGCGACGCCCCGGCGACGCTCTGGTCGTAGTCGACCAGCGAGCCGGTCATGACGCCGGACTGCGGGCTGACCATGTAGCTGATCAGCCGAGCCAACTGATCCGGTTTTACCAACTGGCCCATGGGCTGCGCGGCCTCGGCCTTCTCAAGCCAGTCGTCGGGTGCGTCATGCCATTTCTTCTGCACGATGTCCTCGCCCTCGGTGTCCATCCAGCCGGGCAGCACGGCGTTGCAGCGGATGCGGTTGAAGCGGTAGGCGTTGGCGACATTCTTGGTCAGCGTCATCAGCGCGCCCTTGCTGGTCGAATAGGGGGTCAGAAACGACTGACCGGTATGCGCCGACATCGACAGCACGTTGACGATCGATCCGGGGACCTTTTTCTCGAGCAGATGCGCCACCACGCCCTGCATCAGGAAGAAGGGTCCTCGCACATTGGTGTCGAAGATGGTGTCGAAAAGCTCCTCGCTGGTCTCCACCAGCGAGCCGCGCGCCGACGTGGCGGCGGCGTTGACCAGCGCATTGATGGTGCCGAAATGCGAAAGCGCGGTGGCGACGGCGCGCTTGCAGTCGGCCACCTTGGAGACGTCGGCGCTGATGAAGATCGCGTCTACGCCCGACTTCTTGAGGGTGGCGACTGCCTTGTCGCCCTTTTCCTGCGAGCGGCCGATCAGCGCCAGTGCCCGGCAGCCTTCGTCCGCCAATGCCTCGGCGACCGCGAAGCCTATGCCTTGTGCGCCGCCGGTGACGATGGCGCGCGTTTGTGAATTGCGACCGGCTGATGCGCTCATCGCTATGCTCCTGTGCTTTAAGTCGTTACTTGTCGAGGCGAACGGTCTGGCCTGATGTCGCCGATTTCAGCGCCGCATCCGCCAGCCGAAGTGCGATGAGCCCGTCCGTCCCGCTCGGTGCTGCCTTCTTGCCCGACGTCGCGGCGGCGATGAAGGAAGCTATCTCGATGGCATAGGCATCGAGATAGCGGGTCATGAAGAAGTCGTGCAGCGGCGGGCGCGTATAGCCCTTCTCATTGGCGAGTTCGATCGACACCGGCCGCTGGTTCTCGGCCGCCACCATGCCTTTCGAGCCATGCACCTCGATGCGCTGGTCGTAGCCATAGGTGGCGCGGCGGGAATTGGAGATGACGGCCTGCTTGCCCGACGCGGTTTCGAGGATGACGCTGACCGAGTCGAAATCGCCGGCCTCGCCGATCTTCTTGTCGACCAGCACCGAGGCATGCGCGCTGACCGCCACCGGCTCTTCGCCGAGCAGGAAGCGCGCCATGTCGAAGTCGTGGATGGTCATGTCGCGAAAAATGCCGCCGGAGCGCGCGATGTAGTCGATCGGCGGTGCGCCCGGATCGCGGGACGTGATGGTCACCATCTCGACCGCGCCGATGGCGCCGTCATCGATTGCCTTGCGCACCGCGGCGAAATGCGGGTCGAAGCGCCTGTTGAAACCGACCATCAGCGTCGCCTTGTTCTTCTCGACCACGGCCAGGCACTGCTCGACGCGCTTGACGTCGAGGTCGATCGGTTTCTCGCAGAAGATCGCCTTGCCGGCCCTGGCGAAGCGCTCGATCAGGTCGGCATGGGTATCGGTCGGCGTGCAGATGACGACCGCGTCGATATCCCCGGATTTCTCGATGGCATCGATTGTCCGCACCTCGGCACCGTAGGCCGTGGCGAGCTCGCTCGCCGCCTTCTCGAATGCGTCGGCAACGGCCACCAGTTTGGCCTGCGGATTGGAGCCGACGGCGCGGGCGTGGACCTTGCCGATGCGGCCGGCACCGAGGAGGGCGAAGCGGAGAGTCATGGAAGTTTCCTCTGGGGAATGGTTCGAAGGTTGGCGGGGCGCCGGTCATGCGCGCAGGTGTTTTTCCGGTCAAGACAAGATCGACAGGAGGCGATGACCGCCGCCTCCGCGCCCGGCCTAGGCCGCGAGTTCGGCCTCTCCGGTCTTGGCGCCGGTGATGTAGGAAACAATATCGTTTCCGTCGGTGTTCTCCTTGCGCAGATTGGCGACGATGCGGCCGCGCCGGAACACGACGATGCGGTCGCAAAGGTCGAACACCTGGCGCATATTGTGGCTGATCAGGATCAGCGGCTCGCCATTGTCCTTCAGCGTGCGGATGATGTTCTCGACCTGCGCGGTCTCCTGCACGCCGAGTGCTGCCGTCGGCTCGTCCATGATGATCAGCTTGGAGGCGAAGGTCGCGGTCCTGGCGATCGCCACGCACTGCCGCTGGCCGCCCGACATGTGGCGGATGGTGTTCGACAGGTTGGGGATTTTCACCGCCGTGCGCACCAGCGCGGCTTCAGTCGCCTTGCGCATCCCCCGGCGGTCCAGGATCGAAAACGGTCCCAGATTGACCAGCACTTTTTCGCGGCCAAGGAACAGGTTCGACGGCACGTCGAGGTCGTCGGCCAGCGCCAGGTTCTGGAACACGGTCTCGATGCCGGCCTCGCGCGCCTCGATAGGGCCCGAAAAATTGACTTGCTTGCCATCGAACCAGATCTGGCCGCTGGTCGGTTGCTCGACGGCGGTGATCTGGCGCACGAAAGTCGACTTGCCCGCACCGTTGTCGCCCATGATGGCGACGTGTTCGCCCTTGCGCAGCTCGAAGTTCGCGCCGTCCAGCGCATGCACGCCGCCATAGCGCTTGGTCAGGTTTTCGGTCTTCAGGACGATGTCTGACATGGTCAAGCCCTCAATGCCCGCAGGCGCTGGCGCCACTGGTCGAGAACGACGGCGCCGACGATGATCACGCCCTTGACCATCTCCTGGTAGTAGGCGTCGAGGCGCAGGAAGGTGAAGCCGGAGATGATGACGCCGAAGATCAGCGCGCCGATCACCGTGCCGATGATCGAGCCGCGGCCGCCCGACAGCGATACGCCGCCGATGACCGCCATGGCGATGGCGTCGAGTTCGTACATCACGCCCATGCCGGCCTGGGCGGTGAGGTTCTTGGAAGAGAGCACCACTGCGGCGAGCGATGCGAGTATGCCGGCGATGACATAGACCAGGATCTTGTGGTTGGCGATCTTGATGCCGGACATGCGTGCGGCGTCCTCGTTGGAGCCGATCGCGTAGCAATGCTTGCCATATCGTGTGTAGGTCATGATCAGCTGGAACAGCACGGCCAGCGACAGAAAGATGATGACGGGCATGAGGCCCTTGCCGATCGCGGCGAAACTGTCGGTGGGAAACGAGATCGGCTGGCCCTTGGACCACCATTTGGCGATGCCGCGCGCGGTCACCATCATGCCGAGCGTGGCGATGAAGGGCGGAATGCGCGTGTAGGCGATCAGGGCGCCGTTGACCAGGCCGGCGAGCAGGCCGCAGCCGATGGCGACCAGCAGCGGCACGATGACGGGCAGATCGGTCCAGCCCTGCGTCAGGAACATCGCCTTGGGATTGGGATTACCGTTGACGGTCGCCACCTGGGCGAAGCTCATGGCGATCATCGCGGTGGCGCCGACGATCGAACCCGAGGACAGGTCGATACCGCCCGATATGATCACCTGCGTCACCCCGATGGCGATGATGCCGACGATCGACACTTGCAGGATGATGATCTGCAGCCGCGCCTCGTTGAAGAGGCCGCCGACATTGCTGCGTGTGTTGAACAGGAAGCTGTCGTCGAGAAAGATGCGGCCGATCAGTTCGAAGATGACGACGAGGATGACGAGCGCCAGGAAGACGTTGAATTCCGCCGGCCATGTGCGCTTCTTCGCATCATAGCCGACTCCGCCGACGCCATGAGATGTCTGTGCCAATCGTCTATCCTCCGTCAGCCGCGGTCGCTCCTGGCGCCTGAAAGCGCTGAGAGGTCGAGCGGCGCCCGGTCTTTTGAGCGCCGCCCGGGGTGAACCGTTCCGCCGCTCAGTTCTTCTTCAGGAACTTCTCGATGTTGGCCGGCGTCACCAGTTGGAAGGGCACGTAGACCTTGTGTTCGACCTTCTCGCCCTTGGACAGTTTCAATGCCGCGTCGAGCGCGCCGGCGCCCTGGCCGGCCGCGTCCTGGAACACGGTGGCGTCGAGGTCGCCTGCCTGCATGGCGGCAAGCGCGTCCTGCGTGGCGTCGACGCCGCCGACGACAACCGTCTTCATGTCGACGTTGGCGGCCTTCATCGCCTGGATGGCGCCGATGGCGCTTTCGTCGTTGTTGGCGATGACCCCGTCGAACGGCTTGCCGGTCGACAGCCAGTTGGTCATCAGGTTCTGGGCCTCGTCGCGGTTCCAGTTCGACGTCTGCTTGTCGATGATCTTGATGAAGCTGCAATCCGGCGTCGCGATCACCTCCTCGATGTCCTTGGTGCGCTGCACGGCTGCCTGGTTGGAAAGCTCGCCCATGATCACATAGACATTGGCTTCCTTCTTGCCGGCTTCCTTGAACAGGCGGCAGACCTCCTTGGTTTCGAGCGTGCCGGAATCGGCCTCGTTCGAAGCGACGAAGGCCTGGTTGTCAGGCAACGTGTCGACATTGACCGGTTCGCGGTTGACATAGACCAGCGGGATCTTGGCGGCGGCCGCGGCATCCGACATCGCCTGCGTGGCCGAGGTGTCGACCGGGTTGACGATGATGGCGTCGACGCCCGATGCGGCGAAGTTCTTGATCTGGTCGAGCTGTTTGGCGACGTCGTTCTGTGCGTCCTCGACCTGCAGCTCCACGCCGCTCATGCCCTTGGCCTGCTCGATCATGCCGTTGCGCAGCACGGTCAGGAAATTGTCGTCGAACTTGGCCATCGACACGCCGATCTTGGCGGCCATGGCGGACGAACTCATTAGCGCCGCGAAGGCGACGCCCAAAATCATTTTCTTCATTGTATCTCTCCTCCACTTTGGGTGTCCGGTTGCACCGATCTATCCGGAATCCCCGATCTCCCCGGGGAATCTCTCCCTGATATCATTTCGTTCCAACGCGGTTCACCACCGGCTGGAACGCCGAACTGCCTGCTCGAACCAGCCGTTGTCGGAACGAAAGAACCAAAATGTACAGCCAGTGAAATATTTATTCCATTTCGAATCGGGGCGTCAAGGGAAATTCCGAATTCGGGCGTGTGATTTTCGGCTGTCTTTGATGGATTCTATCATTTCAGGCGGCCGGTTTGCGGCAGACCGGGCTGGCCGAGGGTTTTATCGTTTCATGGAAACGCCCTACCTTCCGTCCTGACGCGACCTGGACGGAAAACCGCTGCGCGCATTCCTGAAATGGCTTCAGATGTTTTCCGGCAAATAGATGTCGAAGGGGAGGAATGTCTGGCCCGGCGCATCGGCCGCACCGGTTTCGATGGCATGCGCCATCCGATCGACGAGCTCGCGACAGAGCGCGGCAAGGGGCGTCGAGATCACCATCGTCAGGATGTTGTCGGCAAGCGCGGCGCGCGATTCGGCTGATATCTCGTTGCAGACGACCACCGGCATGCTTGCGGGCTTCGCTGTCCGCAGCGCCGAGACGGCGCCTTCCATGCCGCCGCCGGCGACGTAGCAGCCGACAAGATCCGGATATCGCGCCAGAAGATCGATCATCGCGTCATGGGTCACCTGGTTGGCCTCCAGGTTGACCAGCGTCTCCAGCACGTTGAAGTCCGGCGCATGCTCGCGAAAGAAGGAGCGGAAACCGATCTCACGCAGCTCATGGCCATGGAAGCGATGGCTGCCGACAAAAAGGGCGACCTTGCCGGGCTTCCTCGCAGCCTTCGAGATCATCCAGGCGGCGGTGCGGCCGACCTTGCGGTTGTCGAGGCCGACATAGCCCTCGCGGATGCCGGCGGCGAAGTCGGACAGCAGGGAGAAGACCGGCTGCCCCCTGGCCTTTAGCGCCTCCACGACCGCCGTCAGCGTCGGATGGTCAGGGCCGACCACGGCGATCGCCCGCGATTTCGCCGCCAGCCTGCGCATCTGGGCGGCGATCTCATCGGGGGCCAGGGAAGTGGCGAAATCGATGGCTGCGACGCCACGGAAGCGCTGCGATTGTGCGACCGCGAGTTCGAGTTCCCGCGCGAAATCGCCATAGAAAACGTCATTGCCCCGGAGCAGCAGGAAACCCAGCCGATACTCGGGCAATTCCTGGCGCATGCGCTGCTTGATCAGGCCTGCGGCGTGATAGCCGATCTCGGTCGCGGCGTTATATACGCGGCGCGCCGTTTCCTCGCGCACAGGCAGGCGGCTGTTGAGCACCCGGTCCACCGTGGCGACGCTGACGCCGGAGATGCGCGCCAGATCTGATATGGTCGGCCGTTTCGCCATCTATGCCCTCGTTCGACTGCGCATCTTTCCTACATCATTATGATAGGAAATGATAGAAACTATCTTTATGATGTTGAGTCTATCACGAGCTAGCGTTATTTTCAGCCTCCAAGCTAGGAAATGTCGGGCATTCGCGTGGCGGATGCCCTTGCCGACGGAGGCAACCATGCATGCTGCGCCGTCCCGGCGTGACTACAGCCTGATCGGCCGCGACGCCAGGCTGGCCGTCGAGACCGGCCTGTCGGCGGCCGAATGGTATCACACCGACATTCCCCGCAAGCAGATGAAGGAGCTGATGCAGCGCTCCGACGCGCCCGCGATCCGCGACACGGCGATCTGGATCGCCGCGCTCATCGTCAGCGGCGCCGGCGGTGCCTGGTTCTGGGGCACCTGGTGGTGCGTGCCGTTCTTCTTCGCCTATGGCGTGCTCTACGGCTCGTCCACCGATTCCCGCTGGCACGAATGCGGCCATGGTACGGCCTTCCGCACGCAGTGGATGAATGATTGGGTCTATCAGATCGCCTGCTTCATGATCATGCGCAACCCGGTGACCTGGCGCTGGAGCCACACGCGCCATCACACCGACACCATCATCGTCGGCCGCGATCCGGAAATCTCGGTGATGCGGCCGCCGGACCTGGTGCGCGCCATCCTCGGCTTTGTCGGCGTGCTCGACGCCTGGCATGCGATGTCAGACATGCTGCGCAACGCCGCCGGCAACATCAGCGCGGCCGAAAAGACCTTTATTCCCGAGCAGGAACAGCCGAAGGCGATCCGCATCGCCCGCATCTGGACTGCGATCTATGCCGCAACCATCGCGCTGGCGCTCTATACCGGCTCGTTCCTGCCCTTGATGCTGGTCGGCCTGCCCAGGCTCTATGGCGCCTGGCACCACGTCATGGTCGGCCTGCTGCAGCATGGCGGTCTTGCCGACAACGTCACCGACCATCGGCTGAACAGCCGCACCGTCTACATGAACCCGATCAGCCGTTTCATCTACTGGAACATGAACTACCACGTCGAGCATCATATGTTCCCGATGGTGCCCTACCATGCGCTGCCGAAGCTGCATGAACTGATCAAGCACGATTTGCCGGCGCCGACGCCGTCGATCCTGGCCGGCTATCGCGAGATGCTGCCTGTCTTCTGGCGCCAGTTGCGCAACGAGGATTATTTCCTCAAGCGCGAGCTGCCGCCGACGGCCAGGCCGTATCGCGAGGATCTGTACAACGACAATGCTGCCTTCAACGCCGCGGCGGAGTGACACCCGCCCGTGAGGCGCCATCGGAAATTTTGCGGGAGAAATGAATGAGCGACTGGGTCGAGGCCTGTGCCGTGGGAGACATCGACGAAGAAGATGTGGTGCGGTTCGATCACGGCGGCCGCAGCTACGCCATCTATCGCAGCCCCGATGACGAGTATTTCGCCACCGACGGCCTGTGTACGCACGAAAAGGTGCATCTCGCCGACGGGCTTGTCATGGACGACATCATCGAATGCCCCAAGCACAATGGCCGCTTCAACTACAAGACAGGCCAGGCCAAAGGCGCGCCGGCCTGCGTCAACCTCAGGACCTATCCGGTCAAGGTCGACGCTGGCAGCATCCTCGTTCAGATCGGATAACCGGCATGACGCGCGGAATGGTCATCATCGGCGCTGGCGAATGCGGCGGCCGCGCGGCGCTTGCATTGCGCGATCTCGGCTATGAGGGAGCGGTGACTCTGGTCGGCGACGAGCCGCATCTGCCCTATGAACGGCCTCCTCTGTCCAAGGACGCAATGGCCGGCGGCGCGCCCGAGATCAGGGCGATCGCAACCGAAGAGATCCTGGCCGAAAAGTCGATCCGGCATATCCATTCCATTCAGGCTTCAGCGATCGATCGCGCCGCGCATACCGTACGCCTGTCGGACGGTTCGGTCCTGCCCTACGACAAGCTGCTGCTGGCGACCGGCTCGACGCCCCGCAAACTGTCGATGCCTGGCCTTGGCGGGCGCTGCGTCTACCTCCGCACCTTCGCCGATGCGCTGGCCATCCGCGCCCACCTAAACGCGGGTAACCGCATTGCCGTCATCGGCGGCGGCTTCATCGGCCTCGAACTCGCCGCGGCGGCCCGCAAGCTCGGTGCTGCGGTCACCGTCATCGAGGCGCAGCCGCGTATCCTGATGCGCGGCGTACCGGCCGAGATCGCCAAGGTCGTCCATGATGCCCACGTCGTCGAAGGCGTCGACATAACGTGCGGCGAAGGCATTGCCTCGATCGCCGACGACGGCAGGCAAGTGCGCATCGCGCTTGCCGGAGGGCGCGAAATCGTCGCCGATCTCGCCATCATCGGCATCGGTGCCGTGCCGGTGACCGGACTGGCCGCCGAAGCGGGACTGGCCATCGACAACGGCATATCAGTCGACGCCGAGCTGCGCAGCACCGACCCCGACATCTTCGCTGCCGGCGACTGCTGTTCGTTCCCGCTTGCCGTCTATGGCGGCCGTCGCGTGCGGCTGGAGGCCTGGCGCAATGCGCAGGAGCAGGGCGCGCTGGCGGCAAAGAACATGCTGGGCGCCGCAGAGGCACATGGGGCGGTGCCGTGGTTCTGGTCGGATCAATATGGCTTGTCCCTGCAGATCGCGGGGCTTCCCGATGAGGGCCGCAGCACGGTGCGCCGCGATCTCGGCGAGGACGCCTTCATCCTCTTTCACCTTGCCGAGGACGGCAGGCTGGTGGCCGCCAGCGGCATCGGGCCGGGCAATGCGGTCGCCCGCGACATCAGGCTGGCGGAGATGCTGATCGGCAAACGGACGAGGCCGGCACCGGAAGCGCTCGGTTCGCAGGCCGTCAAATTGAAGTCGCTTCTGGCGGCCTGAGCTCCGCTTTTATCGGGGGCGCGGCTTTGGCAAATTAACGTCAGCGCGCCGGGTCCGCCCTTAGAAAAGCGCCTTCAGCTCCGGCAGTTTGTCATTGACCAGCCAGCCGTAATAATTCTCCTCCGGCAGCTTCACAGGCTCGCCGGCGGCGCTGCGCTTGTCGTTCTCCGCCTTCAGCGCATAGGCGCGTTGCTCGGGATTGCCGACATTGTAGAGCGTGGCGGTCAGGCCCGGATTGCCCGAAATGTCGAAGCCGGCGATGCTCTTGTAGGCGTCGATCGATTTCCGGATCGTCGCGGCAACGTAGGGCAGCGTGAGGTCGGGATCCATGATGGTCTTGTAGACCGCATTGGGATCGCCGACGTCGAGCTTCGGCAGGCCGGAAACCTTGTGCACGAGGTCGCTCATCTGGAGCGCGGTCAGCGGATTGAGCTGGCCGAGACCAAAGGTCTGGCCGGCATAGTAGGGCTGGAAGAAAGTGGCGCCGAAGCGGTCGTTGGGGAAATCCTCGCTGCCGACGGTCTTGCCGCGAAATGAACGGTTCCACACCTGCTCGCGGCATTCCCACAAATCGTAACTGTCGGACAGCCCAGTGCATTTCCTGAATTCCGGCCGCTGCACGAAATCGGTGATGTCCTCGCCGTCATAGGCGAAGGACAGCTTGCTGGAGAGATAGGAGATCGCCTTGACGTAGTAGGTCTGCAGCCGGTCGTAGGCGTCGACATTGTAGGTGTGCTCGCCGACGATGGCTCCGACAATGTGCATTGGATCGATGCCGTAGACGCTTGCCGCCTTCTTGATCTTGCCGCGCAGGTCGGCGTCGTTCTGCAGCAGCGCATAGACCTTGCGGTACTTCGCCTGGAACGTGGTGTTGGTGGCCTGCGTGCGTCGGCTCGAGGCTCCCGGAATCCCGGGTTGCTCGGCATTGCGGTTTCCCGGCGGCACGATGGTCGCCGCGTCGGCGCCGAACATCGTTGCCGCCACCGTCAAGCCGAGAATGACCAGGATCAGTTTTTTCATGCGCCCGCCGCCTAGAGAATTGCCGCGCAAACTAGGTAAAGCTCTTGGTCGAGTCGAGAGCGGCCCTGCGCTCGGCAGAACGAAAGGTGGCCGAATGATACCATCCGGCCACACATGATCCATTCGCCCGACAGGCGCCGGAACGATCCGGCGCGCGCCCGCTCAAAGAATGAAGCGCGACAGATCGGTGTTCCTCGACAGGTCGCCGACATGTTTCTCCACATAGGCGGCGTCGATGGTCACCGCAGTGCCGTTGCGGTCCGGCGCGTCGTAGGAGATATCGTCCAGCACGCGCTCCATTACCGTCTGCAGCCGCCTTGCGCCGATGTTCTCGACGCTGGCGTTGAGATCGACGGCGATGCCGGCGAGCGAATCGATGGCGTCGTCGGTGAAGGTCAGGTCCACGCCCTCGGTCTTCATCAGCGCGATATACTGCTTGATGAGGCTCGCTTCCGTCTCGGTCAGGATGCGGACGAAGTCCTCCTTTTCCAGGGCGCGCAATTCGACCCGGATCGGCAGGCGGCCCTGCAGCTCTGGCAAGAGGTCGGACGGCTTCGAGACGTGGAACGCACCCGATGCGATGAACAGGATGTGATCCGTCTTCAACGGCCCATATTTGGTCGCCACCGTCGTGCCTTCGACCAGCGGCAGCAGGTCGCGCTGCACGCCCTCACGCGAAGGCCCGCCCGAAATATCCGACCGGGCCGCGATCTTGTCGATCTCGTCGAGGAAGACGATGCCGTCATTTTCCGCAGCGTCCAGCGCCCGGCGCACCACCTCGTCCTGGTCGAGCAGCTTGTCGGACTCGTCGTTGACCAGCAGGTCGTAGGATTCCTTCACCGTCGTCTTGCGCAATTTGGTCTTCTTGCCGCCCATCGCCTTCGACAGCATGTCGTTGATGTTGAGCACGCCGATATTGGCGCCCGGCATGCCGGGAATCTCGAAGCCGGGCATGCCGCCATTGCCGGTATCGGCTACTTCGATCTCGATCTCCCTGTCGTCGAGTTCGCCCTCGCGCAGCTTCTTGCGGAAGGAATCGCGCGTGGCAGGGCTGGCAGTCTTGCCGACCAGCGCCTCCAGCACGCGTTCCTCGGCGTTGACATGGGCGCGCGCCTTGACGTCCTCACGCATCTTCTCGCGCACAAGGCCGATGGCGACCTCGACGAGGTCGCGCACGATCTGCTCGACATCGCGGCCGACATAGCCGACCTCGGTAAATTTGGTTGCCTCGACCTTGACGAAGGGCGCGCCGGCCAGCCGCGCCAGGCGGCGCGAGATTTCGGTCTTGCCGACGCCGGTCGGCCCGATCATCAGGATGTTCTTCGGCATCACTTCTTCGCGCATCTGCCCTTCCAGCTGCTGGCGGCGCCAGCGGTTGCGCAAGGCGATGGCCACGGCGCGCTTGGCGTCCTTCTGGCCGATTATGAAACGGTCGAGTTCCGAAACGATTTCGCGGGGAGAAAATGTGCTCATATCACTAAATTCCACTTTGCCACTGCTTGATGGCCTCGAACGGATGCAGCAGCATGATCACGTTGAGTGTCAGATTGTCCCGGATAAGGTAGCCGGTGCCCAGTTCGAAGAGGATGGCGAGGCTGACGATCACCCATATAGGTAGCCTTCGCGCCATCACAAATCCCAGCACCATGGCCAGTGTGTCCGACACCGAATTGATGATGCTGTCGCCGTAATAGTCGAGCGAGATGGTGCCGGCGCGGTAGCGCTCTATGATGAACGGGCTGTTCTCGATCAGCTCCCAGCCGCCCTCGATGAAGACGGCGAAAGCCAGCCGCAAGCCGACCGGCGAACGCGGAAACAGGAACCTGGCCAGCGCATAGAACAGGAAGCCGTGGATGATGTGCGAGAACGTGTACCAGTCCGATATATGCTGGGAATTCTCGGAACTGTTCACCACGCCGTGCCAGAGCTTCACATAGCCACAAGTACAGATCGGCGGGTGCCCCATGCCGTAGAGGGCTCCGGCCTGGAAGATGAGCAGGCCAAGGACGAGCAGCAGTCCCATGCGCCAGCTGTCTTCATAGGCCGAGACCAGCCTGTCGTGCCCCGATGCGTCCATGCCCCATTACCTCTCTTGCGCGTCGCCATGTTGCGTGTCGGTTGCGTCGACAGCCATCAGCACGACATCGCCATATCTGGATTGCCGGCGATCGAGTGCCCGAAATCCCGCCTTTTCATAGGCGCGGATGGCGCGGCCATTGGATGGGTCGGGATCGATGATGACACGCGGCACGCCCTCCTCGAACAACTGCTCGACGAACTGGCGCACGATCGCCGAGCCATGGCCGATGCCGACCAACTCCGGTCGGCCGATCGACAGGTCGATGCCGAGCGTCCCGAACGGCTGGTCGGCATAGGGATGGTCGTCCTCCAGATGCGGATCGTAACTCTGCAGATAGGCGATCGGCTTGCCGTCGAGTTCCACGATCAGCGGTTCGACCGAAATCGAATCGATGTGATCGCGAATCTCGGCGATTTCCGTCTCTGGATCGTCCCACCACTCAGCGACATGAGGTTCGGCGAGCCAGCCGGCGATCATCGGCAGGTCTTTCGTGGTCACCGGCCGAAAATCATAGCTATCGTCTTGTTTGGTCATGATCTCTTCCGAAGACCGGTTCCCACTTTTCGCTTGTGCGGCCCTTCGGTTCGGGATCATGGCCGGCCGGTCAGCCGGCATCGAGCGTTTCGACGACGAAATTGTTGTTGGTGTAGACGCAGATGTCGGAGGCGATCTGCATCGCCTTTCGCGCGATCTCCTCGGCGTCCTTGTCTGTGTCCATCAGGGCGCGGGCCGCAGCCAGCGCATAGTTGCCGCCTGAACCGATGGCCATGACGCCATGCTCGGGCTCGAGCACGTCGCCGGTGCCGGTCAGCGCCAGCGAGACCGACTTGTCGGCCACCAGCATCATCGCTTCCAGCCGGCGCAGATAGCGGTCGGTGCGCCAGTCCTTGGCGAGTTCCACGCAGGCGCGCGTCAACTGGTCGGGATATTGTTCGAGCTTGGCTTCGAGCCGCTCCAGAAGCGTGAAGGCGTCGGCGGTCGCGCCGGCGAAACCGGCGATCACGTTGCCGCCCTTGCCGATGCGGCGCACTTTCCTGGCGTTGCCCTTCATGATGGTCTGGCCAAGGCTGACCTGGCCGTCGCCGGCGATCACCACCTTGTTGCCCTTGCGCACCGTCACGATGGTCGTGGCGTGCATGGTCAGTTCATTGGACATTTGCTGCTCCGATTCGCGTCATCCCTAAAAAGGCGATTGGCGCGGTACGAGTGACTTTGATCGGCCCATATGTATGCATGGGGGCGGTGATT
The DNA here is from genome assembly GCF_020165515.1 of Mesorhizobium sp. BR1-1-13. NCBI lineage: Bacteria > Pseudomonadati > Pseudomonadota > Alphaproteobacteria > Hyphomicrobiales > Phyllobacteriaceae > Mesorhizobium > Mesorhizobium sp. BR1-1-13. The sequence goes on from NZ_JAIUIH010000014.1 coordinate 81,295, forward strand.
GCAAACGCTCGATACCGGCCTGGATGGCAACTGGCAATCGCCGGATCATGCTGCTAGAAGGCTGTCGTCTTCAAGCAGGCGAACGCCTGAAGCGCTTAAACTCACGGACAAGGACAAGGTCATGCCGCCCCGTTCCGCCGAAATCAGCCGCAAGACCAGGGAAACCGACATTGCCGTGTCGGTCCGTGTCGACGGCTCCGGCAAATCGGACATCGTGACCGGCGTCGGCTTCTTCGACCATATGCTCGACCAGCTTTCGCGCCATTCGCTGATCGACATGACCGTTCGGGCCAAGGGCGACCTGCACATAGACGACCACCACACGGTCGAGGACACCGGCATCGCGCTCGGCCAGGCGCTGGCCAAGGCGCTGGGCGAGCGGCGCGGCATCATGCGCTATGCCTCGATCGATCTTGCCATGGACGAGACGCTGACGCGCGCGGCGATCGATGTCTCCGGCCGTCCCTTCCTGGTGTGGAACGTTTCGTTTTCCTCGCCCAAGATCGGCACCTTCGACACCGAACTCGTGCGCGAGTTCTTCCAGGCGCTGGCGCAAAACGCCGGCATCACGCTGCATGTCACCAATCACTATGGCGCCAACAACCACCACATCGCCGAAACCTGTTTCAAGGCGGTGGCGCGTGCGCTGCGGGCGGCGCTGGAACGCGATCCGCGCCAGCCGGACGCTGTTCCCTCCACCAAGGGATCTTTGAAGGGATAGCGTCATGGCCAGCTATGTCGTGATGGAACCGCCCGGCCTTGGCGAAAAGGCCGATGCGACGGCCCTTGTCCGCGACGGCTTCACCTGGCTCGGCCTGCTGGTGCCGCCGCTGTGGTTCGCCTGGCATCGGCTGTGGATCGAAGCGGCACTCACCTTCATTGTCATGGCGGTGCTTTCGGTGCTTGGCGAAAGGCTCGGTCTTGGGTGGGCCGGCTCGCTGCTGTCCCTGCTGGTCTCGTTCTATGTCGGCCTGGAAGGGCAGGCGCTGCGCATCGCGGCGCTCCGCCGCCGCGGCTGGCGCGAATGGGGGGTGGTCGAAGCCGGTTCGCTCGATGATGCCGATGCGCGCTTTGCCCTGGAGGCCGAGCGGCATGCGGATGAAGCCGAGCCCGTGCCGCGCATGGTGCCGGACGCCGCCCTGGCGCGGCCGTCGCAGCCCGGCATGGCGCTTGGGCTGACCCACATTCCGGGAAGGCCCTGACATGCGCGTTGCGATCATCGACTATGGCTCGGGCAATCTGCGCTCGGCCACCAAGGCCTTCGAGCGCGCGGCGCGCGAGGCGGGCATCGCCGCCGGCATCGACCTGACAGCCGACGCCGAGCGGGTGCGCACGGCCGACCGTATCGTGCTGCCTGGCGTCGGCGCCTATGCCGACTGCGCGGCCGGCCTGCGTGCCGTCCCCGGCATGTGGGAAGCTGTCGAGGAAGTCGCTATTCGTAAGGGACGTCCATTCCTCGGCATCTGCGTCGGCATGCAGCTGATGTCGCAGCGCGGCCTCGAAAAGACAATCACCGATGGCTTTGGCTGGATATCAGGTGACGTAAAGGAGATCACGCCGGCCGATCCGGCACTGAAGATCCCGCAGATCGGCTGGAACACGATCGAGCTGATGCGCAAGCATCCGCTGTTCTCCGGCGTTCCAACCGGGCCAACCGGCCTGCACGCCTATTTCGTCCATTCCTATCATCTTGATGCGCGCAAGCCCGACGAGGTGCTGGCGGTCGCCGACTATGGCGGCCGGGTGACGGCGACCGTCGCCCGCGACAATCTCGTCGGCACGCAGTTCCACCCAGAGAAGAGCCAGGCGCTGGGCCTCGCCCTGATCACCAATTTCCTGCGCTGGAGGCCTTGAGGAGCCATGAGCAAGAAGGGCTATTGGATGGCGATGATCGATGTTCGCGATCCCGATCTGTACAAGCGGTATATCGAGGCGAATGCCGTTGCCTTCGCCAAGTACGGCGCGAAATTCGTCGTGCGGGCCGGGCGCCACGAGAGCCCTGAAGGGCCGACCGGCAACCGCCACGTCCTGGTCGAGTTCGAATCCTACGCCAAGGCGGTGGAATGCTATCATTCGCCGGAATATCAGCAGGCCTCGAAATTCCGGCTTGCCGCCTCATCAGGCCATTTCGTCATTGTCGAAGGCGCTTGAGAAACATGATCCTGTTTCCTGCAATCGACCTCAAGGACGGCCAGTGCGTGCGCCTCAAGCACGGCGACATGGCGACCGCGACCATCTACAACGACGACCCGGCCGCCCAGGCAAAGGCATTTGAAGAACAGGGCTTCGAATGGCTGCATGTCGTCGACCTCAACGGCGCCTTCCAGGGTCAGAGCGTCAACAGCGCCGCGGTCGGCGCCATCCTCAAGGCGACGAAGAACCCGGTGCAGCTCGGCGGCGGCATCCGCACGCTCGAACAGATCGAGGATTGGCTCGACCGCGGGCTTGCCCGTGTCATCCTGGGCACCGTGGCCGTGCGCGACCCCGACCTGGTCAGGCAGGCCTGCAAGACCTTTCCGGGAAAGATCGCGGTCGGCATCGATGCCAAGGGCGGCAAGGTGGCGGTCGAGGGCTGGGCCGAGGCGTCCAGCCTCGGCGTCATCGAACTGGCGAGAAAGTTCGAGGGCGCCGGCGTCGCCGCCATCATCTACACTGACATCGACCGCGACGGCGTGCTGACCGGTATCAACTGGGACGCCACCATAAACCTCGCGGATGCCGTCTCGATCCCGGTCATCGCCTCGGGCGGGCTGGCTTCGATCGCCGACATCGTGCGCATGACCATGCCCGATGCACAAAAGCTCGAAGGCGCGATCTCCGGCCGTGCGCTTTACGACGGCCGTATCGATCCGGCCGAGGCATTGGCGATCCTGAAAGGCGCGCCCCCGGTGGAGATGCGATCTTGAAAGTCTCGATAATTCTGGCCTCCTATGACAGCGGCCATTATCATGGCGGCATGGGCCAGGGGCCGGACGCGCTGATTGCGGGCGGACTGGTCGAAGCCCTGACCATGGCCGGCCACGATGTCGCGGTCGAGGACATCGGCAAGGTCGGCGATGTCCAGGAGCGTGAGATCGCCACCGGTTTCGCGGTCTGCAATGCCGTTTCGGGCGAGGTCCGCATTGCCCGCGACAGGGGACGCTTTCCTATCGTGCTGGCCGGAAACTGCCTGACATCAGCCGGCGCGGTCGCCGGCGAAGGCGCCGACGCGATCATCTGGGCCGACCAGCACGGCGATCTCAACACACCCGACACATCCATATACGGGTTTCTCGACGGCATGGCGCTGGCCACTGTCCTCGGCCTGTGCTGGCGCCCGATGGCGGCGGCCGTCCCCGGTTTCCAGCCGATCGATCCGTCGCGCTGCGTGCTGATTAACGCGCGCGATCTCGATCCGGCCGAAAAACAGCTGCTCGACACATTGCCGGTGATCCGCACGGAATGTCCCGGAGCGGCAGAGGCGACCGAGAAACTGAAGGCTGCGGGCGCTCAACGGGTGCACATGCATCTTGATCTTGATGTGCACGATCCCGAGGCGCTGCAAGCCAACCGCTATGTCACGCCGGGCGGCCCTGGCCCGGAACAGTTGCGCCAGGCGGTCTGCGCGATGGCGCTTTCCGTTCCCATATCGGGCATCACCATTTCCGCTTACGATCCGGCCTTCGATGCGCAGGCCAATGTGCCGCCGCTCGTCGGCGAATTGCTGAACGATCTCCTGACCACGATCGAGGGCCGTTGACATGCTGAAGGCTCGCGTCATCCCCTGTCTCGACGTCAAGGGCGGCCGCGTCGTCAAGGGGGTCAACTTCGTCGATCTCGTCGATGCCGGCGATCCGGTGGAGGCTGCCAAGGCCTATGACGCGGCTGGCGCCGACGAGCTTTGCTTCCTCGACATCACCGCGTCATCGGACAATCGCGAGACCATCTTCGATGTCATCGCCCGCACCGCCGAGCAATGCTTCATGCCGCTCACCGTCGGCGGCGGCGTGCGCCAGGTCGCCGACATCAGGAAGTTGCTCCTGGCCGGCGCCGACAAGGTGTCGATCAACACGGCAGCGGTCAAGAACCCGGATTTCGTTGCGGAAGCCGCCGACAAATTCGGCAACCAGTGCATCGTCGTCGCCATCGACGCCAAGAAAGTGTCGGGCACCGGCGAGGACGACCGCTGGGAGATCTTCACCCACGGCGGACGGGAGAAGACCGGCATGGATGCGGTCGAATTCGCCCGCAAAATGGTCGATCGCGGTGCCGGGGAGATCCTGCTGACCTCGATGGACCGCGACGGCACCAAGGCCGGTTACGACATCGCGCTGACCCGCGCGGTGTCGGACGCGGTGCGCGCGCCGGTGATCGCTTCGGGCGGCGTCGGCACGCTCGATCACATGGTGGAAGGCATTCGCGACGGCCATGCGGGCGCGGTGCTGGCGGCTTCCATCTTCCATTTCGGCACCTATACGATCGCCGAGGCCAAGGCCCATATGGCGCAAGCCGGCCTGCCGATGCGGCTGGACTCCTCGGGTGATCGGCCCTAGAGGCTTGCGGCTAAGAAATAGGGCCAAGGCGCCATGACTGGGTTTTCACTCTCCGACCTGGAGACAATCATCAGCGAACGCGCCCATTCCGGCGATCCGGACTCGTGGACCGCCAAGCTTTACGCGCGCGGCATCGACAAGGCGGCGCAAAAGCTCGGCGAAGAGGCGGTCGAGACGGTGATTGCCGCGGTCAAGGGCGACAAGCGGGCCCTCGTTTCGGAAAGTGCCGATCTTATATATCATTGGCTCGTCGTTCTCGGCATTTCGGGTGTGCCGTTGAACGACGTGCTTAGGGAGCTCGAAAGCCGCACCGGGCGTTCGGGCATCGCCGAGAAGGCGTCACGGTCCAAGCGCTGACCGCGAGGAGGGCAGGAATCTCGATGGATCAGCTCGCACCGACCGAGAAATATTCCCCCTTTCGCTTTTTCTCGGCCGAGCAATGGTCGCAATTCCGCGCCGACACGCCACTGACGCTGAGCGAGGATGAATTCCGCCGTCTGCGGTCGCTGAACGATCCAATCGATCTCGAAGAGGTCAAGCGCATCTATCTGTCGCTGTCGCGGCTTCTGTCGGCGCATGTCGAGGCCAGCCAGTTGCTGTTCCGCCAGCGCCAGGCTTTCTTCAACGCCTCGGATGTGGTCAAGACGCCATTCATCATCGGCATCGCCGGTTCGGTCGCGGTCGGCAAATCGACCACGGCGCGCGTGCTGAAGGAGCTGCTCGCGCGCTGGCCGTCGAGCCCCAAGGTCGATCTTATCACCACCGACGGCTTTTTGCTGCCCAACGAGGTGCTGCGCCGCGAAAACCTGATGGAGCGCAAGGGCTTTCCCGACAGCTACGACGTCGGCGCGCTGCTGCGCTTCCTGTCGGGCATCAAGTCGGCGCTGCCCGATGTCCGCGCTCCGGTCTATTCGCACCTGACCTATGACGTCATCCCCGGCGAGTTCGTCACCATCGACCGGCCCGACATCCTGATCTTCGAGGGCATCAATGTGCTCCAGCCCGGCAAGCTGCCGCAGGACGGCAAGATCGTACCCTTCCTGTCCGACTTCTTCGACTTCGCCATCTATATCGATGCCGACGAGAAGCTGATCCACGACTGGTACATTTCCCGCTTCATGCGGCTGCGCGAGACCGCCTTCCGCAATCCGGACTCCTTCTTCCACCGCTATTCGCAGCTTTCAGAGGATTCTGCCCGCGCAATCGCGCAAGGGTTGTGGACCAACATCAACCTGAAGAACCTGCGCGAGAACATCCTGCCGACACGCGCCCGCGCCGACTTGATCCTGCGCAAAGGCGCCGACCACCTTGTCGAGGAAGTGGCGCTCAGGAAGCTGTGACGACGCGGTTAACGGCGCTTTAGGCTATCCGAGCTAGCTTTCGTGGCGATTCCAGCGGGTGTCGGGAGCAACCGGTGATCAACGCGAGCACTACCGCGGGTCGAGAGGCCCTGGTTTATTCCCTTGTTATTCCGATCTTCAATGAGGAAGCGGTCCTTCCGCTGCTTGCCCCGCGCATCGTTGGGGGCATCCACTCGGAGATCAAGCGGAGGCCGCTCTACGTCGTCGATCGCCTGACCGGCTTCGAGGATGCCTTGAAAGCGGAAGCCGAGAGCCGAAACACCAAGGCGACCTTGCAGATGACGCGCGATCGAAGGTTTGGCTGATGGCCGAACTGTTCGACCAATATCGCGCCACATACAACAGGACGGTCGACGACTCGATCAGCTTCTCAGGGCTGAAACACGATTTCTTCCTGCAGGCCAAAGTGGCGCCGCTTGCCCGACTGATCGCCGAGCGTGGCATCGGCAAAGGCCCCGTTCGGGCGCTCGACGTCGGCTGCGGCGTCGGAGCTTTACATCCCTATGTGAAGCCGCTCTTTCCCGAGCTCCATGGCTGCGATATCTCGACCGAATCCATTGCGCGGGCACGTGAGGAAAACCCCTCGGTCACATACGCAGCCTACCCCGGCCCCAGCCTGCCTTACGCGGACGGCGCGTTCGATCTCGCCTTCGCGGTTTGCGTTGCCCATCATGTGCCTCCCGAACAGTGGCCGGGCTTCTTTGCCGAGATGCGACGCGTCGTCCGGCGCGGTGGCGTCGTCTGCGTGATCGAGCACAATCCCTATAATCCGCTAACGCGACTGGCCGTGCTTCGCTGTCCGTTCGACGAAGACGCCGTCCTGATCAGCCAGCGCAAGGCCGGGCGCCTGCTGCAGGCAGCCGGCCTCATAGATATCGAAGGCGGCCATTTTCTGATGTTTCCTTTCGCGAATTCCGTCGCGCGCAAGGTTGAAGGCTGGCTTTCCCAGCTGCCGCTGGGAGCGCAATATGTGTGCAGTGGCCGTGTTTGACATCAGGGCAGGGCTGCGGCTGGCAACGGCCAACGCGCTTCCTGCATCGGAACCGATCTGTGACCGTCCTCATCCTCGCCGATATGGCCGCGCGCGATTAGGCAAGCCGCGGCTTTACAGTATGTCACTGTCCGGCGCGCCCGAACCAAGGGCATAGCGCTCGTGGCGCCTTATGTCGGCTAGCATCCATGCCGACAAGCACAGCGGCACTAGTACGCCGATGCCCAGCCCCGCATTGTTTATCAGATGGGCGACGGCCGGGTAGAGCCAGACCAGAGCCAGAAAAATCCGCGGCATGGTGCTGCGCGTTGAGAACAGATAGGCAACGGCAACCGCCAGGCCGATCGTGTCGTAGCTGTAGCCGTAGGGCGTCGCCAGCGTCGCCAGTACGGGGGTCAGCACGACCCGTTCGCGATGCTCGATCCGGCGCCAGGGCAGCCAAATCCAGATGGCGGCGGCGACGGCGGCGATTGTCGCGACGGCCTGCATTGCGTAAGCCGCCGCGAGTCCCGAACCGCATGCGCGCGCCAGGAAGAACATCGTCGCAGCGTTGGACTGGTAGGGCTGAGGATAGGGCGCCTCCAGGATCGCTGCCATCAGCGGGCGGGTTTCGGTCCAGAACAACCGCCAGATGTCGAAGCCGAGCCAAGCGCCGGTCACAACGAACAGCGCGGCCGATGATACGGCGGCAGCGGCAATGGCGCGCCAGTTGCCGCTCGCCAGCAGGCAGAACGGGACCAGTATGCCGAGATGCGGCTTGACTGTGAGCAGGCCGAACAAAAATCCGGCCAGGATCGGCCGTTTCGGCGTCGCGACCAGTCCGCCGATGAGCAAGGCGGTTGTCAGGGCACCGTTCTGGCCGAAGATCGCGTTGATGAAGACGGCCGGGCACACAAGGATGGCCAACTCGGCAGCCGCCCCCAGCTTCAATGGCCGCACCGCCAACCACAGGCAAACAATTGTGCCGAACGTCCAGACGAAATACGCCGGGAAAATGGGCAGCAGGGCGAGCGGTGCGCCGAATACCAGGATGCTTGGCGGATAACTCCATTCCTGGTTGGGAAGATCGGGCGAGAACATCCGCCGCAGGGCCGCGCGATAGCTATCGACATCGAACAGGAATGCCACATGACCGTCGAGCGCCATGCGGCTGCCGGCCCACAGATTGGTAAAGTCCCAATAGGGCAGTCTATCGCTAAGCTCGGAAAAGCCGTGGGCGTCGAACGTCCACAAGGCAAGATGGTAGCGCAGCCCGATCAGGATTCCGGTGCACACCACAAGCGCGGCGAAACGCAGATCGGATCGGCTGTGGGCAGTCTCATTGGCCGGTGCCATTGCGATCATTTCTGCGGACCCACGATCTTGCCGGCCTTGATAGCGCCCGGGCGTTAAGATCGGCTTATGCTTGGCTCTCCGGCCTTCGTCACCCGCCGCAGCGTCAGATTGATCCTGCCGCCATTTTTCAGCAGCGCCGAGGTCGAGGGATAGATGCGGTCGACGCCGTGGAAGCAGAGGCGTCCTTCGCCGCCGAGCACGACGACGTCGCCGCTCTTCAGCTTGAACGACCGGGTCGCCCCCTCGCGCGTCGTCTGGCCGATCCTGAACAGACAGTCGTCGCCCAGCGAGACCGACACGACGGGTGCTGAGAAATCCTCCTCGTCGCGGTCCTGATGCAGGCCCATCTTCGCATCCGGCGCGTAGAAATTGACCAGGCATGCCTGCGGCGGATGCGGGTAGGCCGAGACCTCTCGCCACAGCCGCATCAGCACATCCGGGATCGGCGGCCACGGCGTCCCTGTCACCGGGTGCGTCGGCTGGTAGCGGTAGCCGCGTTCCTTGTCGGTGACCCAGCCGAGCGGACCGCAATTGGTCATGCGCACGCTCATTTCCTTGCCGGTGCGCGGCATGGCCGGCACGAATAGCGGCGCCTGCTGGACGATGCCTCTCACATCCTCCACCAGCGCCTCCTGCACGTCGCGGGACAGATAGGCCGGCATGTGGCGGACGCCCTTGGGCAGAACGAGCATGAGGTCGGTCGCTAGCTCCGTTTCGTCGGTTCGAGCATGCCATCTGAAAACGAAAACGGCGACCCGAAAGCCGCCGGTCCCCGACAGATTCGCGTTTCCCTTGATCAGGTGAGGTCTGGGATGCGAAGGACCTGTCCCGGATAGATCTTGTCGGGATGGGTCAGCATCGGCTTGTTGGCCTCGAAGATGACCGTGTTCTTGGCACCCTTGCCCTTGCCATAGCTCTTTTCGGCGATCTTCCAGAGATTGTCGCCCTTCTGGACGGTGTAGAAGGTCGGTTCCTTGGCCGCGGCCGCCGCCGAACCGGAAGCCGGTGCCACCTGCAACTCGTCCGCCTGCACCTTGGAGACGCCGAGCGTGTTGCCGACGGCGATGACCGCCTTTTCGAAAACCGACTGGTCCTTGACCACGCCCTTCAGCACCGCCGTGTCGCCCTGGACGACGACCTGTACGTCGTCGGTGCCGAGCTTGTGCGAATCGAGCTCTTTCTTCAGCGTATCGGCGTTGGGCGCCGCTTCCTCGTCACCGCCTATGCCGAGCTTTTTGCCGACGCTCTTGACGAAATCGAACATGCCCATCTTTGGTCTCCCTTGCTGTGGCAATGGCGGACCCTTGCATCTACGATCCGAAATGGGAAGCCGTTTTATACACGCGCCTGGTGTGTTGCTTAATCGTTCTCTACCCGGCCGCGCAGTTTCTTGATGGTGCCGCGTCCGGCCTTGCTCTTCAGCCGCCGTTCGACCGCGCCTTTCGACGGCCTCGTCTTCTTGCGCGGCGGCGGTGGTGGCTCGGCCGCCTTGGCGACCAGCGCCGCCAGCCGCGCCCGTGCGTCTGCCCGGTTCTGTTCCTGCGTGCGGAAGCGTCCGGCCTCGATAATGATAACGCCGTCCTTGGTGGCGCGCTGGCCGGCAAGCCTGATCGTGCGTTCGCGCACGCGTTCAGACAGGCCGGGCGCGTTGCGTGCATCGAAGCGCAGCTGCACCGCCGTCGCCACCTTGTTGACGTTCTGCCCGCCGGGGCCGGACGAGCGGATGAAATCCTCGTGCAGGTCGCCCGGATGGATCACGGCATCGCCGGCAATGATGATTGTATCGTCGCTCGTCATGCCGCAGTCATGGCGCGGCGGACGAAAAAAGAAAAGGCCCGATCGGGACCGGGCCTTGCGAGGATGGCTGAGCGTGGCGGGCGATTATTCCGCCGCTTCCTGCATGTGCGGCGCCGCGCCGAGGACGGAGGCGTCGACATGGCTTTCGAACTTCTCGAAGTTGACGGCGAACATGCCGACCAGCCTTGCCGCTTGCCGGTCATAGGCCGATTTGTCGGCCCAGGTCGATCGCGGGTCGAGGATGGCGCCGTCGACGCCCGGGACCGCCACCGGCACCTCGAAGCCGAAATTGGCGTCGGTGCGAAAACCGGTTGTCTTCAGAGAGCCGTCGAGGGCCGCGGCAAGCAGCGCGCGCGTCGCCTTGATCGGCATCCGCCTGCCTGTGCCGTAGGCGCCGCCGGTCCAGCCGGTGTTGACCAGCCAGCAATCGGCACCGTGCTGCGCGATCAGCTCGCGCAGCAGATTGCCGTATTCCGAGGGATGGCGCGGCATGAACGGCGCGCCGAAGCAGGTCGAGAACGTCGCTTCGGGCTCGGTCACGCCCTTCTCGGTTCCGGCCACCTTGGCCGTGTAGCCGGACAGGAAATGATACATCGCCTGCGCCGGGGTCAGCCGCGCGATCGGCGGCATCACGCCGAAAGCGTCGGCAGTCAGCATGATGATGTTCCGAGGGTGGCCGGCGCGCCCCGTCTTGCTGGCATTCGGTATGAAGTCGAGCGGGTAGGCACAACGCGTGTTCTCGGTGAGCCGGCCGTCGTCGAAATCCGGCACGCCATGGGCGTCGAGAACGACGTTCTCCAGCACCGTGCCGAAGCGCTGCGTGGTGGCGAAGATCTCGGGCTCCGCTTCCGCCGACAGCTTGATGGTCTTGGCATAGCAGCCGCCTTCGAAATTGAAGATGCCGTGCGGCCCCCAGCCGTGCTCGTCGTCGCCGATCAGCGTGCGCGACGGATCGGCCGACAGCGTCGTCTTGCCGGTGCCCGACAGGCCGAAGAAAATCGCGGCGTCGCCGCCAGGGCCCTCATTGGCCGAGCAGTGCATCGGCATCACGCCCTTGGCGGGCAGCAGGTAGTTCAGCATCGTGAACACCGATTTCTTCATCTCGCCGGCATAGGAGGTGCCGCCGATCAGCACGATCTTGCGGGTGAGGTCGACGGCGATCACGGTTTCGGTGCGGGTGCCGTGGCGGGCGGGGTCGGCGCGAAAGGACGGCAGGTCGATGATCGTCATCTCGGGCACGAAATGGTCGAGCTCCGCGGCTTCCGGACGGATCAGCAGGTTGCGGATGAACAGCGAATGCCAGGCAAACTCGGTGATGACCCTGGTGGGCAGCTTCAGCTCATGGTCTGCGCCGCCGATCAGGTCCTGCACGTAAAGATCCTTGTCCGCGGCGTGCGCCCGGAACTCTTCGAGCAGCGTCTCGAACTGCTCCGGCGAGATCGCCTTGTTGTTGTCCCACCAGACTTCAGGCTCGGTTGCGCCGTCGCGGACGACGAACTTGTCCTTGGGCGAACGGCCGGTGTGCTGGCCTGTTTCGGCGACCAGCGCGCCGTGCGCGGTCAGCCGGGCTTCGCCCCGCCTGATCGATTCCTCGTAGAGGGCGGCCGCACCGAAATTGTAGCGCACCAGGCCAGAGGTTCTGAGACCGATACGATCGATCGCGCAGGCAGGATTGCGTTTGCCGACTTCCGACATGGGTGACCCTTCTCCGATTTGCCGCATCTTTGCCGGCGCGTTTCCGGCACGCCCACTCCGCGAGCTTAGATGGTCAGAACCAGAAAAGCCGAATGATATCAAATCATTAATCGATTTAAATATTTTGAAAGTTGTTTAAATCGTTTATATATGCAAAAAGTTTCGTGGTTGCCCAAAGGATTGGCGATGCTCGTTCGTCCAATCCATGTCGAGGTGCGATCGTGGCCGCCGGCATGCCGCGCGTGACAGCGGTGAAGGCCTATGCCACATTTTGTACCTAATTTGTCCTGCAAAAGCCCCTTCTCTACGAAAGAAGGGACAGCTCATGAGGGAGCCGCTTGAAATGGCAACAATCGCGCTTGTCGATGACGACCGCAACATTCTGACCTCGGTGTCGATCGCCCTCGAATCGGAAGGCTATCGCGTCGAAACCTACACGGATGGTGCGTCGGCGCTGGAAGGCCTGGCGGCGCGCCCGCCGAATCTCGCCATCCTCGACATCAAGATGCCGCGCATGGACGGCATGGAACTCTTGCGCCGGATGCGCCAGAAGTCCGACCTGCCGGTCATCTTCCTGACCTCCAAGGACGACGAGATCGATGAGTTGTTCGGCCTCAAGATGGGCGCCGACGACTTCATCCGCAAACCCTTCTCGCAGCGTCTGCTGGTCGAGCGTGTGCGCGCGGTGTTGCGCCGTGCCAGCGCCCGTGAGGCCGCGGCAAAAGCGCCCAGCCAGCAGGCGCGCTCGCTCGAGCGCGGCCAGCTCGTTATGGACCAGGAACGCCACACCTGCACCTGGAAGGGCGAACCGGTGACGCTCACCGTCACCGAATTCCTGATCCTGCATTCGCTGGCACAGCGCCCTGGCGTCGTAAAAAGTCGTGATGCGCTGATGGATTCGGCTTATGATGAGCAGGTCTATGTTGACGACCGTACCATCGACAGCCACATCAAGCGGCTGCGCAAGAAGTTCAAGGCCGTCGACGACGACTTCGAGATGATCGAAACCCTTTACGGAGTCGGATACCGGTTCCGCGAGGCGTGAATAGGCAGTAGACAATAGAGAATAGTCGGTAGTCAGTTTTGAATGGTGCGAGCGGCCACCCGTGCATCGCCGCGATCTCAGCCAACCATTTCTCTATTCGCTACCCGCTACTCACTAATTACTAAGCAGGGAACTGCTGTTCGATGGCAGTGGAAGCACAGCGGAGCAGATCGGCGGGCGTTGCAAGGCGGCCGGCGCGGATCATGCCCGCGTTCCTGTCGAAGCTCACCGTGCCCATGCGCCGCTTCCTCGGCCATCACATCTTTTCCAGCCTGACGCGGCGTATCCTCTTCCTCAATCTCGCCGGCCTCGCAGTCCTGGTCACCGGCATCCTCTATCTCAACACCTTCCGCGACGGGCTGATCGACGCCCGCGTCGAAAGCCTGATGACCCAGGGCGAGATCATCGCTGGCGCGATCGCCGCCTCGGCGACGGTCGAGACCGATTCGATCAGCATCGATCCGGAAAAGCTGCTTGAGCTGCAGGCCGGCGAAAGCCTGGGCCCGGGCTCGGACCAGCTCGACAATCTGGATTTCCCGATCAATCCTGAACGCGTCGCCCCGGTGCTGCGCCGGCTGATCTCGCCGACCCGCACCCGCGCCCGCATCTACGACCGCGACGCCAATTTGCTGCTCGATTCGCGCCATCTCTATTCGCGCGGCCAGATCCTTCGCTACGATCTGCCGCCGGTCGACGAGGAAGAGCCCGACCTTGTCGAACGCATCCAGAAGTTCATCTTCGACTTCTTCCGCAACACCGATCTGCCGGTCTATCACGAGCAGCCGGGCGGCAATGGCGCCGCCTTCCCGGAAGTGGTCAAGGCCTTGACCGGCAGCCCGTCGACCATCGTCCGGATCAGCGAACAGGGCGAGCAGATCGTTTCCGTCGCGGTGCCGATCCAGCGCTTCCGCGCCGTTCTCGGCGTGTTGATGCTGTCGACCGAAGGCGGCGACATCGACAAGATCGTCGCCGCCGAACGCAAGGCGATCCTGCGCGTCTTTGGCATCGCGGCGCTCGTCACCGCCATCCTGTCGATGCTTCTGGCCTCCACCATCGCCAATCCGCTGCGCCGGCTGTCTGCGGCGGCCGTGCGGGTACGGCGCGGCGTCAAGAGCCGCGAGGAAATCCCTGATTTCTCCGACCGGCAGGACGAGATCGGCAATCTGTCGATCGCCGTGCGCGACATGACCAACGCGCTCTATGCCCGCATCGAGGCGATCGAGAGCTTCGCCGCCGATGTTTCCCATGAATTGAAGAACCCGCTGACCTCGCTGCGCAGCGCGGTGGAAACCTTGCCGCTCGCCAAGAACGACAATTCGCGCAGCCGTTTGATGGAGATCATCCAGCACGACGTCAGGCGGCTGGACCGCCTCATCACCGACATTTCGGACGCCTCCCGTCTCGACGCCGAGCTGGCGCGGGATGACGCGGGGACCGTGGACCTGAAGAAGTTCATAACCGATCTCGTCGCCGTCTCGCGTGAAACGACGCGCAACAAGAAGGCGGTCGAGATCGAGCTCAGGGTCGCCAAGCTGCCGCAGGGCGTCAAGGGCTATTTCGTCGTCGGCCACGACCTGCGCATCGGCCAGGTCATCACCAACCTGATCGAGAACGCCCGCTCCTTCGTGCCAGAGGAGCGCGGCCACATCATCCTGTCGCTGGCGCGCACCGGCAAGTTCAACATCCTCACCATCGACGACAATGGTCCCGGCATCCGCGCCGACAACATCGACCGCATCTTCGAGCGCTTCTACACCGACCGGCCCGCCGGCGAGGCGTTCGGCCAAAATTCGGGCCTTGGCCTGTCGATATCCAGGCAGATCGTCGAGGCCCATGGCGGCACGCTGACCGCCGAGAACATCCCCGGCACCAAGCCAGGCGAGATCAAGGGCGCCCGCTTCGTCGTTACGCTGCCGGCCGAAGCATGATCCCGAAAGTGGGAACCGATTTTCGGATCAAATCGTGCTAAAAAGCATGATGCCGGATATCGCAGCTTTACGGTCGTCATCCTCGGGCTTGTCCCGAGGATCTGCCGCGCAACGAGACCGTGGTGTGAAAACAATCGAAAGGCCGGCAGATCCTCGGGACAAGCCCGGGGCTAACGGGGGCATGGCCCGGTCCGGTCATGCAGCCTGAAAACATCCACGGAACCGCGATCCTGATCGGCGATCGCGGCGTCCTTATCACCGGGCCGTCCGGCGCCGGCAAGACGACGCTTGCGCTGACACTCCTGGACCATTGCCAGGCGCGCGGCCTGTTCTCGCGGCTGATCGGCGACGACAGGCTGCTTGCCTCGGCCCACGCCGGGCGGCTGGTCTGCCGCGTGCCAGCGACCATCGCCGGTCTCGCCGAGGTGCCAGGGTTCATGCCGCGCCCGCTGCCATTCGAGTCGGGCGGCGTGATCGACCTGCATGTGCGGCTGGTGGCGAAGACAGAAATGGCTCGCTTTCAAGAGGAAATCAGCGAGCCGGTCGCGGGCTGCCCAGTGCCGCGCGTCGACCTTGCGGAGCGCAACATTGCCGCTGCCTTGCCCGCCGTGATGGCGCGGCTGTCGATCGCGCCTTTTCTATGATGTGCCCGCGGTTTTTTGCTGCAATGCGTCAAAATGGCATGGGCCGGCGCAATTTTGGGCTTGTCAACGAGCCGCGCGTCGACAAGATAGCGCTCCCGCCGCCTGGAATGGCTGGCGAGCATAAAATGCGCCTGTGAAGCGGCGATGACGGGAGCCACCAAAGAATGATCGGACTCGTGCTTGTAACGCACGGTCAACTGGCCACCGAGTTCCGACATGCCGTGGAACATGTCGTCGGGCCACAAGACAATTTCGAAACCGTGGCGATCGGTGCCGACGACGATATGGAGCAACGCCGGCGCGACATCGTCGACGCCGTTGCCCGTGTCGACACCGGGGCGGGCGTCATCGTGCTGACCGACATGTTCGGCGGCACGCCTTCGAACCTTGCCATTTCCGTGATGGAGTCCGGCCGCACCGAAGTCATCGCCGGCATGAACTTGCCGATGCTGATCAAACTCTCCTCGATCCGCAAGGGCGACAACATGGCGGCGGCCCTCGACGAGGCGCAGGCGGCGGGGCGCAAATACATCAATGTCGCCAGCCAGCTCCTGAGCAGCAAATGAGCACGATGTCGTCGGAAAAGGACCAGATCGCCGAAGATCCGATCACTAGGGAATTTCCGATCGTCAACCAGCGCGGCCTGCACGCGCGCGCCTCGGCCAAGTTCGTGCAGCTCGCCAGCGGCTACAACGCGTCGGTCCATGTCGAGAAGGACGGCGTCAAGGTCGGCGGCACCTCGATCATGGGCCTGATGATGCTGGCGGCAAGTCCGGGCTATTCGATTCGCGTGACCGCCAGCGGTCCCGAAGCGCTTGAGGTCATGAATGCGCTGGAACAGCTGGTGGCGTCCCGCTTCGGCGAGGAATGCTGATCCCTTACCTCCATGCGAAAGACATGCAGGGATAAAGATTTCTTTATATCCCATTGTCGTGTTGACGCCGATCTGCTAGTCAGGCGGGCAATTCGCGCCCTTCGACGCGCCTGCCGGCGCGGGCGCATCCGCAACCAATTCAACAGCGTAACAATTCGCATCGGAGCACTGCCATGACGGGTAGCAAGGACTATGTGGTCGCCGACATCTCGCTTGCCGGCTGGGGCCGCAAGGAAATCGAGATCGCCGAAACCGAAATGCCGGGCCTGATGGCCTGCCGCGAGGAATTCGGCTCCAAGAAGCCGCTCAAGGGCGCGCGCATCACCGGCTCGCTGCACATGACCATCCAGACCGCGGTGCTGATCGAGACGCTGAAGGCGCTCGGGGCCGATATACGTTGGGCTTCCTGCAACATCTTCTCGACCCAGGACCATGCGGCCGCGGCCATCGCCGAGGCCGGCATCCCGGTCTTCGCCGTCAAAGGCGAGACTCTGGAGCAGTACTGGGACTACACCGACAGGATTTTCCAGTGGGCCGATGGCGGCACCTCCAACATGATCCTCGATGATGGCGGCGACGCCACCATGTACATCCTGATCGGCGCGCGCGCCGAGGCCGGCGAGGACGTGCTGTCCAATCCGCACAGCGAGGAGGAGGAATATTTCTATGCCCAGGTCAAGAAGCGCATGAAGGCTTCGCCCGGCTTCTTCACCAAGCAGAAGGAAGCGATCCGGGGCGTCACCGAAGAGACGACCACCGGCGTCAACAGGCTCTACCAGCTACAGAAGAAGGGCTTGCTGCCTTTCCCGGCCATCAACGTCAACGACTCGGTCACAAAGTCGAAATTCGACAATAAATATGGCTGCAAGGAATCGCTGGTCGACGGCATCCGCCGCGGCACCGACACCATGATGGCCGGCAAGGTCGCCGTCGTCTGCGGCTATGGCGACGTTGGCAAGGGCTCGTCCGCCTCGCTGAAGGGCGCTGGCGCCCGCGTCAAGGTAACCGAGGTCGATCCGATCTGCGCCCTGCAGGCGGCGATGGACGGCTTCGAGGTCGTCACGCTCGAAGATGCCGCACCCACCGCCGACATCGTCATCACCACCACCGGCAACAAGGATGTCGTCACCCTCGACCACATGCGTTCGATGAAGGACATGGTGATCGTCGGCAACATCGGTCACTTCGACAACGAGATCCAGGTGGCATCGCTGCGCAACCTGAAATGGACCAACGTCAAGCCTCAGGTCGACATGATCACCTTCCCCGATGGCAAGCGCATGATCTTGCTGTCGGAAGGCCGCCTGCTCAACCTCGGCAACGCCACAGGCCATCCGAGCTTCGTCATGTCGGCGTCCTTCACCAACCAGGTGCTGGCGCAGATCGAGCTGTTCACCAAGGGCGAGCAGTACCAGAACCAGGTCTACGTGCTGCCCAAGCATCTCGACGAGAAGGTCGCGCGCCTGCATCTCGACAAGCTCGGCGCCCGCCTGACCGAACTGTCGGGCGAACAGGCAGCCTATATCGGCGTGACCCCGCAAGGTCCGTTCAAGCCGGAACACTACCGCTATTAACCAAAGCTGAATTTACTACCAGATATTGACGCCGGGCGATTGACTTTTCGCCCGGCTTTATTTTTGCGACGAATGATTCTTCACGCCGATTCCAGCAGGCGCTATTGTTGTGATTCGCGGTCCGGGGACGAGGACCGGCGTACGCATCAGGGCGGTCTTGCATTCAGGCGGCGAAGAGGACCAAGACATGCCGGGGGATAACCCGCTTCACGCGGGACGGGCCGTTTCCGGCGGCCATGACGATTCGAGGATTACCGGCACCGCCACGCGAGGCGAGCGCCTTTCATTGCGCGCGCGCGCCGGGCTGTTCCTTGCCGGCTCCGCACTTGGCTGGCCTTTGGCAGGCACGGTGGCCCACGCCCGGGCTGCTGGTGCGGAGGCCGCCAGCCTATCGGTGAGCACGGTCGAGGTCGTGCAGCTTGCCGTCTTTGTCGGAGTGATGGGAGCGGCATTCCTGTCGGCCATCGTTCTGATCCGGGAGAGAGCGCGTACCTCAGCCGAAAATGTCGAGCTCAGGAGCCGCATCGCGGACATCAACGCGGCGCTGCGCCGTTCGGAGGCACTGCTCAACCTGCGCGACCAGCGTGTCGTCGTCTGGGCCTCGGAGAACAAGAAACCCGAGATCATCGGCACGCTGCCGGTCGAAAGCGGCGCGCCCGAGGAGCGGGCCGCCTTCCTTGCCTTCGGCCGTTGGCTGATGCCGCGCTCGGCGGCGGCACTCGAGCATGCCGTCGCGGGGCTGCGCGAAAAGGCCGTGTCCTTCGACCTCGTCATCGAAACGCAGACCGGCGCTCCGCTGGAAGTGCATGGCCGCAAGAGTGCGGCGCATGTGCTTGTGCGGTTCGTTTCCCTTTCCGAGACGCAACGCAGTCAGGCCCGGCTGAAGATCGAGAACCAGCGGCTGGCCGCCGACCACGATACGATGATCGGCCTGCTCGAGGCGCTGAAGATGCCGGCATGGCTGCGCGGCGAGGACGGCCGCCTGAGATGGGTGAACCGGGCCTATGCCGAAGCGGTCGAGGCCGAAAGCGCGGAGATGGCTGTCCGCGACGCCAAGGAATTCCTCGGCGGCCAGGCGCGCGAAGCGATCGCTGCCCAGCACAAGTCCCATCCTGTCTTCGAACAGACGCTTTCCACGGTGATCGAAGGCGACCGCCGCGTTTTCGCGGTGACCGATTTCGCCGGCGTCGACGGTTCGGCGGGACTTGCCTGCGACACCAGCGCAATCGAAACCATCCGCAGCGAATATGAGCGCACCGTGCGCAGCCACGCCGACACCCTCGACCAGCTCAACACGGCGGTCGCGATCTTCGACACCGACGAGAAGCTGCGCTTCTTCAACCAGGCTTTCCAGAAGCTCTGGGGCCTCGATGCAGGCTTCCTGCACAGCGCGCCCGATAACGCTTTGCTGCTGGATCGGCTGCGCAGCGAGGGCAAGATCGCCGAGCAGCCCGAGTGGCGCCGCTGGAAGGAAGGCCTGCTCGGCGCCTACCGCGCGGTGGAATCGCAGGAGCATTGGTGGCACCTGCCCGACGGCAAGACCATCCGCGTCGTCGCCAACCCGCAGCCCAAGGGCGGCGTCACCTGGGTGTTCGAGAACCTGACCGAGAAGATGGACCTCGAAAGCCGCTACCGCACCGCGGTGCGGGTCCAGGGCGAGACACTCGACAACCTCGCCGAAGGCGTGGCGGTGTTCGGCCCCGACGGCAGGCTGCGCCTGTCGAACCCGGCATTTGCTACTTTGTGGGGCCTGGACGCCGAAACCGCCAGGCCCAATGTCCATGTTTCCGCAATCCGTGAGCTTTGCGACCGGCAAGCGATCGACAGCCCGTGGGGCGGCTTCGTCGCCGCCATCACCGGCTTCGACGACGAGCGCCGCGACCGCCACGGGCAGACCGAGCTCAACAGCGGCACCGTGCTGCGCTACGCCGTGATCCCCCTGCCCAACGGGCAGGTGATGATGACCTTCGTCGACGTCACCGACAGCGTCCGTGTCGAACGCGCGCTCAAGGACAAGAACGAGGCGCTGGAGAAATCCGACCAGCTCAAGAACGAATTCGTCCAGCACGTGTCCTACGAACTGCGCTCGCCGCTGACCAACATCATCGGATTCACCGAACTGCTGTCGCTGCCGGCCACCGGTCCGCTGACGCAGAAGCAGCGCGAATATGTCGAGCATGTCGGCTCGTCGTCCTCGGTGCTTTTGACCATCGTCAACGACATACTCGACTTAGCCACGGTCGATGCCGGCATCATGCAGCTCGACATTTCCGAGGTCCATGTCGACCGCACCATCGCCGCCGCCGCCGAGCTGGTTGCCGACCGGCTGGAAGAGCATTCAATCAGGCTTGAGGTTGATGCCGCGGCGGCGCCGAAGACCTTCCACGGCGACGAAATCCGCATCCGCCAGATCCTCTATAACCTGCTCAGCAACGCCGCCAACTACGCGCCGGAGGCCAGCGCCATCCGGCTCGCCTGCCGTCAGTTGGCGGACGGTGTGGAATTCTCGGTCCACGACGATGGACCCGGCATGCCGCCCGACGTGCTTGATTCAGTGTTCCGCCGCTTCGAGCCGCGCGCCAATGGCGGCCGTCGGCGCGGCGCCGGGCTCGGCCTCTCGATCGTCAAGAGCTTCGTCGAGCTGCATGGCGGCAGCGTCCGCATCGAAACCGGCAAGGACAAGGGCACGACCGTCATCTGCACCTTTCCCGACATGCCGGGCATCCGCGCCGCGGCCGAGTAGCGCACTCGATGGCCGCATTGATGCTCGAGCGTTTACTCGCCGACGAAACACAGACGGCGCGGCTGGGTGAGGATCTGGCGCTGGCGTTGCGCGCTGGCGATGTCCTGGCGCTGAAGGGCGATCTCGGCGCCGGCAAATCGACGCTGGCGCGGGCGCTGATCAGGGCCTTGGCCGACGATGCCGGCCTCGACGTGCCGAGCCCGACCTTTACCCTGGTGCAAAGCTACGACACGCGCATCCCGGTCCATCATTTCGACCTCTACCGCCTGTCCTCGGCAGCCGAGCTCGATGAACTGGGCTTCGACGAGGCGTTGGCGCAAGGCGCGGCCCTTGTCGAGTGGCCGGAACGGGCCGAGGGTTATTTGCCTGGGACCGCCGTGCTGATCGAATTGGTCCAGCATGGCGATGGCCGATTGGCGAGACTGTCCGGGCAGGGCGCTGCCTACGATCGCGTGGCGCGCTCGCTCGCCATGCGCGATTTCCTCGAAAGCGCTGGATGGGGCGAGGCCAGCCGCCGCCATTTCATCGGCGATGCCTCTGCGCGCTCCTACGAAATTGTCTCGCTTCCAGGCCATGCCGCGAGGGTGCTGATGAACTCGCCGCGGCTGGTGCTGGGTCCCCCGGTGCGCGACGGCAAGCCCTATGGCGTCATCGCTCACACCGCCCAGTCGGTGTCCGCCTTCGCCGCCATCGACCGCGCGCTGCTCGCCGCCGGGGTCAGCGTCCCCAAAATCCATGCGCAGGATCTCGACCAGGGATTCCTGCTGCTCGAACATCTGGGCTCCGAAGGGTTCCTGGACGGGCATGGCAGGCCGGTCGCTGGGCGTTATGAAGCGGCGGCCGAACTGCTCGCCATGATGCATGACAAGACCTGGCCCCACCGGATGGAGGCCGCGCCCGGCGTGTTTCACGATGTGCCGCCCTTCGATCGCGACGCCATGCTGATCGAGGCGGACCTGCTGGTCGATTGGTACGTGCCGATGCTGACGGGCGCGCCGGCGGGCGATGCCTTGCGCGTCGGCTACCACAAGGAGTGGAACGGGGTTCTCGACCGGCTCGCGGACAGCCAATACACGCTGATGCTGCGTGACTTTCATTCGCCGAACATCATCTGGCGCGCTGAGCGCTCCGGCCATGACCGGCTCGGCATCGTCGATATCCAGGACGCGCTGATCGGCCCCGCCGCTTACGACGTCGCCTCTCTGGCCATGGACGCGCGCGTCACCATCCCGCCAGGCATCGAGAAACGCACGCTCGATGCCTATGTCGCCGCCCGCCACGCGGCCGGCCCATTTGACGAGGCGGCGTTCCTCGAGGCCTATGCGATCATGGCGGCGCAGCGCAATTCCAAGATCCTCGGCATCTTCGTCCGGCTCGAAAAACGCGACGGCAAGCCCTATTATCTGAAACACCTGCCGCGTATCCGCGACTATCTGCGCCGGGCGCTGTCTCATCCTGCCTTGGCCGGCCTTCGCGAGTTCTATACCGCTCACGGTCTGCTGGAGGAGCAAACGCCGTGACAACGATACCGGACACAGCGAGCGTGCCCAAAACTGCGATCGTGCTCGCCGCAGGGCTCGGCAAGCGCATGCGGCCGATCACCGACACGATCCCCAAGCCGCTGGTCAGGATCGCCGGCAAGACGCTGCTCGACTGGGGTCTCGACAGCCTTGTCGCGGCCGGCATCGATAGGGCGGTCGTCAACGTGCACTATCTTCCCGAACAGATCGTCGCCCATCTCGGCGCGCGCCATGCGCCACGGATCGTCATTTCGGACGAGAGCGAGCGGTTGCTCGATTCCGCCGGCGGTATCGTCAAGGCGCTGCCGGAGCTCGGCCAACAGCCCTTCTACATCCTCAACGCCGACACTTTCTGGATCGACCACGGGACGCTCAATCTCAATCGCCTCGCCCTTGCATGGGATGCCGCGAAAATGGATATTCTGCTGATGCTGGCGGATCTCCATCAGGCGACCGGACACTGCGGCAGCACCGATTTCCTGGTCGCGCCGGACGGCACCCTGCGGCGTTCCAAGGGCGATCCGGCGGGCCTGATCTATGCCGGCGCGGCGATCGCCCATCCGCGCATCTTCAAGGGTGCCTTGCCGGAACCGCATTCGCTTAACGCCTACTTCGACAAGGCGATCGCCGCCGGCCGGCTGTTCGGCATGCCAATGCACGGCCATTGGATCACCGTCGGCACCCCCGACGCCATTGCGAGCGCGGAAGCGGCGGTCGCCGACGCGCTAGCCGAGTCGCAATGAGCGGCCCGGGCCGCGTTTTCTCCATTCCCCCCGGTGCGCCGTTTCTGCCGACGCTTGCCGAGGCGCTGCTGGCCGGGCGTCTTGTTCCGGGCTTCCGCTTCGATGGCGACCCGCTCGCCTTGGCCGATGTCATCATCTATGTGCCGACGCGCCGCGCCGCGCGCGCCTTGCGTGGCGTCTTCGTCGACAGTCTTGCGGCGAGAGGCGGCGGCGGTTCGGCGATTCTGCCGGTCATCCGACCGCTCGGCGAGTTCGATGAGGACGAGGCCGCGTTCGAGACGGAAGCGTCGGCCGCCATCGACCTCGCGCCGCCGATCGCGGCAACCGAACGCCTGTTGCTGCTGGCGCCGCTGGTGCGTGCCTGGAAACGCCGGCTGCCGGCGCATGTGGCGGCGCTTTTCGACGAGGAGATCGTCATTCCGGCCTCCGCCGCCGATGCGATCTGGCTGGCGCGCGACCTCGCCCGGCTTATGGATGAGATCGAGACGGAAGGCACGGACTGGACGCGGCTCGCCGATCTGGTGAGCGGCAATCTCGCGGGATGGTGGCAGGTCACGCTCGATTTCCTTGGCATCGTCACCGACGCTTGGCCGAAATTCCTTGGGGAACGGAACCTCTCCAACCCGGCCGCGCATCGCAGCGCCCTGATCCGGCTGGAAGCGGCGCGGTTGCGGCGCAATCCGCCCGCCGGGCCGGTTATCGCCGCCGGTTCCACCGGCTCCATCCCCGCCACGGCAGAGCTGCTGGCCGCCATCGCCCGTTTGGCGGGCGGCGCCATCGTGCTGCCAGGCCTCGACCGGACGATGGATGAGCCGTCCTTCCAGGCCATCACGGCGCCGGGCGCACGTCCGGCCGTGCTCGGCCATCCGCAATACGGCCTCGCCAAGCTGATCGGCACCATGGGTGTGCTGCGGGGCGATGTCGAGGAGATCGGCGCGGCCGGACATGAACTCGCGCTTCGCGCCGCCCTCGTCGGCGAAGCGCTGCGGCCGGCCGAGACCACCGAATTGTGGGCCGAGACGCGCAGCGGCTTTTCCGTCTTCGACATCGAGCAGGCCTTCGCCGGCGTGAGCCTGCTGGAAGCGGCCAGCGAACGCGATGAGGCCGTGGCGATCGCCGTCGCGCTCAAGCGCGCGGTCGAGCAGCCCGGCCAAAGAGCGGCCCTCGTTACCGGTGACCGTGCGCTGGCGCGCCGCGTCTCGGTCGAACTCGGGCGCTTCGGCGTCGTCGCCGACGATTCAGGCGGTGTGCCGCTTTCCAACACGCCCGCCGCCGGCCTGCTCGGGCTGGCGTTGCAGGCGGTGTTCCGTCCCGGTGACCCGGTCGGCCTGTTGTCGCTGCTCAAGCATCCCCTGCTTGCCCTTGGCCTGGACCGGACGAGCGTTCGCCATGCGGCGGAACTGATCGAGCTGGTGGCGCTGCGCGGCGGCACCGGCCGCCCCGACATCGCGTCGCTGCCGGACCTGTTCGAAGCCCGCCTGGTTGACCTCGGCGGCGACAGCAGGCGGCCTTTCTGGTTTGCCCGGCTGACCGTGCGCGCTATCGAGGACGCGCGCGATCTGCTGCGGCGGCTGGTGGAAGCCGTGGCGCCGCTTGCCGCCTTTCGCGGTCGGGCCGACGCCGGTCTTGTGGCGCTCGTCGGGGCCAGCGTCGTGGTGCTGGAAAATCTCGGCCGTGCGACCTATGGCGGGCTCGGCGCACTCTATGCTGGCGATGCCGGCGAGAAACTGGCCGACCTGTTGCGTAGACTGGTCGCGGCGTCGGTGCCGCTGTCGTTTGCTGCCGACGAATGGCCAGACGTCATGGCGGCGCTGATCGCGCCCGAGACGGTCAAGCCGGCGCAAGGCACAGACAGGAACATTGCCATCTGGGGGGCGCTGGAAGCCCGGTTGCAGAATGTCGACACGCTGGTCATCGGCGGCATGAACGAAGGCGTGTGGCCGCGCAAACCCGAAAGCGACCGTTTCATGTCGCGGCTGATGAAGACCGGCATCGACCTGGAGCCGCCCGAACGGCGCATTGGGCTTGCCGCACATGATTTCCAGATGGCCATGGGGGCGGCGAAGGTGGTGCTGTCGCGCTCCGCACGCGCCGGCGACGCGCCCGCCGTGCCCTCGCGCTGGCTGCAGCGCATGCTCACTTATATCGGGAAGGACCAGGCAGCCAGGCTTGCCGAACGTGGCGAGGAACTCATCGCCTGGGCGCGCGCGCTCGATACCAGCCCGCGGCGGGACTTCGCGCCGCGCCCGCAGCCGAAGCCGCCGGTCGCGCTGCGTCCAACCCATTTCTCTGTCACCGAGATCGAGACGCTGCGTCGCGATCCCTACGCCATCTATGCCAGGCGCATCCTCGGCCTGCTGCCGCTCGACCCGGTGATCCGCGACCCGGGTGCGGCCGAGCGCGGCACGCTGTTCCATGCCATCCTGCATCTGTTCTCGGGCAGCGTGGCCGATCCGCGTGCTCCCGATGCGCTGGCCGGCCTGCTCGCCGCCGGCCGGACCTGCTTTGCCGAGGCAGCACTTCCCGCCGATGTAGAGGCGGTCTGGTGGCCGCGTTTCGAAAAGCTCGCCGCGAGCATCATCGAATGGGAACGCGGCCGCGCTGGGGCCGTGGCCCGGCGCCACGCCGAGGCGCGAGCGGGCAAGACCATGGTCGGCCAATCCGGGATCACCCTGTCGGGCTATGCCGACCGGGTCGATCTTCTCCAGGGCGGCATGGCCGACATATTGGACTACAAGACCGGCTCTTCGCCTTCCAAGGCGCAGGCGCACACGCTGCTGTCGCCGCAACTGGCGCTGGAGGGCGCGTTGCTCAGGCGCGGCGCTTTCCAGGAACTCGGCGCGCGCGAGCCCTCGCAATTGGCCTTCGTCAGGCTGAAGCCGAATGGCGAGGTCTTCGAGGAATCGATTCTCGAATACAACCGGCAGCCGCGCACCGCCACGGACCTCGCCGAGGAGGCCTGGGCGCGGCTGGAGAAATTGCTCATCCACTATGCCGATCCGGCGGCCGGCTACCTGTCGCGGGCACTGCCGTTCCGCGAAGGCGAGACCGACGGCGACTACGACCATCTCGCCCGCGTGCTCGAATGGTCGGCGGGCGGCGATGCGGATGAGGAGGGAGGGGAGGCATGAAGAAGGCCTATCCCATCCCCGGTGAAACCGCCTCCAGGCAGGCCAGCGCCTCGGATCCGCGGAATTCCGCCTGGGTGTCGGCCAATGCCGGGTCCGGCAAGACCCATGTGCTGGCCCAGCGCGTCATCCGGCTCCTGCTGCGCGGCACCGACCCGTCGAAGATACTGTGCCTGACCTATACGCGTGCCGCCGCCGCCAATATGTCGAACCGGGTGTTCTCGACCCTGTCGGAATGGACCGCGCTCGGCGATGCCGAGCTGGCGGTGAGGGTGGAGGCGCTCGATGGCCGCCGGCCCGACCGCGAAACCATGCGCCGCGCCCGCCGCCTGTTTGCCGAGGCGCTGGAAACGCCCGGCGGGCTGAAGATCCAGACCATCCATGCCTTCTGCGAATCGGTGCTGCACCAGTTCCCGCTGGAAGCCAACATCCCCGCGCATTTCGAGATGCTCGACCCGCAGATGGAGGCCTCGTTGTTCGCCGCCGCGCGCCGTGAGATGATTTCGGGCAGCGCGGCGGATCGGCCGGACCTCGCCGATGCCTTCGCCGCCGTGCTCGAGCGCGGTGGCGAGGCAGGGCTCGACGCCCTGCTCGCCGAGATCGTCCGCAAGCGCGACGAACTGGGCGCCTTCATCGGTGAAATCGATCGAGGCGGCCCGAACTTCCAGACGCTGTTCGACGAATTCCA
Source organism: Mesorhizobium sp. BR1-1-13 (assembly GCF_020165515.1). Classification (NCBI taxonomy): domain Bacteria; kingdom Pseudomonadati; phylum Pseudomonadota; class Alphaproteobacteria; order Hyphomicrobiales; family Phyllobacteriaceae; genus Mesorhizobium; species Mesorhizobium sp. BR1-1-13. The sequence continues at coordinate 107,893 of NZ_JAIUIH010000014.1, forward strand.
ATTCCGCCCCGGCCAGACCGCCGAAGGCATAGCGGCCGCCATCTGGCCGCTGCCCGGCTTCCTGCCGGATTATTTTGCCGGCTTCGCCCAGGCGGCGGAAGCCGCCGACGCCAGGACGGTGCTCAACAACATCTTGCCTCATGCGCGCCTGGCTTTCGCGGAAACCGACCCCGTGCGGCGCCTGCAACTGCTTTCGCGGGCTTTCCTGAAGGCCGACGGCGACGTCTACGATCCAGCCAAGGCCTTCAAAAAGGCGCTGCTCGACCGGCTGCCGGACCTGGCGGAGCGCTATCTCTCGGCGACCGCCGCAATCGTCGAGACGGTCGACCGGCTCGCCCTGTTCCGGATGCTGGAGGGCACGCGCGCCGCGCTGACGCTGGCCGACTGGCTGATCGCCCGCTACGAGCAGTTGAAGCGTGGCCGCGGGTTCCTCGACTTCAACGACCTGATCACCCGCACCGTCAGTCTCCTGGCCAGGCCCGATGCCGGCCCGTGGGTGCAGTACAAGCTCGACCAGGGCATCGACCACATCCTGCTCGACGAGGCGCAGGACACCAGCCCCGACCAATGGGAGGTGGTGAAGCGGCTGGCCGAGGAATTCTTCGCCGGCATCGGCGCCCGCGACACCGCGCATCGGACGATCTTCGCTGTCGGCGACGAAAAACAGTCGATCTATTCCTTCCAGGGCGCGGCGCCGGATTCCTTCGCCGACAGCAGGCTCCTGTTTGCAAGCAAGGTGCGCGACGCCGATGCGCCCTTCGCCGATCTGAAGCTCACCTGGTCGTTCCGCTCGACCGACGATGTTCTGGCCGCCGTCGACCGTGTCTTCGCCGATCCGGTCGTGCGGCGTGGCATCAGCCATGACCCCGACCCGCTGAGCCACAAGGCGATACGCACCGATGCGCCGGGCTATGTCGAGGTCTGGCCATCCATCGGCGCCGACGTCGTCGACGAGCCGGACGACTGGACGCAGGCAGTCGACCATGCCCGCGCGCCGGCGGTTCGGGTTGCCGAAAACGTCGCCGCCACCATTGCCGGCTGGATCGGCAATGGCGAGGTCATCGAAGGCCGCGGCAAGAGGCTGCGCCCTGGCGACGTGCTGGTGCTGGTGCGCAAGCGCGATCGCTTCGTCCATGCGCTGACGCGTGCCTTGAAGCGTCGCGACATTCCGGTCGCCGGCGCCGACCGCTTGAGCCTGCCCGGCCACATCGCGGTCAAGGACCTGATCGCGCTCGGCCATTTCCTGATCCAGCCGCAGGACGATCTGTCGCTCGCCGCCGTGCTGCGGAGCCCGATCTTCGATCTGTCGGAAGAGACGCTTTTCACACTGGCCGCGCAAAGACCGTCCGGCCTGTCGCTGGCCGCGTCCCTGCGCCAGCATGCCAGCCAAAGCGAAGCGCTCGCGGCGGTCGCCGCTCAACTCGACATCTGGGCCAACGAGGCCGTCTTCAAGCCGGTGTTCGAATTCTATGCCGGCTTGCTGGCACGCGGTGGTGTGCGCCGCAAGATGGTTGCGCGGCTCGGGCCGGAAGCCGGCGACATTCTCGACGAATTCCTGAGTTTCTGCCTTGCCGAGGAGCGGACCGGCCTGCCCGGGCTGGAAGCCTTCCTGTCGACGCTGGAGAGCGCCGGCCCAGAAATCAAGCGCGAGATGGACCAGACCCGCGACGAGGTCCGCGTCATGACCGTGCATGCAGCCAAGGGGCTCGAAGCGCCTGTCGTCTTCCTGGTCGATGGCGGTTCGGCTCCGTTCAGCGATCAGCACCTGCCGCGCCTGATGCCGTTCGAGGGTTCGGGGCTGAACTGGAGCGGCAAGGGCTTTCTCTGGCGCTCGGCCAGCGACGTCGCCAACGGCATTTCGAAGGCTGCCGCGGCCAGGGCGCGCGATCTCGCCGATGACGAGTACCGGCGGCTGCTCTATGTCGGCATGACCCGGGCCGAGGACAGGCTGATCGTCTGCGGCTATCACGGCAAGCGCGCGCCGAACGCCGGCACCTGGCATTCGCTTGTCAGCCGTGCTCTGGTCGGGGCGCCGGAGAGCGCCGAGTACCTGCATCCGGCCGGCGGCGTTTCAGTGCATCGCTTCCAGGTGACCGGACTGCCGCCCTTTGCGCCGGTCGCCGAAAGCGAGGCCAGGCAGACGCGGGACTTCGGGCCGCCGCCCGAAACCTTGTTCAGGCCGCTGCCGCCATACGAGGACCTGCCGCGCCCGCTGTCGCCATCCGGAGCCTCGGCCCTGATCGACGAGGGCAAGGAAAGCGTCATCGACACCGGCTCGCCGGTGCTGGATGGCGACGCCGAACCCGGCTTCGCCGTCATGCGAGGCCTGGCGCTGCACAAGCTGCTGCAGATGCTGCCCGGCGTGGCGCAAGACGAACGCCAGGGCGCGGCCGAAATTTATCTCGCCCGCGCCGGCGCGCAATGGCCGGGTGGAGAGCGCGAAAAGGCCGTCGCCTCGGTGATGGCGATCCTTGCCGACCAGCGCTTCGCGCCGCTTTTCGCACCTTCTTCGCGCGCCGAAGTGGCGGTCATGGGCAGCCTCGACGTCAAGGGCACGAAACGCTCGATTTCCGGCAAGATCGACAGGTTGGCGGTGACGCCGGACCGCGTATTCATCGTCGACTACAAGACCAACCGTCCGGCACCCGCCTCGCTGGGCGAGGTTCCGCCCGCCTATCTGCTGCAGCTCGCGCTCTATCGCGCCTTGCTGCGGCCGCTCTATCCCGGCCGCGAAGTCACGGCGGCCTTGCTGTTCACGGAGGCGCCACGGCTGATCGAGCTGCCGGCTCGGGCCATGGATGACGCACTTGCCCGACTCACGCGAGCGTGACACAAGAACTGCTTGAAGAAGGGCGCGGCAACCACCACATTTGGTGCGACGAAAAATTTCGAAAGGACTTCCGCATGGCTACCGTCAAGGTCGACAAGAACAATTTCCAGACCGCTGTACTCGACGCCAAGGAGCCGGTCGTGGTGGATTTCTGGGCGGAATGGTGCGGTCCCTGCAAGATGATCGCGCCGGCGCTGGAAGACATCGCCAATGAACTCGGCAGCAAGGTGAAGATCGCCAAGCTCAACATCGACGAGAATCCCGAACTCGCAGCGGAATTCGGCGTGCGCTCGATCCCGACGCTGATGATCTTCAAGGGCGGCGAAAGAGCCGATGTTAAGGTCGGCGCCGCGCCCAAGACCGCGCTGTCGCACTGGATCAACGGCAATCTCGCCTGATCCATTCAAAATTCCTGACATCAAGCCCGGCCAATCGCGCCGGGCTTTTTGTTGGCGTCATCGGTCGCCCGCTCTGGCCCTGACATGCGGAGCCTCGATGTTTTCTGCTGACAGCAGAAGCAGGGAGAGAAAAAATGACCGGATCCGCCAAGGCCACCGTCTTCATCGACAACGAGCGCGTCATCGTCACGGAATACCGCTTCCAGCCGGGCGACAATACCGGCTGGCATCGCCATGGCCACGACTGTGTGGTCGTGCCGTTGATGGACGGCAAGGTGAAGCTTCTGACCAAGGACGGCGAATCCTTCGCCGAAATGAAGAAAGGCGCGCCCTATTTCCGCAGGGAAGGCGTCGAGCACGACGTCATCAGCGCCAATGAGGGCGAATATGCCTTCATCGAGATCGAGCTGAAATGATCGGTCTTTCCGGGCGCAGGTACTGGATGCGTCACGTCGGGGGTGTGCCGTTCTCCGCCAATACCGCGCCGGCCAGATAGAGCGAGCCGCCGATCAGGATGCGCGGCGGCGGGCCGTCCCAGGTGTCGCGCAGCAACATCAGCGCGCTGGCGACGGAACTCACCGGCTCGGCCGTCAGCCCGGCCTCCGTGGCGCGGGCCGCCAGTTCGTCGTTCGGCACGCTGGCGTCACTCAGGCTCACCGGCACCGTATAGACGTGCCGGGCGAGGCCATTGAAGGCGCGGAAATAGCCGCTCTGGTCCTTGGTGTTGATCATACCGGAGATGAGAAAAAGCGGCCTGGGGTTCTTCTCTTCCTGTTCGGCGAGCGCCTCGGCGACGACCACGCCGGCGCCCGGATTGTGGCCGCCGTCGAGCCAGATGTCGGCGCCCTTGGGCGCCAGTTCCGTCAGCCTGCCTTGCGACAGCTTCTGCATCCGCCCCGGCCAGGCGACAGTGGTCATCGCCTTCTCGGCGGCACGGTGGCTGATCTCGAAGCCGGCTGCCTTGACGGCGGCGATCGCGGCGGCCGCATTGGCGAACTGGTGGCGCCCGGGCAGCCGCGGCGGCGGCAGATCCATCAAGCCGTCATCGTCCTGATAGACCATGCGGCCGTTCTCCTCGAAGGCTAGGAAATCCTGTCCATAGACCAGGGTCGGACAGCCGAGCCGCTCGGCGGTTTCGATCAGCACCTGCTGCGCCGCCTCGGTTTCCTGCGCCCCGATGACCACCGGGCAGCCGCGCTTGATGATGCCGGCCTTCTCGGCGGCGATCAGTTCGACGCGGTCGCCGAGATAGGCTTCGTGGTCCATCGACACCGGCATGATCACCGAGACAGCCGGCCTGGCGATGACATTGGTGGCGTCGAAGCGGCCGCCGAGACCGACCTCGATGATGGCGGCATCGGCCGGATGCTCCGAAAACAGGATGAAGGTGACGGCGGTGAGGATCTCGAAAACGGTGATCTTCTCGCCGCCATTGGCCTTGGCGACGCGGGCGATGGCCTCGGCGAAGATATCGTCCTCGACCAGCCTGCCGCCGCCATCAGCCGCCAGCCGGTAGCGCTCGTGCCAACTGACCAGATGCGGCGAGGTGTGCACGTGCACGAGCCGGCCGGACGCTTCCAGAAGCGCCCGCGAAAAGGCGGCGCAGGAGCCCTTGCCGTTGGTGCCGGCGATATGGATCACCGGCGGCAGCAAGGCCTGAGGATTGCCCAGCCGCTCCAGCAGCCGTGAAATGCGGTCGAGCGAAAGGTCGAAGCCTTTCGGGTGAAGCGCCATCAGCGCTTCGATTTCACGGTCGGCGGCAAGCGTGGTCATGTAAGAGTCCTAAGCGCGCGGTAGATCGCGCGCAATCGCGGTTCGCGGCAAAGAGTGTCGCGTCAGGCCTGCGGCCGTGTTTCCGTCGCGACCACCGCCGGCGGCAGGATTTCCGGTTCCAGGGGCTTGTGCTCTTCCGGCATCTTGAGCAGCATCTTCAAGAGCCGCGCGATGGTCTGGCGCATCTCCAGTCGCGACACCACCATGTCGACCATGCCGTGCTCCATCAGATATTCGGAGCGCTGGAAGCCGTCCGGCAGTTTTTCCCGGATGGTCTGCTCGATGACGCGCGGTCCGGCGAAGCCGATCAGCGCGCCTGGTTCGGCGATGTGCACGTCGCCCAGCATGGCGTAGGAGGCAGTGACGCCGCCGGTGGTCGGATTGGTCAGCACGACGATGTAGGGAAGGCCGGCTTCCTTCAGCCGGTCGACGCCGACCGTGGTGCGGGGCAATTGCATGAGCGACAGGATGCCTTCCTGCATGCGCGCGCCGCCGGAAGCGGCAAACAGGATCAGCGGCCGCTTGCGCTGCACGGCCACCTCGAAGGCATGAACGATGGCGTCGCCCGCGGCCATGCCGAGCGAACCGCCCATGAAGGCGAAATCCTGCACCGTCACCACCACCGGCAGGCCTTCTACTGTGCCCAGCGCGTTGACGATGGCATCTTCCAGGCCGGTCTTGGCCTTGGCGTCCTTCAAGCGGTCGGTGTAGCGCTTCTCGTCGCGGAACTTCAGCGGGTCCAGCATGACCTTGGGATTTTCGAGCTGCTCGTATTTGCCGTCGTCGAGGAAGTATTTCAGCCGCTCCTTGGCCGAGATCTTCATGTGATGGCCCGAAGACGGGATGACGAACTGGTTGGATTCCAGATCCTTGTGGAACACCATCTCCCCGGTCTCGGGATCCTTGATCCACAGGTTCTCGGGCATGTCGGTGCGCCGGCCGAGCATCGAATTGATCTTCGGGCGAACGTAGTTGGTGATCCAGTTCATCGCTTCGGCTCCTGTCCTGACGAAGAGTTAGAGCAATTCCAGGAAAAGTGTGAACCGGTTTTCCGTCCGGAATTGCGGTAAAACAAAAAGATAGAGCGGCTCGGCGTTTCCGTGAAAAGGCAAACCGATCCAGCGCATGCCGCCCGGGATGGCGACGTGCACAAGACCTGAGGTAGGAAAACTATTCGGCGGCAGCAAGGCGGGCCGAGCGCACGCCCTGCGCGAGGCCGCTGACAAGCGTGGCGACGGCCTCGGCCGGGTCGGCGGTCTTTTCACCCTTCGGCCCCAGCACATTGGCGACCGCATTGACGATCGCGGTGCCGACGACGACACCGTCGGCATTGGCGCCGATGACGCGCGCCTGTTCGGCGGTCTTGACGCCGAAGCCGACGCAGACCGGCAGATCGGTATGGCCCTTGATGCGCTTGACCGCCGCAGCCACTTTGCCGGTGTCGGCCAGCGCGGAACCGGTGATGCCGGTCATGGACACGTAATAGACGAAGCCGGACGTGTTCTGCAGCACCTTGGGCAGGCGCTTGTCGTCGGTGGTCGGCGTTGCCAGCCGGATGAAGTTGATGCCGGCTTTCAGCGCCGGGACGCACAACTCCTCGTCCATCTCCGGCGGCAGGTCGACGACGATCAGCCCGTCGATGCCGCTGGCCAATGCGTCCTTGAGAAAGCGGTCGATGCCGTAGATGTAGATCGGGTTGTAGTAGCCCATCAGAACGATCGGCGTCTCATTGTCGCCGGTGCGGAAGTCAGCCGCCATCTTCAGCGTCTTGACCAGCGTCTGGCCGCCTTTCAGCGCCCGCAAGCCCGCGGCCTGGATCGCCGGGCCATCGGCCATCGGATCGGAGAACGGCATGCCGAGTTCGATAATGTCCGCGCCGGCCGTTGGCAGCGCCTTCATGATCGACAGGGAGGTCTGATAGTCCGGGTCGCCGCCCATGAAATAGGTGACGAGTGCCGGGCGGCCTTCTGTCTTCAGCTTCGCCATGCGGCGGTCGATGCGGGTCGTCATGATCAGATCTCCATCCCCAGCATCGAGGCTACCGTATGCACGTCCTTGTCGCCGCGGCCGGACAGGTTGACGATGACGATCTGGTCCTTGTCCATGGCGGGCACGATCTTCACCGCATGCGCGATGGCGTGCGCCGATTCGAGCGCCGGGATGATGCCTTCGACACGCGTCGTCAGCTTGAAGGCTTCCAGCGCCTCGTCGTCGAGGATCGGCACATATTCGACGCGGCCAGAATCGCGCAGCCAGGAATGCTCCGGCCCGACGCCGGGATAGTCCAGGCCGGCCGAGATCGAATGGCCGTCCATGATCTGGCCGTCGGCATTTTGCAGGAGATAGGTGCGGTTGCCGTGCAGCACGCCCGGCGCGCCGGCGTTCATCGAGGCGCAGTGCTCGATGCCGTCGAGGCCACGCCCGCCAGCCTCGATGCCGATGATACGGACATCCTTGTCGTCGAGGAACGGATGGAACAGGCCGATGGCGTTGGAGCCGCCGCCGACGGCGGCGATGATGGTGTCGGGCAGCCGGCCTTCCTGTTCGAGAATCTGCGCGCGCGCCTCCGAACCGATCACCGACTGGAAGTCCCGCACCAGCTCCGGATAGGGGTGCGGGCCGGCGGCGGTACCAATCAGGTAATAAGTGTCCTCGACATTGGTCACCCAATCACGAAGGGCTTCGTTCATGGCGTCCTTCAGCGTGCCGTGGCCAGCGGTCACCGGCCGCACTTCGGCGCCGAGCAGCTTCATGCGGAACACATTGGGGCTTTGACGGGCAACGTCGGTGGCGCCCATATAGACGACGCAGGGAAAGCCGAAACGGGCAGCGACGGTGGCCGACGCCACGCCATGCTGGCCGGCCCCGGTTTCGGCGATGATGCGCGTCTTGCCCATGCGCTTGGCCAGCAGGATCTGGCCGAGGCAATTGTTGATCTTGTGCGAACCGGTGTGGTTCAGGTCCTCGCGCTTGAAATAAACCTTTGCGCCGCCCCCGAGGCCCTTCGCCGAGGAAACTTCACGAAGATGTTTCGTCAGGCCTTCGGCGAAATAGAGTTTCGACGGCCGCCCCGCATAATGGGTCGAAAGATCGGTGAGCTCGGCTCTGAAATCCGGATCGTTCTTGACCTCGTTCCAGTGCCGTTCGAGGTCGAGGATCAGCGGCATCAGCGTTTCGGCGACGAACCGACCGCCGAAAATGCCGAACATGCCCTGTTCGTCGGGTCCGGTGCGGAAGGAATTGAGTGTCGCCGGCTTGTTCATCGCCGATCTCCTGGCATCTCGATTTTCTTAAGCATGTCCTGTCGAAAACCGTTTTCCACTTTTCGGGACATGCTCGGGTTTGAGCCGGTCAGGCGGCGCGGTCGTCTCGCGCTGCCTTGACGGCCCGGAAAAACTGCTCGATCAGCGCCGGATCCTTGACGCCCGGTGCGCTTTCCACGCCGGAGGAAATATCAATTCCGGGCGGGCTGGCAAGCCGAAGGGCATCGCCGATATTGGCGGCGTTGAGCCCACCGGAAAGCATGTAATCGAGCCCGGCGTCAAGGCCAGCCAGGATGCGCCAGTCGAACGCAACGCCATTGCCGCCCGGCAGCTCGGAGCCCTTCGGCGGCTTGGCGTCGAACAGGAACCGGTCCGCGACCCCGACAAACGGTTTGATGCGCTCGAGATCGGCGGCTTCGCTGAGCGGCAGCGCCTTCATGACCGGCAGGCCATAGCGGGCTTTCAATTCGGCCACGCGCTCAGGCGTTTCCGAACCATGGAGCTGCAGCATGTCCGGGCGCATGCGGTCGATGATCTCGTCCAGGAACGCATCATTGGCGTCGACGGTAACGGCAACCGCCAAAGCCTTGCCGCGGGCGGCTTCGCGCAGCCGCCCGGCTTCAGCCGGTTCGACGTAACGCGGGCTCTTGGCAAAGAAGATGAAGCCGACATGGCTGGCGCCGCCGGCCAGCGCCGCGGCCATCGCCTGGTCGGTCTTCAAGCCGCAGATCTTGATGTCGAGTGCCATGGCGCGGGAATTGGCATGAAATCGAGGCAGAGTCGAGAAAAAGCATATTGTTTGCCGGCGGGGCCAAAGACGCTACCTATTCATCGGAAGCATGCGAGGCGGGAGAACATCATGACTGACAGAACCGTTGCCGAACTCAGGCTGAAGATCGCGCAGGCGCGCGAAGTGATCGCGCATTTGATGGACAAGGCCGCCTTCAACGGCGCCGAGGCGCATCGGGCGCTCGATTATTTCGACACCGACGCCTTCGATCGGAATTTTTTACCCTGGCCGCATCATAGCGAAGAGGGGCTGCGGCCTGAAGAGCTTAACGCCGCGAATGACGATTGAGTTCGTGCGGCCAGTAAGAACGTAAACGCTGGCGCGACAGGAGGTGTGAAGGATCACTACGCAACAGCTCATCCTCAGGCACCGTGCGACGCTTCGCGATTGCGCTACTCGAAAACGATCGCCTGCAGGGCGCCGCCATTGCGCTTCAGCCAGTCCTTGCAGCGGTCGGTGTCGGGACAGAGCTTTTCGCACAATTTCCAGAATTTCGGGCCGTGGTTCATCTCTTTCAGATGCGCTACTTCATGCGCGACGAGGTAGTTGATGACGGGCGGCGGCGCCATCATGATGCGCCAGGAAAAGGACAAATTGCCTTCGGAAGTGCACGAGCCCCAGCGGCTGGACGTATCCTTGTAGCGGATCGCCCTGGCGCGCTTGCCAAGCGCTTCGGTGTGCCTGGCCACCAGCTTCTCGATCTCCTTCTTGGCCTCGCGCTTCAAAAAATCGGCGATGCGGCGCGGCAGGTGGATGCGCTCGCCGTGCACGATCAGCAGCGGGCCGCGTTCGTCGCGCGACACGGTGACGGTGCCGCGCCTTGACGGCTCATGCACGATGCGGTGCGGCACGCCGCGGATTGGTATCTTGATGCCCGGCCGTACCTGCGGCCGTGTCGGCACCTTGGCCAGCCGCTGCTCCAGCCAGTCCTGATGACGGTCGAGGAACCGCTCCACCTCGCCGCGGCGCAGGCCCGGCGGCACGGTGATACGCAGACCCTGGCCGCCGGAATCGATGCGCAGCGTCAGACGGCGCGCCCTGTCGCTCTCGACGATCTTGAGCGGCAGCGTGCGGCCGGCGACGCAATATTCGCGCTCCACGACAGGCTTGGGCTTCGTCAGATTGCGGAAGAATCCGAGGGTCATGGCCGGACGATACGCGATTCGAGAAAAACGAATAGAACAAAAAAGCAACGGCGCCGCTCGCGCGGCGCCGTTTTTTTACAATCAGGTCTGCCCGACCGCGCCACGCGTCCTGTGGGACGCACAAGCGACAGTGTAGCACTTAAAAGTGGCGCGTGACCCTTGCCGAAAATCGGTTCCGGTTTTCGGAGGCATGCGCCGGGCTTCAGTCGTCAAGCAGGTTCGAGCCCTTGCCGCGCTTGGTGGGGGCCGTGCCGGTGCTTGGGTCGGATTTCGCCGGCGCGGTCGACTTGTTGCGGTTGGCCATGAAGCGATCGAACTCGTCCTGATCCTTGGCGCGACGCAATTCGCGGGCGTAGTCGTCGAACTCGGTCAGCATCTCGTCGAGCTTGCGGCGTTCCTCTGCCAAGCGCTCAAGCTCCTTTTCGCGCCAGTCGTCGAACGCGACGTTGCCGGTGCGGGCGGAGCCGTGGCCCCAGCGCGCGGCTTTGTCGGAACCGCGGCGGCAGCCGGCGAAGATGCCGTCGGTCGCGCGGTTGACGTCACGCTTGAAGCCCTCGAGCCGGTCGCCCCAGATGATGTAGGCGAGCATGGCGAAGCCGAGCGGCCAGAACACCATGAAGCCGATCACCATCAACGCGATGGTTGCCGGCGTCCAGGCCGGGCGGATCAATGCAGATGTGTTCATTTTCTCCCATTCCTTCGGTTGGAGACAGCCAGGACCGGCTGCGTGGAATCGAAATGGGAAGGCAAAAACGGCGATTCAAGACAATGTCGGCTAAAACCGGACAAGCTGCTGAAATGATTATCGCTTTTTGAGCATATCGAGGAAAAGCACGACCAGCCCGGCAATCAGTCCCCAGAATGCGGCGCCGACGCCGAACAAGGTCAGCCCGGAGGCGGTGACGACAAAAGTGACGGTGGCGGCCATGCGCTCGCTTTCGTCCTTGAGCGCGATCGCCAGCGCGTTGGCCAGCGAGGCCATCAGCGCGAGGCCCGCCACCAGCACGATCAGGCTCTGCGGCAGGACCGCGAAGATCGCCACCAGAGAAGCGCCGAAAATCGCGAAGATCAGGTAGGCAAACGCATAGAACGGCCCGGTCTTCCAGCGCTCGGTGGGGTCGGGATGAACGTCGGGCCCGGTGCAGATAGCCGCCGAAATCGCCGCCAGATTGGTGGTCGAGCCGCCGAACGGCGCCGAAAGCAGCGAAAACAGGCCGGTGATGCCGATCAGCGGACCGGGTTCCGGATGGTAGCCGGCGGCGCGCAGCACGGCGAGGCCCGACAGGTTCTGCGAAGCCATGGTGACCAGGTAGAGCGGCACTGCCAGGCCGATTATCGCCTTGGCGGTGAACACAGGCGCAATCACAGTGAGCGTCGACAGTTCAGGAGTGGGCAAACCGCCGACGCGGCCGGTGAGAAACGCGGCGAGACCGCCGCCGACCAGCACTGCCAGCACCGACAGCGCCGGATTGAACAGGCGGATGACGAAGAAGGCGGCGATCAACGGCAGGATCAGCCAGGGGTCGGCGGGGACAGTTTTGACCGCATTGAGCGCGAAGGTGACGACAATGCCGGCCAGCATTCCTGAAGCGACCGAGGGCGGTATCCCCGAGATCAGTTTCGTCAGCGGCCGGAACAGCCCGGTGGCGACCAAAAGGATGCCGGTAACGATGAAGGCGGCGACGGCCTCGCCGATCGAAAAGCCGCTCGACGCCGCCAGCAGCGCCAGGCCCGGCGTCGACCAGGCGGTGATGACGGGCATTTTCGTTCGCCAGGACAGCCAGAGGCTTTCGACCGCCATGGCCAGGCAGATCGTGGTCACCCAGCTCGCGGTCTGAATTTGCGTCGCCTCGACCGCGTGGGCGGCGGCAATGACGATGGCCAGCGTGCCGCCGAAGCCGACGATGGCCGCGACGAAGGCCGAGATCGGGATGGAAAGGCGCATCGTCACTTGCCCTGCGCAGCCATGTCGCCGACCGCCCGCACCAGCATGTCGAGATCCTGCGGCCGCGACAGCCGGTGGTCGCCGTCCGGGATCAGCGACAGCGTGACATCGTCGGCCGGCAGCAGGCTGACCAGCTTCAGCGCATGGCTCGACGGCACGTCCCGGTCGGCCAGGCCCTGCAAGACGTGTACGGGGCAGTGTGTGTCGAGCGGGCCTGTCATGACCAGGTTGTCGCGCCCATCCTCGATCAGCGCGCGCGTGTAGATGTAGGGCTCGGTGGAATAGTCCGACGGCTCCTCGAAGAAGCCTTTTTTGGCAAGGTCGCGCTTCTGCGCTTTGGTCAGCACCGGTTCGACCAGTTCTGCGGTAAAATCCGGCGCCGGTGCTAGAAGCACCAGACCGACGACGCTTGCGTCGCCTGCCTTGCGCAATTCCTGCACCATGCGCAGGGCGATCCAGGCGCCCATCGACGAGCCGACCAGGATCTGGCTGCCGCTGGTGAAATGCCGGAACACGGCCAGGCTTTGCGAAAGCCATTTCGAGATCGTGCCGTCGGCAAAGGCGCCGCCGGATTCGCCGTGTCCGGAATAGTCGTGACGCAGGAAGGCGCGGCCGTCTTTTGCCGCCCAGTCCGAAAGCGTTTCAGCCTTCGTGCCCAGCATGTCCGACTTGTAGCCGCCGAGCCAGACGACGCCAGGCGTCGCGCCCGCAATATGGCGCACCGCGATGCTCGATCCGTCGATATCCAGAATGACAGGGGCAGTCATGGCTTTTTCCTCGCGCCGTCTTTCGGCGCAGGGTCTTGTGACACAGCCAGTGGCGTGGCGAAAAGTGCTCGCCATCTTTCTTTGTTTGGTGCAGGCAGCGATCAGGTGATTTTCTGTCAATGCTGTGCTATTGACTCCGCCCGCGCGCTCCCCACATTGGCGCGTCCACATATCAAGACCTGCAAATCCAGAACGAAACGGCCAAGGAGACCACGACCATTCGCAGACCTTTCAAAGCAGCGGCGCCGACCAAGGATGGGCCGCGCTCCAATCGTGACATCCGGGTTCCCCGGGTCCAGCTTATCGACGCCGAAGGCCAGAACCGTGGCGATGTTTCCATCAACGACGCATTGCTGCTCGCCGAAGAGGCAGGGCTCGATCTCGTCGAGATATCGCCCAACGCGCAGCCGCCCGTCGTAAAAATCCTCGATCTCGGCAAGTTGAAATACGCCAACCAGAAGAAGGCGGCCGAGGCGCGCAAGAACCAGAAGGTCATCGAGATCAAGGAGATCAAGATGCGCCCGAACATCGACAGCCACGACTACGAGACCAAGATGAAGGCGGTGCGCCGCTTCTTCGAGGAAGGCGACAAGGTCAAGCTGACATTGCGCTTCCGTGGCCGTGAGATGGCGCATATGGAGCTCGGCATGCAGCTTCTGAACAAGGTGCGTGAGGAAGTGGCTACCATCGCCAAGGTCGAAGCGGAGCCGAAGCTCGAAGGCCGCCAGATGATGATGGTGCTGGCGCCGCGCTAGATCACGATAAGGTTAGCGCGGCCGACGCGCTCCAATTCCGCCTGAATTGTGCTACAGGGCGTCCCGGCGATCGGCGGGACGCCCATTTCTCGGCCATAGCTGCGGTCGCCGGCTAAGCTCTTCGACGATCGGATTCCTCCCCTTGGACAAAAAACTCAAATACGGGCTGGGTAGCTACCAGCGCACGCGCCGGCTGGTGCTTGCCGTGCTCGTCCTCGTGTTGTTTGCGGCGCTGCTGTTCGGTCAATCGACCTTCCCGCCCGATACGCCCGTGCATGAAACCATCGAGATGTTCGGCGTGCTGCTGATTTTCCTCGGCATCGTCGGGCGCCTGTGGGCGACGCTTTACATAGGCGGGCGCAAGTCGTCCGAAGTGGTGACTGGCGGACCCTATTCGATCACCCGCAACCCGCTCTATGTGTTCTCGACCGTGGCTGCCGCCGGCGTCGGCGCGCAGATCGGCTCATTTACCGGGATTGTCCTTTTCGCGGTCCTGTGCGCCGGCGCCTTTCACATCGTCATCCTGCGCGAGGAGAAATTCCTGCGGCAAGCGCTCGGCGCGCCCTATCAGGCCTATCTGGCGAAAGTGCCACGCTTCTTCCCCAACCTCTCGCTTTACGATGAAGGCGAGACCGGCAGCTTCAAGCCGCGCCTTTTGTTGAACACGCTGCTCGACGGGCTGGTGTTCCTGGTGGCGCTGCCGGCCTTCGAACTGATCGACGGCGCCCAGCAGTCGGGCCTGCTGCCGGTGTGGTTCACGCTTCCCTGAGGGGGACAGAGCGTCGCACGACCCGCACGGCCTGAGGTGTTGCGCGCCGGCTATCTTTGACGTATAGCACCGCCGTTCTAGAAAACCGCCCGGCAGGGCATGCCGTGGCGGTTTCATTTGCTTTTCGGGCTTTGGTCGGCCCGAAGCGAACAAGAAGCGCGATGGTGCGCCACAATACGGAGTAGCAAAATGCCCAAGATGAAGACCAAATCGGCCGCCAAGAAGCGGTTCAAGATCACCGGTACGGGTAAAGTCCTGTCGGCTGCGGCCGGCAAGCGCCACGGCATGATCAAGCGTTCCAACAAGTTCATTCGAAATGCCCGCGGCACGATGGTTCTGGCTGAACCGGATGGCAAGAAGGTCATCAAGAATTTTCTGCCGAACGGCCTCTGAGCATTCGGCCGAACACGAATTTGTTTTACGCAATTCCGAACGGAAAACCGCAAGGCACTTTTCCTGGAATTGCTTTTAAGGAGATCATGACATGGCACGCGTAAAAAGAGGCGTCACCTCGCACGCCAAGCACAAGAAGGTCCTGAAAGCCGCGAAAGGCTTCTACGGCCGCCGCAAGAACACCATCCGCATCGCCAAGCAGGCGGTGGAAAAGTCGCTGCAATACGCCTATCGCGACCGCAAGAACCGCAAGCGCTCCTTCCGCGCGCTGTGGATCCAGCGCATCAACGCCGCGACGCACGAGCACGGCCTGACCTATGGCCGCTTCATCGACGGCCTCAACAAGGCTGGCATCGAGATCGATCGCAAGATCCTGTCGGATATGGCCATCCACGAGCCGCAGGCTTTCGCCGCGCTCGTTGCCAAGGCCAAGGTTGCTCTTGAGTACCTCAAGAACACCACCCCGAATGCTTTTGAAAGCGCTGTCGCCTAAGACCAGCGCTTCCCAAGCATTCGAAATTCTGATTTGGGGAACCCGCGCTGGCACGGCTGGCGCGGGTTCTTTTGTCTCTGCCTGAAATTTCACTTTTAAAGTGACTTTCACTTTAAAGCCGACTTCCAACGTAGCGAGTTTGACCGTGAACGACGCAACTACTGGCCTGGATACGCTCGAAAATTCCCTGATGGCCGACATCGCATCGGCGTCTGACGAAGCGTCGATAGAAGCCGTGCGCGTGGCAGCCCTTGGCAAGAAGGGGTCGATCTCGGAAATGCTGAAGACGCTCGGCTCGATGAGCGCCGAGGAGCGCCAGGTCAAAGGCCCCGCCATCAACGGCCTCAAGAACCGCGTCACCGATGCGCTCACCGCGCGCAAGGCGGAACTCAGGGATGTTGCCATCACTGCCCGCCTCGCCGCGGAGAAGGTCGATGTGACGCTGCCGGTGCGGCAGTCGCCGGCCGAGCGCGGCCGCATTCATCCGATCAGCCAGGTCATCGACGAAATCGCGGCGATCTTCGGCGATCTCGGCTTCGCCATCGCCGAAGGGCCGGATATCGAGACCGACTATTACAACTTCACCGCGCTGAATTTCCCGGAAGGCCACCCGGCGCGCGAGATGCACGACACCTTCTTCTTCCAGCCGGACGAGAAGGGCGAGCGCAAGCTGTTGCGTACCCACACCTCGCCGGTGCAGATCCGCACCATGGAGAAGCAGAAGCCGCCGATCCGCATCGTCATTCCGGGCAAGACCTACCGGCAGGATTCCGACGCCACCCACTCGCCGATGTTCCATCAGGTCGAAGGGCTGGTGATCGACAAATCGGCCAACGTCGCCAACATGAAGTGGGTGCTGGAGGAGTTCTGCAAGGCCTTCTTCGAAGTGCCGTCGGTCAAGATGCGCTTCCGGCCGTCCTTCTTCCCGTTCACCGAGCCAAGCCTCGAGGTCGATATCCAGTGCGACCGCTCGCGGCCAGGCGAGGTGCGCTTCGGCGAAGGCTCCGACTGGATGGAGATCCTTGGCTGCGGCATGGTGCACCCCAACGTTCTGCGCGCTGGCGGGCTCGATCCCGATGAATATCAGGGCTTTGCCTGGGGCATGGGCATCGACCGCATCGCCATGCTGAAATACGGCATGCCGGACCTGCGCGCCTTCTTCGATGCCGATGTGCGCTGGCTGTCGCATTACGGTTTCCGGCCGCTCGACATGCCGACTTTGTTCGGGGGCCTGAGCGCGTGACGGCCAAGACGACGATTCCTGCTGCGATACATTACGGAACAGCATCATGAAATTCACACTTTCCTGGCTCAAGGACCATCTCGAGACCGATGCCACGCTCGGCGAGATCGTCGAGCGGCTGACCTCGATCGGCCTCGAAGTCGAGCATGTCGACGACAAGGCGAGCCTGAAGCCCTTCGTCATCGCCAGGGTGCTGACGGCGGTGCAGCATCCCGATGCCGACCGGCTGCGGGTGCTGACCGTCGATACCGGCGACGGCAAGCCGCCCGTGCAGGTCGTCTGCGGCGCACCCAATGCGCGCGCGGGCATGATCGGCGCCTTCGCCGCGCCCGGCACCTATGTGCCCGGCATCGACGTGACGCTGACGGTCGGCAAGATCAGGGGTGTCGAAAGCCACGGCATGATGTGTTCCGAGCGCGAGCTGGAACTTTCCGACGAGCACGACGGCATCATCGACCTGCCCGAAGATGCGCCGGTCGGCACCAGCTTCGCCGCTTACGCGCATCTCGACGATCCGGTCATCGAGATTAATCTGACGCCCAACCGACCTGATGCCACCAGCGTTTACGGCATCGCCAGGGACCTGGCAGCGAGCGGTCTCGGCCGCCTTGTCGGCGGCGCTATCATGCCGCATGTCGGCAACGACTTGTGCCCGGTCAAGGTGACGATCGAAGCGCCGGAACTCTGCCCCGGCTTCGCGCTCAATCTGGTCAGCGGCGTCAAGAACGGTCCCTCGCCGAAATGGCTCCAGCAGCGGCTGATCGCCATTGGGTTGAGGCCCATCAGCGCGCTGGTCGATATCACCAACTACGTCACCTTCGATCGTGGCAGGCCGCTGCATGTCTTCGATGCCGGCAAGGTCGCCGGGAATCTCGTCGTGCGCCGCGCCAGGGAGGGCGAAAAGGTACTGGCGCTCGACGGCCGCGAATACACGTTGACGCCGGAGATGTGCGTCATCGCCGACGACAATGGCGTGGAATCGATCGCCGGCATCATGGGCGGCGAGCGTTCCGGCTGCGACGAGAACACGACCGACGTGCTGATCGAATCCGCACTCTGGGACCCGATCACCACGGCCCGCACCGGGCGCGCGCTCGGCATCATCACCGATGCCCGCTATCGTTTCGAGCGCGGGGTCGACCCCGAATTCATGGTGCCGGGCGTTGAGCTCGCGACCCGGCTGGTGCTCGATTTCTGCGGCGGCACGCCGACGGAAATCGAGGTGGCCGGCTATGTCGGCCATCAGCCCAAGATCGTCTCCTTCCCGCTGTCCGAAGTGAAGCGGCTGACCGGCATAGAAGTGCCGACGGCGGAAAGCCTCGATATTCTCACGCGCCTCGGCTTCAAGCCTGAGGGTTCGGGCGATGTCGTCAATATCGCCGTGCCGTCCTGGCGCCCCGATGTCGACGGCAAGGCCGACCTGGTCGAGGAGGTAATGCGCATCCATGGCGTCGACAACATCGCTTCGCAGCCACTCGGTGCGCATGACGCGGTCAACGGCAAGATCCTGACGACGCTGCAGATCCGCACCCGCGCGGCCAAGCGGGCGCTGGCCGTGCGCGGCATGATGGAGGCGGTCACTTGGTCGTTCATCCCCGCCAGGCACGCCGAACTGTTCGGCGGCGGGCAGGCTTCGCTCAAGCTCGCCAACCCGATCGCGGCCGACATGTCCGACATGCGGCCCTCGCTGCTGCCCGGCCTGATCGCAGCCGCCCAGCGCAATGCCGACAAGGGCATTGGCGAGGTGGCGTTGTTCGAGGTCTCCGGCACCTATGAGGGCGACGGCGCCGACCAGCAACGGCGCGTCGCCGCCGGCGTGCGGCGCGGCACCGCCAAGCTCGACGGTTCCGGCCGCAACTGGGCTGGCAATTCCGGTTCGGTCGGCGTGTTCGACGCCAAGGCTGATGCCATCGCCGCACTGGAAGCCTGCGGCGCGCCGGTCGAGCGGCTGCAGATTGAGGCCGGCGGCCCGTCCTGGTACCATCCTGGTCGTTCCGGAACGATCAAGCTCGGACCGAAGACGGTGCTCGGCACGTTCGGTGAATTTCATCCCAAAACGCTGGAAGGCCTCGACGTCTCCGGCCCGCTCTGCGGCTTCGAAGTGTATGTCGATGCCGTGCCCGAACCCAAGGCAAAGCCGACGAAAACCAAGCCCAGGCTGGATCTCTCCGCCTTCCAGGCGGTGAAGCGCGACTTCGCCTTCGTCGTCGACAAGGCGGTCGAGGCCGGCACGCTGGTACGCGCGGCGCTCGCCGCGGACAAGAAGCTGGTCACCGGCGTCTCGGTCTTTGATGTTTTCGACGGTGCGTCACTGGGCGAGGGCAAGAAGTCCATCGCCATCGAAGTGTCGATCCAGCCGGTCGAGAAGACGCTGACCGACGAGGATTTCGAGGCGTTGGCCAAGCGCATCGTCGAGAATGTCGGCAAGCAGACCGGAGGCGTGCTCAGGGCATAGCCTCTTTCCGGGATTGCGGGAGAGTGGCGAATCGCCCTCCAAAGGGCGATGGACCATCTGCGCTATTCCGGGCTCCCGTTCGAAGCACAACGCGCTGCGTTTCTTGACATCCTGCTGTCGGATGCGCTCGTGCGCCAGGCGCTGGTATGTGCCCGCACGCTCGACCTTCCGGACTGGCTGGTGGTCTCCGGCGTGCTCTACAACTCGGTCTGGAACCATCTGACGGGGAAGTCGTCGGGTTATGGCATCAAGGATGTCGACCTGTTCTATTTCGACGACAGCGACCTGTCCTACGAGGCCGAGGACGCCGTCATCCGCCGGGCGGCGAAGCATTTCCAGGGGCTGCCCCTGCCGGTCGAGGTGCGCAACCAGGCGCGGGTGCATTTGTGGTACCCGCAGAAGTTCGGGCGGCCCTGTCCGCGCTACACGAGTTCGAGCGAGTCGGTCCGGTTCTTTGCGTCGAAGACGCATGCGGTCGGGGTGCGATACGACGCGGATGGTCAACTGGAACTTGTGGCGCCGTTCGGTCTCGACGACGTCTTCTCGTTCCGCATCACGCCGAACCGGGTGATGGACAATCGGCGAACGCATGAGGCGAAGGGCCAGCGGGCGCGGGAGAACTGGCCCGAGATTTCGGTCGTGCCATGGTAGGAAATGTCGGCGCGAGGCACCCCCTCTGGCCTGCCGGCCATCTGCCCCGCAAGGGGAGAGATCGGCAGCTTCGCTGCCTTGTCTACCTTACGTCGTCTGCAATTGGCGAAAGCGGATGAGAGCCGATCTCCCTGGGAGATGGCCGGCAGGCCAGAGGGGGTGTTTCATGCGGGCGTCTGGCAATCTCTTGTGCCGCGCCGCATTGAAAAGGGGGCCGGAGCACCCCTTTTCGGTTCTCTTGGGATTGCCAATCACCCATTCACCAGCGCCAGCAACTCCTCGGTGTAGCGCTTGCCGACAACCTTGTCGGGCGATAGCGCATCGCCGATGGTCTGTACCTCGGCGGCACTCAGCTCGATCCCTGCCGCCGCCGTGTTCTGCTCGAGATGACGGATCTTTCGCGCGCCGGGGATCGGCACGATGAAATCGCCCTGGTGCAACACCCAGGCCAGCGCCAGCTGCGCCGAGGTCACGCCTTTTTCAGCCGCCATCTTCTCCAGCGTGGCGATGACCTTGGCATTGGCTTCCATGGCGTCGGCCTGGAAGCGCGGCAGGCCACGGCGCCAGTCGTCGTCATCAAGCGTTTCCGGCTTGGCGATCGTGCCGGTCAAAAGGCCAGGGCCGAGCGGGCTGTAGGGAACAAAGCCGATGCCGAGTTCGCGGCAGACGGCGAACACATCGTCTTCCGGGTCACGGCTCCACAGCGAATATTCGCTCTGGACGGCCGCGATCGGATGCACGGCATGCGCCCGGCGGATTGTGGCGGCACTCGCTTCCGAAAGGCCGAGCGCGCGCACCTTGCCCTCGCGCACCAGCTCGGCCATGGTGCCGACCGTATCTTCGATCGGCACGTTCGGGTCGACCCGGTGCTGGTAATAGAGATCGATCACGTCGGTGCCCAGCCGCTTCAGCGACGCCTCTGCGACGGCCTTGACGTGTTCGGGGCGGCTGTCGACGCCCGCCATGCGATCGGTGCCGGTGCCTTCCTCCAGGATCTTGAAGCCGAATTTGGTGGCGATCGTCACCTTCTCGCGCACCGGCTTCAGCGCCTTGCCGAGCAGGATCTCGTTTTCGTAGGGCCCGTAGACCTCCGCCGTGTCGAAGAAATTGACGCCGATCTCGACGGCGCGGTGCAAGGTGGCGATCGCCTCGGCTTCCGGCTGGCCGCCATAGCCAAAGCTCATGCCCATGCAGCCGAGGCCGACCGGGAAAACTTCCAGTTCAGTACCGAGTTTGCGGGTTTTCATCACGCGTCTCCTTGTTGCGATGCTCAGGAGATAGCGCCTTGCCTGATGTTCGATAATCGGCTCATCTGCGCACGGGCCGTTCTAGAAAATAGATCAATGAACCGAGCACATCTTTCACAACTTGCGGTGCTGGCAACTGTTGCGCAATGCGGCAGCTTTCGTGGCGCGGCCAGGGAACTGGCGATCGCGCCGTCGGCGGTCAGCCATGCCGTGTCCAGCCTTGAGGCACGGCTTGGCGTGCGGCTGTTGGCACGCAGCACCCGCAGCGTTGCCCCGACCGAAGAGGGCGCGCGGTTGCTGGAACGATTGCGGCCGGCGCTGTCGGAGATCGACCTGGCACTGGAGACGGCGGTCGAGGCGCGCGACCGGCCGGCCGGCAATCTGCGGCTCAGCGTGCCGCGCACGGCAGCACACCTGGTGCTGACGCCACGGGTCGGCGCCTTTGCATCAGCCTATCCCGATATCGTGCTGGAGATCGTCATCGAGGACCGCTTCACCGACGTGGTGGAAGGCGGTTTCGATGCCGGCGTGCGGCTTGGCGAAAGCCTGCAACGCGACATGATCGCGGTGCGCATCGGGCCCGATATCCGCAGCGCCGTGGTCGGCGCTCCCTCCTATTTCGACACCATGCCCAGGCCGCGCCATCCGCGTGACCTGTCCGACCATCGCTGCATCCGCTTCCGCTTCTCCAGCGGCATCCTCTACCGCTGGGAATTCGCTAAGGGTGGAGAGGAGATCGAGTTGGCGGTCGAGGGACCGTTGATCCTCGACGAGGACCATCTCATCGCGCAAGCAGCGGTCGACAGCGCCGGGCTTGCCTTCGTCTTCGAGGATTATGTGCGCGCGCCGCTCGCCGACGGCAGGCTGATCCGCGTGCTGGAGGATTGGTGTCCATCCTTCGACGGTTTCTTCGTCTACTATCCGAGCCGCCGCCAGATGCGGCCGGCGCTCAGGGCTTTTGTCGATTTCTTCAAGGTGAGCGGATAGGCTCCCCTCTCCCTTGTAGGAGGGTGGAAGAAAGCCGACGCGGCATTCGTTCGCCTTCCATGCGAGCTTCGATCATAAATACCCCGACCCGCTACGGCTGGGCGGCAATCCTGCTTCACTGGCTGATCGGCCTGGTCTTCATCGGCCAGTTTGCACTTGGTTTCGTGATGGTCCGCATCAGCAGCCAACGCACGGCTTTCGAGCTCATCCAGCTGCACAAATCGCTGGGCTTCCTGCTGCTCGGTCTTGTCATCCTGCGCATCGCCTGGCGGCTTGGCAATGCGGTGCCGGCCTTGCCCTCCTCGGTCGGATCCTTGGAGCGCCGGGCGGCTCCGCTCGCTCATCTGGCGCTCTACGCTTTCCAGCTTGCTCTGCCTCTGTCCGGCTGGGCGCTGGTCTCGGTCTCGACGCTGGAGATCCCCAGCATGCCGTTCAACCTGTTCGTGATGCCCAACCTGCCGCTTGCCGAATCCGATGCCGCCGAAAATTTCTGGGCGGCTGCGCACTGGTATCTCGCCTATGCCGCCGCCGCACTCGTGGCGCTGCATGTCGCAGCGGCATTGCGCCATCATTTCCGGCTGAAGGACGATGTGCTCGCGCGCATGGTCACGCCTTCCTCAGGCCGGGAATAGAACGGGTTGTGGCCTCGTTTGTAAGGGAGGCGCGAAGAGCGTTGCCTCCAAAAAAAGGAAATAGTCTCATGTATGCGCGCGTCCTCGGATCGGCGGTCCTTGCCACTTGCCTTGCCGTGCCCGCCTGGGCAGCAGTTGTCCTTGGCGATGCCGCCGGCAGCTATACGATCAGCCAGGCTGCCTCCTCGATCCGCTTCACCATCAGCAAGGCCGGCGGCGGCGGGTTCGATGGCTCCTTCGCCCGCTTCAAGGGAACGATCCGCATCGACAACAGCGATGTCGGGCGCTCGAAGGTCGACCTCACCATCTTTCCCGAAAGCGTCGGCACCGGCCAGCGCCGCATCGACGCCTTCCTGCGCTCCGACGCGGTGTTCGATGCGGCCAACAGCCCCGAAATCCAGTTCCGCTCGACCAGCGTGACCCGCACCGGCGATGCAACGGCGCTTGTCACCGGCCGGCTGACGGCGCGGGGCAAGACGTTTGCGGAAAAGTTCACCGCCGAGCTCGACGGCCTCAAGGGCGGCACCATCAAATTCCACGTCACCGGCAAGGTGCTGCGGTCGCGCTATGGCATGGATGTCGGCACGCCCCTCTATTCCAATGTTGTCGACTTCGACATGACGCTGACGGGAAAGAGGAGTTAGCCTTGGCAAGTTGGTTATGCCGGGGCGAAGCAAGAAACGAAGCGACGCAACGCAGACGATGACGGCGCAGATTGGCTTTTTCCCCGAATTAGGGCACACCTCCATCGACATAATCGACATGGAGAAGCCTGATGTTCCGATGGGGTGTATTGTCGACGGCCAAGATCGGCCGCGAGCAGCTTTTGCCGGCGATCGTGGAGGCGGAGAATGGCGTGCTGTCGGCCATCGCCAGCCGCGATCACTCGAAGGCTCGTGCGCTCGCCGACCGCTTCGGCGCGCCGCATGCTTTCGGTTCCTATGAGGAGTTGCTCGCCTCGAACGAGATCGACGGCGTCTATATCCCGCTGCCGACATCGCAGCATGTCGAATGGACTGCCAAGGCCATCCAGGCGGGAAAACATGTGCTGGTCGAAAAGCCGTTGGCGCTCGACGCCAAGGACATCCCGCCGCTAATCAAGCTGCGCGACCAGAAGAAGGTGCTGGTCTGCGAAGCCTTCATGGTCGTTTACCACCCGCAATGGATCAAGGTGCGCGACCTCATCGCCAGCGGCGCCATCGGCCGGCTGCGCCACGTCCAGGGCGCGTTTTCCTATTACAATGTCGATCCCAACAACATGCGAAACCAGCTCGATCTCGGCGGCGGCGCGCTGCCCGACATCGGCGTCTACCCGACGGTGTCGACGCGCTTTTCCACCGGCAAGGAGCCGTTGCGCGTACAGGCGACGATCGAGCGCGACAAAAAATTCGGCACCGACATCTATTCCTCGATCCGCGCCGATTTCGGCGACTTTGAATTGTCCTTCTATCTCTCGACCCAGATGGCCGCGCGCCAGGTGATGGTGTTCCATGGCGAGAACGGGTTCATCGAGGTGTTCTCGCCCTTCAATGCCGGGCTCTACGATCACCATCGCATCGAGCTGCACAATCAGAACCACACCGAGGCGCAGGTGTTCCGATTTCCCGGCACGCAGCAGTACCGGCTGGAGGTCGAGACCTTCGCGCGCGCGGCCCAGGGCAGCAAGGAGCGGGTCTTCACGCTGGAGGAATCCGTGCTCAACCAGAAGGTCATCGACGCCATCTTCCGCGCCGGGGGCAAGGACGGCTGGGAGGCGGTCTGACCAGCATTTATATAAATCCGGTTCGGGATCCATACATTAGCCAGCTAAGGGGAGGGGAATTGGTTGACGAGGCGGATGTGATCATTGTCGGCGCCGGCCTTGCCGGGCTGGTTGCCGCCGCGGAGCTGGCCGAGGCCGGCAAGAAGGTCGTCATCGTCGACCAGGAGCCGGAACAGTCGCTTGGGGGCCAGGCCTTCTGGTCGTTCGGCGGCCTGTTCCTCGTCGATTCGCCCGAGCAGCGGCGCATGCGCATCCGCGATTCGCACGAGCTGGCGCTCGAGGACTGGCTGGGCAGCGCCGCTTTCGACCGGCCGGAGGATCACTGGCCGCGCCAATGGGCGGAAGCCTATGTCGGCTTCGCTGCCGGCGAGAAGCGCTCCTGGCTGTTGGAGCGCGGCATGAAATTCTTTCCCGTGGTTGGCTGGGCCGAGCGCGGCGGCGGCAATGCCATTGGCCATGGCAATTCCGTGCCGCGCTTCCACATCACCTGGGGCACCGGTCCCGGCGTGCTCGAGCCCTTCGTGCTGCGCGTGCGCGAGGCCGAGAAGCGCGGATTGATCTGCTTCAAATTCCGTCATCGGGTCAACGAACTGACGCGGACCGGCAACGCCGTGACCGGGGTGCGAGGTGACATCCTCGAGCCGAGCACCGTGGAACGCGGCCACAAAAGCTCGCGTGAGATATCAGGTGATTTCGAATTCCGAGCGCAGGCGGTGGTCGTCGCTTCCGGCGGCATTGGCGGCAACCATCAGCTGGTCCGGGAAAACTGGCCAAAACGGCTGGGTGCGGCACCGAAGCGCATGATCACAGGCGTGCCCGACCATGTCGACGGCCGCATGCTGGCGATCACGGAACAGGCCGGCGGCAGCGTCATCAACCGCGATCGCATGTGGCACTATGTCGAGGGCATCAGGAACTGGGCGCCGATCTGGACCGACCATGCGATCCGTATCCTGCCCGGTCCGTCCTCACTGTGGCTCGATGCGCGCGGCAAGCGCCTGCCGGTGCCGCTTTACCCCGGATTCGACACGCTGGGCACGCTCAGCCATATCATGAGCACCGGCTTCGATTATTCCTGGTTCATCCTGACCAAAAAGATCATCCAGAAGGAATTCGCGTTGTCGGGCTCCGAGCAGAATCCCGACCTGACCGGCAAGAGCTGGCGCCAGGTGCTAGGCCGCGCCACATCAGGGATTCCGGGCCCGGTCAAGGCGTTCATGGAAAAGGGCGAGGATTTCATCATCGAGGCCGAACTGCCCGATCTGGTGGCGCGCATGAACAAGCTGGCCGGCGGCGAACCGCTGCTGGACGTCGCGATGGTCGAGCGCGAGATCCGCGCCCGCGACCGGCAGCTCGACAATCCCTTCTCCAAGGACATGCAGATCACCGCGCTGCGCGGGGCGCGGGCCTATCTCGGCGACCGGCTGATCCGCACGGCCAGGCCGCACAAGATGCTCGATCCCGCCAACGGCCCGCTGATCGCGGTCCGCCTCAACATCCTGACCCGCAAGACGCTGGGCGGCCTGCAGACCGACCTCGAAAGCCGCGTGCTGGGGAGCGATGCCGAGCCGGTTCAGGGCCTCTATGCGGCCGGCGAAGCCGCCGGTTTCGGCGGCGGTGGCGTGCATGGCTACGCGGCGCTGGAAGGCACGTTCCTGGGAGGCTGCATCTTCTCCGGCCGCAGCGCCGGCCGGGCGGCGGCGCGTTCGGTGGCTTGAGCTCCGGACAGCCGCATTTCGGGGCAGGATTGCGTTGTGGACAAGCCGCGCGATCAGACTGGCCGGCCAAACGGATTTCCGGCACTCGCTGGCTTGGTCATCTTCTGTCAATTCCCATGCGAGGAGCTCTCACCAGATCCACTCGCTTTTGCCGAGCGCCGACACCGCCTCGACGATGCGGGTAAAGCTGGCGCGGGCGCGGCCGACCGTGTGCCTCGCCCTGAGATAGCCGTGCACAAGCCCTTTTTCCTCGAACCAAGTGGCCCGCCCGCCGGCCGCCACGACGCGGTCGCGATAGGCTTCGCCGTCCGACGACAGCGGATCGCACTCGGCGGTGATCAGCACGGTCGGCGGCAGGTTGGCGAAATCGGCGTCGGCGAGCGGATACAAGGTGATGTCGCCGGTCTGGTCCACGCCGCCGGTACGGATGTGCGTGTAGAATTCCAGGTCGCGCGTGGTCAGCATCGGCGCTTCGGCGTGCCTCACATAGGAACCGCGCGAACGGTCGCCGCCGAGCCCGGGATAGATCAGCACCTGGCCGATCGGCCTCTTCGCGTGACCGCGCGTCGCATGGCTGACCGCAGCGCACAGATTGCCGCCAGCGCTGTCGCCGCACAGCAGGACGGGTTGCGCATAGGAAGCTGCCGCCCACTCGAAGGCGTTCATCGCATCGTCGAAAGCGGCCGGATGCAGATGCTCCGGCGCCAGCCGGTAGTCGACCGAGACCACTTCGTAACCGGTGCGGCCGCAAAGCTCGGCGCAGACGTCGTCATGGCTGTCGAGCCCGCCGAGGATGAAACCGCCGCCGTGGCAATAGAGCACCGTTGCCGTGGCCTGCGATGCGCTGCGGTAGATGCGGATCGGGATATTGCACGCCGGCCCCGCAATAGCGGTGGTTTCCGCTGTCACCCCCTCGGGATAGCCGGCAAAGAACTCCCGACACATGCGGTCATAGATATCGCGCTGTTCGGCAATCGTGTAGTCGATCGTATCCGGCGGATAATAGGAATTGGTCCGCTCGATGAAGGCCCGGGTCTCGGCGTCGATGAGGATTTGGTAATCGGTCATCTTGACTGGGCCAATTGCCAACGTCGAGTCTGGGCGCCCCCCTCTGGGCTGCCGGCCATCTCCCCCTCAAGGGGGGAGATCGGATGTCGCGAAGGGTTTCGCCAATCTTCTACGTCGCCAGAAAAGCGCCGAGCCTGAAGCTGCCAATCTCCCCCCTTGAGGGGGAGATGCCCGGCAGGGCAGAGGGGGGTGCTTGGCGCTGTCATCTCCGCAGAGTCACTTCCCCTTCCAAACCGGGTCGCGCTTTTCGGCGAAGGCCCGAAAACCTTCCATGTTGTCCTCAGAACCATAAAGCGCGTCCACCGTCGCTAACTGCCGGCGCGTCACTTTGTTCATCGCGTCCTGGAAAGTCAGCGCTTCGGCTATACGCGCGGTTTCCTTGATCGCGGCGAAGACAAGCGGCGGGCCGCTGGCGAGCAGGCGGGCGATCTCCCAGACGCGGTCCTCCAGCTTCTCCTTCGGCAGCACCTCGTTGACCAGGCCCCAGCGATGGGCTTCCGCCACATCCATCCAGCGGCCAGTGAGCAAAAGGTCCATGGCGACATGATAGGGGATGCGCTTCGGCAGCTTGATGGTCGCGGCGTCGGCAAGCGTGCCGGCGCGGATTTCGGGCAATGCGAAGGAGGAGTGATCGGAGGCGTAGATGAGATCGCAGGACAGCGCCAGCTCGAAGCCGCCCCCTACCGCCATGCCGTTTACGCAGGCGATGACAGGCTTGTTCAAGTCGCGCAGTTCCTGCAGCCCGGCAAAGCCGCCGACGCCATAGTCGCCATCGACGGCGTCGCCGCCGGCGGCGGCCTTCAGATCCCAGCCGGCGCAGAAGAACTTGTCGCCGGCGGTCTTGACGATGGCGACGCGCAAGCCGGGGTCGTCGCGAAACGCCTTGAAGGTCTCGCCCATCAGCCGAGAGGTCTTCAGGTCGATGGCGTTGGCCTTGGGCCGATCGAGCGTGACCTCGAGGATCGAGCCTTCACGGCGGGTCGAAATGACGTCAGGCATTCTTGTTCTCTCCCAGCACCAGAAGCGCGTCGGCGATCCAGGCGCCCTTGCCTTCCGCGCAGACGATCAGCGGATTGATGTCGAGTTCCTCGATCTCGCCGGCATTCGTCTGCACGAAGGCAGCAATGCCCGCGATGGCGTCGATGGCAGCCTGGACGTCGGCCCTGGGCCGACCGCGGTAGCCTTCGAGCAGCGGGAACAGTTTGAGGCCGCGAAGTGCTGCCTCGATGTCGTCGCGTGTCGCCGGCAGCATCAGGGTGACGCTGTCGCGCAGCAATTCGACCAGCACGCCGCCGGTTCCCAGCGTCATCACGGCGCCGAACATTGGGTCACGGGTGAAGCCGACGATCAGCTCGGCAACGCCGTCGCGCACCATGCGTTCGACATAAAGGCCTGTGCCGAGCGGCAAAAGATCGTGCGCCGCCGTGCTGACGGATTCGGCGTCCCTGAGATTGAGCCTAACGGCGCCAACCTCGGACTTGTGGGTGACGCCCAGCGCCTTCAGCGCCACCGGGAAACCGAGCGCCATGGACGAGATCACCGCCTCGACGGCACTCCCGGCGCGCTCGCCCTTGGGCACCGGCAGCCCGGCCTTGATCAGCCGCGCCTTGGCTTGCGCCTCGTCGGGCGTGACATGCTCGCCGCCCGCAGCACCGGAGGCGGAGGTGTCGACCGGCTGTGCCTGCGGCTCGCTCCAGGCCCAGCCGATGAAGGCGGCCGCCTGGGCGGCGTCCATCGCCTCGGAAATGCCGAACAGCGGCACCATGCCCCGCGCCATCAGCTCGGCGGTGTATTCCTCGGGCAGGTTCTCCGGCAGCGAGGAGACGATCGCACCATGCGCCTCGTTGGTCTTGAGCGCCGATTCGAAGGCGCGCAGCGTCGCCCACCAGTCGGTCACCGAGCAGCGGTCCGGGCGCGGAAAGTCGAGCACCAGCATGTTGAGGTCGAAGCCGCCCGACACCATGGCGGTGAAGGTGGCCGTCATCGCCGGTTCGTTGTTCCAGATGAAAGTGTGGTAGTCCAATGGATTGGCGACCGCGACCAGCGGCCCGAGCGTCGATTTGACATGGGCACGGTGGCTGTCGGTCAGAACCGGGAAGTTGACCCAGCGGCCTTCGGCACTGTCGGCCATGACAGAGGCTTCGCCGCCCGAACAGCTCATCGACGACAGCCTGTAGCCGGGCAACGGACCGGTGATATGCAGCAGCTTCAGCGCCTCGATGAAGGCGGGGATGGAATCGACGCGCGCGATGCCCAGGCGTTTCAGAAAGGCCCCGGACGCTGCGTCCGAGCCGGCGAGCGACGCGGTGTGCGAGACGGTCGCTTGCCTGGCCTGTTCGGAACGACCGACCTTCATGGCGATGATCGGCTTTTTCAATTCCCTCGCGCGTGCCGCCAGCCGCTCGAAGCCGGCTACCGAATCGAAAGCCTCGATGTGCAGGCCGAGCGAGGTCACGCGCTCGTCCTCGATCAGGCCGAGCGCCATTTCGGAGAGCCCGGTCTGCGCCTGGTTGCCGGCGGTCATCAGGAAGGCGATCGGCAGGCCGCGCTTCTGCATCGTCATGTTGATGGCGATGTTGGAGGACTGGGTGATGATGGCCACCCCCTTGCCGCCGTCGGCCAGCCTGATGCCGCCATGCTGGTCGGGCCACAAAAGCGCGCCGTCGGCATAATTGATCAGCCCATAGCAATTCGGCCCGATGATCGGCATCTGGCCGGCGGCGGCAACCAGTTCGGCCTGCAGGCGCTCGCCATCCGCGTCATAGGCTTCGGTTTCGAGAAAACCGGCGGCAAAGCAGACCGCGCCCCCGGCGCCGCGTTCGGCCAGGGCCTTGATCACGTCAATGGTCAGGTGCCGGTTGACGCCGACAAAGGCGGCGTCCGGTGCGCCGGGCAGGTCGGCGACCGAACGATACGCCTTGCGGCCGGCGACCTCGTCCTTGCTCGGGTGCACCGGCCAGATCTCGCCGGCAAAGCCCATCTTGATCGACTGTGCCACGACCGCGGCGGCCTGCGCGCCGCCGAACACGGCGATCGATTTAGGGCGCAGAAGGCGTTCAAGTTTGTGCATGGATCAGGCCCCGAACGGGCGCAGCAGCGCCCGCGAAATGATGTGGCGCTGGATTTCCGACGTGCCTTCCCAGATGCGCTCGACGCGGGCATCGCGCCAGATGCGCTCCAGCGGCAGGTCGTCCATCAATCCCATGCCGCCATGGATCTGGATGGCTTCGTCGGCGACGAAGGCGAGCATTTCGGTGGCCTTCAGCTTGGCCATGGCCATGTCCTGGTCGGTGACGGTACCCTGATCGTACTTCCAGCCGGCTTCGAACACCATCAGGTCGGCGGCCTTGAGCTCCGTCGCCATGTCGGCGAGCTTGAACGACACGCCCTGGAACTTGCCGATCTGCTGGCCGAACTGCTGCCGCTGCGCGGCATATTCGACCGCGTGGCCGAGCGCCCGCTCGGCACGGCCGAGGCAGGTGGCGCCGACCTGCAGGCGGGTGGCGCCGAGCCAGGAATTGGCGACGTCGAAACCCTTGTGGACTTCACCCAACACCTGGCTTGCCGGAAGGCGGCAATCGTCGAATTCGAGGATGGCGTTGGTGTAGCCGCGATGCGAGACGTTGCGGTAGCCGTCGCGCACCGTGAACCCCTTGGTGCCCTTGTCGACGAAGAAGGCGGTAATCTTCTTGCGCTTGCCGCGCGGCGAATCCTCTTCGCCCGAGGCCATGAAGACGATGGCGAAGTCGGCGAGGTCGGCGTGGCTGATGAAGTGCTTGGTGCCGTTCAGCACCCAGTCGCCGCCATCCTGAACGGCCGTCGCCTTCATTCCGCGCAGGTCCGAACCGGCGCCCGGTTCGGTCATCGCCAGGCAATCCCATTTCTCGCCGCGGATGCAGGGAAACAGGTATTTTTCGCGCTGCTCCGGCGTGCCGGCCAAAAGGATGTTGGAGGGGCGCGCGACGCAAGTCCAGTGCAGCGCGTAATTGGCGCGGCCGAGTTCCTTCTCGTAGAGCAGCCAGGTCACCGTATCGAGCCCCGCGCCGCCGACATCGGCCGGCATGTTGGCTGCATAGAGCCCCGCTTCGATCGCCTTGGCCTTCAGTTCCTCGATCAATTCGCGGCGCAGCACGCCGGTACGCTCGACTTCGCGCTCATGCGGATAAAGCTCATTCTCGACGAAGGCGCGCGTCGTCTCGACAATGAGCTTCTGTTCCTCCGACAGACCGAAATCCATGGTCTCAGCCTTTCTTCTTTTTCTTCGGCTTTTCGGCTTTCTTCACCGGCTTCGATGCCTTCGCCTTCTCGGCCGCCTTGGACGCAGCCGGCTTTTTCGCCGCCAGCTTGGCCAACTGCCTCGTATAGTC
The DNA here is from genome assembly GCF_020165515.1 of Mesorhizobium sp. BR1-1-13. Lineage (NCBI taxonomy): Bacteria > Pseudomonadati > Pseudomonadota > Alphaproteobacteria > Hyphomicrobiales > Phyllobacteriaceae > Mesorhizobium > Mesorhizobium sp. BR1-1-13. Next base: position 139,344 of record NZ_JAIUIH010000014.1, read on the forward strand.
CTTGTGCAGGGCGCCGGCGCCCCAGCCCTTGCCCTTGTTCTGCTTCGAGAGCGCATCCATGATGGCGACCAGATTGTCGTCGCGGATCTTTTCCAGTTCGCGGATCGACAGGCCATGCGCCTGGTCGTCCGACTGCGTGGCGATCAGGTCGACCAGCTCGTCGTTGAACTCCGGTACGTCCATCAGCTTGGTCCACGGCCATTTCAGGCAGGGGCCGAACTGAGCCATGAAGTGGCGCATGCCGGCTTCGCCGCCGGCGACGCGATAGACCTGGAACATGCCCATCTGCGCCCAGCGCAGGCCAAAGCCATAGCGCATGATGTCGTCCAGTTCCTCGACGGTGCAGATGCCGTCCTTGATCAGCCACAGCGCCTCGCGCCAGGCGGCTTCCAGCAGTCGGTCGCCGACGAAGGCTTCGATCTCCTTGCGGATGACGACAGGTTTCATGCCGATCGATGCATAGATTTCCCTGGCGACCTCGATCGCCTCGGGAAAGGTCTGGTCGCCGCCGACGATCTCGACAAGCGGCAGGAGATAGACCGGGTTGAACGGGTGGCCGACGACCAGCCGCTCCGGATGCTTCTTCATCGCAATCTGCATGTCGGTCGGCTTGATGCCTGATGTGGACGAGCCGACGATGGCGTTGGCCGGCGCATGGGTGTCGATCTCGGCCAGCACCTTGTGCTTGAGGTCGAGCCGTTCCGGCACGCTTTCCTGGATGAAATCGGCGTCGGCCACCGCTTCGGCAATGGTCTTTGCAAAGGTCAGCCTGCCTTCTTTCGGCAGGCCTCCGGGAACCATCTGCTTGTAGGCGCGGCGCGCACCCTTCATCACTTCCGAGACCTTGCGCGAGGCCTCGGGATCTGGATCGAAGATCGACACCTCGATGCCGTTGAGGAGCAGCCGCGCCACCCAGCCGGCACCGATAACACCGCCGCCGATGGCGGCCGCCTTGTTGATGATGCTCATTGTCAGGCTCCGGTTCTTTTGCTGGCTGTTTGTGGATCCGTCAGAGGCACGCGCTCGCCCGCACGGATCACCGATGGGTCGTAGGCCTTGCGGGCGAAGACTTCGAGCACGAAAGGCCGGAAGAACTCGATCGGCAGCGTCTCGTAGTCCGGATCGAAGCTCGACTGGTCCCAGCGCTCGCAAAACTGGTCGCAGTCGTCGAAATAGGCATGGCCGGCGAAGCGGTCGCGCGCGTGGCGGTTGCCGCCGAGATGATGGGCGTAATAGAGGCGCTGGAAGTCGCCGTGCTTTTCAACCACCCAGGTGCATTGCTCGCGTACGAAGGGTTTCAGGATCGAAGCGGCGTATTCGTCGTGATTGTAGGGCGCGTAGATATCGCCGATGTCATGCAGCAAGGCGCAGGCGATCCAGTCGGTGTCGGCGCCATCACGCCAGGCCCGCGTCGCCGCCTGCAGCGAATGGCCGAGCCGGGTGATCTTATAGCCCGACAGGCCCTCGTCGAGCTGCACCAGCGCGTCGAGCAGCCGCTCGCCGGTCCTGGCGGCATAGTCGATCTCGTGCGCGGTCAGGAATTCGTAGTCTTCCCTGTCGCCATCCTTCATCGCCGTGAATCTTACGGTAGCCATATCGACCCTCCCTGCGAATAATCTATGCCGCCAGCGGCGCCCGCTTGGTCAGGTTCAGCTTCTTGCGCACCTCTTCCGGGCCGAGGATCCTGGCGCCGAGATTGGTGACGATGGTGGCCGCGCGCTCGACCAGTTGTGCATTGGTGGCCAGCACGCCCTTGTCGAGCCAGAGATTGTCTTCGAGCCCGACGCGGACATTGCCGCCGGCCAGCACCGCGGCGGCGGCATAGGCCATCTGGTTGCGGCCGATCGAAAAGGCCGACCAGCTCCAGCTCGACGGCACGTTGTTGACCATGGCCATGAAGGTGTTGAGGTCGTCTGGCGCCCCCCACGGCACGCCCATGCAGAGCTGCACCAGCGCATCCGGCTTCAGCACCTTTTCCTCGACCAACTGCTTGGCGAACCACAGATGGCCTGTGTCGAAGGCCTCGATCTCCGGCTTGACGCCGAGCGCGGTCATCATACCGCCCATGGCGCGCAGCATGCCGGGCGTGTTGGTCATGACATAGTCGGCCTCGGCGAAGTTCATGGTGCCGCAGTCGAGCGTGCAGATCTCCGGCAGGCACTGGCGCACATGCTCCATGCGGTTGGTGGCGCCGCCCATGTCGGTGCCCTTTTCATTCAGCGGCAGCGGCGCCTCGGGCGAGCCGAACACCATGTCGCCACCCATGCCGGCGGTGAGGTTCAGCACCACGTCGACATTTGCCTCGCGGATGCGCTCGGTCACTTCTCGGTAGAGATGAACGTCGCGCCGGGGCTTGCCGGTTTCGGGGTCGCGGACATGGCAGTGGACGATTGCCGCACCCGCCTTGGCCGCGTCGATGGCCGAATCGGCGATCTCTTTGGGCGAGCGCGGCACATGCGGGCTGCGGTCCTGCGTGCCGCCGGACCCGGTCACGGCACAGGTAATGAAGACCTCACGGTTCATCGCAAGCGGCATGGAACTCTCCTCCCAGTCAAAACAGGCGCCAAGCATCGCCCGGCTTGCCGAAAACTGCTTTGCGTTTTACGAAGCTTCCATGACTAAAAGCGAAAAACTGACGATCTTTCGCGCCGAGCGGTCGCCGCTCAAGGTGACGATGCTGGTGTTTTCCGGCTCGTCCATCATGTGCGTGGCCTCGGCGGTCGACCCGCTGCGCGCCGCCAACCGCATCTCCGGCGAGACATTGTTCGATTTCAAGCTGGTTTCCGTGACCGGCGAGGCGCCGGTCACCACTTGCGGCCTGCCAGTGGCGGTCAGCGGCCGCTTCGACGCGGCCGAGCCGACCGACGTTCTTGTCGTGGTCGCCGGTTTCGGCACGCAGAATTATGCGACGTCGGCTCTGCTCTCAGGCCTGCGCCGTGCAGCGCGGATGGCCCGCGCCTGCGGCGGCGTCGAGGCCGGTACATGGCTGGTCGCGCGGGCCGGCTTGCTCGAAGGCCGCAGCGCCACCACCCATTGGGAAGACATGGAAGATTTTTCGTCGGCCTTTCCTGGCGTCGACGTCCGCCCGGACCGTTACGTCATCGACGGGCCGGTGTTCACCTCCGGTGGCGCCTCGCCCACCTTCGACCTGATGCTGCACCTCGTTCGCACCCGCCTCGGCATGGCCGTGGCGCTCGATGTGGCCAGCGTCTTCATCTACGATCAGGCCCGTGCGGCCACCGACGCTCAGCCCCTGGTCTCGCTTGGCCGGCTCGACGGCTATGATCCGCGCCTGGCGCAAGCCATCCGGCTGATGGAAGCGCATGTCGACCAGCCGTTGACGGTCGCCGCCGTGGCAAAGCGCGCCGGGGTTACGGCGCGGACGCTGGAGAGCATCTTCCGCAAGTCGATCGGCGAGACGCCCGGCGCCTACTATCTCAGGCTGCGCCTGGGCGCTGCGCGGCGGCTGGTGATCGACACCAGGGTGGCGATGGCCGACATTGCCGGGCGGACCGGATTCTCATCCGCCGCGGCATTTTCGAGGGCGTTTTCAAGAGCTTTCGGTGAAGCCCCGGTCAGGCTACGCCGGGGTTGATGTACATGTCGCGCAAAGCATGCCCACGGGCTTGACCCGAGGGTGGGAAGCGGTTGATCAGGCAGCGTTCTGCCGGTCGCCGCCACTATCGATCTGCGAGCGCATCTGTCTTGCCAGATGGGTCTCGAAACGGCTGGCAACGGCGCGGTCCCATTCGTTGGAGCGGCGCGCACCATCCTTCGGATGTGGCATTGCCATCAGCCGGTCGATGATCGACCCGGCCTCGCCATTTGAGAGCAGGGCGTCGATTTCACGTTCGTTCTGCATATCGGTTCGCCTCCTTCTTCCTCTCCCGCCACGAGCCCTTCTTATAGGAGATTCGTGACGGCAGTTTGAAGGCAAGAGAGAGGCGATTGGGGGGCGTCAGTGGGCAAAACCTTGTCGTCGGTTCCGCACTGGCGCAAAGCCCTTTCACCCGGTCTCGGCGCCACCCCCGTCCGCCCGCCGGCAACTTTTCCCGTTCAATGGCGAAGATGGCGGCAGGCAGATAAGCGCGACGCCGGGAACTTCTTCCCGCGAAGCGGCGTGGGTAAGCGGAACGGTGGCTGAACGAGCCGCCGCCCCGCCTTTCACCACTTACACGTAGCGGTTGACGATGTTTTCCAGCAGTTCCTGGCGGCCGGAGCGCGGCTGCGGTTCGATCTTCTTCTTCACCACGCGCTCGGCGATGTCCTCCAGCGTGCGCTTGCCGGCAAGCATCGCTTTGGCCTCGGCGCTGTTCCAGCCCGCGTAGCGCTCGGCGAGCGGAGCCGACAGCGCCTTGTCTTCGACCATCTTGGCGGCCGCTTTCAGGCCGCGCGCGCAGGCATCCATGCCGCCGATATGGCCGATCAGCAGGTCCTGCGGATCGAGCGACTGGCGGCGCAGCTTGGCGTCGAAATTGGTGCCGCCGGTCTTGAAGCCGCCCGCCTGCAGAACCTGGTAATAAGCCAGTGCCATCTCCGGCACGTTGTTGGGGAACTGGTCGGTGTCCCAGCCCGACTGGTAATCGTTGCGGTTCATGTCGATCGAGCCGAAGATGCCGAGCGCGTTGGCCAGCGCTAGCTCGTGCTCGAAGGAGTGGCCGGCGAGGATGGCGTGGCCCTGCTCGATGTTGAGCTTGACCTCCTTCTCGAGGCCGAAGCGCTTGAGGAAGCCATAGACGGTCGCGACATCGTAGTCGTACTGGTGTTTTGTCGGTTCCTGCGGCTTCGGCTCGATCAGGATCGTGCCTTTGAAGCCGATTTTGTGCTTGTAGTCGACGACGAGGTTGAGGAAACGGCCGGCCTGCTCCTGCTCGCGGGCAAGGTCGGTGTTGAGCAGTGTCTCATAGCCCTCGCGTCCGCCCCAAAGCACGTAATTCTCGCCCTTCAGCCGCTTGGTGACGTCGATGCAGCTCTTCACCGTCGCCGCCGCATAGGCAAACACATCCGGATCCGGGTTTGTCGCGGCACCCGCCATGAAACGGCGGTGCGAGAACAGGTTCGCCGTGCCCCACAAGAGCTTGACGCCCGTCTGCTTCATCTTGGTGGCGAAATAATCCGCGATCTCGTCGAGGCGGGCGGAACTTTCCGAAAAATCCTTGCCCTCGGGCCGCACGTCGGCGTCGTGGAAGCAGAAATAGGGCGCGCCGAGCAGCGAGAACATCTCGAAGGCTACATCTGCTTTCAGTTTTGCCAGTTCCATCGTATCGACGCTGCCGGCCTTGGGGAACCACGGCCGATCGAAGGTCTGGCCGCCGAACGGATCACCACCCGGCCAGGCGAAGGAATGCCAGTAGGCCACGGCGAAGCGCAGATGGTCTTCCAGCCGTTTACCGGCCACCAGCTCGTCCGGGTTGTAGAACCGGTAAGCCAGCGGATTGGTCGAATCCGGCCCCTCATATTTGATCTTCTGGATGTCGCCGAAAAAGCCGCTGCTCATGGATTTCCTTCCTCTCCGAAATGGCTCCGCCTGATTACCTCAGGCGTAATTGGTTCCGTTCGTCCGTTGGGTGAAAAGGGTCATGTCAAAGCCAACGAAGGAGACAGATCATGACCGATCTCAACAAGATCGCCGAAAGCTACATCACCGCCTGGAACGAGAGCGACGCCGCCCGCCGTCAGGCACTGCTCAAGGCGACTTTCACCGAAGACGTCAGCTATCGCGATCCCATTATGCAGGGCGACGGTCATGAAGGCGTCGCGGCGCTGATCGACGGCGTGCAGCAGCGCTTTGCCGGCTTCCGCTTCTCGCTGAAAGGCACACCGGACGGGTTTGCCGACAAAATCCGCTTTTCCTGGAACCTCGGCCCGGAGGGCACGCCGTCCGTCATCGAAGGCACCGATATCGGCATCATCGAGAACGGCCGCCTGAAGAGCGTCACCGGGTTTCTGGACAAGGTTCCTGCGCAGTGAGGCTTTGCTGTTAGGATGGGCGCCAGGCGCCCCCCTCCGGCCTGCCGGGCATCTCCCCCTCAAGGGGGGAGATTGGCTGTCACGCAGACCTTCGCCAAAGACCAACGTGGAAAGAAATGAGGCATCGCCAAGCCCGCCGATCTCCCCCCTTGAGGGGGAGATGCCCGGCAGGGCAGAGGGGGGCGCCTGGCGCCTGCTCACGCCGTTGCCGCCCTGATCGCCGGATAAAGCCCGCGGTAGCGCTGGTAGGCATCGGCGAATGCACCATCCAAGCCGGCATCCGGTTCGATCGTTGCATCGGTCCTCGGCGCGGTACACACGCTGAGCGGATCAGCGTCCGTCGCTGCGATCAGGCCGAGCCGGGCGGCGCCGAAGGCGGCGCCGAAATCGCCGTCGGCGGGAATGTCGACAGGCAGCTGAAGCGCGGTGGCGATGGCCTTCAGCCAGTAGCGCGAGCGCGAGCCGCCGCCGATCGCCGTAACACGCATCAAGCTCGTGCCTGCTGTCTTCAACGCCTCGAGGCTGTCGCGGAAGGCAAACGCCACGCCTTCCAGCACGGCCTGGGTCAGCACGGCGCGGCTCGATTCATGCGCCAGTCCGGTGAAGGAGCCCCGGATGACAGAATCATTGTGCGGCGTACGCTCGCCCGAGAGATAGGGCAGGAAGGACACGCCGGTCGGCGCCTTCAGCGTATCGCCCAGTTCCGATGTCAGTTCGCCTGCGCCCTTGCCGGTAATCTCGGACAGCCAATTGAGCGAATCGGTGGCCGACAGGATGACGCCCATCTGATGCCAGGTGTCGGGCAACGCGTGGCAGAAAGTGTGGACCGCGCTTGCCGGGTTGGGAAGATAGGAGGCATTGGCGGCAAACAGCACGCCCGACGTGCCCAGCGACACGAAGGCATGGCCGGCACGCACCGTGCCCATGCCGCAGGCGGAAGCCGCATTGTCGCCGGCGCCGCCGGCAATCGGGATGCCGGCTTCGACGCCCCATTTCGATGCCAGCTCGCCGCGCAGCCCACCGGCCTTCTGCGTACCCTCGACCAGGGATGGCATGTGCTTTTCGTCGATCGACGTGGCTGCGAGCAGGTCGGCGGACCAGCGCCGCTTCCCAACGTCGAGCCAGGAAGTGCCAGCCGAGTCCGACATTTCCGAAATATGCTCGCCGGTCAGCCACAGCCGCAGGAAGTCCTTCGGCAGCAAGACTTTCGCCACCTTGGCGAAGACGGCGGCTTCGTTGTTCTTCACCCAGGCGAGCTTCGGCGCGGTGAAACCGGGAAAGACGATGTTGCCGGTCAGTTCGCGAAACCGCGGATCTGCGTCGAGCGCGGCTGCCTCGGCATGGCTGCGCGTATCGTTCCACAGAATGCAGGGGCGCAGCACCTTGTCAGAGGCGTCAAGCAAGGTGGCGCCATGCATCTGACCGGACAGGCCAATGCCTTTCACCGCCGCGAACTGCCGGGGATGGGAGGCCTTCAGTTCGGCGATCGCGTCTTCGCAGGCGCGTAGCCAGTGGGCTGGATCCTGTTCGGACCAGCCGGGATGCGGCCGCGAAACGTCGAGCGCGCCATGGCCGGAACCGATGACGGTCTGTTCGGCATCGATCAGCAGCGCCTTGACGCCCGACGTGCCCAGGTCGAGGCCGAGATACATGGTTTCCTCCCCTGCCATTATTTTTTTCGGATCTCGAAAAAATCTGGCCGAGCCAGTTTTTAAGCCAAGATCCGTCGCGGGTCAATTCTCTGACAAATCGGCCGCGCATCGCGAAAACAATGCCGACAACGGACTGTCCGGCCGCGCCAGCGCACGCGCCGCCGCCAACACGCTTTGGAGCGTTGGCGGGGCGCACGCCAAGCGCCAATTCTGGCTCAATCAAAGCACAGATCTGTCCGGCCCGTTTTCCAGTTCATCAACCATGACGCGCAGATTAGGCTTTGTAAAACGGAACGAATTGTGTCTTCATTGCGGCGCAGGGTGGGGGCTTGCAAGCGCGAATCTTGGAGGGACGCGGTGCGGCGCTTCGAAAACAGGCTTCCGAATGGCGGTTCGGAAGCCATCGCTAAATTAGTTGTTCTGGAACGGCATGTTCCGTTGATGTTTCATCCTCGGATGCTTGGCGTTCTTGCCGCGGCGTCGCTGGCGTTGCTGCCCAATTCCGCGGCCTTCGCCGCATGCCTGCTCGTTCCGACCGCCGGAAACGACACCTTCATCTGCGACAGCGGCGATTCGGGCGGGAGTCTCAACGATCTGAACGGCGACAACAGGCTGACCTTTCCCGCCGGCGGCACCGGCCAGGTGAGCGGTAATGTCACCTTCGGCGTCGGTTCGGACCGCATCGACATGCAGTCCGGTACCATCACCGGCACGGTCGACCAGGGCGGTGGCGCCGATTTCTTCACCATCGGCGCTGGCACCGTCGTCGGCAATGTGCAGCAAGGCTCGGGCATCGACGACTTCAACATGAGCGGCGGCCAGATCGGTTCACTCAACCAGGGTGATGGCCTCGACACCTTCACCATGACGGACGGACGCATCGTCGATTTCTTCGACGATGGCGACCATGCAGTGATGACCGGCGGCCGCATCGGCCGCGTGAACATGAAGCTCGACCAGAACTATTTCAACATGTCTGGCGGCACCATCGACCGCAACCTCGTCACCGGCTTCGACAAGGACACGATCATCCTTTCGGGCGGCACGATCGGCGGCAACATCAGCGTCAGCGGCGGCAATGACAGCGTGACGATTACCGGCGGCACGGTCGGCGGCGACGTGCTGATGAGCTTCGGAGCCGACAGTTTCGTCTGGGACGGCGGCGGCGTCATCTATGGCGCTGTCGACCTCGGCGCCGACAACGACACGGCAAAGCTGAGCAACCTGACCAATTCCAATCTGGGCGGCGCCGATGCGCTGAATGGCGGCCTCGGCACCGACACGCTGAGTTTCGACAACGTCAAGCTCAAAGGCATTAGCCGGGTGCAGAACTGGGAGAGCATCGACGCCACCAATGACACCGAACTCACGCTGGACGGCAATCTCGTACTGGGAGACAGCGGCACCGGCACCGGCTCGCTCAACGTCGATGCGGCAAGCACGCTCTATGGCGGCGGCTTCAACGCGTCGATACAGGCCTTTACGGCGGGCCAGCTTGCGGACGTCGTCAATGCCGGCCGCATCGACCTGACCAACGGCAGTACGGGCGCGACGGATCGGCTGACGATTTCGGGCAATTACACCGGGCTTGGCGGCCTGCTGCTCATCCAGACAGAGCTCGGCGATGATTCCTCGGCCTCGGACAGGCTGGTGCTGTCGGGCGGCACGGCTTCCGGCTCGACCGGCATCGGCGTGGTCAATGTCGGCGGCGCGGGTGCCGAGACGACGCAGGACGGCATCATGGTCGTCCAGGCGGTCAATGGCGCCACCTCCAGCGCCAGCGCCTTCGCGCTCGATGCGCCGGTCGCGGCAGGCGCCTTCGAATATTATCTGTTCAAGGGTGGCGTCACCGCAGGCAGCGCGGAGAACTGGTATCTGCGCTCGTCGTTGATAACGCCGACATCGCCGGCCGCGGCGCCGTCGGCACCGACACTTGCGCCCCAACCGGTGCCGCCGGAGACCGAACCTCCGCCGCCTCCCTCTGCATTGCCGCCAGTGCCAGTGCCGTCCGAAGGCGACATCAACAATCCGCCGGTCGATCCGACGCCGCCGGTGCAGGCCAGCGATCCGGAGCCCGAGCCTCCGCCACCCCCGCCGGCGGCGCCGGCG